>QIAU01000134.1 GCA_003225055.1 Acidobacteriota bacterium
AGGCTTCATCCGAAAGCTATCGTACAAGGCTGAAAGCGCTGGTCGATGGCTGGTGAAAGTGAATGCCCGTGGCACATCGCAACAATGCCCGTGTGGTCGAGCCGTGCCCAAGAAGTTGTGGGACAGGAAGCACCATTGTTCGGCTTGCGGTTTGGACACAATCCGCGACCACGCCTCGGCATTGGAGATTTTAAGGCGCGGACTGCGCCTAAGGACCGAAACGCCTGCGCTAGCTGGCGTGGCCCTTGAAGCCCCTAGCTTTAGCTATGGGGCGTAAGTCACCTGGTTTGACTGACTCTGGCGGAGAAGTGTTCCCATTACTCGAAGAGATTTCGGGGCTCTCGGAAACGAGTCCCAGGAGGAATAGATGAAATCAGTTCGCAGGCGGATACTCGCTATAGCGCTGGCAGTCGCCGGGGTGGGGGCGGCGGCGGTCTCCCAAACCGTGGCCAAAGCGCATCGCCACATGGGTGGCGGTCAGGGACTTGGCCTTGAACCCATGGTTGGCTTCATGACCGATTACCTCGATTTGACCGATGCCCAGCAAGCACAGGTCAACGCGATCATCGCATCGGAGAAGCCCAACGTCCTGCCTTTGGTCCAACAGGTCCATCAGTCACAGCAGCAGTTACGACAGTTGGAAACGAGCCAAACGTTTGATGAAGGCAAGGTACGGGCCGCCGCCTCCCAGCAAGCCCAGATCATGACGGAACTCACCGTCCAAAAGGCAAAGATTCACTCGGAAATATTTAACATCCTGACGCCGGAGCAGAAGAGCAAAGCCACTCAGTTCTCGCAGCGCCGGGAAGAGAGATTTCAGAAGCGCATGCAACAAATCGAGCAGGCCCCTCCTGCACAGCCATAGACGGGGTATCTGAACCAAGGCCGGGACGGGAGTCGAGAACTTCCGGTTCCCGGCCAGGTCTGCGGAACTAAAGTATCGGGAAGGAGTGATTCAACCTTGCAAACCACACCTGTCCAGAAGGACTTTGTAGACGCGATAGCGGCCGAGATGGTGACCTGCGTCGATAAAGCGGTGGAATGTTGGATGGCGGAATTTGACTCGGTCCTTCAGGACCCGCGGCTCACTACCCTGGGCAGGTTGCAGGCCATTGGCGCGGTGGTAGAGCGCTACAAACATGCAACTGGGAAGAGCCAACTGCGCAAACGCAGCCACTGAGGCGTACGGCAATCCAGAGCAAAACGGCATGGACCTTGATCGTCTGTACTCGTTTTTATTCGAACTCGATTGCTTTTTTCTGATCACCTGCGCGCTGCTGGTCGCCGCCGCCAGCATGATCGTCTTGCGCGATGATCTCGTGCCGCCGGGAACCGGATTCCGTCAGTTCTGGAAACTGAAGCCCATGCTGCTAAAATCGCATCTACTAAAAGCACATGGTGCCCAAGAACCTGCGTCCACTCCTCCCCTATTTGAAGAAGTACCGCCACGGCTACGTGGTGGGCACGCTCTGCGTCTTTCTAACCAACGGCATTTGGATTCTCTTTCCTCAGGTCATTAAAAGAGCAATCGACGACCTGCACCTGGGGGTGACCGAGCGGAAGCTGCTCCTCTATGCCTCGCTGTTGATTGCGGTGGCTTGTGTTAAGGGCATCTTTCAATTCCTCACCCGCTGGATTGTAATCGGCATCTCCCGCGACATTGAGTTCGATCTGCGCAATGATCTGTTTCGACATCTGGAACGACTCAGTTATCCCTACTACCAGCGCACCCGCACTGGCGACATCATGGCGCGAGCCACCAATGACCTGAATGCTGTCCGAATGCTGCTCGGCCCCGCCATCATGTATTCGGCCAATACTGTCGTGTTTACTGCGGGGGCGCTGGTCTTCATGCTCGCCATCAGCCCGCGGCTCACACTCTATGCTTTTCTGCCCCTGCCCGTGGTGAGCATCGTGGTGCAGTATTTCGGTCGACAGATCCACGAGCGCTTTGAGCGCATCCAGGCGATGTTTTCCGATATTTCCGCGCGGGCCCAGGAGAACTTCTCCGGCGCGCGCGTGATTCGCGCCTACGTGCAGGAAGAGCCGGAGATCGAGGCTTTCGAAAAAGCCAACCAGGAATACATTGCGCGCAGTCTGAAGCTGGTCCGATTGATGGGCATGTTGTGGCCGACCCTGGAAACCATGCTGGGCTTTGCTGTGGTGCTCGTGTTGTGGCTGGGCGGCCGCGAAGTTCTGTTGGGCCGCATCAGCGTGGGCGATTTTGTCGCCTTCAACACTTACATGGTGCAACTCACCTGGCCGGTAATAGCTCTGGGTTGGGTGATTAACATATTTCAGCGGGGAACTGCGTCCATGGGGCGCATCAACCAGATTCTTGTGGAGCAACCGGAGATTCGGGACCGTGAAGTCGCGGTCCCCATCCCTCCCGAACCTGTGCGCGGCGAGATCGAATTTCGCGGTCTGAATTTCGCGTACAACGGAACGGGGGTGTTGAATGATGTGAACCTGCGTATTGCCGAGGGAACAAGCCTCGCGATCGTGGGGCCAACCGGTTCCGGCAAAACCACGCTGGTAAGTCTCATTCCCCGCATTTACGACGCTCCGGCGGGGACGGTGTTGATCGATGGCCGGCCCATTCGCGAGTTCCCGCTTGAGATCCTGAGGCGCAACATCGGCTTCGTGCCCCAGGAAACCTTCCTCTTCAGTGACACCGTGCGGGAGAACATCGCTTTCGGCACCGAGGAAGTTACCGATGAAAAAATTCGGCAGTCCGCCGAAGGCGCCGACATCGCGTCAGATATTGAGAGTTTTCCGGAGCAATATCAGACGATCGTGGGCGAGCGCGGCATCACGCTCTCCGGCGGACAGAAGCAGCGTACGGCGATTGCTCGCGCCATCATCCGCAATCCTCGCATCCTGATCCTGGATGATGCGCTTTCCAGCGTCGATACGCATACCGAAGACAAGATTCTCAATCATCTCCGCGAAATCATGCAGGGGCGTACCACGATCTTTATCTCCCATCGTGTCTCGACCGTGCGCAATGCCGACCGGATCGCGGTCCTCGACGGGGGCCGCATCGTGGAACTGGGTACGCACGACGAACTGATCGCCCGCAACGGTTACTACACCGATCTGTACAACAAACAATTGCTGGAAGAGGAACTGGCCCAGGTTTAGCTTGCGGCGTCTGTGGTTCCATGAAACGGGTACCCACCACCGAACTGCTGGATAGCGATGCAGGCACCCCGGCTGAGATTGCCGCTTCCCTGGCCGACCTCGGCCGCGTCAACCGTTGGTTTGGAGGAGTCGACACCAGCGAAGCCCTGATCGAGCGGGTGGCGCGCCGGCTTGGCCCTCGCGACCTTTCCCTCCTGGAGATTGCCGCCGGCTCCGGAGACGTGCCCAACTTGGCCGCCGCGCGCCTGCGTCGCCGCGGAATCAATGTCCGTGTCCTGCTCCTGGATCGCGCCCGCTCTCACCTGAGCGGCTCGAATCCTCGAGTCGTCGCCGACGCGTTGGCTCTCCCTTTTAGTGACGGCAGCTTTGACCTGGTGAGCTCCTGCCTATTCGTACACCATCTGGCGCCGCAGCAACTCACCGAATTCGTGCAGGAAGGTTTGCGAGTTTGTCGAAAAGCCTTCCTGATGAATGACCTGATCCGCAGTCCCTTGCATCTCATCGCGGTATACGCCGGATATCTGCTCTACCGAAGCCGGCTCACGCGCCACGACGCTCCCGCCTCTGTGCGCCAGGCTTACACAGTTGAAGAAATGCGCAACCTGACTAGTCGAATTCAGGGAACCCAGGTGGACATCCAGCGCCACTACTTTTATCGGATGGGTGTCACGGTGTGGAAAGAACCGTAAATTGTGATCGCAGAATGACAAAAGATCTTTTATGAACCCGTACGACCTCATCGTGGTCGGAGGCGGACCGGCAGGAACGGCGGCGGCCATCACTGCGGCACGATACGGGGCGCGCGTGCTCCTGCTGGAGCGAGGCCGATTCCCACGGCATAAGGTCTGCGGTGAATTCGTTTCGGCCGAATCACTGGAGCTCCTTGCCGGGCTGTTGAATTCTCGAGAGCCGGCGCGTCAAGTTTTGCAACACATTCCGCGCATTGGCCGAGGACGCCTCCTCATCGACGGTAAAGTGCTAGAGTCCCCGGTTCAACCACCAGCGGCGAGCATCTCTCGTTTTGAGCTGGACGCGGCCCTCTGGCAGGCAGCTGACAACCTGGGCGTCGATGCCCGAGACCGGCATGCTGTGCGGGCCATCGCCCGCAACCGTCATTTCCTGGTCTCAACTTCCACCGAAATGTTCGAAGCTCGTGCCGTGATCAACGCATCGGGCCGATGGTCCAACCTGAAGCACTCAGATACCGAAAATCCTTGGCCAGCCAAGTGGCTTGGTTTGAAAGCCCATTTCTCTGAATCTACCTCTGCTTCCTCGGTGGATCTCTACTTTTTCGAAGGCGGTTACTGCGGGGTGCAACCGGTGAAGATGAGCGGGAACGATGCCGAGTCTCGAATCAACGTCTGCGCCATGGTGCATGCCGATGTCGCGTGCTCTCTCGAGGAGGTGTTCGCTTGTCACCTGGCGTTACGAGAACGCAGTTCGTCTTGGCAAAGGTTGACGGATCCGGTAGCGACGTCGCCATTGAAGTTTGGCACGCCAAGTCCTGAGTACGACCGTGTGCTGATGGTAGGCGACGCCGCCGGCTTTGTTGATCCCTTCATTGGCGATGGGATCTCGCTGGCCTTACGCAGCGGAAACCTGGCGGCTCAATCCCTGAGAAACTTTCTGCGAGGTCAGGCTTCCCTCGAGCAAGCGATGAGCAGCTATTGCGAAGCATACCGGCAACAACTCATGCCTGTATTTCGCACTTCTGCCAAAATCAGAGCGCTATTCGGCTTGCCGAAACCACTGCGCGCCGGATTGCTCCACCTTTTTGGGAACGTTCCCGCGCTGACGGGCTATTTGTTCCGCAAGACACGCCCGGTCAGCCCAGCCGTGGGCTAGTGCTACCGCACCACTAGAACTTCCCTGACATTATCGCGGGCGAGGAAAAATTTGATGGAGGCGAAATCGCGGAAGAGATTTTCAATGTTACGGTTGTTGAAAACGCGCTGCAGCCGGAAGTGCGTTTTCGACGCCGGGTATGCCCGGCCACTCGAGCCCGGATTTGGGCCGGCCTCGGGACGAGCCACAATGTGCTGCATTTCCAGCGTGTCCTTGTTGACGATGTGATAGCGGTAGCAAGGGGCATCGGGCCCGGCGTCACGTGTGTGAAAGAAGGCCAAAAGCATCCCGCCTGGTTTTAACGCCGTCCAGAAGCGCCCCACTACCGGCTTGACCAGCGATTCGTCCAGGTAGTCGGCAAGATTCCAGCAGAACACCACGTCGAACAGAGAAGGCTCGTACACCAGGTTCTCGGACAAGAAGCGTTTCTCGTCGAGGACTCGATTTCCCTGGTCGTCCTTGGTCACCAACGAAGGATCGAAGGACGCCAGGAGCACGTCTTCGCTGTAGCACTTGTGGCCCAACTCGGTTAAGTATCGGATGTTGCCTGGCGAAGTCGCGCCCAAGTCAAGGACGCGCAGGCCGTCCTGGCTCGACAACGTCTCCGACAGTTCTACCAACCCGCTTGAGCGGCGTGTCAACCTCTGCGGGGTGACGGGCGAAGCTTTCTGCTGTCCCGGACCGGTGGTTGCTCCGCGAAAAATTTTCATCAGATTTTGGGCTGTGGACGCCATTTCTAAGCTTTCCGGCTCCTCCCGCTGCGGCATCCCCGACTAGTTTATCGCGCCCGAATGCCCACCATATCATGACTTCCTAGGCTCCGGTGCCGTGGCCGCTGCTGGACTGGGCGCTTTGCCCGACGAGATCCCGGCCGCTTTCGCCTCCGGCCGGGCAACATCTCTCTGGACATCGACTCCGCCCTTGAAATAAGCCCCCTCCTCGATCGAGATACGCTGTGTGGCGATGTCGCCCAAAACGACGGCAGACTGTTTTAAGTCAACCCGATCGGTCGCCCGGATATTCCCTTCCAGCTTGCCCTGTATCACCGCGCTCCCTGCATTCACGTTCGCCTTGATGCGGCCGTTCGGCCCGACCATCAGGCTATTGCCATGCAGATCGATCGCACCTTCCACCTGGCCATCGATATAAAGGTCCTCGCTGCCGGAAAGCTCGCCGCGGATGCTTAACGACTTGCCGAGATTCGCCATTTCACCACGAACACCATCCGGTGCTTTCGCTGTTTCCATGAATCGAACCTCCTCGGAAGAAACTGGCTGGAAAATAGGATTCTTCTCCCTCTCCTGCAACCTGCGCAGTGGGCCACCGAGGGGTTGAGCGAAGCGCGGCCGGATGCGGCGAAGCGAGCACCCGCACGAGCTTCACAGACTATACCGGAGGCAGGGAAAGCGGGCAAGACCGGCGCAGCCCGCCACCAGGCCGCCAGAATCAAGAGGTTGCAAACTGAATAAAAACGCTGCATCTAAGTGATGGTAGAGCTGGCCGCCGCATATAAATTACTGTTGGGCGGCGGCCCGGCTTCAGCCCGGCCGCTGAAGTGGCTAAAAGGGGCGGCTTTTAGCCCCTGAAGCATCTCCCGCCGGATACCATTTATGAAACCAGCTCTATATAGTACGAGGGTAGGGATGGGGTCTTTCCGACAGCGCGAGCTTGCGAGATGGTGCGATCGAATTCTGAGAGCCGCGGCATTAATTCTGGCTCTTAGCCTGTCGCTTGCCGCGCAAACATTGTCGGTGGCGCCCGGTGATCTGGTTCGTCAGACGGCCGACAACGAACTGAAGGCTGCCGGCGACAACATCAATTTCATGTTCCGCTCCCGCCGGGAAACTCCCCACGGCTCGCAAACCAAGCTTTTCGTGCAAACTCGAGATGCCACCGCTGGCTTGCTGATCGCCATCAATGATCGGCCTTTGAGCCAGGATCAGCGCCGCGCCGAAGAAGCTCGTCTCGAGAGCCTGGTCAGCGATCCCGACGAGCTCCGACGCAAGCAGAAACAGGAAAAGGAAGATGCTGATCGGGTAAGCCGCATTATGCGCGCGTTGCCCAATGCGTTTATCTACGAATACGACGGAATCGAAACCGGAAGGCCAGGCATCGGTAAACAGGGCGACGAGTTGGTGCGGCTGAAGTTTCGCCCCAATCCTAAGTTTGATCCGCCTTCCCGCGTCGAGCAGGTACTAACCGGAATGCGGGGCTACCTGTTAATTGACGCCAACCAGCACCGCATCGCCAAGATCGATGGCTCGCTCTACAAAGAGGTAAGCTTCGGCTGGGGCATTCTGGGCCATTTGGATAAAGGCGGACAGTTTCAGGTCGAGCAGGCCAGCGTGGGGGATGGCGACATCTGGCAAATTACCCGCATGAGCCTGAACTTCACCGGCAAGCTCCTCCTCTTCCGGAGTCTTGTGATCAAGAGTAATGAGACCTTCAGCGATTTTCGCCGGGTTCGGAGCGATCTGACGTTCGCGCAAGGGGTCGACTTGTTGAAACGAGAAGAGAGTGCTTCCGCTCTCAATCGCAGCGGAGAATGACGTAGATGCCTGCCCTCCTTATTGGCCGGCTGCAGCGGTACGAAGGGTCTGTTTGCGAACCGTGAGTTTCTCGATCAGGTCTTCGCGCACGCGGTACCCTGTCCCAGGTTCGTCCTTAATCGCAGTCGTCCCTTGCGGCGAGACCTCCACCTCCGGTTCGATAATGTCTTCCTTCCAGTAACGTTTCGAGGCTGACACGTCGCCGGGCAGTCGAAAGTTCTCCAGCGTGGAGAGCGCGACGTTGTGGGCGCGGCCCACCCCGGACTCCAGCATGCCTCCGCACCAGACCGGGATGTTATGCGCTTGGCAGACATCATGGACGCTTTTCGCCTCTGTGAATCCCCCCACCCGACCGACTTTAATGTTGATAATCCTGCAGGCCCCCAGTTCGATGGCAGCCTCGGCGTCGCGCGCGTTGCGAATGGATTCATCCAGGCAGATTTTGGTTTTAAGCTGCTTCTGCAGACGAGCATGAAAATAGATGTCGTCGTTCCATAGCGGCTGCTCGATCATCAGCAAGTTGAACTGATCGAATTTCCTCAGATGTTCGACCTCGCTCAGCCGATAAGCAGAATTAGCATCGCAACTCAGCAAGATATTGGGCCAGCGGGAACGGACCCGCTCCAGAACGTTGATGTCCCAGCCCGGTTTCACTTTGACCTTGATTCGCCGGTAACCTGCGGCAAGTTCGGCTTCAACCTTTCCTAATAATTGCTCGACGCTGTCCTGGATGCCGATCGAAACTCCACAGGCGATTTCGCTGCGGGTCCCGCCCAGGAGTTTCCACAGCGGTTGCTTCTTCTGTTGGGCTTCGACGTCCCACAATGCGTTCTCGACAGCAGCTTTGGCCATCCGGTGACCCCGCACCTGAGCAACCAGCGCCCCGCATTCCCTGGCTTGGTTCAGAGTGCGGCCGATCAGGGCAGGCGCCAGGTAATCGCAAATCGTAGCCCATGCGGTCTGGACCCATTCATCGCTGTAATACGGGTTCTCTCCCGCCACGCACTCCGCCCAACCATTCAATCCTTCGCAGTGCGCCGTGATCAGCAGGATGCGGCGGCTGGTGGTACGGCCAAAGCTCGTCTCAAAAAAATGGACGAGCGGCATTTGAATCTCGCGGATGGTAATGGCTTCGATTTTCATTGAACTGGTCCATACGACCACTGCTCATCCCATTCACCGAGCAGGAATTTCCCATTGCCCTCTGAATCCCGTTCATAGCCTAGAATGCTCAACCCTTCCGAAAATGCTTTCAGAAACTCTACGCGGTTTCGACCTTGCACATCTTGCGCCCGAGCACGATGATCGGCGGACGCCTTCCATTCATAAATTTGTGCGGGTACGCTGACGGTCTTCAATGTCTTAAAGGGCGGTCGAGAACCAGAACGCAGCAGGCCATCAACCCGCTTGGACTTCATCCACCATTCCGCCACCAGCCGATCTGTGGGGAGTCCACCTTGCAGCGGCGAAGAGCTGACCCCGTACTGGTTGACGGTGTAACGGCGCGTAATTGCTCCTAGCTTTTCCAAATTCAGGTAGGCGTTCTTGATCTCCAGCGGGTCGAATGTCCATTCCATCAGCTCGAAGCCGCGTGCCAGCGCATCATCACGCTGAGCCAATTTCATGCGACGGCCCAATCCCGAATTGCGGTAGCAAGAGCGTACCGCGAGCATTTGTGAGTGCAGGTAGGAATGCCCGCCACGAGCGCCCGGAATGGCCAGAGCGAAGCCCACTATCTCGCTTCCGTTGAAGGCGCCAATGACCTGTCCGCCGATCTTCTCCGCCACCACGAACAGCCGCAAGGGGACAAGTTCCGCGTCGCTGAAGTTCCAAACTTCCTTCTGCAACGCCACACACGCCCGCATTTCATCCAGGCCGTGGCACTTGCGGATAGCAATCGCCTCAGCGCTCACCGGCCTGATTTTTCCTGCTGTTTCGACTGTTGCCACAGAGATTCCAGTTCCTCCATGGAGGCCTGTTGCGGACCACGCCCCGAAGCCCACAACTGCTCTTCCATCCACTGAAAGCGGCGTTTGAATTTCCGGTTCGTTTTCTTCAGCGCTGATTCTGGATCGAGCGACAGATAACGTGCGATGTTAACCAGAACAAAGAATAAGTCTCCAACTTCCTCCTCCAGCCGGTCACGCAGTTTCTGTGGGATCTTCTGCCTTCCAGACGTGGCCGTTCCACGCCAGTGAGGCTGCGGACCGGGAGCCGGAAACTCCCTTAAGTTCTCCCTAAGCTCTTCGGTTTCTTCGTGCAATTTTTCAAACAGCCCATCCAGGTTGGGCCAGTCGAAGCCCACATGAGCCGCACGCGAGCTTAGCTTGAAGGCCTCCAGGAGCGATGGAATCCCGCTGGAGACACCTGTCAGGACCGACTCGGGTTTGCTCTCTGCTTTCTGCGACTCGCCCCCGCCCGCCTCCAGCCGCTTTTTTTTCTCCTCCGCCTTGAGCGCCTGCCAGTTGCGCAGCACGTCGGAAGAAGTTTCGGCCTTCACATTGCCGAACACGTGCGGATGCCGGTCCACCAGTTTGTTCGAGAGCCGGTCCAGAACTTCATCGATAGAGAAGTTGCCTTCCTCCTTGCCCATCTGGGCATAGAAGAGAACCTGGAGCAACAGGTCTCCGAGTTCACCGGTCAGTTCTTCCCAATCCCGGTTGTCGATAGCTTCCAGGACTTCGTACGTCTCCTCGAGTGTGTAGGGTTTAATCGAGTCGAAGGTCTGTTCCCGGTCCCACGGGCAGCCCCCGGGGGCGCGCAGACGCGCCATAATGGAAACGGCTCGCTCGAAACGTTCTCCTGTGGTATTGGACATCGAAATTAATTTAAATGACCCGTGCGCATGTGGGCAATGAAGGATCAGTTTTTGAGGGCACTCGAACGTTACTTTGCTCCAGTCGAGTTTCAATGCAGACTTGAAGCTCAGGAATATTCTTTTTCGTGCCTCCGCTCAGGAATCGCATCCAAGATGGTATGAACCTTGCACAGAAAACCCGCCCTTCGCTGGATGGCCAGCGGTTTCAGGTGGTGGTGATCGGCGGGGGCATCAACGGGGTCGCCATTGCTCGCGAGTGCGCCCGAGCGAAACGGCGAACCTTGCTGCTGGAACAGCATGACTTCGGCTCAGGCACAACCAGCCGCTCCACTCGCATCATTCACGGTGGGCTGCGTTACCTCGAGTTCGGCGAACTCGGTCTCGTGCGCGAGTCTTTACGGGAACGCCAACGACTGCTTCGGGAGCGTCCTCACCTGGTGCACACGGTTCAGTTCCTGCTCGCGTTGGGAGAAAACAGCCGTCGCAGCGCCATGAAGATTCGTCTCGGCCTGTGGCTATACCGGCGCTTGGGTGGGAAGGCCCCTGCGGCCAATGGCGCGGCGGAGCGAGCGAGATTTGAACGCCTGCTCGATGCTGGCAAACGTTGGTCCATTTTCAATTTTGAAGATGCCCAGTGCGAATTTCCGGAGCGGCTGGTGGCGGAGTGGCTCCTGGAGGCCGCGGCCGCCGGCGCCGTCGTACGAAACTATGCCCAGGTTCTCGCTGTGGACGTTGCCTACGGCCGTGCCAAGGGATTGCTATTCCGCGATCTGCCGACCGGTACTGAGCAACGGGTCGAGGCTGCATGGATCATCAACGCTACCGGCCCTTGGGCCGACCGAGTTTGCCAGCGTTCCGGAATCAACACGCATGGTCCGATGGTCGGTGGAGTTCGCGGCTCCCACATCGTACTGCCACGTTTTCCTGGCGCACCGGATGCCGCCGTTTTCACCGAGGCGGTGGACGCACGCCCGATTTTCCTGATCCCGTGGAACGAGCAGGTGCTGGTGGGCACGACCGAAGTGCCCGATCAGTCCGATCCTGGTAAAACGCAACCCTCGCCCGACGAAATCGAATACTTGCTCAATTCGCTCGATGCCCTCCTCCCCGGAGCCGGCGTTTCCGCTCACGATGTTCGTTACGCACTCGCAGGAGTGCGTCCGTTACCGTTTATTCGCGGGAAGAATCCTGGCGGGATCACACGCCGCCATTTCCTGCATGATCACGGAAAGCACGGTGTCGAGCGCATGATCTCCATCATCGGAGGCAAACTGACGACTGCAGCCGAACTCGCCCGGGAATGCGCTGCCAAGATTGGCATACCGGTCGCGGAATCGAAGGCAGCCGTCTGGGTGGCCGAAGGCGAGATCGATGCCACCATGGACGACTGGATTGCGGAAATTTCCGGCCTCTCCGGAATTTCTGCGGAAGCCGCCGAAGCCATCGTGACCTGGCATGGGAAACGAACCCTCGTCATCGCCCAACTGGCGCGCAGCGGCGCCCATATGCGCGCAGCCTTATGCCCCCATAGCCAGCACATCGTGGCCCAGGCGGTCGATGCTTTTCAGAACGAATACGCGGTTACTCTGGGAGACGTGTTGCTGCGCCGCGTGCCTGTAGCCATGGCCGCCTGCTGGTCTGAAGAATGCAGCCGGACGGCCGCCAGCCGCATTGCAGCCGCGCTGGGCTGGAGTAAGCCTGAGGAGATGTCCGAATTGGAAGCTTTTGAACGGGAACGGAAGGCGTTTCTCGTCAAGCCATCCCCGGCGCGTGTCGGCCGTGAAGTCCCCGGCTAGCTCGGATTGCCGAGCGTGCGCACCAGCAACTCCGTGTCGTCAGAGATGATGGCATCAACACCCCATTTCGCCAGACGTACCATGTCTTCCGCGCGATTGACCGTCCATACGAAGACTTGCTTGCCCGTCCTGTGCACCTCGTCCACCAGTTCCCTTCTGGTCAAGCCATGGTGTGGGATCACGTGCGTGATGGGAAGTTGACGCCAGCCTGCGAGTTGTTCGTGCCGGTCACAGAGGAAGCCAAGCGGAGTCGCAGCATCTCGAGTGTTGAGTTCACGCAGGACCCGGGGAAGAAACGATGACACGACAAAGCCTCGTTCCGGCCGATGCTGTTGAAGCGCAGCCAGAGTCGCCTCTTCTAGTCCCGGCACCTTCAACTCGATGTCGAGAAACGCTCGAGATTTGTAGCGCGCCAGCAGATTCTCGAAAAGCGGCAGTTCTTCGAAGCATTCGCCCTTAGCCTGCGAGATCTCCAACCCCTTATAACGTGGATCGTGGCAGATGACCGGACGTCCATCGCTCGTCAGCCTGACATCGAATTCAAATCCGTGGCAGCCATGCTCGAGAACCAAGTCAAACGAGGGGAACGAATTTTCGGGAATTGAAGTAACGGCGCGAGCTCCGCGATGACCGAGCAGGAGAGGATGGCGCATCTAAGAATAGTTTGCCAAAAATGATATGGGTGTGCGACGGGGTCTCTGATCGCTCGTTTGGGGGCGGGTCTTCGGCTCCGCCCTTGCCCAACCGGGCTATTCCAAGTCCCAGTCCCGGATCGGTTTTCCGGTGTCGGGCGACTCCTTGGCCTTCTTCACAGCCTCCTGGAACTTCTTTTCCAGCAAGTCAGAGGCGTGTTTCTGGGCCTCTACCGACTGCCGGAAAATGGAGTCGCGCCGGCTGTCCTGCTCTTTCATCGCCTTGGCGGCAGCTTCAATGTCGGCAAAAGTCTTGGGATGGACAGGAGCAGTGTGCGAGATGACCGCCTGGGTTCCAGGGTCCACCTTCAGGACTGCATGGCAGCAGGGGCAGGTGACTTCGAAAGGAGGCGCAGGCTTCGGCATTCACAGAAAATCATACCGCAAACCCGTTACCGTGGCGCCAGCTTTATCGGGAAGATGTGCAACAGGTTGAGGATTTCCCAGCCCAGCAAGCTGATAGAAACCATGACCACCAGCACCGCCAGTACCTCCCCAAAGCTCAGCCGGCTACGGTCCGGTTCGAAGCGTCGCGCCACTAGTCCCAAGATGTTCAGAGTGGCAAATCCGAAGACCAGAACCCAAAGAATGCTGTAGAGATCGCCCTTGCGTCCCGGGTATTGCACTGCCAGCAACGAGCCCAACACCAGGAAAAAATGCAGGAGTGCCACCAGGTCTGGCCTGAGCGCATAAGCAACTCCTGTCATCAACGTGACGAGCACGACGTTCATGGTTCGCAGTTTGCCGATGCGGCCAGAGCGACAACCAGCGTGTAAGAATACCACTCCGAGATGTTCAGTAGCATTTCCTCCGCTAAAATGGTGCTGATCCACTTTGATTGCGAATCATGCCAGGCAAAACTGAGGTCGTGCTTTTCGACGTGGGGAACACGCTCCTGTTTCCCAATTGGCCGCGTATCCTGAAACCCCTTCAAGAGCTAGGAATCATACCCACCCGGGATCAACTTCAGGCTACCGAAAGAAAAACCAAGAAGGAGTGGGACGAGTTGGTTTTAGGGGGGCATCGGGCCGACCGCGGCTTCTGGTACAGGTTTTATGGTCACCTGCTACAACTACTCGACGTCTCCGATCGCAATCTCCAGCAGAAGTTGACCGACGTCACCGCGTGTTCGGCGAGCTTCGACCAGATTCGCCCCGGCACTCGCCAGATCCTGGAACGTATCGGCCAGAACTACCGCATGGGCGTGATTTCCAACGCGGATGGCCGGGTTGCCGATGTTCTCACCCAATGCGGCATTGGCGACTGCTTTTTGAACATCACCGATTCCGGCGTGGTGGGAGAGGAAAAGCCACATCCGGCAATTTTCGAAGCTGCCCTGCGCGCCATGAACGTTGCTCCGGAGGGAGCCTTGTACGTTGGCGATGTTTATAGCGTGGACTATGCCGGTGCCACAAAAGCGGGCATGCAGGCCCTGCTGTTCGACGTTTCTGGCACCTACCGCGAAGCCGGCCTTCCCCGCGTGGAGTCCTTGGAGGAACTGAGCACCCATCTGGGTTGCTAGAGCGGCGCAGAGCCGCCGCCACCCTGGCGGAGCTTCGGCGCGCGAAGCGAGCCCAAGCGGAGTTGAAGGATCTCTGCTTGGCCCGGTCTCTAGGTTCTTGCTGGTGACACAAAAAGGAATTCCGGCCTCAAGGGTGGGGCGAAGAAATGTCTTGCCACCGTCTCTCTCAGTCTCTACTCAGCTTTCGAGCGACACTACCTGGTGGTCCAAACACTCCGTATGAAGGGCGCCGTACAACTGGCGTAGTAATTCTTTTCCGTACCTCGCGACGAAGTACACTCCCGCTACTTCGCGTTCCTGCAAGCTCTTGTCGGGATAGAGCGCATGACTGAGTTGTTCGGCGTGCCGATTCAATATTTCGCTCTGCCGGAGTTCTGCGCGGGCCGCGCTGGCGCGCAAGTGTTCAAGCTGATATTGCATCTTCGACCCGGCGCGCGTGGCGGCATCTGCCAGAGTTGCATCCAGGCGGGACAGCGACTCGCGAATCGCAGCCAGGGATTTCTCCAAACTCAGGGCGGCCTGATCGAAAGCCGATTGCAGGTCTGCGGGCAGAGTGCGCCCCGCCAGAATCTCGCGCAAAGCTTCTGGTCCGCGAAATAGGTCCGTCAGCTTCAGTTCGTACCGTTCCATTAGACGCTGTTGCTTGGACTCGGCCAGCGTGGCCGAAAAACGAGGCACGATCGGAGTTACGCGTCCCAGCAGGGCTTCATGGACCACCGCACCTTGCGCGAAATATGCCACCTCCGCCGATCCTCCCGTGTAGGCGAGCGTGGGCAGAAGATAATCCTGTACCACGGGACGCAGTAGAACATTTGGGCTGAAATGATGAGGCGCAGAGGAGACGAGGCGTAACAGTTCCGATTGAGGAAGCTTTTTTTCTTCAATCAAAAAATCCGCTTCTGAGCTCCCGTTCGGACGCCGATGCACCGGCACCCTCGCGCCGTTGTGCAGCGTAAATAAGAGAGTCGAAGAGGGGGTTACCTTGACCTGCTGATGGTACCCGGCAGACTCCAGCTCCTTGCCACGCTTGAGTAGCGCGTCATCAATTTCAGCGGCACGTTCAATTACGGCCTGGTAAATGGATGCGCTAATTTTGTGTAATTCGGGGTCGGCGGCATCCAGCAGAATCACGCCCCAGTCCGCGAACAGCCGGCTAAAAAGCCGGGCAAACGCGCTGCCCAGAGTCTCTCCCGGCCGATATGAATCGCGCAACCAGTGGATGACCTCAGATGCCCCCAACAGGTCACAAGCCTGCTCCACGACCGCCTGTATGTCCTCGCCGAATTGCACGGTGCCAACTGGCGCGTCCGGCAGCCCTTGCGTGGGAGTCTTGAGTCTCTCCAGGGATCCCTCGCCGTTCAGCAGGCCCGCATTGTTCACCTCCGCAAGGTCGTGATCTTCAGTGGCCAGCCAGAAAACCGGGACGCAATCGACGCCAGCCGCCGTAGCCTCGTCCGCCAGTTTAACAGCGGTCAGGGCCTTGAAAATCGAGAACAGCGGACCGCCGAACAGTCCCACTTGCTGTCCGGTTACGGCCGCCAGCGCTCCGGTCCGAAAGCGCGCGATATTCTCAAACGTTTTAGGAGATGCGCCCCACTGCTGGTTCTGCCGTTTCAGGATCTCAGCGACCAGCTGGCGCCGAAACCTCTCATAACGGATGTTCGCTGTTTCCTGTTTCAGCCACTCGGCAAAATGGGGGGAGCGCGGGTAGAACCGTCGAACATCGCCAGCGTAGGAGAGGAAGTCACTGAAAAGCCGCGTGGTATGAGGGATCTGGCTGAAGGGCAAACACTCCGTTTTCACCGGAAGCTCTCCTCCGATCTGGTCCGAAACAGCTAGCGGCAGGCTGTTCATTTTACAGGCGGCGCAGGTAAATCAGATGATGGAATCACAAGCAGGATGCAAGATAGTTGATGCAAGATAGTTAGAAGACCGGTCCATGCTTCCGGCCTTCCTTAAGCGCCAACCGGCTGGTCACCAACCTTCATGAGCCAAGCTGATTTTGTCATGTTGAGAGTTTGTGACTTTCGGGATGGATTTAAGACGATTTTTGCGGCTCGTAAGGTTGCCTGTTTTCAGCATCAGTCGGTGCGAGAAAAATCGGGAAGAAGTCGCAAACTCTGAGCGGAAGCCCCGGACCTGCTCTACTGAAATCGGTCTTTGGTTCTACGAAGTGATTGCGGTTTTGTCCGAGTCGTCTACTTGCGGTACCAATCCTCTCGCCTAAGCGGCAGGCCACTGCTTCCACTCACTGACTTGGTGAGCAGCGACTGGTACAGATTCAGTCGGCCGGAGCGGAAGGCATGGGCCGAGCTAGCCATGTACAGGCGCCAGATGCGGTAGGTAGTGACGTCGGCAATACGGCGCGCCTGCTCCGCATTCGCTTCCAATCTTTGCCCCCACTGATGAAGGGTGAGGGCGTAGTGCTCGCGTAAGCTTTCCACGTCTCTGACTTCAAAGCCGGCATCCTCCGCCGCGTGCAGCGTGGTGTTGATGGGCACCAACTCGCCATCCGGAAAGACATAACGGTCGACAAAGGACGGACCTCGCCTCTGATACTTGGCGGAATAAGCGATGCCATGGTTTAAGAACACGCCCCCGGGTTCGAGAAGCCGCCAAGCTCGCGCGAAGTACTCGGGCAGAAGCGCTTCGCCGACGTGCTCGAACATGCCCACACTGACGATCTTGCCGAATTTGGCAGTGCCGTTCAGATCGCGGTAGTCGCGAACCTGAGCGCTACAGTTCTCTTCCAGACCCCCCTCGCGGATGCGCTGCCGTGCCAGCTCCGCCTGCGACTCGCTGAGAGTAACGCCGAGAGCTTGAACGCCGTAGTGTGCGGCGGCATGAATGATGAGCCCTCCCCACCCACAACCGATATCCAGCAAGCGCTCGCCGCGGCGCAAGCGGAGTTTCCGGCACAAATAATCCAGCTTGTGTTCTTGGGCCACATCCAAATTCTCCTCAGGATGCTGGAAGTAAGCACAGGAATAAATCATCCGCCTGTCGAGAAACAGCTGGTAAAACTCAGGTGGCAAGTCGTAGTGGTAAGTGACGGCCTGGCGGTCCCGGCTTTTGGAGTGTACAGCTCCCCTCAGTTTTCTGGGTTGCGCCACGGCGCGGGGACGCCCGTGCGCCGGTAGTTTCTCCAAAATTGTGCCCAGGTGCAATCTCTCACTGAGGCTATACTCCCGCGAAAGCAGGTGTTCGCCCATTTCCAGCGCGGCTTCGATGTCGCCTTCAATATCGAAGTCGTTGTAGATGTAAGCTTCCCCCAGCGTGAGTTCGCTGGGGTTCAGGAACATCGCCCGCAAGGCTCCGGGGTGCTCGAGGACGAGCGTAAGGCGCGGCTGGTCTGCTCTTCCCCACGTGCTTCCATCCCAAAAACACACCCGAAAATCATGGTAGGGATATCCGGCAAACAGGTGCTCGAGAAAATCGGCGCTGATCTGGACCGGAGTCTCTCTGGTGACTTTGGCCAGGAGTCCCATGGCATCTCCGACGCGCCAAGTCTATCGGAATTGGCCACCTAAGAACAGAGTCGCTCGCAGCGTTTTCTCAGCGTTTATCGCGGAGCAGCCGACTGCTATCAGGGCACGTCTTCAGAGGCCGCGGAAACGTCGGTTTTGGGTGGCGCAGCGCTTTAGCACCTTATTCTCATTGGCGGCTTAGCCGCTGAGGTCATTATTTCGATTTTTTCCCCCAGTTCTGTTCATACCTGGTCGCGAGCGGCTCAGAAAGCGTGTAGGTTTAGGTTTAGCCCAAGACCTCTCCCTGCCGATGGTTAAAGCGGCCTCCAACTCCGGTTTCGACGCACCGGCCAAGCTGGCGTCCGGACACGAACTTTGGTTCGAACCGAGGCATGCCCGCATCTAATCGACTGTTTGACTTCCAACTGTTTGCCACCTAGATTGGAAGCAGCTCTTTGAATGGCCTTCCCGCACTGGGGGCGTCACGGCTTCGACGAAGATGCTTGCGGCCAAGAGGCATGCCGGGGTGCACACACCCGCAATCGAGTGCAAAACAATAATTGCCAATCAACAGATGGCATACGCTGCTTAATTAATTAAGTAGCCGTCCTCTGCGGCTTTGCCCGTGGGCCGCAGAAGGGCGTCGCACAGCGGGCTGGCTCTGGTAGCTACGTCTGGGTTATCGGAGCGAGACCTTCAGGCTAGCGGCTTGCGTTTCTTGTCCGTTCTGAGCGTCGGCCGCGAACGTTCCAGGGTAATGCCTGGGGCAGGAACCGGACTAAGCATGTAGGCTCTTGACCAGTGACATTTTCGGACGCGGGTTCGACTCCCGCCGCCTCCACCAGCTAATTTTCAATAAGCTAGAAGACATGTGTGTGGTTCAAACCAGAAACAAGAAACTTGTTCCCAAGAACCCGATCATAATCATTAAGGTCTATGAAGTCTTGCCGCGTCCCAGGCAGACGCGGCTCGATGGTGGGAAGGATGATGAGCCACCCTCTCGATCAATTACCTTCGGCGACGTTTGAGCCTTAGCCCACGGCGATAGACTGATTACGCCGGCTAATTGAGCTGTTCCTCCAGCTTGAGCGAAAAACGCGCTCACTCTCAGCTCACGATTCATTGTTCCCGAAACGTTCCCGACGGCGTTTTTTGTGAGCTTGGACAAAGGCGGCTGTGTGTTTTTCCAAGTGGGTTCGTTCGCAGCCAGTAAAGCAACCCACAAAGAGTTGCTGTCCTACTCGCCCCACTTTGGCGGAGGCTCCTTACGGTATTCGTCTAAAGCACGTTCAAGTTCTCTGGTGAGTTCCAACAGGCGTTGTGGATCTGTTTCCCGCGATGCTTCGTCGGCTATTTCCTGCCATCGACGCCGGGGTTTGGCATCATCTTGCGGCATGAGGCACCCCCCTATGAGGTAAATGAAGTAGCCCAGACGTAACGTGTATGTTCAAACAAGCGGGGGGGAACTGCTGCTTTTTATATCGCAATACGATGCGCCAAATCAAGGAAGGGCGCCGTGGAGGTCGAGTAGTGGGCTACTTTGAAAAAATTGTTAAATGCCGTACCCGACAGGCAGCAGCAAAAATCCGCCGACGACCACCCGCGTGTGCCACTTTACTGGCGGTTTGCCGTAGCCACGCAAGCAGAAAGGAACAGGAATGCACCCATCAAGATCGGCGCATAGTTAACGAGTGCATTGCTGATCGTGTAGATACCTCCGTCAATCGGAGTCATGCCGCCCTTGCCCTCCGTCCGTTCAGCGGATTCCTAGAGAGCTACAAGTCGAGTATGAGAGCGCGAGTCAGTTCAACCGCGAGTATAAACGCTTCTTCGGCCAGCGCCGATGGGGGATATCAATGCGCGTCGGCTCGCCGAGCCCGCAACAACTGGCGACTGACAACGACTCACTCAACGGGGATGAAGCAGTTCTTCACTCAAGTCCGATCTGCTGATCGCCACTGTGCCCAAGCCCTTGCCGATGCGCCATTCATGGGCGTGTCTGTTCCCAACCACTGAACGCGATATGTGCAATCGATGATGCCCGGATCGGCCAGCCGGAAACTAATCCGGCCATCGAAAGTTATTTTCGTTGCTGGCGATTTGCGCCATGCTCTTCGCCTCGGAGCCGCAGTTTTCCAAGTGCATTTCGCCGTTTCAGAAAATGGGTACCGTTTTTATACCGCCGACCCGGCAAAGTGGCATTTTGGGCACCTGCCCCCCCAAGGTAGGCCCAACTTACGTAGAATCAATGGGTTGAATAGTTGTCGATCCCCCGTCGCCTCCACCAGACTGGACCTCCTAATGGCCTGGACCGTCCCGGTTCCGGTATTGTAAGACCTAAAACAGCACCACGGCGGAGTTCGCCATGTTCGCAGGATATCTCGCTCTGGTGACTGCGGCCTTGTTTACCGGTGCGGCATTTTACGTCAGTTTTGCCGAACAGCCGGCATGACCGGGTCTTAACGATCATGCGCTTCTCGCTCAATGGAAGCCCGCGTATAAACGCGGCTTTGCAATGCAGGCGCCGCTCGCGGTCACAGGTTTTGTTTTGGGAATCGTCGCTTGGCGGCTCACAGGCGGCGTGATGTTCCTTATTGGAGGGGCGTTGCTACTTGCCAATTGGCCTTGGACCATTTTCGGCATCATGCCTACCAACAAGGTGCTACTGGCGACAGAACTGGAGGCTGCGAGTTCGCAGAGCCGGGCTTTGATTGTGAAGTGGAATCGTCTTCACTCTGTACTCAGACCTATCCGTGATCGTCGCCGGCGGACAGTCCTTGGATGCCTCGCGATCCTAGCCTTTCTGATCGCGCTGTGACGATCCCAGTACCGAGACATTTCGGAATTGCCAGCTGGCGTCGATGTCTCGTAACCAGCGCAAAACATCAATCCTTGATGCGCGGAAGCTTGGTTACATGGTGGACGCGTTCACCGTGAGCGGCGTGAGCTGTCGGACGAGGACATTGCACCGAAGAACGCCGGCAAATATATAAAAAAGATGTCGCCGGTTTCTGCAAGAGCGCGACTACGGAGGAAATCGCCGCGCAGGGCTACATTTTGACTCCGGGCCGGTATGTGGGCGCCGAAGAGGTACAGGATGACGGGGAGCCGTTCGAGCAAAGATTGAGCGTCTTACGGCTCAGTTTGAGCAACAGTTCATCGTGTCCGGATGGGCAACTCGGAAGTTGAGTTCTGCTCACGATGGTGAGGAATGCAGACACAACTCTGTTCATCGAGGCTCAAGCATTGCAATTGACATGAGCGGAAGGTCGGTTACGATAAAGGAAAGATGAGATTCATGAGTTTTGAAGTGAAGGTCAAGTTGAAATTCTCGCAAGAAAAAGCAGACCAAGCAAGTGTGCCTCGCCCGACACTGCCAACTGTACGATAGATGCGAAATTGTGGGCCTTTTTGAGCCTTCTGCCTCTTAATGAAATCAGTAAGTTACAAGGGGTCAACAAAAGTTTTTAGTCCGACCCCCGCCGCTTCCACCAACATTCCAGCCTCTTCTTTTTGGACAACATCCTCCTGATCCAGTGCTCCGGAATCGTGCGCATTACTTCTGTAATCCAAGGCTACTCTGCGTAAAAACGGCGCCCTTCCACGTATAAAGATTCATTCTTTCGTTAGTCAAGCCGGTTAATGTTGTTGAGCAACATAGTGGGCCGAACGGCCCTGATCGTGCTCCAGAACTGCAGTGTTCGCTCCGAGAAGGCCCTCCCCTCTGAGGAACAACATTCACCCAAATCACCCTCTTCACGCCCCACCGGCCCTGATCGGCAAAGGTGTGCCCCGCAGTGTTGCGCGAGCCTTCGTGCGCTTGCCGGCGTGGATCACGGTTGGCTCTCCCCGCTCCGAGGAGCACGTTGCCTTTGTGCGTGACATTTCGCCGCGCGGAATTTTTTTCTATTCCGATTTCAAGCTGACCAAGGGGGACCATGTCGACTTCGTCCTGGAGTACCTCAGTGGCACCAGCCGTGTTCGGCTTCACCTCAGTGGCCGCGTAGTCAGGGTGGAACAGGCCGCGCCCAAGTCTGCCGTCGGCATTGCGGTGCTCTTCGATTCCCGGCATGACGAGGTACCGAACTCGCGCATTGCGGCCAGCGGCAAACCTGCCGCAAATTCCGCAGCCTCGAAGAAGTCCTGATTAGCGAACCACCAGGCAATGTGCGCGGGCCCCCTCGTGGCACCATGTCCCAGATTGCCGGCTCCGTATTCCCCGGTGGTAAGCGGCCTGTAACTCTCACGATCAATGTCGAGAAGCGCCTGGCCTACTCTGCATTTCTGGGGGATGTAACGGAGGGAGGAATTTGTACAACATTCCCGGACCATTCGATCGCATCCCAATTTCGATCCCACGTTCTTTGCAATTATCGATTTTCGCAGCGTCACCGACGCCAACATTTCAAACGATACTTTGCAAGCCATGGCCGGCAGCAAGAGCATTTTTGCCAACGAGGCGCACCATGTCGTCATTGCCTCTCCAGCCTGATCGCGGGACTGGCCAAAATGTTCCAGGTCATGGCTGAAGAGACTCGCCCGAACTTCGCCGTCGTAAGAACGTCCCCTGAAGCGTACGAATATTTGCGGGAACACTTAGGAAAGAAAGCTAATTAGGCAACTCCTTCGCGTTCTCCAGCAACGGCTGGCACCTAGGCGTGCTTTGCCAAGCCCGGCGAAGGCCGGGGACGCATGAAGCTGAGGACTAGCACTGGACGCTGAGAGTGATAGAGTTTAGGTGAGGTCAACCGTGCGTGTCCTGATTGTCGAAGACGAACTACGGATGGCGGAAAACATCGCGCGCAGCCTTCGCGAAGGCGCCAGCTACGCTGTAGACATTGCCACCGACGGTGAAGAAGGCCTATACATGGCTCAGTCAGAGCCATACGATGCGGTACTTCTGGACCTGATGCTGCCTCGCTTGGACGGTCTGAAATTATTGAAGCAGCTACGCCATAGCAAGCAGCACACCCCCGTGCTTGTCCTTACAGCTCGCGAGGAAAAAGAATCCGTGGTAGCCCTGCTGAATGCCGGAGCGGATGATTACCTGACCAAGCCTTTTGACTTGGGCGAACTGCTGGCTCGGACCAAGGCGCTCATCCGCCGTGGCAAGGGTCAGGCCTCGCCTGTGCTGACGATTGGCAATTTGGAAATCAACACCAGCAATCGCGCTGTGCGCAGGGCAGGCAAGAACATTCCTCTGACCGCTATGGAATATCGCGTATTGGAATACCTGGCGCACCGCCCGGGCGCCATCGTTTCCAAGGCCGAACTTCTCGAACATCTTTACGACTACAACTGGGAAAAATTCAGTAACGTGATCGAGGTATATATCTCGGGGCTACGTCGCAAACTGAATGATGATTCCGAGCGTCAACTGATTCACACTCTGCGTGGCCAGGGTTACATGCTTCAATGAAGGGCCCGACCAAATCGATCAAGGGACATCTGATCCTGACCGTGGTATTGTCCCAGCTTGTACTGGCGGCCGGTCTGGTCTTCACGGGCGTATTCTACCTGCAGCGGCGTTTGCAGGCGGCCCTCGACGCTGACTTGCAGGCGCGAGCCATGAGCGTTGCCGCCCTCGTACGCTACGCGGAGGACGGCAGCCATAACCTGGTTTTTGAGAAGAGCTTGGTTCCACCTCCGCTGGACTTGTCTCATCCCGATTTTTACGAAATTCGAAAAGACACGACCGTCCTGGCACGATCCCCTAACTGGCCGGCCGACCTGACCTTCGACAACACCAAGCCCAGAGCCTATCGTTCGCTGATGTCCTCAGGCCTACCCTACCGGGCGCTGCACCTGAATGAAGTTCCCATTCTGGATCGAGAAGAAGCCCCACCGTCCAGTTCTGACACGTTGATCGTGGTCTACGCTGAGCCCACCCTGGCCCTGCGCAAGCAGGTTTTGGCCGCGGGAGTTTACATTGCGCTGGCCAGTCTCATACTGCTGGGGGCAACCGTTCTTCTGGCGCTTTGGGGCATTCGTCGCGGGCTTCTCCCATTGCAACTCCTGGCTGCCGAAGCAGCTCAAATCTCATCCCAGAACTGGGAACTGCGAGCGCCTCCAAACGCCATGCGGGTCGAGGAACTCAAACCGCTCACCGATGCCATGGGTACCATGCTCGATCGTCTCCGGCAGTCGTTTCTGCAGCAGCGCGAATTTTTAGGCAACGCTGCGCACGAGCTGAAAACCCCGGTCGCCATCCTGAAATCAACTCTGCAATCGCTTCTGCAAAAGCCGCGGACAGCGGCAGAATACGAGGCCGGCCTGGGCCAGGCCCTCGAGGATATGGAGCGCCTGGAAAAACTGCTGCATTGGATGCTTCGCCTGGCGCGCGCTGAACAGTGGGCGCAGGGCGCCTTGCAGCGCGACCTCGAAGAGATCGAAATATCGAACACTTGCGAGGAAGCCATCGCGGGACTCCGTGGTCTGGCTCGTTCGCGCAACATCAATCTCGAACTCAAGGCGGAGAGCAGCCTGGTCTGCAAGGCAGATCCCGAGGACTTGGAACTCGTCTGGGTCAATCTCCTGGAGAACGCCATCCGCTACAGCCCCGCCGGCGGGACGGTGAAGGTCAGCATCAGCCGCCATAATGGACGAGGTACGGTGGTGGTGGAGGACCACGGCCCCGGGATCCCGGACAAAGATCTCCCTCACATTTTCGAACGCTTCCGCCGGGCCGATCCCTCCCGCACCCGGGAAAGCGGAGGATTCGGATTGGGCCTTGCGATTGCAAAAGCGCTGGTCGAGGCGTACGGGGGAACCATCACTCCCGAGAGCACTCTAGGACAGGGCACCCGGATGATGGTAATGCTTCCTTCCGAGCGGAAGTAGTCAGCAGGCTCTATCCATATTCCGGGGTTGCTTGATCGATTAGCTCTCCATCCCGTGAATCCAAAGCCGCAGGCCGGTCAGGGTTGCTCCTATCACCAGTAGCCAAATAGTGGAGTCTGAAGCGCCGATAATTGGGCTCCCGCAAAAAAGAATGAGCCCCAGAACCAGCGCCCCTCCTGTAAGGTGTTGTCCAGGTAACGCTTAGACCCGCCAACAAGCAACTCCCCATCCCTCATCCTGGTTGCTGCTGGCGGCCATGCCGTGGGATTTGTGAACAATGACCTAGACTAGTGATCTTACGTCAATCAGGTGACGCCTGAACGAGGAGAAAATCAGCGGTGGGAGGTCAGTTGGTCTTGTGGCTTTCTAGAAGTTCTTTGATTTTGGCCAGCAGGTATTGCGGATCCTCTTCGCCTTTCCGAATCCATAAGTCGGCCACGCCCAGAGCTTCGTCCAGCAGGGTTCCATAGGCCGACAAGATGATGATTGGGGTTGATGGACGCAGGCGCTTAAGTTCGCGCGCCACGGCTACACCGTTCATACCCGACATCCAGTAGTCCAAAATGACGGCATCAACCGGCTCCGACTGGAACATCCGGATGCCCTCGCCACCGGAGCGCGCCGTGATGACCCGGTGGCCCGCGGATTCCAGCAGGATCTTCCGAACTTTTAGTCCGGGTTCCTCGTCGTCAATGCACAGAACCGTTGTGGACTTATCTTCCGTTTTCGGCATGTGGTTCCGACTATGCTACTCGAAATGGGGGTAGCGTGCCTTAATTGGCTCTTCCGGACAGCCTGGAACCATGGTCAAGTTGGTGGAGAATCGAGTCAATCATTTCAGCGGCAGGGCTTGACTGTTTGTAAATTTCTCTTACTCCGTAATTAATAGCGGCCTGCAAGGCCAATACGTCAGGTTCGGTCGGCGAAACCACGCAGACGAAGGCTCTGGGAAAGACCAAATGCAATACCCCGGCCAGGGTCCAGCCATCTCCGCCTTTTGCCAATTGTGAAGAGACAATTGCGATCTCGAAGTAATGCTCGGTCATGGCCGAAAGGGCCTGCGGCAATTCCCCCGCGACGATGGTCACAAATCCTTTTTCCAAGAGCGCCACTTGCAGCTTGGAAATGACGGCCTTATCGCTGTGTACCAGCAAGGCCATCCTGGGAGGTTTGCCCACCGCGGCCTTAGCGCTCATCGGCGCCTCCCAACTGGCGCTGCTTGGAAATCAGCCGGTTCAAGGCGGAAATCAGGTCCCGCAATTCTACCGGCTTGTGTGCCAGATAATCGATGCCCATTTCCAGGGCGGCACGTGAATTCGCCATGCTGGCAAAGCCGGTGCAGACTACCACCGCAGGCCGTGGCTTCGCCATCATCGCCACACGCGCCACTTCCAGCCCGATGTCCTCTTCCTCCATATTCAAGTCCGTGATAACGGCATCGAATCGGCCGTTTCTCTTGATCAGGCCGACCGCCTCGGTGCTGCTTTTCGCCGTAGCCACTTCGTATCCTTCGCGCTCGAAAGCCAGTCGAAGGGTCTCAAGAATACTGCTCTCGTCATCCGCAAGAAGGATCGAACGCTTCGCGAGCATAAGATTATTCCGAAGGCGCCAGTTTAGAGATCACCGGCACCCCATGGGCTCTCTCCTTCGCTTCAGCCCTTGGCTCCAACTCCAGGCAAGCGATTCCGCGCGCCTGGCTGCGAGCCGTGATATGGCGGTCTTAATTTCTTCAGGGTCAACCGGCTTAAAGGCAAAGTAATCGATGGGAAGGGCGTGAGCCGCGCGCAGCCGCTCTATCGTGGGATAATCACTGTAAATTAGGACCGCCGGGGCCGGAGTTCTTTTCTTGGCTTCCCGGGCCAGTTCCAGTCCCAAATCTTCTTTTTCCAGGCTGAAGTCCGTTATCACGACATCGCACTGATCTCGCTCAATCCATTTCTTGGCCGCTTCAAACGTCTGGGCCGCACGAACCCGAAACCCTGCCTCTTCCAGGATCTCTTTAAAGGTGTACAAAATTCCGGGCTCATCCTCGGCTAGAAGGATCGTGGCCCAAGGCTCCGAACTCATCGCCAATGCCTCCCCGGAGATGAAGATGCCGATTTTTGCGCCCGGACGACTCAGCGCCCCGGAGCACGGCATGTCAGCTACGCCGATGTCACGCAGGCGCCCTCTTTGGCTAGGTAGACCCGTTCGTCAGATGTCGATGTCCGGCCTGGAGGTTGCATTCAGTCCTCAGCGGGCAGGGGAAACTCGCAGTCGAGAGCTGTACCCGGGTTGCCAGAGCGAATCTGCATCTGGCCTCCCAGCTGGCACACGCGTTCCTGAATGCCGCGAATACCCACTCCTGGCGTCAAACGCTTCTGGTCTTCCGATGCTCCCGCGGACTGCTGGTTCATGCCCTTGCCGTGATCTTGGATACACAATCTGAGCAACCCCGGAGATTTCTCAATCGCAATCTCTGCTGTGAGGCTTCCTGAATGGCGGTGAATGTTGGTGAGACCTTCCTGCACAATGCGGAATACCGCGAGTTCAAGTTCTCGCCGCAACCTGCCCAGATTCTGAGGGAGACGCAGCTCGACCTTGATCTTGCTGCGCTCTGAAAAGCCATCCACATACCAGCGCAACGCCGAAGTCAAACCCACCTCGTCCAACAAAGGTGGGTGCAGCAGGTGTGAAATCGTTCGAATTTCGCTCAAAGCTTGAGCAATGAGCTTGTTACTTTCGGAGAGAAACCTTGCTGCTTCCGGCTCAACGTTCCCTAGGTGCTCTTCGAACAAGGAGAGATTTACGGTCGCTGCAACCAGTAACTGGCCCGCACTGTCGTGCAACTCGCGCGCCAGGCGGCGGCGTTCCGTGTCCCGCAGGTTCAGCATTCGGCCGGAGAGGCTTCGCAACTCTTCTTCTGCCCTTCTCCGTCCCGTGACATCGTTATGGACTTGCAGCCAGCGCGGTTGTCCCGACGCGTCCCCTCTGCTGGTGAAGCGGCACGCCACTATGACCCGTCTGCCATCGCGAGCCGTCTGCGTCAACTCGCCTTCCCAGCACCCTTGCCCGGAAATTCTTTTTTCAATTTCCTGCGGTGGTAGCGAGGACTGCGTTTGCAGGAGTGTCTCGGGCGATTTGCCCAGCACCTCGCTCCTGGTCCATCCGTAAAGGCGTTCTGCACCTTGGTTCCAGAAAATCACACGCCGTTCGGCGTCGAGAACAAGAATGGCCTCGCTCGCTAGTTCCAGCAGATCGGACTTCTCGAGTAACTCGTCCTGCCGCTTCTCCAGCTGTGCAGGCTCCGCTTCTCGGACCGAATCTCTTTTGGACACCGCGACCGTCCCGGCGCTTTGCCGACTTGCATCCACAGCCTCGAACTTAGGAGAATGCATTTCCTCACCCGCGTCCGTGTGTTGCTACTATTAGCAGGGCGCTATCCTGCCGGGGAATGCCGGGCAGCGGTTCCGTCCGGGAAAGCTGTGACTTCCGAACCGTGCTTGCCGTCGCACACTTCGCTTCGGAGAAGATATGCTGCCGTCTGCTCCGGCGAGAGTTATTATATCGCGTATAAAAGCTTGTACGCTGGCAATTGACGGACTGAGAAACGACAAAGATGCCCGCCGGCAAACGTATTCTTTTTGTTGATGATGAAGCCAGCATTCGTCTGACTCTCCCTCCCGTCCTCGAGAAGGAAGGTTTTCAGGTCCATGTCGCGGGAAGCGTCGCGGAAGCACTCGTCGAGATCAACAGCTATCAGTTCGACGTTCTTCTTACCGATCTCAACATTGGGGAAGAGGGCGATGGTTTCCTGGTCGTCAGCGCCATGCGCCACCTTCAGCCGAACTGCGTTAATCTCATTCTGACCGGTTATCCGGCCTTCGAGACAGCCCTGCAGGCAATCCACAACCAGGTGGACGACTACCTGGTCAAACCAGCCGATGTGGAATCGCTGATCAAAACGATGCAGGAGAAATTGGCCACTCGCGATTCCCAACCCACTGCTGGACCGAAGAAGCTCTCTGCCATCCTCAGAGAAAACAGCAGTGAGATCACTCGGCAGATGTTGCAGGCAATGAAGAGGGATAGAAAGATCGCCAGCGTTCCTCTATCCGACGAAGAACGCATTGGTCATCTACCCGAACTGCTCAACGCTTTGATCGAGCTGCTGGAGCGAGAACGCGACGAACCGAGTGCTGCAGAATTGCGCCTCGCGGGCGAACATGGAAAACGCCGGAAGAAGCAGGGCTACTCGATTCCGACTATGCTCAAGGATTTCCACTTTCTCCACCAGCCCGTCTACGACTTGATCCAAAGCAAGTTGATGGGAATGGACGTGACCGGATTGGTTTCAGATTTGAAGCGCCTCGAGAAGAACTTGCACGCCATGCTTGAAAAGTCGCTGGAAGTATACGCCAAAGATAAACGCTCCGCCCGGTCGACGGCAATCCGTGGTTGAGATTTGTTTCCCGGTTTTTTCGGCCACGCCCCAGAGCAGAATCAGCAAGGTCGAGGCAGTGACCCAAGCGGGACGCCTCTTTCGCGCGATCGTGCAGCGGTACAAGACGTGGACCTTGGTCGCGCGCGGCAGGCGCACTAGGAGGCTAATCGTTCCAGTAGTTTTGCTTTATCACTGATGCTTTGCCTTTTCCCTGAGCGCTGAAAAATTACCCATGAACTATCTCCTCTTCGGTTCCTGATCCTGATGCAAGGTTACCGAAGCCTCGGCCTGATCCTGCCCACCACCCCGAAACACCAGTCCCCGATCGGCGTGTTCGGGCGGCAAGCCAGCCAGCGCACGCTTGCGTCTTTCGATCTCACGCAGTTCGCGCAAAATGGCAGCTTCCTTTTTCACATACTGTTTCTCAGTGATTTCGCCTGATTCCAGCTCCAATTGCAGCTCCAACAGACGCTGTTTAATCGTGGCATCGTCCGTCCACTGTTCCTCCGCCACTTTGGACAGAGTACGGGCGATGAACCTTAGGCCGAAAACCGGCAGCAACAGCAGATCGTCAATTAGCAGCATGCAAAATTCTCGGGCAACCAATCAGGTCGCCGATACGCGTTCCAGCTTGAGCCTTATGTTGACGAAGTTGTAGGGCGGCCACGGGCCCGTGTACTTGAACTTTAAGCGCTTGCCGTATTTTCTTGCAATACGATTGACCACGGCATCAAAATCAGCCTCCCGGTGGCGCTCCACGAGGAACGCTGCGTTCATGATCATCTTGTCTCCGATAGGCTGATTGTCCCGGGAGGCAACACACACGCTGCGCAGCGATTCATAGATGTCGCGAACATATTGCGTGGCCTTCTCGACCAGCGCCTTGTCAATCATACGCCCCAGCTGCATTCGCGCCAAATAGGTCGATTGCAAGTGTTTGCGAATGATCTCCTGATGAAACTGCCGGATCTCTTCGTCGTCCAGCTTCAATTCCTCGATGATCTGATCGCGGTCCCAGTTGATTTTCAACCCGAACTCGAGCTTACCCTCCATCTGTTTCAAAACGTCTTTCAATGACGAGTAAATGCTTTTGAGCACCTCTCGAATATCGTCATCCGTGCGGAACACGGTTCCAAAACTCATGGGAATAATGGTGTAGTTCTTCATGACTGTTTCGATCACGTGTTCGTGCGCTAACGCGTTCTCTCGCGTGGGATCAAAGATGTAGACCGAGGTCTTGCTGACCACCGCGGCGATATCGAGGTACTTGACCATGTAGACTTGCTCACCTTCGCCGCCAATTCCTATTTTTCCGAAAGTCGTCTGCTCCTTGGCTTCAACCACCCCGTATACATAACGGCCACGGCCACCCTCCCCAGGTCGAACTTCAGGAGCCTGCGGCAGCTGCTCGGCAATCTTTACGTGAAAGTCCTCCTTGAGCAATTTCTTACGGCTTTTGCGTGGTCCACTCGCCGCTCTTGTCGCCATGCGCTTTCCCTTTTTCACACCCGCCTTCTATCGACTTCGCCAAAACGTGTCCAGCACTCCAAAGACCGCTCCTAGCGACGCACTGGCGCCGCTGAATCAATTGAAATCGGAAATGACAGCCTGAACACCGTCCCTTTTCCTACCGTGCTGCGCACCTGAATGCGACCGGCATGATTCTCCACAATGCCTTTTACGATCCAGAGCCCCAACCCAGTTCCCTTCTCTCCTTTGGTGGTGACGAAAGGCTCGAACATTGACCGGTAAAGTCCCTTTGGGATACCGGTCCCCGTATCCGCCACCGTAATCTGAAGCGTGCCATGAACGCCATCGGTTGCCCGAATATACTTGGTCTTAATAATCAGTTTCCCGCCCTCGGGCATGCTGTCGCGCGCGTTGACCACCAAATTCGAGAACAGCTGGCGAAACTGGTCCGCCGAACCTTTCATACCGGGCAGTGCGCCGAGCCGTTTGTCCACGGCGACGCCCACCTTGGCCAGCGGACGGCCAAACAGCGTCAGAGTATCTTCCACCACGGCATTCAGGTCGAAGGCGCCCAGCTGTCCGGCATTTCGATAAAGTCCGAGCATCTGTCGGACAATGCGCGTCACCCGTTCGGTCTCGTTCTTTAGAACCTCGTAGATGGGCTGCGACGGTGCATCCAGCCGCCCCTTCAGCAGGTAAATAGCATTCTTGATCGCCTCCAATGGGTTGTTGATCTCATGCGCGATCGTGCCCGCCAGCCGCCCGGTAGCGGCGAACTTCTCCATTTCCAGGATCCGCCGCTCCAGTTGGAGCTGCTCCAGCCGTTTCCACGTGGAAAAGTCGCGAAGCACCGTCACCGTATACGCAACCTGCCCGCGTGCGTCATAAATTTTCCCGGATCGGGCGGCATACTCGATCTCGCTGCGCGAGCCGGCGTGGTAGAGGCGTAAGGGTTTATTCTCCTTATCGGCGAAGGAGAAGGTAAAGGAAGTCAGATAAGCGTCTAGCTTGACCTGGTTCTTGACCACTTCCGGATGCCGGTCGGCTTCTACCGAAGCAAACAGCTCTTTTGCCAGGGGATCCAGCATCACAATCTTCGCCGAATTATCGGCCACCACGATCGGGTCGCCCACATTCTCAATCACCAGGTTCAAGCGGTCGCGGTCCTGGCGTACATTTTCTTCGGCAGCGCGCAGCTTCTCGAGATTGGCCCGGACCTCTTGGTCCGCTCGCCGTAAATCAGTCACGTTGCGCAGGACCGTCACCATGCCTGTGCGCGTCCCAGCCCGCGTATAGGTGGGAGCACAAACCGCTTCAAACAGAACTTCCTCGCCTTCCATAACGTCGACCAACGTCAGATCCCGGGATGCATCACTGGCGCCGACCACCATCGACGACAATGCCGCTGAAAATAGCAGATTGTTCAACTCGACCGCCCGCCGCCCCCCTTCGCTGATTCCTTCCGGTATCCGGAAGAACCGCTCTGCCGCCCGGTTCTGAATAATTACCCGATGCTGGTTATCGGTCAGAATGACCGGATCGGCCATGCTTTGCATGACCGTGCCCATGCGGGAAATGGTGATCTCCATGTCCCGCACGCGGTCGAAGTAGTACTCCACTTTGAACAGTCGCGACAAATGAAGATTGCCGCGGTCAACCAACTGGCGTAGTTGTGCCAACTGCGCCTGGCTGGGGTCCTTACCTAGCTGCGCCAGAGCCAGACTGGCATAGCTCCGCATCCCGCAGGCTGCACAGACTTGTTCCTGGAGTTGAAGCTTCCCTGAGGACTCGGAATTTCGGAGCGCGAGACAATCTCGGCGCCGTTCTCGCTCCGCTTCCCAGCAGCCGGTAGGGCTGCTGTAAATCATAGGGCAGGCGTAAAGGGAGCCTTCTTTGACCAGACCGGGTGGCAGTAGAGCCGGCCTGAGACTCTGTAGCACCGAAATCACCGGGTTCTCGCTGGCCCAGAGAGAGGTGTGGAATTTCTTCAAAAATGCCTTATCGCAATTCAGCGACGCCGTGGGCTCAACTTCACCCGTCTCCAGGTCGACCTCCAGCACCAGGGCTCGGGGACAACCGAGAGCAACAATCTCCTCCAGAAGAATGGGCAAAACTTCTTCCCGCCGCACAGCGGCAAGCAAGCGCAATGCGGCTGGCTCCGTGGAAGACTTTGACTCAGATGGATCTGGCTTTGGTCTCGGCAGTGGGCTCGCCATCCCGTCTGCACCCCTCACGGACGTCCCTCTAGCTGCGATGTCTGCCACGACGGACGGGTACACCCGTGATGCGTCTGGAAGTCTCCACCGTGGTCTCCCGCACTTCCACTCCCGGCAACTGCCCAACCAGCCCTAACGCACCCACTCGGTCGGCGTATTTCAAATAGGTATCGATCGAGGCCACCACTATCCGCGCCTCGACCGTGATCAGATCAATGCCGGCCAGGGAAATGCGCATCCAGGCGTCGATTACGATGCCCTTGTCAAGTACCCGGTCGAGAACGTCTATCAGGCTGGAACCGCCTGGGACACGCTCCACGGCCATGAAGTCTTCCTCCTAAGACCCCGCCAACCGCCTGAACCCTGGCTAACCTCAGCGATTGCTGCGCAGCGGCCTCACCACTCGAGTCCGCCGCACGCGTCGAGAAGCCGGAAGCGCGACCGGTGCCGTGCGAGCTCCCATCGTCAAATGCGGATCGAATTTCCACCAATCTATACCAAGCCTTTCCGCCTTATCTATAGAGCAGATCAACAGGCGAATCCGGATGGTCAGTAACTGCACGTTCCCCAGCGAAATACTGATGTCGCCCGCGATCACCACACCTTTCTCCAGCACGCGGTCTAGGACGTCGAGCAGATTGATCGTTCCCGTAGGCAGAGGTGTTCGTTCCATTTTGTTGGCTCTCTTTGAGGGGGGGAACAGCTACGCGTCCGGGTGATGCTAATTGCTTCTCTAGACTATGTCAACGAATCGGTTCTTTGCCTTCTTTGCCAGGGGGGCGGAGCCGCTTAGATTTGGCATGAATCCAAAACAGTTGCTCATTTATCCCTTTATCTAAGGGATGTCACTATCTAAGCGACGTCACTTCTCCAAGAGTCGGCCCAAAGGCCCGAGGTCCAGGTTTAAATCCTGCGGCGTTAGCCCAAAATGTGTGGACAATTCGTGGATTTTAGCCTCCAACTTCATCAATGCCTCTCCCATCTCCTCTACTTGTTGGTCGCTCAACGAACCGCCTTCCATCCGACGAATGGCCTGCCGCTCCAGCAACTGGCGCAATAGCTCAATCAGGCTGAGCACCAGCTTGGCCATCCCCTGCTCTATGTTTTCGGGTGAACAGGCAATGCGCTCGGGAAGACTGGCAGGCGTCGGGAGATTGCCCTCCCCCTTATTCCCCGATCCCCCGGTGGAAGCGAATTCGGCTTCGTCCTCGATCATTCCTCACTCACAAATTCTGTGGCGGGCCATGGTCCACTGACCCGAGCAGAAACCCTCGGCGGCACATCCACCACAACCAATGCGCGCTCGAACTCAGCTACCCCGCGCCGGCTGACCAGGGCGTAACAACGAATATGATGCCGCGAGACATGCTGATGCCAGCCGCGAATCCAGTTCCTCCCTGCCTCCTGGAATTGCCCAGCTAGCTTTTCCAGCGCGGCCTGTTCCGCCTGTCGGCCTTTCAGGTACCCAGTCCCTGTCTGCCTCTCTGGCGCACCCTGCTGGGAACCCTCTAAGTCAAGACGGACTTCCATCTGTACCACATCGCGCAAGCGTCCCAACGCTTCATGATATTCGGCCGCATGCTCGCCCAGATGACCGGTCAATTCGGCCTCGTCCGACAGCACCGTAGGAAAGCGAAAAGGAATGATGGCGGTTTGTCGAAAGATCTCCTGCAGCACGCGATGAAAGGCCAAGGCCGCCTCGCGTGCCGGCGGACCCAGCATTGCATCGGAACTCGAGCTGCGCGATACAAAGCAGCGTAAGCCGGAGTGCTCCACGCTCTCCACCGCCATTCCGGCAACGCCCGCCGAGGAAACTTCAATAGGCACTGCGGATTCCGTAATACAGTAAGTGAGCGCCGGCATAATTAGGAAGTTCGCGAAGCCTATTGCTTCGCTCGAGTCGGAAGTGCTCGCACGGGCATGTGCTGTAGTGCAGTCTCGACCGAGGTAAGGATGGCATCAAGCCCTAGGTAAATCAGGTCCACCCCAGCCAGAGAAATAATCAGGTTACCGTGGATGATCACACCTTTGTTGAGGACGTGATCGAAAATATCCAGCAGTGAAGCTTCATCACGGGCAACTTCAGCACTAAGGAGTATCTTGCTTGCCACGCTGGGCATATCTGATTACCCGTTTCCCCGCGGGCCCGCATGGGCTCGCGTCACAAAAGAATACGGCGGCCAAGGCCCGGTGATTTCAATCTTTCGCACCTCCGCCCATTCTTCTGAGAATTTCTGCAGAAGCGACTCCAGCTTTTTTCGATCACCGCGCTTCAGCAGCAGTGAAATCTGCCACTTCAACCCCCGCTGCGCTCCGCTGATCTGGCCGCCGGCCGCTGTTCGTACTGCGATGCGCCTCAGGGCCTTGGCGAATTTCTCGACCTCCGAATCCGTCTCCCGCACGGCAGGTCTCTGCAGCATCGCGGCCTTGGCTTTAAGATATTCCCTTCCGCTCTTCATCGGTTCGGGCGGCGACTCCGGCTTTGCCGTCACAGCAAACACCTTCACCCCCCATTCTTCCGAATCCTTCACCCTGGCGAAGTCGGCTTCCAGAACGCGCTTGTTCTTGCGAACGTCCGCTTCGAGCGACGACGCACTAAGAAAAAGCGTGCCCAGACGGGCCGGCAAAATCTCGGTATGCTCGGCGATCGCTGATGCTACCTGCTGGTGCCGCATACTGGTTTCTGTCAACCAGTCCAGATTTTCCAGTTTGCTTGCCAGATTGTCTGCAAATGCACCCTTGTCGACGCGGCTGATCCAGCAGACTAGGCCCTCACATTCGAGCGGCTCAATCGAAGTAGTGCTATCCACCCCGACAACGCCAGCCGCCAGCGCCACCTTCTTCTGTGTAACCCCATACAGGTAAAGCGCGGACGCGTTTGCCTTCGGCTTCACGTGACTTGCCATAATTCACCTGTAAACGCCCGCAACCCCGCTCTTCCTGTAATTTCTTTCGGAAAGTTCCGCACAACGTAGATATCAAGCTGCGGAAACCGTCGCTTGAAAGTATTCACCGTTGCTTGCTGCCATTTCATGGCCCGGCGGCATCGGCGGCATTTACCCACGTCTTCTGCAAACAAAATGCGATTGATAAACATGGACTTTGTGGGTAGATGCAGCTTGCCTAGGTCCTTTATCAGTCTCTCGGTCTCGCGGTCAGGCAGGGGCTCGGCCAGCATCACGGTATGTGTGCAGGCGCGTCGGGGGTTCTTGAGAACGCCTGCTAGTTGGCGGACCTGTTGCCCCACCTCCGCGACCTTCACTCCGGCATCGCGGGCAAGGGCTAGTGTACGGTGGGCGGCCAAGGTTTTCAACAAGGTCCGCGTCCAACCCAGGATTCGCTCCGGCATCCGCAAAAGCTCCAGCGCATGACCTGTGGGGGCCATATCGATCACCACTCGTTTGGAGCCTCGGCTCAGGAAACCGAGAATACGGAATATTGCCAATACCTCATCCACCCCAGGCGGAACGATCTCCAGCAATTCCGACAAGAGCTGCCGCTCAAAGCTCAAATCTATGTGAACCCCGGAAATCTCAGCGGTCGTTGCTTCCTCGATGCTGGACCTGATTTCAGTCACCCATTGTTTGAACAGCGCTTCCGAATCCATCTCCGATGCGCGAAACTCCCGGTCGCCAAGCACCGGCTCGGCGCGATCTCCAATCTCTTTTTGAAAGACATCATCCAGCGACGGCGCCGGATCCACGGAACAGATTTCGACCGGGGCTTTCACTTTGGACCGCGTGTTAAACCCCAAACCCGCAGAAACCGTAGTCTTCCCCACGCCACCCTTGCCCACCACCAGTGAAAGAGGTGTCTCCAGAACCGGCCAGCGTGCGGATTTCAGGCGTACTTGCGGGCTCTTGGGAGCAGGAATATCCAACTTCAGAGGACCGCCGGAAAATACGTGTTCGGCAAACAATCTCAGATTGCCGACGCCCAGAATCGGTGATCCCGGATCCTTTCCTAAATATATGTGTACCCCGCGGAACTGTTTCTCGAGAAAACTACGAGCTGCGCGGGTGGCTTGCGCCTTTTCCTGACACATTCGACACCGAGGCGAGCCGGTCACAGCGCGGTTTAGTACCACTGCCGCAATGCGCACCGGCGGAGAAAAGCTTGCCAAACGAGCGCTCGATCGGACCGACTCATTCAGCGAAAATTTCTCCGAGGTCGTCACCAGAAAAACTTTCGCATTTTCGGTCAGCACTTCCTGGATACCCTCGAACATCTGTCGCCAATCGCTCAGAAATTCATCGCCCACCCGCCTGCTGGGGCCGCCAAAATGTGCCGCCAGCACGCGGTCGCGGCTCGCTGCCAGTTCCAGAAAATTGAGGAATCTCAGGAAATGTTCCGGCAACTGAAACAGCCTGAGGGTGTGCCCGAAGGGCGCAGTATCGACCACAATGCGCGCATATTTTCGCGAGATCAGAGCATCGTGCAATGCGAGCAGCGCTGAAACTTCTGCCATCCCGGGCAGCGTGCTGTCCAGCAAGGGCGCAATATCCTCGCGCGAGAAGATGGCTCCGGCATCGATGATGGCCAGTATCTCCTCCTTGTATCGGTCCAGAAAATCACGAAACAGCTTCTCTCGATTGACTTGCCAGGCATACAGCTTTCCGCGGCCCCGCAAACGAACCGGCTTCGCCTCCTCGTCCAGCCGCACTTCCAGAATGTCAGCCAAGGAGTGCGCCGGATCGGTCGACATAAGCAGCACCCGTTGCGAAGGATTCTCTACGGCGCGGCGCACTGCGTATGCGGCAGAGACCGTGGTCTTCCCCACGCCACCTTTTCCCACAAAAAAGGCCAGTTCAGGCACACGCCTATTGTATCCAGTTGACACTTTATGAGTGTGCTCAACTGTCCGAGCTGTCCGAGCGGTTCCGATTGCCTTGGCTTTCCTGGTCGTTTAGAATCTGGCGAGCGTCACAGCCCGCCCGTAAATCAATCATGGTTTTGGCCAGCCGCATTTTGTTTGTCGATGACGAGCCCAGCATCCGGATGATGCTGCCACCCGTCCTGCAGCAACATGGCTTTGAGGTGCGGGTCGCTGGAAGCGTCGCGGAGGCCCTGGTCGAGATCAATGCCTGCAATTTTGACATGTTGATATCCGATTTGAATATCGAAAAGCAAGGGGATGGATTTCTGGTGGTCAGCGCCATGCGCCATCTCCAACCTGACTGCGTCAACCTTATCCTGACCGGTTACCCAGCCCTGGAAACCGCTCTGCAGGCGATTCATGACCAGGTGGATGACTACCTCGTTAAGCCGACCGACATCGACTTATTGATCAGAACCATTGAAGGAAAGCTGAAATCCCGGAAGCTCCGCGAGCCCGTGGCTAGGAAGAAGCTGTCGGTTCTCTTGAAGGAAAATGCTGCTGAGATTCAGCGCCAAGTCCTCGCCTTGATGAAACAGGACCCCACCCTGCGATCGGGTTTCAAGGACGAAGCTCAAGCGAATAAGTTGGCGACTTTGTTAGCCGGTCTATTTGACCACTTAAACGGACGGGCCCGAGTCCCGAAGGACGAGCTCTTGAACGCCGCTATCGAACACGGCAACATCCGTAAGAAGCAGGGCTACACGGTCTCCATGCTCTGCAGAGATTTCCAATTGATCCAACAAGCGGTGTACAAAGTAATCCGAACCAACCTGCATGTCATGAGCCCGGCCGGCTTGATTGGCGACTTGGAAACATTTCACGTCACCTTGAACTCGGTAATGGCAAGGTCCATCCAGGTTTATGAGACCAAGACCAAGCGCTCGATCGCCTGACTTGCTTCTGTCCCCGGGCAACCGTTGCGGTTCAAATTCTGAAATCCTCCCAGCACCGTGGTGGGGCGGCGGGGTTTGTGACCCGTCGATCCGCATCAAGCAACCTGGCCACACCTCATCCACCCCGCGCGCACACTGAAGCTCGCTATATCTCCTCATCGTACAAGTTACTTCGGGAACGTTCGATTCTTCCGCCGCTTACGATTTCCTGTTGCATAAAGTAAGTACCAAGAATATGGTGACTCCAATTGGGAGTTTTTTTGTGTCGGTTCGCCAGTCTGTGAAGCGTTATCTGGGCAAAAAGGAATCAATACACTTCCGTATTTTGCGGGAGACGAGAAACTGCTGGCGGCATCTGGCGGGGATCACCGCCTTAAGCTTTCTGTCCTTGCCGCTGACTCTGCTTTACCCGCTGCCTTTGAAGATCGCTGTGGACAGCGCTCTCGGTCACCAACCGCTACCGGACTTCCTGTCCCCTTTTGTGCCAACCAACCCTCCCTTCGCTGTCGCCCTGGGTTTCGCTATCGGTCTGCTCTTGTTCATCGCGGTCGTGACAAACCTGCAGGGTCTGGCCAGTTGGTGGCTGCAAACCTATGCCGGAGAGAAACTAGTTTGGGATTTCCGGGCACAACTGCTGAATCATGTCCAGCGACTTCCCCTGGCGTTTCATGACCGTTACGGCACGACCGACTGCGTCTACCGAATTCAGCATGATGCGCCCACAATCCAGTACGTTACGATCCAGGGCATCATTCCCCTTATCACCGCCTTTTTCACCCTGGCTGGCATGATTTATGTCACAGCGCGCATTGACTTCACCTTGTCTTGGATCGCACTGGCCGTCACGCCGCTGCTTTTCCTGTTATCTCTGGGGTCAAGCCGCCTGGTACGTCATCGTTCCCGCCAGGTGAAAGAGCTGGATAGCTCCGCCCTGTCTGTGATCCAGGAGGTGCTAGGTTCGATTCGGATCATTAAGGCCTTTGGCCAGGAAAACCGCGAGCATGAGCGCTTTGTGCGCCATTCCAGCAAGCGGATGTCCGGTCAAGTAAAGCTGTCCATAATGCAAGCGATTTTCAATGTCCTGGTCGGCTTGACCATAGCCGGCGGCACAGCTGCCGCCATGTACACGGGCGTGATCCACGTCCGGGCTGGCGTCCTGAGCGTGGGATCGTTGCTGATGGTCATGGCCTACATCGCCCAGATGTATCAGCCCCTGCAGCTTCTTAGTACCAAGATCACAGACCTGCAAGTCTGGCTTGTCAGCCTGGAGCGTGTATTCATGCTCCTGGACCAGGTACCCGAAATTGCCGAGAGTCCCCATGCCTTACCCTTGGTCAGGGCCGAAGGATCTTTCGAATTTCGCGACGTTGGCTTCGTCTACGAGGGTGGGCGCGGCCTGAAGCATGTCTCCTTCCAGGTACCCGCCGGGGCGCGCGTTGGAATCGTGGGAGAAACGGGCGCAGGCAAGAGTACCCTGCTCAACTTGATGATGCGCTTTTATGACCCGACTGAGGGACAGGTCCGCTTGGATGGCAGGGACATTCGCGATTACCGCATTGCCGACTTGCGCCGGCAGTTCTCAGTCGTGCTGCAGGAGCCGGTGCTGTTCGCAGCCAGCATCGCCGAAAACATCGCTTACGGCAAGCCCGACGCCACCGACGAGGAGATCATCGCCGCCGCCAAGGCCGCCAGTTCGCACGATTTCATCATGCGCATGCCCGAGGGTTACGACACCCGTCCCGGAGAGCGCGGAACTCTGCTTTCCGGCGGAGAGCGCCAACGTATCTCTTTGGCCCGCGCCTTCCTGCGCAACAGTCCGATTCTGATTCTGGACGAGCCGACCAGTTCGGTGGACGTTCAAACCGAAGCCTCCATCATGCAAGCTACGGAAGCGCTCATGCGGGGCCGTACCACCTTCATGATTGCCCACCGCCTGAATACATTAAAGAGTAGCGACCTCATTCTGGTACTTGATCGCGGAACTCTCGCCGAAGTCCGTGAAAACCTACCCGAGCGGTTGTCTCTTTCCGCCGATTGATGACCGGGCCAGGGTTGACACCCTACCGCGACTCTTTCCTTCCAGTACAGAGTTTGCCGGATTCCCCTCTAACCTCAACCCGGCAGATAAAGAATTCGGCGCTTGGTTGATGACGCATCCGTCATTCGGAACTGTTTCCCAGTATTCAATAAGCGCAGATTAGGAGCGGTTAAACATGGCAAGGCTATTTTGGTTCTTGGCCGGAATCGGTATGGGAACCGTCGGGGGATTGTTATACGCGCCGCGTTCTGGTCAGGAGTTGCGAGAGGCCCTTCGCAGCAAGGCCGAAGCAGGACGCGATTTTTTGCGCGATCGTGCCGGGCGGGCCCGGGAGCAAGCTAACGAGTGGGTTGAACGTGGATGAGAAGCGCTCAATGAACAGAAGGAGAATGTCCGCGCCGCCTACGGAACCGGACGCCAGGCCTATCAAGAGGCCACCACTCCTAGGACCGGGGACCCCGTAGCGCACCGGGATCGGGGAGCATGCTTGCTTTCGACCTTCGTGCTAACTCTTCATTTTCCGCTCCTCGACCAAATCTTCTCGAGCGGAGGCTTTAGGGTGACAATACAGGAACTCCTCCGTCGAGCTACATTCCACGCTGTATAGAAGTCCCGAAGGCCGTTCCGTCATTGTGTCTAGCTGACGTCATAATGGCCAATTCCAACTCCAGAGATGCGAATTTTTGGGTTTTTCGCGATGGTCGAAAGAAGGTTTGCGGCCGTCGTGTCCTTCGCGAGCTGCTCGCTGCGTTAGAACGTTTAGCGCAGGGAGTCATCACCCTGGACTCTGTAATCACCGCGCTCATGGTTGCCGGGGAACTCGAGTCCGCCCTCGCCGACTCTGATTCCATAGGCTTGTCCAAAGTGGAGCAACTGACTGATGGTTTGGCAGCAATGCTTGGAAGCCAGCGCCCGGTATCCTATTTGCACGCTCTGATGGAAGAGGTGAGCCGGGTGCCGGTACCGCAGGAGATCGTACTCTCTCCGGCAGAAGGCTTCGCCTATTACGCCCTTCATCCGCTCGACTTCGCGATCCTCGCCGAACAGACGGCCGGTCTCCGCAACACCAGGCTGGCAGTGATCGGGATCCGAAGTATAGGGACGACCCTGAGCGCGATCGCCACTGCTACGTGCAGCCAGCGGGGGCGTTCTGCCGAGCGCATCACGGTTCGTCCAACCGGTCATGCCTACAATCGCTCGCTCCAATTCACCTCCCCACAACTGGAGTGGGTGCGCCGCCAGAACACTGTTTCAGCGGATTTCCTTGTGGTGGACGAAGGTCCCGGTCGCAGCGGCTCTTCGTTTTTGTCGGTTGCAGAAGCACTCGTCGCGCAAGGTGTCTCCCCGGACCGGATCCTCTTCTTGGGCAGCCGTCCCGTCGATCCCGCTCAGCTTTGTGCCCACGATGCCGTGTCGCGCTGGAACCGCTTCCGTTTTTTCCATCCCCCGACTCATGTCTATCGACGTTTCTCGAACCACCTTTATATCGGCGCCGGAACCTGGCGAAATCTGCTCATCGACGGTCAATCGCAATGGCCTGCCTGCTGGCCCCAGATGGAGCGTGTCAAGTTCCTCTCCCGGGACAAAACTTCTATTTTCAAATTTGAAGGCTTCGGACGGTTCGGAGATCAGGTTCTCCATCGTGACCACTGCTTGGCCCAAGCGGGTTTCGGGCCCCCTGCCGAAGCTGCTGGCGATGGAATGATCCGCTATCAGTTCATCCCCGGGACTCTCCTCGACGCAACGCAAGTTTCACATTTCCTGCTCGAGCACATTGCCCAATACTGCGCCTTTCGCAGGAGCGAGTTCTCTGTGCCGGAAGAGCCTAGCCAGGTTGCAGAGATGTTCCGCTTCAATCTCCATCAAGCCTTTGACATCGATTGGGACTTTGATCCAGCACTGCTGGCCACCAAGAACCCGGTGCTCGTCGACGGCCGAATGCAGCCTCACGAGTGGATTCGTTCCAAAGATGGCACCATCATCAAGGTGGACGGATGCACCCACGGTGACGATCATTTTTTCCCAGGCCCCACAGATATAGCCTGGGATTTGGCAGGCGCGATTGTCGAATGGAACCTGGACGCCGCAGCCACCGAGTTCTTGCTCGCAAGCTTTCACCGTCTTACCGGCGACGACCCGCGCATGCGGATCGAGATTTTCACTTTGGCGTATAGCGTATTTCGCTTGGCGTACTGCAAGATGGCCAAGACCACGGTTTTGGAATCGGACGACGAACCCATACTCCAAAGCACGATTGCGAACTATTGCGCCCAAGCCGAGCGCCAACTCCTCACGCTTCAACACAGCTCGACCCAACGAACTCTGCCCACATTGCGCGTACCGAATCTGTCAGGCGTCGCCGACTAGTCCTTTTCGCGCATCCGCGCACGCCTTCACAGCCTGCGGAAAAACCAGTCCGGCTTCCGCCGCCGCTCCCGGAACAGCATTCAGGCCGCTCTCGCTTCTTTCCAAGGATCCAGCACCACTTTGACGCACTGGTTCTGTTTCTTCTTGAACATGTCGTAAGCCTCGGGCCCGTCCTGAAGGCTCACGCGATGGGTAATGACAAAAGAGGGATCGATCTCCCTGCGCTGCACCCTCTCCAGCAGAGGCTTCAGATATTTATGCACGTGCGTTTGTCCAGTGCGAACCATCAGCCCTTTTCCGAATATCGCTCCAAATGGGACCTTGTCGAGCCATCCTCCGTACACTCCCGGAATTGACAGCACTCCGCCCTTCCGGCAAGCCTGAATCGCCTCGCGCAGTGCAGTTGGCCGATCAAAAGAAAGTCTGAGCGCCAGTTTGGCCGAGTCATAAACGGAGAACATCCCGTGACCGTGGGCTTCCATGCCCACCGCATCAATGCATGCGTCTGGACCCCGCCCGCCCGTGAGATATTTCAGCACTTCGATGACATCATCCACTTCTTCATAGTTAATCATCTCCGCGTTCCCTGCCCCTGCCATCTGCAGACGTTCGGGAAAGCGGTCGATCGCAATCACGCGCTCTGCTCCGAGAAGGAAGGCACTGCGGATGGCGAACTGCCCCACCGGGCCGCAACCCCAGACGGCAATCACATCGCCCGGTTTGATGTCGCAGTTCTCCGCGGCCATGTATCCGGTCGGGAAAATGTCCGACAGAAACAGGACTTGTTCGTCGTTCAGCTCCTCCGGGATCTTGATCGGTCCCACATCCGCGAAAGGCACACGCGCGTACTGCGCCTGGCCTCCCGCGTAACCTCCCAGCATGTGGGAATATCCGAATAGCCCCGAACCGGAAAATCCGTACATTCTTTCCGCGATCCATGCATTGGGGTTGGAGTTATCGCACGACGACCACAGTTGCTGCTGGCAAAAAAAACAAGTTCCGCATGCGATGGTAAAGGGCACCACCACCCGATCGCCTTTCTTGAGATTTTTTACCCCACTTCCGATCTCCACCACCTCGCCCATGAATTCATGGCCGAGGATGTCCCCAGGCTCCATGGTTGGAATGTACCCGTCGTATAAGTGAAGATCGGAGCCGCAGATTGCACTGCGCGTAATCCTGACAATCGCGTCGCGGGGATTAAGGATTCCTGGATCGTTTACAGTTTCTACCTGCACATTATTCTTACCTTGCCAACACAGTGCTTTCACCACATGTCTCCTATAAAATAAGTCAAAAGCTTCGTTGTCAGTCTCCCACTATCATGGGTTGTCGAGCCGAGCGCTCCACCCCCTGAGGCGGCATCTTTTCGCGATATAGGCTTTCGAGAATTCTGCCTTTGATTCCTCGGCGCCCCGTCGGCTGGCCTGCCGTGGTAGCGATTTCGCCCGTCTCCATCAGCTGTTTCAGCCGCCGTAACCCTCCTCTGACCTGCTGTTCCGGATGCTCACCAAAAACCGCCGTCAAGCCTCTTCCCAAACCGCCACCCGGCAACTGGTATCCGAATGCGAGAGTGACTTCCGTCCCTCGCTTTCCCGGTGCCTCGCGCAACTCCAAAGAGCCTCGATGCTGAAATGCAGAATCTGCCATCGACTCCCAAGCGACAAACTGATTCTCGCGTTGATCGATGGGTTGAGTTCTTATCTCGAATTCTCCGAACCTTCCTCCGAAAATCAGCGCGAGGCCGGGCCCTCGATCGTGTACGTTGACTAGATTGGGCACTAATCGGAGAATGTTTTCCCAGTGGCGCAGAAACCGATAAATCTCTTCTGCGCTGCGATTAATCGTGTAACTCACCTCAATAATATTGGTTATTCCATTGGTTCTGTCCTTGATGCCGCGATAGACAATGTACCCACCTGCGCTGGCAAGCGCTGCTCCCGTCCATGAGCGTCGCGAGATTCCGAAAATGGCAAGTCCTACCCCGCTGATCAGTGAAACCGCCTTGCGCGCGCGCCGCATTCGACAGCGGCCATTCGGCTCACCGACAGCATAGTTTTTCTGTGCTACAGGTTTCTCAATGCTGGAACTCATAACCTCCTCTAATTTCTGAGCTGGTTTCTTAAGTCGCCTCGAGGACAGCGTGGACTCAGAATCGGCAGAACGCGCCCGATTCATACCCGGGCACGTCTTTCGTATCAGGGCAGGCCTTTAGAGCCTGCCCTGAGCGAGGTCGAAGGGCGTGCCGCACAACGCTCAAAACATGTGCGGCTTTAGCCGCTGCGTCTAAACAGTGCGAGCTTTCAGTACCCTGTCCGACGGTGCCGCCCAGAATCGGCAACCTCGCGGAATTGTCCGCCGGGGTGTTCCGCCTCCGTGCCCGAAACCTTCTTGAAGCCAGTTCTCGGTTATTTGGGTTTTTGTTTTGCTGCCGTTGCTTCTGCAGCAACTTCTTAAGCGACTTGGTTGTTCGTCGCGCGGCTCGCTCATCCAGAACCGTGACCATGATGGAGAAACGGATGAGAAACTCTCGCTGGCCTCTTGCTCGATCGTTGCCAATTCCTCCTGCCCTGGTCGAAAACGATCAGCGAGTGCAAGCAGCGACAGACTTATCTCGGGAAACATGCGTGCCCTTTGATGCCAGCTTCGCTGGAACCGAAAGAACGACGCGGCCCTGTCCAGGCTCGCAAGCAGACACAATCCGGCGCACCGCCGATGGTGAAGCAAGCGTATTCTGCGCGCTGCTTACTTTTGAACGTTGCATTACGGGGGCTACCGGTTCCTATGACCCCGGGGTAAACGGTTGTGACGTAAACGTTATCCCTAATATCTATGGCCCCCAAAGGCGGACACGCACCGCCTGCACTATTCGCTCCACTTGCTCTCGCACCACGACGTCACAAACGAGCGCGAGCACTTCTGCTCCGCGCGACCGTAAATCGGCTTCTGCCCGCTCCAACTTCCTGCTGATCCGGTGCGCAAATGGCCACTCGCGCTCCACGCCGCGCGAACTCACGAGCTAAGGCCAGCCCCAGACCCCTCGATCCACCAGTTATGAGAACGGTCTTGCCGCGCAGAGGGTAGTTCCGACTGCGCCGCAGCAGTCCCTTCGTTGCCAAAGCCGCACCCAGCAGAGCCAGGCTACTGATCGTTGTACCGGCGGCTAGGCTGTGACGGAATTTTCTTTGTCGGGGAGTTCTCACGGGGCCTCGTTGATCATCATCAAGATGACACCCCTAACCGGAGGGTTGGACTAGGAGCACTGCTTGTGCCCTTTAATCGCGTGCACCTTGCCGAGACCACCGTCCTAGAACAGAACCTGTCTGCCCCACTTTGCTACAGGAATGTTCCTTGCCGCATACAGGACGCGCCCGATTTTTTGGGGAGCCTAACTGGCGTATTTAAGAGAGGAATCCTCCTTGTGACCCGATAGGCAGATGTTTGGGGACCTGAAAAGGGACCCAGCATCTGCCCTCTTTCTTAATCTTCCCCCTCTCCATGATGTTCTCCTTTTCATGCCGCGTTCTTACGGCCCGAGGAGCGCTGTGAACGGGCAACGTCGCCATCTTTGTCGATGAAATACAGGTACTTGTTGTCCCGCTGCACGGCATTGCTGACCAGAATCTCGGAACCGCCCTCCCCCAACTTTGACTTCTGGCAAACATTTCCATTGCCATCAATGAAATACAGATATTTCTTATAGTCACGCTGGAGATTGAGTTTTTTCACTTTTTCTGCCATTGGCTGGTCTCCTGGGTCTTCTCTTGGATTCCGTGCCCACACTGCCCGATGCCTTCCAGATCTCAATGGAACGCAGGTGTGGACTATGTTCGATCAGGCGGCTGCGCGCTCTTCCTGCAGCAGATCGGCAATCCGCTTAAGATCCTGAACGAAGCGCTTCATCTCGGCATGGCGGGTTGCGGAATCGGGCGAGCGAAGGACGGAGGACGGGTGCACGGTGGCCATGACATGCGGCGCAAGGGAACTTTCGACAAATCTCCCACGGTCCTGGTTCACGCTGACGTGTCTTCCTAAGAGCGCTTGTGCGGCGGTAGCACCCAGGCATAGCAAGACCTGCGGCCGGACGACGGCCAGCTCCGCGTCCAGCCAGGGGCGGCACGCATTGATCTCGGAAGCACGGGGCTTTTTGTGGATACGGCGCTTGCCGGGCGCCGCTCCTTGCCAGCGAAAATGCTTCACTACGTTGGTCACATAAACATCCGACCGGTCGATTCCGACTTCCCTTAGTGCGACATCAAGGATCCGCCCCGCCGGGCCAGCGAAAGGTCTGCCTTCCCTGTCCTCGCGGTCCCCCGGCTGTTCACCGACCAACACGACCTTAGCGTTCCCGCTGCCTTCCCCGAATACCGTCTGCGTAGCCTTCTTCCAGAGATCGCACCCCTGGCACTTGGCAGCAGCCTCGCGCAGCCCGGGAAGGGTAGCATTCGGAGGGATCAAGGCGGAAACCGGCAGCTGGATATCGGAATTCTTCCCCGGCATCTCTAGCCCTCCTCACTTCGACTTTGAGATGACTCGAGCTTTCTATCGGTCAACTGCCTAATTCTTCAGCCGGGGTTCTAAGTCTCCGAACCAATGACCGCGTGTCCTATCCGCGCGTCTTTAACCTGAACGTTACGAAGCAAAAATACAGTACTCACCCGATTGGGTGTGATTTTCCAATAGCTCTATACTTTCGCCACATTGGTCATCTGCTACGCGGTCTGAGGGGCCGCGCCAATGCTCTCGCAATGCGCCAATCCGACCTGTGCTAAACCTCTTACCTCCTTGTCCGAAGGACGGCTCTTCCAGTTCGAGATTGTCTCGATCTCGGTTTCGGCTACTGACGATACCAGCGAAGATTTTGATGAGACCCCGCGCCGAGAAACCGCTCATTTCTGGCTATGCCCCCAGTGCGCAGCCACCATGGCTCTCACTCTGGAACCGGCTTCCGGCCTGCGGCTGATTCCCTTGGAGTCAGACACGGGGACGGCCAATCGGCCTCTTCCCGCCCCCCGGGAATTCCACGACTGCTGATTTTTCTCACTACAGCAAATTTCGCAAAAAGCTACTCAATGCTACCGATGTACGGCTGCCAACCACTTGCTAGAGTGATACCTTTTGAGTTCATTTTGCAGCTGAGAGGGTGCCTCTTAAGCTACTCGCACAGGATGCTTCTGTGCGGGTACAATTTAGAGAGTGATTTACATTCCTGGGGTAAGATTTACACCGCGGTAAGCTGGTGGGACTTTCCAACCGCGGTTTTACGCAGGGTTTCAGTCTGGCACAGTTAATGCTTGGGGCTTGAAATCAGTTCTTACCCTTAAGCGAAGGTGGAGGTAATCGCATGTCATTCCGAATACTCGTAGCGGATGACCATGAAGTCGTACGGCGGGGCTTGTGCGCACTTCTGCAGGCGCAGCCCGATTGGGAAATCTGCGGCGAGGCCAACGACGGCCGCGAGGCCCTGGAAAAGGCCCAGAAACTCAAGCCGGACGTGGTAATTCTCGACATTGGCATGCCTAGCCTGAACGGCCTGGAAGCCACGCGCCAGATACTCAAATCAAATCCTCAGACCAAGGTGCTGATCCTCACCTTGCATGACTCCGATCAAGTCGTTCGTGAGGTGTTGAACGCCGGTGCCCGGGGCTTTCTGTTGAAGTCGGATGCAGCGCGGGATCTGGTGGCCGCCGTCGAAGCTCTGCGAAGAGACAAAACCTATTTCACGTCTAAAGTCGCCGCTATGGTCCTGGAGGGCTATCTGAAGAACGGCACCCCGGGTGCGCCTCCGGTTTCTCCCAGCCGAAGCCGTCTCACCCCTCGCGAGCGTGAAATTGTGCAACTGCTAGCTGAGGGCAAGAGCACCAAAGAAGTCGCCGTCGCGCTCGGATTGAGCGTGAAGACCGCCGAGACCCACCGCTCCAACATCATGCGCAAGCTGGAACTCCATTCGGTCAGCGATCTGGTCCTCTATGCCGTCCGCAATAACATCGTGCACGTAGTGCAGCCCTCGCTTTAGTCACCGACCGTCATGCGAACATGCGAAAAGGTCCTCTTTTTAGAGGACCTTATTTATTAGGTTTGAATTTCTTGTCATTCCGACTCGGCTTCGCCGGGTCGAGGAATATGGGTTTCTTGCCTCCTCGCAACGGGTGCCGCCGCGGCATTTCCAAGCGATCCTCTCACTGCCGCGCAATCCCCATCATGATCTGGAACAACAGAAGCCAGCGCTTTACATTGGAGGTAATCAGGAAATTCTCCTTCACGTGCTCGCGCCCGTTCTTGCCCAGTTGCTCGGCAAACTCGGGATGGGTAAGCAGGTACCGGATCTGGTACGCGCATCCTTCCACGGAATGCACCAGGGCGCCGGTCAATTTGTGGATCACCTGGTTGGGAATTCCTCCCACCGCACTTCCGATGGTCGGCTTCCCTTTCCAGAGCGCCTCAGTCACCGTGAGACCGAATCCTTCTTTTAGCGATTTTTGAATTATGATCGTGGAGGCGCTTTGCAGGGCGTTAATCTCCAGCCCGGACCAGGGGGGCAGATTCAGCACAATGATGTCGGGATCATCACCAGCGGCCTGCATTACTTCCGCCAAAACCACGGCTCCCTCGGGATCATCCGTAGCGCTGCCACCGGCCAAAACCAGCTGGCAGTCCGCATACTTCTTCGCCAGCTGGTACGCCTGAATCACCCCCAAGGGGTCTTTCAGGCGGTCGAAACGCGAAATCTGGGTCAGGATTGGTCGTGAACGGTCGATGCCGAAATCATCACAGACCTGCTGGATAAAACTCGCATCGAGCTGCTTGTTCTTTTCTGAGAGCGGATCGATGCAGGGATAAAACAAATATTGCGGGATGGATAGCTGCCGCGCAAAAGCCTGGGAAGAAAAAATAGCTGCATCGTGCTGCTCGACCAAAGGACGCAGAAATCCCCATACTTCAGGATGGGGATTGGAAAGATCAATGTGACATCGCCATATCCAGCGCTGGTGGTTATCAGTCTTGGACTTTATGAGTGCCGCCGGTTGCGGATCGTGCAATATGATGACGTCCTCGTCGAACCGCATCCGCGCCCGGTTCTGTTCATTATGTAAGAGAAAAATTTCGCGCGCTTCATTGGTCAATTGGTAGGCGCCGCCATGCAAGGCATTGTGAAACGCCTTGGTGACCTCAAAGAAATCGTTCCCGCCGGTAATCACGTCCCAGTGCGTCGCCACTTCCAGCTCCGTTAGCAATGGAGTCAGGCGGTTCAGAATTTCCGCGACTCCACCCCCGACCGCGGTCGAGTTCACCATCTTGACGGTTTTGCCGTGCAATGCCTGCGCCAGAAAGCGGAGTTCGTCCAATTCCGCCTTCCCAATCAGCGGCTCGTAGTCGTCCAGTCTGGGAGGAGGCGGGGGCGTGGGTGGGGTCTCTCGAATCCTTGGCTTCTTGCGCCGATCCCGGGGGGGAGCTTCTGTCGGGGCCAGCACGGACGAAGGCTGCTTCCCCTCGCCGTTCGACCCGTTGCTTGCTCCTTCGGAAAGAGCAGTACTCTGCTCCCTATTCTGCGGTTCCATTTCTTACGGCCCTCCTGTCAGGCCAGTGCGGTTTCGACAATGCGCAAAATCCGGTTGCGCACTCCCTGCAGAGTCGAGGTATAAATATCGATTCGGTTGATTAACTCGGCTGTTCGTTTGAGGCCCATTTGCTCTTCCACCCACATCGAGAAATCGTTGGAGTTCAGCTTCAGCCGTAAACGAGCTTCTATAAAATGATAATGGACGCAGTGCACACTGATTTGCTCCAGTGCCTCTGCGAATTCAGCCATGTTGCGCGCTACAAACGCGGTGGGAACCACCACGCTGGTCGAGGCACAGAAATAAAATGGCTCCAGCGCCATCCGGTCCTTTATCGTGGGCTGCTGCCCCAAGTACTCTTCCATGATTTCTATCAACCGGCTGCGGAGCGCCTGAAGGGAAATGAATTCGCAGACATCCACGCCCGACAGCCGTTCTGCCAGGCCATTCTCGTTGCAGGCGAAAAACGTCCAATGCGCAAAGTCGTTGGAATAGCCTTCCTGGATAAAGTGGTGCTCCTGGAGCGTTCGGAACGTGTGCTGGAAGATCGAAGCATCCGAGCAGGTTTTGATTGCCGCCAGCAACTCGCCCAGCGTACTGGCCCGTTCCCGTTCGATCCTCAGCAGATGCTCGGCTGAGTTGAAGTAAAAAGGCGTTTGCGCCCAGCGGGGTTCCGATGGTTCGCGTGGTGTTTGCGCTGAAGAGGATTGACTTGGCATAACAACTTCAGGCAGCGCTGTGATCGGTTACCTTTTCCGCACTCGGCAGGCGCTGTTCGGGCCGTATGTCACAAAGTTGCGAAATGAGATCGCCCGCCCAGCGGTACACGTTCTGTTCTTTTACCACCTGCCGCAACCGCCGCATGCGGGCGCTCCGCTGCGCCGGGTCCATCTCTAGGCAGTACCGAATAGCTTCCGAGGTCTGCTCGGTGTTATACGGATTAACCACCACCGCATCCCGCAGCTCTCGCGAGGCGCCGGCAAATTGACTGAGCACCAGCATTCCCTGCTCGTCGTCCCGGCTCGCCACGAATTCCTTCGCTACCAGGTTCATTCCATCATGTAAGGATGTAACCAGACACAAGTCCGTTGCTCGATAAAATCGTCGGACTTCCTGATGGCTATGCTGGCGCTTCAGAAAGACGATCGGCTTCCATTTGCCGGTTTGAAAACGCCAGTTGATGCGTTCGGCCTCAGCTTCCACTTCGTTGAGCAGGTCGTAATAGCGTTTGATATGGGTCCGGCTGGGCGCGGCCACCTGGATGAAGGAAAATTGCCCGCGATACACCGCGTATTTCTCCAGGAATCGCTCAATGGCCGCAAATCGCTCCAGGATTCCCTTGGTGTAGTCAACACGGTCCACCCCCACACCCAGAAAAAGAGCCTCCACACCCAGCTCTCTCAGAACCGCCGCCCGGACCGCGCTGTTGTCTTGTTCGTCTTCCACGGCAATTCTGCCGGCATCCTCAAAAACCACGCTGATAGGAAACGGCTTGACGTAGGTCAGGTGCCCTTTCCGGTTCACGGCCGAGTGCTCCCGATCCAGCCGGCACTCCAGCGCGCGGTCCACGGTTTCGAGGAAGTTGTCACAGTGGGATTGAATGTGGAAGCCGATCAAATCAGCTCCCAGCAGCCCATCCAGCAGTTCACTCTGCCAAGGGCAGATACCGAATGCCTCCGGATTGGGCCACGGAATATGCCAGAAAATTGCCACCCTGGCTTCCGGCCGCTTTTGCTTTATCAAACGCGGTAGCAGGGCAAAGTGGTAATCTTGCACCAGGATCACTGGATACTCAGTGTCGGCCATCGCCTCCAATGCCGCCGCGCAAAATTTCTCGTTGGCCTTGCGGTAAGCCTCCCAATCTCCCGCTCGAAAAATGGGGCGCGTGTGCGCGATATGGCACAGCGGCCACAACCCTTCGTTGGAAAACCCGAAGTAGTAACCCTCTTCTTCTTCTTTAGTCAGCCACACGCGTCGTAACGTGTATTTGTGCTCTTCCGGTGGCACTCGCAATGAATCGTTGGCATCCACTACTTCGCGATCCGCATCTCCGCTGCCGTGCGCTACCCAGGTCCCGTCACACGCTCTGAGGATAGGCTCCATCGCAGTAACCAACCCGCTCGGGGGGATTACTACCTCCAGGGACTTTCCTTTTCGCAAATGCTGGTAAGGCTCACGATTGGATACTACAAACAGCCGTGAACCTTTCAGCTTGTTGCGCACGTGGACCGACAGTCTCTCCGCCGTCCATAGCGATTCTCCTGCTTCCCGGAGTTGCGCTTCCTGTTCTGCCGCAGCCCGCGCCGCTTCCAGGCTAGCCGCCAGGTTGGTCACCTCTTTGGTGAGCGGTCGGAATAGCTCCAAGTCCGTATGCTCCGGCCTGGGTACAGTTCTCCCTGTCCGCAGCGATCGAATCCATTGTGCCGTCTTCGCAATCGGACCTTCCACGCTGAGCCGGATAATGACCAGCGTGATCAGGACAATGAACGCGCCTTCGGCAAGCACCCGAAGAAAACTGTCCCGCCAAACCCGCTCGCCTCGAGTCTCAATGTACGAGGTGTCGTGAACAATGGCTAAAGCACCCGTCACTTTCTCGTTTACATGGAGGGGCAGCGCATAGACGTGCACGGGCGTGGAACCGAGCTTCACAAAATCCCCGCGCCCCCCATTGCTGACAATCGCCTCTTTAACCACCGAAATCTGGCTCATGAGCTCGGCAGGAATGGCGGAAGAGGCTGCTAGCACCTCGCTGTGATCGCCGTAGATGGCTACCCCGGTTAGGTGTTCGCGGTTTCCAAACCGTTCCACGATGCGTTGCAAAGGTTTGTGTGATCTCCTCTCCAGAAGAGGCTCGACACTATCCTGCAGACTCTCTGCCAGGACTTCGGCGCGCTTGGACAGATCCCGCTTCAGACCCCGTTTCTCTACGGCCACCTGGTGGTACGAGAAGAGCAGCGACACTCCAGCCACGGCAATAATCAGCGAGACGATTAGCCGAACACTCAAGAAGCGCACCAGACTCTCCCCCGGAACTGCCTTCGCTGGGTAAGATGGAGGCCCGATCATAGCCCTGGCTTTGGATATTAGTTTCACTCGGAAGGTCACTGCCAGCAATTACGACTGGGTTTTGAAACGAAAGATGAAGCAGCCAGGCAGACTACCGGCGCGACCCAGTCCCTTTTCTCTGCTCTTCACGCGGGCCCCATCTCCTTCGCCTATAAAGGAAAACGTATAGCGCGGGCCGACCCCCGTCCATACCGTGAGGACTGTATTTTGGCCTTCAGAGCCTGTCTATTCAGGGCCTTGCGGCCCGCGAAACCTCATGAAAATCGTCGAGAGTCAGGACACAATGGGAAAGGACTTGGGAGCGGCGAGGTCGAAGTTTCAATGGAGCAGTTGAGGCTGTGAGCCTGTCTGACCCGGAGCGTGCGTGGTGAGACCACGTTGTGGTTTGATTTGTTGCCTTCCAGGGCCATACTGATGTTTATACCTAATGAAGCAATCTAAGACAAGGCAAAATCACGCCTTATATCCCCAGCCCTAAAGGGCGGGGCTTTACGGCGCTTCTCGGTAATGCTCCACTCGCTGAGCCGCAGTATGATTGCAGCGTCGCGTACATCTTCGTCTTCGGCTTTCTTCACCACATCGTTGCCTTCCTTGATGATGCCCTCCATTCCCTTGCATTTCTCCCCTTTCAGCTTCTCGCCTAGGTTTTCAAAAATCCGTTCTATGCGCCCGGCCTGCTGCTTCGTTATTTCGAGGTGCTCGTTCAGCGCACTTCCCAGCTGTTCTGAAGAAACTTCGCTGATCATCTTGGGAAACGCCTTGCTGATCTGATGCTCCGCATCATACAGATCCCTGAGTTCTTCCACGTAGAGTTCACGCAGTGATCTCGCTTTCACCTTCGGCCTCCTATAAAGATTTTCCAAAATCAGATGGTGAACCGCGTTAGCTCATTACTCGAAAGATGGCCAAAAAGGCGAGAGGCAGGAGCCAGCTGCTTAATGGGTAGCCGGCGCCTGCCCGGGTGGTGGGTATCTGAGGGCAACTTTCACTTTGCGAAGACAAAGATAGAGGGGTGACCGGCCTTCAACAATCCTGCCGAGTCTGTAGTTAGCGGTAAGAGTTTCTGTACCTGCATCCAAGAACATGCTGAAGGGCAGCCTGGAACTCGGTATGAACGACTAAGGTGCTTTGCTCCTGGCTGAGGCACAGACGTCCACTCCTGTTCCCGATTGCTGCACCTAGCCAAGCCGTCATTTTCTGGATTCCGAGCTGGCGAGGAACATTACCTCTTGCGCATCAACTCGCCAATCCAGAAGGGGCTGTAGACGCCCCGCGGAATTCACTGTAGGAAGCTCCACTAACCATTTCGTTGCTTCGTTGCCTCATGCCCGAATCACATTCAGGGGCTGCCTTGCTGACCCGCAAAGCCGGGCTTTCACTGGGGCATCCCGCCTCAAGTGAGTCTTCACAATGGTGTTACAGCAACATATCGGGTGAACTACGGGGTGCACCGGATGGACCGAGAACACCAGTCATCCTACTCTGCGTTCATAAGTTAGCGGGCCGCACTTAGACCCTGGGAACGCACCGACTGGGAACGCACCGAAAGGAGAGGCTAGTGAACCCCGAACTCAACACCACCGCACAATACGAGTCGGATCTTGACCTGGTTCGGAAAGCTCAACGAGGAGATGCTGACGCCTTTGCCGCGCTCTTCTATGCGCATCGCCCGCGAGTCTACTCGCTCTGCCTGCGCATGACCAACAACACCGCTGAGGCCGAAGATCTGGCCCAGGACGCTTTCTTGCAAGTCTTCCGCAAGCTGTCCACGTTTCGCGGCGACTCTGCACTGTCGACCTGGCTTTATCGCGTAGCCGTCAATACCGTCCTCATGCATTTTCGCAAAAAGGGCCTCCGCCAGATCTCGCTCGACGAATCCAGCAACCAGGACACCCGCCTGGTAAAGCGTGAATATGGAACCGCCGACGAGCGTCTCGCCGGCTCCGTCGATCGCATCGCCCTGGCGCGAGCCATGCAGGAACTCCCCGCCGGCTATCGCACCATCTTCTTGCTTCATGAAATCAAGGGCTATGAGCACCAGGAAATCGCCCGCATTCTCCGTTGCTCAGTTGGGAACTCCAAATCCCAGCTCCATAAGGCCAAGCTCAAGATGCGGGAGTTGCTTGGATATCACGACGAAGGGATCGAGAAGACACCGGTGCAAAAAAAGAAGATCAAACAGCGCCACCCGGAAACGGACAACTATGCTGTCCAGGAAGAGGCGCACCTCCCTGCTGCCTGGGATTCCATGGATATGAATGAGGATCTCGCAGATAAGCAGCCGGTTACCTTCCCCCTTGGCGACAGTGCTTCTCAGCTCTGGGCGGAAACCAGTTTGTAGATGCTCGTGAATCGGTTGGGCGAGTCAGAACCTGGGCTCGCCCGACGTCGCGGGCTTGATGGGACGGAAGAATTCTTAATGGCATCACGAACGGCACACCGGCTGGATCCGAAGATCCTCGGTGTTACCTTTGTAGTCTGCGGGACCGAGGTCATTTGTGGAACTGGGCGCGATCATCATCACCGGGAATAATCAGCCGAAAAACTCCGGCCAGATTTCGCGTAGCAACGGTACGCGCAGTACGCGCAACCCTTCAACACTTTCCGCCAGCAGCTACCCGATCGCCTTTTGGGATCTCTTGGGCCACAGCGTCCTCGAGCGCACGATTGAACGTCTTCGTCGTTTCGGCGTCGAGCTCATATCCGTTTTCAACAACCAGGAATCGGTAGCCAGCATTTCGCACGGCGAGCCCTGGGAAAAAGCTGTCATCGAACATGCCCGCAACGGCGTCGAGCGCATTCTACTGATCACCTTGGGTGCCTACAGCGAGTTTCATGTTGACGACCTCATGCGTTTCCACATCGAGAACGCCTGCCGCGTGACCAACGTCTCGGACGGGCAGGAGCCGCTCGGCATCACCCTGGTGGAATCCAAGTGTGTCGCGAATCACAATACTCCGCTCCGAAACCGTCTCACGGCATTAGTCTCGTGCTCCTGCAATTACGAGTACACGGGGTTTCTGAATCGCCTCGCCAGTCCCGCCGATTACCGCCAACTCGTGCAGGACGCTCTTGCCGGGCACTGTGACATTAAGCCTATAGGAAAAGAGATTCAGCCGGGCATATGGATTGCCGAGTGTGTTCGCATCCCACGCTCGGTCCGCGTGCTCGGCCCCTGTTATGTTGGCGCCCATACCAGGATCCGCCCGGGAGCTTTGATCTGCCCCGGTACTGCCCTGGAACGCCAATGCGAGATTGATTGCGGAACCATTGTGGAAAATTCCACGATCCTTCCGAGCACCTATCTCGGACCAGGCCTGCACGTCTCGCATTCCTTGATCAGCGGCAGTCGCCTGATTCACCTTTACCGCAATCTCGATGTGGAGCTGGGGGACACCGGATTGCTGGGCTGGACCCAGAATCCCGCATCCTTGCGGGTGCTTGCCGCTCTTGGTTCCCTGTTTACATTTGCCGGAGCCCCGGGCATGCGGGTGCCAACCCCGTCCAGAGTTCCCGCAGCTTTAGACTACATTCGCGGCAACGGTTACCTTGGCTAGTTGGGCAGGGGCTGCTCGCGCGGGAACGACATCGGCGACAGAGGGAAGGAGAAGTATCATGCAGCAAGTTTCGGTGGCGGTGAAAGAATTTCCAGATTGCCTGAATGTCGCGGCTTGCCGCGCGTTTCTGGGTGACCTCGACCTTTTGTTGTCGCAATCCTACCGTCCCCAGATCATTTTTGACCTATCCGATGTCCCCCACATGAACGCAACAGGCATCGACCTGCTCCTGCAATGCATTTCGGAAGTCGCGAATCGGGATGGCACTCTGAAATTGGCCGCGCCCGCGCCCCAAACCGCTCTCGTCCTGGAGTTGACTCAGTTGAATGAGATCGTCGAGATTTTCAATTCGGTTGAGGAAGCGATGGCCAGCTTCGGTGTTTACCAAATTCCGCCGCAGCCGGTACGGCCAGAATCGCTGCCCCACGCCGCTTAGAGGCAGTCCCCGCACTGGGAACTCAGCAATTGCGCGCTCCGTCTGTTGAAATGGAGAATTTATCGGTGCATCGTTGGACCCTGCACATTTCGGCGACGTTGTTGGCCGCTCTGTTACTCACGCCCGAGCTGGCACCGGCCGTGCCTAGCCAGCAATCGGATCCAGCCACCACGCCGCCACAATCTGCCGAACCGGCAAATCAAAAGCAAGAAAAGCAAAACGCCCCGCGGTCGGCCAACCCGGCGCCGTTGCCGGACGCGCCCAGTGCTCAGTCAACTGCGGCCGACCAGAACCAAAATAATAATAACGACAACTCACCCCAGCAGGCCCCCGAAGGTACGGCTGCCGCCCAAGTTGCAAAAACTAAGGGTGGGGCCGCTTCCAGGCCCGCAGGTGCCGCAATCGCGCCCGCCAAGCAGCGCCGAACGCGATCGCTGCTCATTAAGATGGGGGTCATCACCGGTGCCGGCGTTGCCCTAGGTTCGGTCTACGCCCTGACCCACGGGAGCCCGGCGCGGCCTCCGGGGGCGCACTGAGTTTCTGTCGTCATCCAATCCAGGCGTAAGAAACCAGGCGTAAGAAATCGGCATGCTATCCAATTCGAAACCGCTCGTCATCAGCTTCTCGGGAATCGACGGCGCTGGCAAAAGCACGCAGATTGACCGCCTGCATGCCCGCCTGTCGCAGGCGGGCGCATCCGTGACCCGGTTGACGTTCTGGGACGATGTCGCCTTCCTGTCCCGGTTCCGTGCTGCTGTGAGCCAAAGATTTCTCGGAGGCGAACAGGGCATCGGTGTTCCGGGAAAGCCGGTTGCGCGCAACGACAAGAATGATCGCCGTTGGTATCTCACCTTGGCGCGCTCGCCGCTCTACTTGTTTGACGTCCTGAGTCTTCGTCGTGTCGTGGCTCGGGCCCACGCCGCCAAGCCCGATGTCATCGTCTTTGACAGATACATCTATGACCAACTGGCCCACGTGCCTGACTGCTGGATCGGACGGTGGTACGTTCGATGGCTCCTTTGGCTTGCACCAAGACCCGACATTGCCTACCTGCTAGATGTCTGCCCGGAAGCCGCGCTCGAGAGAAAGCCGGAGTATCCCTTGAATTTCCTGCACCGCTACCGAAATTCATACTTTGAGCTGCGTTCGATGGCGCCGGAACTGGTCGTGATTTCCTCCCTGGACGTCGATTCTGTCGAGCGCACCATATGGGAAGAATTCCAGGGTCGCTTTTTAGCACAGCGACAAATACTCAGGGGTCGCGCCGTATCCCGTGCGCAGCGCAGCATCGCCTGAGTACCCTGCTCAAACGCAGCGATTACAGAAACTTAGGACGACCCTTCACGAGACAACATCTCGTCCACCCAGCCCATCCAAAAGCAGCAATCCCTAAAAGCGGTGGATCAGTTATGCAGTCAAACGACTCGGTTGGCAAGTTCGCTCTTGCCATTCCTACCCTAAACGAAGGGGGAAATATTGAACCGCTCATCGACCGGATCCGGACCGCTCTCGATCCACTCCCCATTGCATATGAACTGATCGTAGTCGATGACGGCAGCACCGACGGTACACGTGAGATCGTCTCAGCCTGCGCCGACAGCGACCCTCGCATCAAGCTCCTGGTACGCAAGAACCAGAAGGGACTGGCTGGCGCAGTGATTCACGGCTGGCGTCACACGGATGCTGATTTCCTGGGAGTGATGGATGCCGACCTGCAACATCCTCCCGAAGTTCTCCCTGCTTTGCTGCGGGCAATTCAGCAAGGCAACGACATCGCCATCGGCAGCCGTTACACAAAGGCAACCCGCGTTGATGGGTGGGGTCCACTTCGCCAGTGGGTTTCTCGCCTGAGCACCTGGGCTACTCTTCCCTTCCAGAAAAACGGGGTGCGCGTCAAAGACCCCATGTCCGGATTCTTCATTGTGCGCCGCGAGTGCGTCGATGGAATCGAGTTTCAGACTCAGGGCTTCAAGATTCTTCTCGAAGTCCTGGTCCGCGGCAAAATTCACTCGGCGGCGGAAGTTCCCTTCCTATTCGGCTTGAGGCACGCCGGCAAAAGCAAAGCAGACGTTAAAGTTGCGTTCCACTACTTTTCATTGCTGGGGAAGCTCTCGCGCGACCTCATTTTCAAGCCGGGTCACCAATGAAGATTTGTCTGGTCACTGCATTCCCGCCGAGCCGACAAGGCCTCAACGAGTACGGCTACCATATTGCCCGGGAACTCAACCAGCATCCCGGGCTCACCCTGACCATTTTGGGCGATGATCTGCCCCACTCCGAACCGGAGTTACCCGACTTCCAAGTCATCCGCTGCTGGGGTTTCAATAAGTTGAGCAATCCGGTGCGGCTGTCGCATGCGATCACTCAGTCGAAGCCCGACGTTGTGTGGTTCAACATCGGCCTTGCCAGTTTTGGAGGAAGACCGTTGCCGGCATTTGTCGGCCTCGCGATTCCCGCTCTAACTCGCATGCGCGGGGTCTACACCCACGTCACCTTGCACCAGCTCGTCGAGACGGTGGACCTGAAAGATGCTGGCGTCAAATCACAGAAGCTTTACCGTCGTGCCGGTTCGATCGCCACGCACATGCTCCTGAGTGCAAATTCTCTTTCGGTGCTGTTGCCTGCCTACCGGAAAATCCTGCAGGAACGTTACCGCCGCGGGTCAGTGTACGTCCGCGCTCACGGCATTCTTTCCGGGCGCCCCGAGTATCCGGATCTCTCCAAGCGAGGTAATCCGCAGCATCGCATTCTGGCGTTCGGCAAATGGGGTACGTACAAGCGACTCGAGACGCTGATCGGCGCATTCCATCTGGTCGCGGCTCACAGTCCCCAGGCCAGGCTCACGATTGCCGGCGGCGATCACCCAAAAACTCCCGGATACGTTGCTTCAGTTGCGCAGCGCTTCCGCAATGACCCCCGTATCAAGTTCACTGGCTACGTCCCGGAAGATGGGATCGCGCCGCTCTTCCAGAGCGCCAGCGTTGCTGTCATGCCCTATTCGTCGTCCGCAGGCTCGAGTGGGGTGGCTCACCTGGCTTGCGAGTTCGGCGTGCCGATTGTTGCCTCCGACATCTCCGACTTCCGCGAACTGGCTGACGAAGAAGGTATTGCCATCGACTTCTACAAAACGGGCGACATGCAGAGCCTGGCCTGCCGCCTCCTCGAACTGCTCGAGTCGCCGGGAGTGCTGGAGGCGATGGCCATGAAGAATTTTTCGGCAGCGCTGCGCATGAGCATGCCGGAAATTATTCGCCAGTACATCCGCTCCTTTGATCTGCAACAGCGGATCAAGGTACTGCGCGCGGCGTCGCGCTTTCGCCGCATGCCGCGCTGGATGCCGCTGCGGCCTGCCCTGCGCCGGCGAGTCGGCCGCCAGCTGGCGAGCTGGCACGACACCGAGTTTTCCGAATACCGTGACACCAAGCAGGCCGAGGCCGATCTGGCTGCTGAACAACCACCGGAGCGCAAACTGGGGACTTAGTTTCGAGTTTTTGGCGTGCTGACAGAGTGCTCCAAACCGCCCGGTGTGGATCGCAACGAGATCAGCTATGCCGAAATTGGCGAGACGCCCGGAGTCCCGGGGGGAACAGTCATGTCGCGCCGCTTGCGCGCCGGAAAGGCGCCATGCGCGATCTGTTGGCAACCAAATTACCGAGGGCTTCGCGCGATGAGGTGTGACCTGTGGAAGGACAACGGTGGGTAGGGATTCTCCCTGCCCGGAACATGGGCCCGCAGGACGCAAAGAGCATTTGCGCAATTGTCCATCCGGCGCGGCAGACCGACTCGGTCGCTTGCAAATGAAACGCCTGACGCGGGCTGCCGCCGTGCGATACGCGCCATCGCTGGCGTTCCGTTTGCGAATTTCCAAAAATATCCGGAGAAAAATCAAACAATCTGGGCCCGGGGATACCCAGATTGGTGACTGCGGCCGTTGCGCTTGTGCTAGTTGTTGCCTCGATTGCCGCCTGGATGCGGCAGTCGGCTTGCGGGCAGACCCTGGCGGGGCTACTTGATCTGCCCGTCGTCGTGGAGGTGATTTCCAGTAATCGACATACTGTGAAACCATGGTTCCAGGGGAAGCTGCCATCCACCTTCAGTCTTCCCGAACTCGAGAACTCCCGTTCACTCTGGTCGATGGCCGAGCCATGTATTTTCGAGCGCAGGCGGGGCGTCCAGTTGCTGTTCGGCCTTCACAATCATCAGCTATCGGTCTTTAGTCTCCCAGCAACACCCGGGAAGGATCCCACTGCAGACCGGCGTCGCCACGGTGCGGCAGATGGCTTTTAATTTGGAGACAGGGGAAGAAGCTGGATTCCAATACGTCATCATCGGCGATGTCCAGTGCGGCCGACGTTCACCCGTTCGGCGAATGATTCAGGATTGCCCCACATTTGTGATGTGTGAGTTTCTCGTTTCGAGTTTCTAAATAGTTTACGGTTTTCATCAAGGGGAACGGTAGGCCACCCTCATTTTGAGCCTTCCAATTCCTTGCTTCGTTTATGATGGAAACATTCCATCGCCACCTCCGCCGGCGAACACTGTGCTTTCCTTTGTACAGGTCGTGAGTCTATAGCTGTTATGACCTTTCCTGGAGACCACCTCATGCTGAACCGTTTCTGCCAATACTCTTCCCTTTTATTTCTCATCGCTTCGCTGGCCTGCGCTGCCTCGGCCCAAAAAGCCAAGCCTGCGAACGAGTCGAAGGTCCCCCTTCCCCAGATCAAATACGAAAAAATCAAACTCAAGAATGGTCTCGACGTGATTCTTTACGAAGATCACCGTCTACCCCTGGTGGCGGTCAATCTCTGGTATCACGTCGGCCCTGCCAATGAGCGCCCCGGCCTCACCGGTTTTGCGCACCTGTTCGAGCACATGATGTTCCAGGGCTCGCAGCACGTCGGACCCAAGGCGCATTTCCGCTACCTGGAAGGTGCCGGTGCGAGCGACATCAATGGCACCACGGAACCGGACCGCACCAATTACTTTGAGACTCTGCCCTCCAATCAACTGGAACTGGCACTGTGGCTGGAGAGCGACCGTATGGGCTACCTGCTGGAAACGCTGGACCGCGAGAAGCTTGCCAACCAGCGCGATGTCGTGCGCAATGAGCGTCGCCAAGGAGTTGAGAACGAACCCTACGGTTTGGTCGAAGAGCAGCTCTATCACCAGCTCTTCCCGAAAAACCATCCTTATTATGCGGACGTGATCGGCTCCCACGAGGACATCGAGGCCGCGCGCCTCAACGACGTGCGCCAGTTTTTCCGGCAGTACTACACGCCCAACAATGCCAGCCTGGCGATCACGGGCGACATCGATCCGGCCAAAACCAAAGCTCTAGTGGAGAAATATTTCGGCACCATTCCGGTCGGACCCCCGGTTCCCAAGATCACCGCGGTCACGCCGCCCATCACTTCCGAGCGCCGGTCCGTAGTTAGCGATCAGGTCGAGCTGCCGCGCGTCTACATGGGATGGATCACTCCGCCGATCTATAAGCCGGGCGATGCCGAGGCCGATCTCCTCGCGCAATTACTGGGCGGCGGCAAATCCAGCCGCCTGTATAAGACGCTGGTTTACGAAAAACAGATTGCCCAGGACGTCCAGGTCGACAACCAGAGCCAGCTGCTGGGCTCGATTTTCGAAATCCAGGCAACGGCCAAGCCCGGCGTTAAACCGGAAGATCTCGAAAGAGCCATCCACGACGAACTGGCCAAGCTCCGTAGCGAAGGCCCTACGCAGGCGGAGTTGGAGCGGGCGCGCAACGTGATCGAGACCCGCGTCATACAAGCCCTGGAGCGGCTCGGCGGATTCGGTGGCGTCGCCGATCGCTTGAACCGCTACAACCACTACTTGAACGACCCCGGCTACCTTGCTAAAGATATCGCACGCTACAACAACGCAACTGTCGCTGATTTGAAGCGCGTAGCCAATGCTGCGCTGCTGCCCAACGCTAGCGTCGTGGTCTACGGCCTGCCCGGCAAAAAAGTGATTGACGATCCGCCGCGCACAAAGGAAGAACAGGAAAAAGAAGCCAAACAGACCAGCACAGTTGCCAGCACGATGCCGGACGAGCCTTGGCGCAGAACCGCGCCCCAGCCCGGACCGTTGTCACAGATGAGTCTGCCCGTCCCGTCGACCATAAAACTCTCCAACGGCCTGACCGTGTTGTTGGTCGAAGAGCATAAATTACCGGTGGTATCGGCCCATCTGGTGGTGCTGACTGGAAGTGATGCCAATCCGGTGAAGAAGCCGGGCCTGGCCTCCTTCACTGCGGCGATGCTGACCGAAGGCACGAACCGGCGCAGCGCGCTCGAGATTGCCGACGACGCGGCGCAAATCGGCGCCTCCATCGGCAGCATTTCCACTACGGATTTCTCGTCCGCGAGCATCCGCTTGCTCAAGCAGAACGTCGAACCCGGTCTAGATCTACTGTCCGACATCGGCTTGAATCCGAAGTTCGATCCTGCCGAGATCGAGCGTATCCGCAAGCAGCGTCAGACTGACATATTGCAGATCAAGGATCAGCCTGTCCGCCTGGCATTCGGCGCGCTTCTAAAACAGGTCTACGGTCCAGACCATCCCTACGGATACCGCGAAATCGGCACCGCCGAATCGAATGCTGCCATCACAGGGGAAGACATGCTGAATTTCTGGAAGCGAGGCTACGTTCCCGGCAACTCAGCGCTGGTGCTGGCCGGCGACCTCACAGGTGAGGAGGCACGCAGCCTGGCCGAAAAATATTTTGGGAGCTGGAAGGGCGGCGCCAGCAGGCACGCGCCTCCTCCAGTCGAAACCAAAACCAGTAAGATGATCTACATTGTCGACAAACCGGCAGCGCCTCAGACCTACGTTGTCGCCGGCGGTCTTGGGGTGCCGCGCTCTTCCCCTGACTACGTTCCCATCGAGGTGATGAACAAAGCCCTTGGCGGCCTGTTCTCGAGCCGCATCAACATGAACCTTCGCGAGGAACACGGATACACCTACGGCGCCTTCTCGCTGTTCTTCTATCGGAGAGGGCCGGGCATCTTTGGCGCAGGCGGCGCGATTCGCACCGACGCCACCGCGCCCGCTGTCGGCGAAATTCTTAAGGAACTCGAGCGGATCCACACTGCCCCACTTACGGCCGACGAGCTGAAGCTGGCCAAGGATGCGTTCTCGCTCTCCCTGGCGGGTCTGTTTGAAACCAGCGAGCGCACGGCGGGAACCATCGGCACCCTGTTCACCTATGAGCTGCCGCTTGATTACTATGGGCAACTGCCCGAAAAGATCAATGCGGTCAACAGCGCGGACGTCCAGCGGGTTGCGACCGAGTACATCCACCCCGATTCATCGATCGTGATCGCCGTGGGTGATCGCGCCAAGATCGAACCGGAACTGAAGAAGCTTTCTATCGGACCGATTGAGATGGTGGATTATGACGGCAATCCGGTGAGGTGAAAGACGGGGCAGGCAGCAGTGACTTACGCCCCATAGCTAAAGCTAGGGGCTTCAAGGGCCACGCCAGCTAGCGCAGGCGTTTCGGTCCTTAGGCGCAGTCCGCGCCTTAAAATCTCCAATGCCGAGGCGTGGTCGCGGATGGTCTCCAAACCGCAAGCCGAACAATGGTGCTTCCTGTCCCACAACTTCTTTGGCACAGCTCGACCACACGGGCATTGTTGCGATGTGCCACGGGCATTCACTTTCACCAGCCATCGACCAGCGCTTTCAGCCTTGTACGATAGCTTTCGGATGAAGCCTGACCACGCGGCATCGTGTACGGACTTGGCAAGCGTACCGCCCGCCAAGCCTTGGATGTTCAAATCCTCCACGGCGATGATGCCGTAGTTATTCACCAGTTCACGAGACAGCTTGTGTTGGAAATCGTTGCGTTGGTGGAACACATGGCGATGCAGTTTGGCAACTCGGCGGCAGGCACGTTTCCAGCCGCTCGACCGCTTCGTGCATCGGGAAACGTGGCGCTGCTTGCGCCGAAGTTCTTTCTGGGCGGCGCGGAACCATCGCGGATTGTCTACCATTTCGGCATCGCTGGTTACCGCGAAGGCTTCCAAGCCAACGTCGATGCCAATGGCATCGTGGTTCTCCGGCAAAGGTTCGCTATCCAGGATCGAGGAAAAGCAGGCGTACCACTTGCCGTTTTCATTCTTGAGAGTGAGCGTTTTAACTTCGCCTTGGAGCCAACGATGCAACTTGATTTTAACGTTGCCAATTTTGGACAACGATAGTTGTCCGCCGTTCACTCCGAATCCGGCCTGCGGATACGTGAACGAGTCATACCAGCCTTGGCCCTTGAAGCGCGGAAATCCCCGGCCGCGCCGAAAGAATGCCTGGTACGTCTTATCTACACGGTGCAGTACATCTTGCAGCACCTGCGAATAGACATTGCCCAGCGCAGGGTCGGCTGCCTTGCAGGCGGGCAACTGCGCCGATTGCATGGAGAAAGATACGCAGGTGCGGCACAACTTCCAAGCCTCGCGCCGCTCTTTGAGAGCATCGTTGTACAACTGACGGCACACTTCCAGCGTCGAAAACAGGACTTCCCGCTGTTTGCGGTTTGGCCACAGCCGATATTTATACGTTCTTCTGCTTTTCGACATATGGTTGGATGACCGCTAGCGGTGCCCCCCCGACGGTGGACACGAAATAGCTATTCGTCCACAGCGTCGGCAACCGTGATTTCAGGGTGCGAAATTCCTGCCGCAAGCTGTGCGAGGAAACCCCCTTGAGGTGCTTAACCAACCGATGGATACCAAACTGCGGGTCCACTTCTACCAGCACGTGTACGTGGTCGGGCATGATTTCCAAAGCCATGATTTCGGCACGATATTTGTTTGCCACTTGCCTAAGCACCTGTTCGCACCGTTTAGCGACTCGTCCGACCAGCACAGCTCGCCGATACTTAGGCGTCCACACGCAATGGTACTTGCTTGAATAGACCACGTTGTGGTTTGATTTGTAGCCTTCCAGGGCCATACTGATGCTTATACCTAATGAAGCAATCTAAGACAAGGCAAAATCACGCCTTATATCCTCAGCCCTAAAGGGCGGGGCTTTACGGCGCTTCTCGGTAACTCATAAAGTCTCAACGCCCTTAGCCCGGCGTCTACAGGAAATACTGTATGGACCCGAATCACTTTTCCCGCGACTCTCTTGTAGACTGCCGACTGCTCCCGATATTCAAGGCAAAGTATGGCCAACGACGTTGCTCTATTTGATCGCGCTCTCAGGAATACACCAGCCCGTTACCTATTGTCTCTGGTCCTCACCGCAGTTGCCTTGCTCCTTCGTTGGCTTCTGAACCCGTTTCTGGCCACCTATGCACCGTTTGTCACCCTTTATCCAGCCGTAGTTTTTGCCGCCTGGTACTGCGGAATCGGCCCTTCCCTTCTGACTCTCGCCTCGGCAATCGTGGGCGCCAACTACTGGTTCGTCATTGCTCCCCAATCTCTTGGCTCCATCAATAGAGCCCAGCTGACGGGCACACTCGCCTTCGTACTGGTTGCTGTCTTGGTCATGGTGATGGGGGAATCGAATCGCCGACGGAACGAAGCTTACCGCAAGGCGCAAGGCGAACTGGAAGAGCGGGTCCAGCAACGCACGATTGAGCTGGACCAGGCCAATCAGAGCCTGCGCGAGCTCACGGGACGGCTGCTGCAGTTGCAGGACGACGAGCGTCGCCGGATCGCACGTGAATTGCACGACAGCGTGGGACAAATGCTGGCCGCCCTCGCCATGAACCTGTCGGCCGTGCATTCCGACATCGAACGGCTGACCAACACCTCCAATGCGGTGAACAGCAGCATGAACATGGTCCAGGAAATGACCAAGGAGATCCGGACGATCTCTTACTTGCTGCATCCGCCGCTGCTTGACGAGGCCGGCTTGGACTCCGCCTTGCGCTGGTACATTGAAGGCTTTGCCGAACGCAGCAATATCCAGGTGGAATTGGATTTCCCGGAGGATTTCGGGCGTCTCTCCCGCGAGTTAGAAACGGCGATTTTCCGGACCATCCAGGAATGCCTTACCAACATTCACCGGCATTCAGAGAGCCCAACTGCCAAGATTCGCCTTGCCCGCCACGGCGGCGAGGTTCGTGTCGAAGTTGAGGACGAGGGCAAGGGCATCCCGCCGGAGAAGCATTATGAGGTCGCTTCCCCTGGGACTCCGGGTGTCGGTATCCGAGGAATGCGGGAAAGGCTTCGACAACTCGGCGGAAGCATGGAGATTCACTCCAATGGCAGAGGCACTGTGGTGAAGGCTCGGTTGCCGATCGGAAGTGCGTCTTCTATGTCTGCTGCCGACGCGGCCTGAGAATTCATTCCTGCTCTCACGAACTGCCAATCAAGATCCCGGTAATGAACACCAGCGCCCCGCCCAGGATAACCTGCATCGCCGCCGCGAGGGCAGGTGTCTCCATATAGCGGTGGCGCACCCAGGTAATGGTGCCGAGCTCGGCGAGAACGACAATCACCGCGATCGTCAGGGCCAATCGAAAATTGGGAATAAGGAAGGGCAACGTATGTCCGATTCCTCCCAGCGTTGTCATGGCGCCTTCGATAAGTCCGCGCGCCCAGGGATGTCCGCGGCCGGTCAGACTGCCGTCGTCCGACAAGGCTTCTGCAAAACCCATGCTGATGCCCGCTCCCAGAGAAGCGGCCATGCCGACAAGAAAAGCATCCCAGGTATTTTTCGTGGCCAGCGCCGCGGCAAACACCGGAGCCAGCGTGGAGACGGAACCATCCATTAGCCCGGCAAGCCCGGGCTGGATGACCTGCAGCACGAATAGCCGCCGCCGCGCTTTCTCTTCATCTTCTCGAACGTCGGCGCGCAGCTTTTCTTCCGCCAGTTCCTGCGCCCGGTACTCGTGCGAACGCTCTTCCTGCGCCAGATCGTCGAGCAGTTGCCGGATACTGGCGTCTTGCGCCCGGGAAGCGGCGCGCTCGTAAAAACGACGTGTCTCGACTTCGATGGCGCTGGCCTGCTTGCGCACTTCCTCCAGCCGCAGCGGATGCACCAGCCACACCGCCTTTCTCTGCACAAAACCTCTCACGTCCTGGCGCCGGATAAGAGGAATGTGCTCACCGAACTTCTGCCGGTAGAGCTCGATCAAGCGTCGCCGGTGGCCGGACTCTTCGGCCCGCATCGCGTCCAGCACCGAAGCCGTCGCAGGATAATCCTGGCGCAGGCCTTCGGAAAAGTCGGCGTAAACCCGTTCGTCTTCCTCTTCTAGCGAAATGGCTAACCCCAAAACCTCCCGCTCCGACAACGTTTCGAAGTTCTTCATGGGGAGTTAGATTATTTCAGCGAAGCACGGGTTCCAAGTGTTTATTGCCGCGAACTGCTGGGGCACCCCGGATCTTGGATCCTGGGCAGCATCAGCTCGCGCAAATGCCTTGCTGCGGCGCAGATTGAGCATGCAGGATAGGGAGCCTTCGACTCGGGCTGGAGCCCTGGCTCAGAGTTTGTGACTTACTTGGATGGAAGCGATTTTTCCGGCGCGTAAGCGGCTTGTTTTCGGCATCACTCCGTGCGAGAAAACGAAGAAGCCAGAAACTCTCCCAATGACAATCGGTCGGGAAAGATGAGGCTATGCCATTTTGCGGCCCACGGCGGGAGCAATCATGCGGAGTTCACCCATCAGCTGGGCAAATTGCTGCGGGAATAATGACTGAGCACCATCGGACAAAGCTTTATCCGGGTCGTGGTGGACTTCGATAAGCAAAGCATCTGCGCCGGCGGCGACCGAAGCACGCGCCATAGGAGCCACCTTGTCGCGACGCCCGGTTCCATGGGACGGATCGGCGGTCATCGGCAGATGAGAAAGCTTCTTCACAATCGGAATTGCGGAAATATCCATGGTATTGCGGGTGTAGGTCTCAAAGGTGCGAATGCCGCGCTCGCACAGAATCACGTCGTAGTTGCCGCCGGCCATGATGTACTCGCCCGAAAGCAGCAGCTCTTCCAAGGTGGCGGCAATGCCGCGTTTCAGCAACACGGGCTTCTTCACCTTTCCTAGCTCGCGCAACAAATTGAAATTCTGCATATTGCGCGCACCCACCTGGAGAATGTCTACGTAAGGCAGCATCATTTCGATCTGCGAGATTTCCATGACCTCGCTGATGACTAGCATGCCAAACTTGTCGCCGGCCTCCCGCAGCAGCTTCAGCCCTTCCAGTCCGAGGCCCTGGAAGGAATAAGGAGAACTACGCGGCTTGAAAGCCCCGCCGCGCAGCACGCGTGCGCCCGCCTGAGCAATCTGCTGGGCCACCGTGAAGAGCTGTTCCCGCGACTCCACCGAGCACGGCCCCGCCATCACCACGACTTCGGCATTCCCGATGGCTAGCCCATTGGCGAACTTCACCACCGTACCTTCAGGACGAAAAGTTCTCCCCACCAGCTTATAAGGTGCGCTGATGCGGTGCACTTCCTGCACCCCAGGAAGCACCTCCAGGTTGCGGGTGTCGAAATCAATACGCGCGCCTACGGCGGCGAGGATGCTCTGCCGCACGCCGGTGGTGCGGTGCACGGAGAAGCCCATCCGAACCAGATGCTCAATGATCTGCTGGATCTGCTCTTCGGTTGCGGTTTCTTGCATTGCGACAATCATGGCTTGGTCGTCAGTCGTTGGCCCTTGGTCGTTGGCTTTCCCCGGCTGGTTCAACCCTGGGCGGCGATCAACGACCGATGACCGATGACTTTTTCAGTCGTTTACGTCCGAATCCAACTCCGTTCCCCCCGGGTCTGGCGGCGTCGCTTCCGCTGCGAGCGACTCGGGAGCGATCTCCTCCTGCTGAATCTGACGCATGATGTCCATGATGCGCTCGTAGATCCGCAATAAGTCGCGATCAGGCAGAGGCCCGGGGTTGACTTTCCGCACCTGATCGAATACTGTCTGCTCCCGGTCCGGCTCGTAAATCGGCATCGCCAGGCCGCGTTTCAGCTTACCAATCTCGTGGGCGGCCCGCGCCCGATCGCTGATCAAGTGAACCAGCTTGCGATCGATCTCGTCGATTTTCTTACGCCAGTCTGCGATGTCCATGTTTCAGTCGTTGGTCGTTGGTCGCTGGCTTCAAATAATCTCTGCCTCGTGGCGATTCGGGAAAAAGCATCGCCAATGTGGCTGCCCCGTCAGCTGCGGGCAGAAAGAACCGATGACCGACGACCGATGACCAGTAGCTCTCTTATGAATTGTGCCACAGACTCGGGTTCTTTCCCTGGATTTCGTTCAATCGTGTGCACAAGGGCGCTGCCCACGACAGCCCCGTCGGCGAACTCGCCGACCGCGGCAAACTGCTCCGGGGTTGAAATGCCAAAACCGACCGCGACCGGCAGCTTGCTGAATTTACGCAGTCTCGAAACCAGGGTCCGTGCATCGTCGCGAAGCTGCTGTTGTGCTCCGGTTACGCCTGTGCGCGAGACAGCGTATAGGAAGCCGCTGCACACCTTGGCGATCTGTCGCAAACGCTGATCGGTGCTCGTGGGTGCGGCCAGAAACACGGTCGCCAGGCGCCGCATGCGCATCTCCCGCAGGTACTCGTCAGCCTCCTCGACCGGCAAGTCGGTGACCAAGGCGCCGTCTACTCCAGCCTCTTCGGCCTGATTACAGAAACGCGTCAGCCCCATCCGCAAAATCGGATTCAAATAAGAAAAGATGATGAGCCCGACCTGCGAGCGACGCCGAATCTCTCGCGCCAGGGTGAGAACCTGTTCCAGTGTTGTCCCGGCCCGCAAGGCCCGCTCGCTGGCTCGCTGAATCACTGGACCATCGGCCAGCGGATCGCTAAATGGAACTCCGAGCTCGATAACGCCCGCCCCGGCTTCAACCGCCGCCAGCACGATCTCGCGCGTGGTGGCAAGGTCCGGGTCGCCGCACGTGACGTACGCGACGAGGGTTGGCCGTGATTGGAAGCAAAGTGGCATGGTGAGATTGTCGAATTTTCGATTGTCGATTTAAAGGTGCGCCGCGTTCCAACCAACCACAAAAATCAGCAATTCTTCAGGTTTTCTCTCAGGATTCCCATATCTTTATCGCCGCGCCCGGACACGTTCACAATCACGATTTCAGACTTCTTCATTTGCGGGGCGCGTTTTACGCAGTCGGCCACGGCGTGGGCCGATTCGAGCGCCGGAATGATTCCTTCGGTTTGTGCCAGCAGAGTGCAAGCTGCCAGCGCCTCCCGGTCGGAGGCGGCGACGTACTGGGCGCGGCTGGTGTCCTTCAGCCAGGCGTGTTCCGGCCCAATCGAAGGATAGTCGAGCCCGGCAGAAACGGAGTGAGTCGTCGCAATCTGCCCGGCATCATCCTGCAACACATAGGAATAAGTTCCGTGCAGAACGCCCGGCTTTCCGCCGTGAAAGCGGGCCGCGTGCTCGCCCAGCCGTTCGCCTCGACCACCGGCCTCCACCCCGACCAGCTGCACCTTCTTGTCTTTGAGGAAATGGTGGAAGATTCCGATCGAATTCGAGCCGCCACCCACACAGGCGATAATCGCCGTCGGCAACTTCCCTTCCGCTTTCAAAATCTGAGCCCGCGCCTCCCGCCCGATCACCGCGTGAAAATCACGCACCATGGTCGGATAGGGATGCGCCCCCAGCACGCTTCCCAAAAGGTAGTGCGTGGTTCGCACGTTGGTGACCCAGTCGCGCATGGCCTCGTTGATGGCATCCTTCAAGGTACGCGAACCCGAGTCCACGCCGCGAACTTCCGCTCCAAGCAGCCGCATGCGGAACACATTGAGTTCCTGACGCCGCATGTCTTCCGTGCCCATGTACACGACGCACTCGAAACCAAAAAGCGCGCACACCGTGGCCGTCGCCACGCCGTGTTGGCCGGCGCCGGTCTCGGCGATGACACGGTGCTTTCCCATGCGCTCGACCAGCAGCGCCTGTCCCAGGCAGTTGTTGATCTTGTGTGCGCCAGTGTGCAGCAGGTCTTCGCGTTTGAGATAGACCTTGGCGCCACCCAGCTTCTCGGTCAGCCGCCTGGCAAGAAACAGCGGCGTCGGACGTCCCGCGTAATTGCGGAAGAGGTCTTCTAATTGCTGCTTGAACTCGGGGTCGCGCTTCGCTTTGCCGTACTCGCGCTCCAGTTCCTCGAGAGCAGCCATCAGCGTTTCGGGAACATAGCGTCCGCCATAAACACCAAAACGCCCCGGGGTCTGTGCCTTATGACTCTTCCCTGTCATCGTCATCCTGAGGGAGCCCTCTCGTTCATGCGATGAACGGGAACGCGAGTCGCGGGACTCGCTGCTCCTTCCGGCGGGATCGACCTTTGCGGTTGCCATGGTTAGCGGTTCTGCTCCGCTTGGCGGACTGACTTCACGAATGCATGCACTTTTTCAGGATCCTTCTTGCCCGGTTCGCGCTCCACGCCGGACGAAACATCAACGCCCCAGGGATCGAGGATGCGAATCGCTTCCCTCACATTTGCGGGGGTTAGGCCGCCAGCGATCACGACGTTTGTCTGTTCAGCAATCGCCGAAACGGTTTCCGCCACACTTGCCCAATCGAATGTTTTGCCTGTGCCCCCCGGGTGTTGCGGCGTGCTGGAGTCGAGAAAGACAGCGCGAATGCCCTTTAACCGCTGACCGGATGAACTCCATTGCGCCGTACCATCGACGAACCCGGCCGCCGGTAAGACGAGATAGACATTTACTTCGCCGAACGCGTGCCCACTTCCGGTTGCGACCCGTTTTTGCGGAACACTGGCGGCAGCTTCTCCCGACGGGATTGTCGGAAACGTTATGCACAGCTGTATGGCTGTCAATCCGACTTGTCTAACTATTTCGCCTGTCTCCGGCCCCGGGTTCACGAACACCCCAACTCTTTCTATATTGGCAGGCAGGGAACCGATAATTTTCCGTGCTGCATCTATCCCAACCTTCCGCGGGCTCTTCTCATAAAACACGAACCCCACCGCGTTGGCGCCAGCCTCCACTGCGACCTGTGCGTCTTCAAGGCTCGTTATTCCGCAAATTTTGACCCAGGTCACAAAGCGTCTCTCGACGTACCAGGCACCGGGCACCGCGTACCGGGTACTTCGTTCAGCAAGGTGCGCAGCGCGTTTCCAGGAGAGGGCGCCTTCATTAGCGACTCGCCGATCAAGAAGGCCCGGTACCCCTCGGCTCGAAGCCGGGCAATGTCGCTTCCCGACTCAATTCCGCTCTCCGCCACCGCCAGCACATTTTTCGGAATCACCTTCCCCATACGCAACGTGGTGTTCAGATCTACCTTAAACGTCCGCAAGTCGCGGCTGTTGACACCGGCCAAGTCGCATCCCGCATCCAGGGCACGTTTCAACTCAGCCTGGTCATGGACTTCGCAGAGAACATCCAGTCCGGATTCCCGGCTGCGCTTTGCCAGCGAATTCAGTTCGCTTGGCGACAACGCCGCCACAATCAGCAGCACGGCATCGGCACGGTTGGCAAGCGCTTCCACCAGTTGCAATTCGTCAACAATGAAATCCTTGCGCAAACAGGGCAGACGAGTCGCTTCCGAAGCCACCCTCAGATGTACAAGCGATCCCTGGAAGAACTCTTCGTCCGTTAGAACCGAGAGCGCCGCTGCTCCCCCTTCAGCCAACTCCACCGCCAACTGCCGCGGTTCAAAATCTGCACGAATCACTCCGCGGGACGGCGAAGCCTTCTTCAACTCCGCAATGACTGCGACACCGCCTTGCGCAGCCTTTTCCAGGGCACGCCGAAACCCGCGCGGCGTGTGCTCCCGGGCCCGCTTCTCCAGTTCGCGCGCGTTCGTCCAAGCCGAAGATACACGCCGGCGCGTGGCAGCAACGATCTGGTCCAAACTGGCGGCCATAGCGGATTCCCACGATTATAAGGGAATTGTCGGAGATAGTCGTTTGGGCTGATAATGAAGCGGTGATGCTGCCTTGTTTGGCGGAGACTTCAAACCATGCCCAGGAACTGACATGCAGAACGTAGCTGACCGTTTCAAACCTGTCCGAACCTTCGCTCTCTTCCTTCTATCCTGCCTTCTATCCTGCGCTTTCGCCCTGGCGGCCCGTGCGCAGCCAGGAAGCGCGGCCTCATCCATTCCCACAGAAGCGCTCATCCAGCCGGAAGAACTGGTCCGCATCGTTCAATCTGGCAAGAGCGCGAAGCCGCTCATCCTTCAAGTCGGCTCGAACGTCCTGTACGCACAAGCCCACATTCCAGGCTGCGAGTACGCCGGCGCCGGCTCCACCGAGAGCGGACGGCAACAACTGCGCAAGCGGGTAGACGCTCTGCCTCGCAACCAACTCATTGTCCTCTATTGCGGTTGTTGTCCCTGGAGCCACTGTCCTAACGTGAATCCCGCGTACCAGGAACTCCGGGCGATGGGCTTCACCAAGGTGTGGGTGCTTTACATCGCCAGCAATTTTGGCACAGATTGGGTCGATAAAGGTTATCCAATAGCCAAGGGCGGATAGGTGGTGGAGATCGAGTGAAAAAGGCAGTATTGCTGATACTGACGGTGATAGTCGTGCTAGCGGTGGTGGCGAGGCGCGTAGGTCGAGACTGGGTCCCTGTCAAAGTCCATGGCGCGAAGCGATCCGACAACCGCCGGCTGGCGCCAGACTTTTCCCTTCCCGATATCAATGGCCAAAAGCTAAGCCTTTCCAGTTATCTAGGAAAGGTAATTCTGCTGGACTTTTGGGCTACCTGGTGCGTTCCCTGCCGTGGAGAAATTCCTCGCTTCGTCGAATTGCAGAACAAATATGGGGATCGGGGGCTGCAGATCATCGGCATTTCCCTGGACGACAGCCCGCAGCCTGTCCGCGACTTTTACCAGCAGTTCAAGATGAACTATCCCGTGGCCCTGGGCGGCGCCAAGACTGGCGATCTATACGGCGGGATTCTCGGTCTGCCCATCGGGTTCGTCATTGACCGAGACGGACGCATCTATGCGAAGCACATCGGCGCGACCGACATTTCCGTCTTTGAAAAAGAGGTGAAGGCGCTGTTGTAGAGCTGGCTTCCGGAGATGGAGCAGGGGCACAGGGGCAAGATCGTGTCCGAGAAATCAGCTTCCGCTTGCGCGTGGGCGCAGGGAGAAAAAATCTGGGCTGTTTCTGGTCGAGCGAAGGATTCTCGCAGGCTCCCCGACTGAGGCGCGGGGCTTTCCCCGCCTGATTCTGCTCCTATTCGGCGGCATCCCTAACAGCCCTGCAATTGTGCGCAACTTGGATGCTAGCCCCGCGCGGAGCGGCTCGAAAGTAACCAAGGTCGTAAGACCGAGGGGGTAGAACTAACTTTCTCGCGGATCGTGATGACCCCCACACTTCCGCCATAACACCTTACGGCTGAGCATGTTACAAGAGAATCCGAACTCGAGCTGGAGTTTCTGGAATTTCCCCTACTAGCCTCAGTTTCGGTAAGAACGGTATCAGTCGGGCAGGTCTAAACTCTGGCGATTGGAGACCGATGCTCAGTCTGATCCCGCTGTCGTACGTCCAGCAGGTTTCTTTGCTTGTTCCCGGTTCAGGACGCGCTCCGACTTTTTCTCCAACTGGTCAGCCTGCCGCTGCGCTTTATCGGCCTTTGTGCGTGTAGTCGCCACCATGCCAACAGTCTCCCACAGGCTAGGCCGGATTCATCCCCGCGGTACATTTCAGATAGCGGGACAATTAAGATTAAGGTCTCCCTTGTTTTGCAAGGCTTAGCACGCGCTCAAGGGAACCATCGTTTCCAGTGCGAATCGTAATCAGCAATTGTTTTTCGGGTCGTGGCAATGTACTCGTGCCTGAGCGCATCAGCTCAATGCCTTCGCTGGGTCTGACTCCGAAGCCCATAATCTCGAAGGGAGAAGGAACTCGATTTCGTATTTGTCTGCTAGCTATCTATAGATAGCTAGCTTAGTTCCTTGCATCTTCTTCAGATCAGGTGGCCCCGCTTCTGCCAGCAGGGCTCATATGCTCGAAGAATCCTTCGATCCCACTGGGTGACTGCACGCTAGAGAACCTTGCCCGGTTTGTCAGACAAGTTCTGGAATCGGTGTGGCAGACCCTTCGGCAGGAGCGCGAATGTACCTCACCGCCGCAGTCGATTTCAAACTCGCCTTCGAGGATGTAGAACGCTTCATCCTCACGATGGTGGATGTGTTCTGGTGCTCCGTGATGAGGCGGCACGGTGCCCTCGGTCAAGGCGTACCGTCCATCGGTGTCTGCACCAACTGCCTTATTAGGTTGAAGAGGATTCCTTGAACATTTAGGCACAAAGCTTCGCCGCGTGAACCACTTTTGGGCGGCGGCGCGGTCCAGCCTTTGGAGAATCAGGAGGTTTGAACACCAAACACACTCCTCTCATGAAGTTCTCGTCCCCCGTGTTGGATGAGTAGAACGGAGTTGCGGTCACTGAATCGAGCGGTCGTGCTCAGGCATCGAAAAGGAGTCATTGGAGATTCGAACCATGAAGCATCTGAAGAAGCTGGAAGAGGAAGTTTCGATGTGGCCGCACATATCAGTTCACTCACATCGCTTTGGTGGGCGGGAATTCCTTTTCGGAAAGGCAGAAGTCGGGCATGTGCACATTGGCGGCGCAGTTGATATTCCCTTCACGCGCCCAATCGGTGATGCCCTTTTGGCTGAAGCTCTTGCGGAAGAGCACCGCTGGGTTCCCAACTCGGGATGGATCACGTTCCGCATTCGCAGCGAACAGGACTTTAAGCACGCCCTTTGGCTCATGCGGCTGTCGTATTTGCGCTATCTGCTCAAGACCACAGACGAGCCGCGCAACCTGTTTGAGCAAGAAAGCGAACAACTGCGCCTCAGTTCTCGATTCAAGTCCCTGCTAGGACCCTTCGTTCCGAAAAAAGCCACAGTAGTTTCGGCTGATCCGCTCCCGGCGTAAGTGCCGTGCGGATAGGCTCAGTTCCCGAGTCATACCTCGAACCACATTCCAAGGAGATGAGCAAAAATGGCAAATATGAAAGCAATACGAATTCACAACTACGGCGGGCCCGAAGTGCTGCAGTTCGAAGATGCACCGCGCCCGACTCCCGGTTCCGGTGAATTACTCATAAGAGTCCACGCTGCCTCAGTGAACCCCATCGACTGGAAAGTCCGAGCAGGCTACATGAAGGATTACATTCCCCTTCCCCTGCCATTTATTCCGGGCTGGGACGTTTCCGGGGTTGTCGAAGCAATGGGTGCCGGCGTCACCAAATTTAAGAAGGGCGATGAAGTCTATGCCCGCCCAGATGTTGCCGCTCATGGTTACGGCGCTTACGCGGAATACGTCGTGGTGAAGGAGACAGAAACGGCGTTCAAACCAAAATCGATTGACCACGTGCATGCCGCCGCCATTCCTGTCGGGGCGGTAACGGCGTGGCGGGCGCTATTCGATACCGCTGGGCTGAAGAAAGATCAAAAGGTATTGATTCATGGCGCAGCGGGAGGGGTGGGCAGCTTCGCGGTTCAACTCGCGAAATGGAAGGGAGCGCACGTCATCGGGACAGCGTCTGCCCGAAATCAGGCGTTTCTGCGAGAATTGGGAGTGGACGAACCGATAGATTACGCCAAGACACGATTTGAGGATTTCGTGCACGACGTGGACGTTGTGCTCGATCCCATCGGGGGAGACACCCAGAAGCGTTCGTGGAAGACACTGAAGAAAGGCGGGATTCTTGTTTCGATTGTCGGCCCACCCTCGGCAGAGGAGGCCGCCAAACACGGTGTGCGGTCAGCGTTCTTATCTGCGCAGGGAGGCTCATCGCTATTGGCTGAACTTGCAAAGCTCACTGATTCGGGAAACATCAAGCCTATAGTCGAAACCGTGCTGCCGCTATCCGAAGCCCGGCACGCCCACGAACTCAACGAGACCGGACATGCACGAGGCAAGACAGTGTTGAAGGTCGCCTAATCTCAGACAACTGGTGTCGCTCCGGGTCTCTCCTGACGCACTCGGAGCGATGCCCATGTGAGGTTCCCGCACACTGCCGACCAGAAAGGCTGCCATTTTATGAGCCACATCTGCATGACCTGCGGAACCCAATATCCAACCTCATCTGAACCTCCCCGGAACTGTCCGATTTGCCAAGATGAACGGCAATACGTCGGGCCGCAGGGGCAAAAGTGGGCCTTGTTGGACGAGTTGCAGAAAACGCACCGGAACGTTCTCTTCAAAGAAGGCGAGGGGCTTTGGGGGATTCATACGGAACCGAATTTCGCAATCGGACAGCGGGCACTGCTGCTGCAAAGACTAGACGGCGGTGTTCTATGGGACTGCCTCAGCTTGATTGACGCCAACACGGTTGAGCTTGTGAAGGCACTCGGCGGCTTGTCCGCCATTGCGATTTCCCACCCGCATTACTACACCAGCATGGTCGAGTGGAGCCACGCATTTGGCGGCATCCCGATCTACCTGCACGAAGCTGACCGGGAATGGGTGCAGCATCACGATTCCGCGATGGTCTTTTGGGGTGGCGAGACGCATCGGTTGAACGACGACATCACTCTCATCCGCGTTGGCGGGCACTTCCGAGGATTTCATGTGCTCCATTGGGCATCCGGCGATGGCGGCAGCGGTGTGCTGATGACAGGCGACATGCCGCAGGTCTGCCCGGATCGAAGGTATGTCAGTTTCATGTACAGCTATCCGAATTTTATCCCGGTGGACGGGGCGACTGTGCGCGAGATCGTTCGGAAGCTTGAGCCTTACAGGTTTGCGAAACTATATGGCGCATGGCCTAAGTTCGTGGTGGAGGGCGATCCCAAAGTCGCGCTGCGGCGCTCGGCTGAGCGTTATTTACGCGCCATCGGCGACCTTAGACCTTTAGACATCGAGCATCCCTCTGCGGCATGAGCCCGATGAAAGCGTGTTTATCGCGTCTGCGATTGCGTTTCTGCGATGACTCAAGAACGCAGAGAAGTAGGTCGTCAACACTGCTCATCAGCCCACCGCCGCCAACAATGCCGTAGGTCGTAGACCAGTCAACGCGAAACGTGTCATGAGCGCCTGAGTCGTATGCGGCAACACGACCCGATACTACGACAGTATGGTCATCGTAGAAACGCGTGTGCGACATCCCAAGAGGACGAAAAATGTTCTCGGTGGCCAATTCGGCGAGTGACTTCTTGGTTGCCCTTTTTACGACTACACCGAGCAGGAAATAGTTCGTGTGCTATAAATCCATTCGTCTCCGGGGACGTTATTCAACCCTCTTTGGCGAAGGACGAACTTCAAAATCTCATCCGTGGAATTGAAGTCTGACACGTTTCGACCAGAGAGAAAGATCAGGGTAAAGAAGTCTCGAAATCCGCTGGTGTGGTGAAGCATCTGCCGAAGCGTGATGACATGACCATAATCGGGAGGCTCCGGAATGTCTTTCCGCACATCGTCGTCCAGCGAAAGGAATCCCCGCTCTGCCGCCAGCACCACGGCAGCGGCGGTAAACTGCTTCGATACCGAACCCATGTAGAAAACAGACTGCGGCGAAAGCGGAACTCCAAGTTCGAGATTTGCCGAACCGTAAGCCTTGCGGTAAACAAATCCCCCTCGCTTATTACTCCAAGTGAGCATCCGGGAGAGTCTGCTTTCTCGTAAACGGAGAAGATTTGATCCACTTTTTTAGGGGCGACATCGTCCGCAATGGCTGCGGACGGAACGAGGATTCCGAGGGCAAGGACGACGACGGCAAATCGCATCAGGTGCTACTTTCGCTGAAAGTTTGTTGCGTCAAACGGTTCATAGAATAAATGGATTGACTACTACCATTCACTCGTGAGGTCATCGGCAACATCTTTTCTGTTCTGCTCGGGCTGTTGGTCAAATCAGTGCGCTTTCCCAGCGCGAGCCTACGCCACCACAGCGGAAGCTCCCTCGACTGGCTTCTTTGCCGGAGCTAGCGCGATCAATGCTAGTCCGATGACAACGAAGAAAGCCACGCCCACCAGTTCTCTGCGTGGGATCAAATTAAGAAATGCCTGCACAGCCATAAGCGCCGCGTGGGCAAAGCTCGACCATGCCGTGAATGCGATCAGGCTGCGGTTTGCCGATGGGTCACGGGCGGCCAGCAGCAAGAAAATGCCGAGCGTGGCGTATAGGCTCATCATCATCGCCAACGCGGGGTCTTGCTTAACCATCATCATCAAGGGATAACCGGCAGCCGAAAACAGCAATCCCAGCAACATCAAGACAATCTTCAACGTCCGTTCTCGACGCATAATGCCCTCCTCCTCGTTGTCACAACCAACTCGTGGGTAGCGGAGAAGCTATTGCAGCTTCGCGTACTCGGCCTTGGCTTGCTTCAGGATGGGAATGTCGGAGTCGGCGTCCAACAACGAGTCACCGAACCTTCACCCCGTATTTCTGCGTCATCGGCGGGACAATACCATTCAAGCGCAGGTACTCGACAAGCTGTCCGTAGTGGTCGGTGATATGCCAGACAGCAACGACAGAGATGCCGAGTTTGGTGTTCGGTCCGGCGTAACGACCTTCGATACGGCCGAGCGCATTGTTTGCCGTGAGCGTGGCGAGGACGCGGTTCGAGTAGTCGAAGGAGTCCTTGAGATACTTAATCAACTCGGCTTTGGTTTTCGCCGGATCGTGGCCACCCTTTTCGCAGTCTTCGGGCGGTTTCTTGCCCTCAAATTCGTTGAAGAAGGCGAACTGGGCGCAGGCGACGTGCTTCACTTGTTCCCCGAAGCTGCGGACGCCGTCGAACTTGCCGACTGCGGGGATGTAGGAATACTTGTCTTCCGGCATGGCTTCAGCGAGTCCGATAAAATTCCATTCTGCAAACTGGAGCGTGCCGCTGACGCTTTCCGCCATGGACTTGGGAATGTCATCCGGCTGGGCGGCTTCCTTCGTTGCTGAGTTCTGTGGCGTTCCAGATTTCCCGACAGCAGAGAGGGCGATGCCACACATGACAAGAAGGGTAGCAACACGAAAAAGGCTCATTCTAGCCTCCGGTATTCTGAAAAGGATACGTGAGCCACGGAGGGAAGTCGAACGTGCGGGCTCTTAGGTCGGGTGGTTCGGAAGGGGTCGAATTTTGATCCCCCTTTTATGCGGCCTTTCGCCCCCTGTTTCGCTAGATTGGTCGCTGGCGCACGGGTATACCTTTTGAGCGGATGCGATCCCGTAGCTCCGATGGGAAAGAGATTTGAAAACGACGCTGTTCAATGGCCTATGTCTAACGAGGCTGCGCCTCAGACCGACGAGCCATGCTACTCCTAAGGCGAATAAGTCCCCAACCCGGCGTCTCCGATGCAGGCAAACGCCAACTCCTTGCGGCACCATGAACCCAGGTACTCCGCGGCATTCCGCCTCCCGTAATTCGGGAGCGGGCCCCACCCGGCAACCGCCGCCCTTGGCAACGCAGCGTCGCAGCCGCCACCCGGCCTTCGGCGGACGCGCCCTCTGGCGCACGCGAGGGTGGTTTCTTGCGCCGTTTATAAAACTTGACTCATTTACAACAACTTTTGAAGTTCAAGTCGTCTAGGGTGTCCGACCAGTCTGTCTGCCGTCGTGGGAAGTAAACCAGCCAATCACTCGGCTATCGAACTCCTGATGAGCAGCATTCAAAGCACCGCAATGGCCAGCATTCGGAACTTCCCAGAGAGTTATTTCAGCCGGGTTGTGGGCGCGTATCCGTTCGGACTGTTGAGGAGGAATGCCAAGCTACCTAACGCACTCCTAAACCGCCGGGCATTGGATAAGGTATGAGAATGTTTGGATGAATCGCGGGGCGAAGACAGCGTGCAGCGAGCCGGCAAATAGGTCAGCCCGACGGATTACTCGTTGCGGAGCGCCACCACCGGGTCCACGCGGGCCGCACGCCGGGCTGGAATGGCTGCCTGGTGCCGAAGAAGGGACTCGAACCCCCACACCCTTGCGGGTACATGGACCTGAACCATGCGCGTCTGCCAATTCCGCCACTTCGGCAAGTAACTACGGGGCAGCCTGGCAAGGCCGCCGTCGGGAAGAACAACAACATCATATTCTACCGGCGCTCCCGGCTCTGTCAAACCGGTCAAACCGCTATGACCGCTATGCGGCAAGCAGGGGCAAGCCGTGCAGCCAGTCGCCCTACAGTGTTCACCGTAGTGAACAATCTCTTCAAAGCGGGCATCCTAGAGAACGAGCGAGCGGGCATTCCGGCAGCCGCTTCTGACCCAAGGGGATGAGGTTCAATCTCGTGTCAGGGAAACTGCCATGGCGTTCGAAATTCTAAATGGAGCACTCCAAGAAACTGGCCGCCGAGACCCTCCCGCAACTGCGCCGACTGGCCCACGATCTCAGCAATTCGATCGAGACCATCATGCAGGCCTCATACCTGCTGGGCCAGAGCAAGCTTGACACCAACGGCAAGAAATGGGTTCAGATGATCGATTCGGCGGCCGAGGAGGCCGCCCGCGTCAACCGCTCCATTCGCGAAATCCTGCGCTCCTACCAGGAAAAGTCTGTAGGCCGGCGACGATCGGCCTGACCCCCAGTTTGGGCCGCAAAAAGTGCCCTGAGAATCCGGCTGATCTTAACCGGGTACTCGGTAGGCTTACTAGGTAGGTATTTCTCAGTCTTCTAACTTCGCATTCATGGTGATTTTCGCGTTCAGGACTTTGGAAACAGGGCAGCCCGACTTGGCATTTTCGGCTGCCTTGTTAAACGCTGCCGCATCCGCCTTAGGGACACGCGCGGTGACGTCAAGCTGAATCGCCGTGATCGTAAAACCTGCATCCAGCTTCTCCATGGTCAAGGTAGCAGTTGTGTTGATGCTTTCCGGCGCCAGGTTGGCATTGCCGAGCTGCGCCGAAAGAGCCATTGAGAAACAGGCCGCGTGTGCCGCCGCAATCAGCTCTTCGGGATTGGTTCCCGGTGTGTTCTCGAACCGGGTAGTGAAGGAGTACGGAGTGTTCGACAACACCTTGCTGGTCGACGAGACCGTGCCCTTGCCATCTTTCAAGCCGCCTTTCCACGCTGCACTGGCTTTTCTTTGAATGCTCACGAGCCACTTCCTCTTGCGGTTTGATTTTGCTTCTGCAACTTCGGCGTCCACCTTAGCGCACGGCGCGGGCTGGTGTCCAGCCGATGCCGGACTCCTCGGACTGCTGCCGGAAACCGCGGGCGAACTTTCGCCTCTGTCGCACGGCAGGAGGTTTCGCTGTTTTCGCGACGTACTAAATCAGAGATAGCTCAACCACCAGTTGTGGTGACGCGGCTTGAGGCGCGCGAACCACAGACATGCCGGATACAGCAGCAGGAGAATGGCGATCCAGACGGCATACGTCGTCCAAAGCGGGAAGCCGTAGTCGGGCGGGAAGAGTTTGCTCGGGCTTCCCATGGAAGGCGGCGGGATAAGGAGAAATGGCGTGACTACAGTCTTTCAATCACGTCGTAGATCCGCGGTGCGCCACGCCCTATCGAGTCTCGGTGGCAACCTGGCGGACCTCGTTTTGCCCATCCGCTAATTCGGGATGTCCTTTCGTCACTTGTGCGCGTTCCATTGCCACTACACAATCCCCGGAACTAGGAGGATTTTCATGGGTAAAGCATTGAGAACTGCCCTGAGTCTTGTGGTCAGCCTGGTGCTGCTCAGCACCTTGACGATGGCGCAGCCTGCCGGGAAGAAGGCCAACAAAGACCAGAAGGAGCACCATAGCCGGTTTGCAAAAATGGCGTTCTGGCGCCACCACAAAGATGCCGACAAAAAGTCGAAATCCCACTCGTCGAACAAACATGCTCACGCTAAGAGCGCGCAGACGAAACCGGCGTCGGCCAAGCAGGTTGTTAAGAAAGACCAAAAGCCAGAGCACGCCAGCAAGGCACCGGCTGCAAACAAAACGAAGCAGCAGAAGACGCAAGATCCCAAGACGGCTTCGTAATAGCGATAGCTTCGCAGACTCACATGGCGGCTCCAATCTGAACCGCGTCGCGGAATTTTTGTCTGCAGGCGGCAATCCGGCGGCTTAGGCGCGCGAATGTGTGCTTCGCGTCTGGCCTGTTTTCCACAACTCTGGCGACCCAAATGGGCTTCTCGACGCCATCCAGCGCTGGATGGCGGGCCGAACGTGCAACTCTCGATTTTCGTTCACTCCGTCCGACACGCAACGGACTCTCCCTTGACACGGCTGCTAGATTTAAGCGATTTCGTTCACCCAGGTGCTCACCAATGACCCGCCATGATCGTGATCTGGCCTGTGGCTGGCAGGACATCGCCGCCCAGGCCTCCCGAGAGAAAGAGCCTCAGAAACTGCCCGATTGACCAGAGAACTGGAGCGCGCTCTTGAGGAGCGCTACCACCCCCGATGCAGTGCTCCGCCTGCAAGTCCGAGCGCAAAATCAACCCTGACAAAACACAGTTAGGTGTCCAAAAAAAATTACCGAGAATTTACCATTCAGGTATATCAAACCTGTTATCGTGCGCCCTTATTTCGATGATGGCGCCCCAAATGTCGTCCGACAACCACAGACCCGTTCGCACCTGGCAGGAAATCGCTGCCGAGGCAAGTCGAGAGAGAGATCCCAAGAAGCTAATGGAGTTGACCGAGGAACTGGAGCGCGCCCTGGAAGAACGCGATGCCAAATTGAGATTTGACCGCAAGTCCGCAAGCGCTTCAGAATGAGCTGGTTTTTCCCACCTGCTATCGTTTGCTGAATTATTGTCCTTCCGCCGGCAGGTCACTGGACCAAGCATCGGCAGCGATGACCCACCTGCCACCCACCCGCTTCCACACGGTCAGGTACTTCCCATGGTCTTCTCGGCTCGATCCATCGTTCCCGGGCACGTTCATGCGATAGGTGCCAACATCCCAGGCAACCTTGTCCTGCTGTTTGATGTAGGTGACATCGAAGGCCAGTCCGCCGACACCGTGTTGCATGGGTCTCTGCAGATATTCGCGAATGGCATCGCGGCCATGCACCGCCCGGTGATGCGGGGGAAGATAAACTGCATCCTGAGCATACGCGCCTACCACCCTGTCGAGGTTTCCTTCATTCCAGTGTCGCGCCCACTCATTCCCCGTCTGGCGAATGATCGCGGCAGCATTAGCGGCTTGGGGTGGTCTTCGTGCTTTTCGGGCAGCGCGTCCCTTTGCTGTAGTCTTCATGGCGGTCCTCCACACGAAAGGGCGGATTAATTAATTCTACTGCCAGGAAGTTTGAAGTGCGGTCAGATAGGAATTGGGGGATTCGGCAGGCCGGGGACGTGGGCGGCCTGACAACCGTTCTCCTTCGGCCGCTCCCGAGACAGAGGAAACGGTGAAAACCTGTGCCGTCCCCACCCGCCTTCTGGCTTCAGCATAGGCTTAGGGGAACGCTGGCGCAATACCCGCTTATCAGTAGAAATCCGAGCAGCTCGCATAGAAGCCGCAGCACGGCCACCTCAGCTTCCAGCGATGCTCCTCTAAGAGGAAGGAACAATTCAGACAGTATTGCATCCTAGAACGTGGAGCGACAGGGGCTTGGCCAGTTAAAACCGACCCATTCTGCGGGGCAGATACGAGCTGATTCGGCTTAGGCGAATGGGGGCTTACGCGGATCGGGAGGCATCGGAACCGATTATGCCCATATTCTCGGAATCGGACAACTGATCTCTCCGCGTCCCATTTGACGCCCCTAGTGGAACATCACTGCTCCAGCAATCGGCGGCCTTCAGCCAGACTCCGAAACGGCGCCAGGCACTCAGGTACTTACCCCGGTCGACGACCGTTGTGCCATTGGGCTGCCGAATGGAAACCGCGTAGCGGCCGATTTCAACCGCCATGTCCCCGGAACTCTCCACGCGCAGGGTCTCCAGCCTGAGATCTTCGTAGCCTTGATCGGCAAACTGCTGCAAGGCTCGCTGGATGGCTTGCTTGCCCTGCACGGTCTCCCGGTTGGGAGCCATGAAGAAGCCATCCGGCGTGTACATCGCCACGCAGTGATCGTAATTGCCGGTATTGAAATTTGTACAGAAATCCTGAACCGCATCCCGGATCGTGGACCCGACGTCACTCAGAGCTGGCTGGGGGACAGGTCCGCCATAAGGGCGATACGCCATGGAGCTACCTCCTGGGGGAAGGCGAACTTCTCCGGCGCCTTTTCGCCCTTCTCGGGCGATGGCGCTCTGTAGAACGGAAAACATTCTAAACCAAAACCCCGCTTCGCCAAAGATGAAGATTTCCTGCCCCTGGCCGGCGACTCCCCTGGGGAATTGATGAAACGCCGCACCAGGTACGGATCCGGAGCGGCTAAGGTTTGGTTTCCAGCGGGTGCTTGCTCTTCTCGTAAAACTCATTTTGTAACGGAAGGCTGGTTTGGTCAGCTTTGACAGCTCGCACGGCTTTCACCAAGGCATCAATCCACGCCCTCATGCGGTATTCTCCAAGCTCGCGCGTGGCGGCTGATCCGTCTCCAGAATAATGGTTGGGAAATCGCGCGTACCACCAGATCCCGGTATAGAGGCTCGGGGGCAGGTTTTGCCGCTTCTGGTCCGCGCCGGATTCGCTGTTTGCCCGGTCCAAATGCACCAGATCGGGACGCGTAACCATCATGCCCGACGTTTCGGTTTCGCCAGCGTGCATGTCAATCGATGTCTTTTGGGGCGGACCACCCGGCGGCGGTTCGACTAGCCCGAAAATGTACGCGACATAGTCATGCGGTTTCTCTAACTGGCTCTGAGCGAAGTAGGGCAGAAGGCTCTCATTCCCGCCGTGTCCGTTTACGATGATGACTTTTTTGCAGCCATTGCGGGCCATTTCGTCCGTGGTTTCCTGCAGGAGTTGTAGCTGCAAACCCCGGCTGTAGGCAATCGTGCCGGGTTCGTGTTTGGCTTCGAAGATCTGTCCGAAGTAATACTCCGGAAAAACGATCGCGTACTCCTGCTCAGCGGCATGCAAGACAGCATAGCGAACGTCCAGCAAATCGGTGCCCAGGGGCAAGTGTGGACCATGCTTCTCCAGGATGCCGAAAGGCAACAGGCAAGTGCCTTGCGACTGGCGAATGCCTTCTCTGAAGTCCGCCGCCGTCAGCTCCTCCCAGTGAGTGGAGAGCTTGGATTGGGGCCAGGCGAGTGCCGTGCCCAGCAGAAATAGAGCAAGAAACGTGACAGGTCGACGCAGCATGAGAGTGGTTTCTCCTGAGCCGCGCATTTTAGCACCCGAAATCAGGCTCTTCCGGCGCTCGCACGCCCACACCACGCCCAGCAAGTTCAAAATACAACCTCGGTGGCCAGCGGCCGGCTAGCCGACATTACTCTAGTTACCTTACGCGGCGGGGCGAGACAGCTATCATTCAAGGAGCGGATCATCATGAAAAAACCCAGCTTCTTGATCTCTTTAACTACCGATGCCAACGACTATCAGCAGGAGCAGGCATCGGCTGCGACGCAGGCGGCACAACGACTGGGGGTCGACATTCAGATCCTCTACGCAGAAAACGATGCCATTACCCAAAGTCAGCAGTTGCTCAAGATAATTCAGTCCAGCACGGGACCGCGACCGGATGCCATCATTCTGGAGCCGGCGGGCGGAACCGCGCTGCCCCAAGTGGCGCGTGCGGCCACTGCTGCCGGCATTGGCTGGGTGGTGCTCAATCGCGACGCAGATTACATCGAAGAGCTGCGCAGAATGCAAAAGGTTCCGGTCTTCGGCATTACATCCGATCACCAGGAGATAGGCCGTATCCAGGGACGTCAGTTCGCCGCCTTGCTGCCCAAAGGCGGTTCAGTGCTCTATATCCAAGGGCCTACCGAAAGCCTGGCCGCCAAGCAGCGCACGGCCGGGCTGTGCGAGACCAAGCCGGTGGGAATCCAGGCCAAGTTGATGAAGGCACACTGGACCGAGGACAGCGCCTACAAAGCTGTTGCTTCCTGGCTGCGCCTCGCGACTTCGCAGGACGCAGTTATTGATCTGGTTGGTGCCCAGGACGACTCCATGGCGGCAGGCGCACGAAAAGCTTTTCACGATCACACCACCGGTGCCGCACGTGAACGCTGGCTCAAGCTGCCTTTTACCGGCTGCGATGGACTGCCCAAGACCGGTCAGGCGTGGGTACATAGTAAACTTCTGACGGCCACGATCATCGTTCCCCCAAATGCGGGGCAGGCGATGGAGATGCTGGTCCATGCATTGCGTGGCGGGCCTATGCCGCGCGAACGCTCTCTGACGGTGCCAAACTCTTACCCGCCAATCGAATTCCTCGCCGCCACGCAGAAGGACAAATCGCACGCCCTGGGTATTTGAAGGTTTCCTATGCCTGGGACCATCCCGACCTTACGGTAGAACTCTGATCGTGAACATGTAGAGAACCGCGGGGTGAGTTCCGGCTTCCGCACCGGTACAGCAACGACCTTATGGAAGCTGAATGGAGCCGCTCCTAAGCTTGATCTGAGTTTTTGAATGGTGGGGAGCCGATATGAGATCCATCAGCCCAAGCCTAGTAGCTGTATTGGCCCTGCTTTTAGGTGTCGCGGGTTCCAGCCGGACAAACACTGTCGGTTGCAAGGACAACGTGAAGAAAGCCCTGGAGCAGGTTGTTCTGAAGGACGTGACCGTCGATGAGGACCGCGACAAGAACACCATCACGCTGGGCGGCAAAGTACATTCGGAAAACGCCAAGCAGCAGGCCGCCGAACTAGCCCAAGCAGCTGCCGGCAATCGCATCCTTGCCAACGAAATCAGCGTGGAACCGGTGGGAGCAGAATCGCAATCCAGGAGCATCGCTTCCAACCAGGATGCGGCTATCGAGAAGGATTCCATAGCCGCCTTGGCCGCCACGGGACTCGATAAGGAGCACATTCGGTTCAAGGCTAAAAATGGTGCGCTCACCCTGAGAGGTTCGGTGAAGAATCCGCGCGAACGCCAGGAAGCCTAGCAGACGCGGCCAATGTTGCTAACGTGCAGCAAGTGCTGAATGAGATTGAGGTGAACCGGTAGCAGGCTCAGCCCGTCGCGTGCGCCCTTTTAGTTCGCGGGTCTGTAGCCCTTTGTTTCTTGTCATTCCGAGGCGGCTTTAGCCGCCGAGGAATCCGGATTTTCCCTGCATACCGGAGCGGTCCTTACGAAATCGCACAGCGTCAGTTCCAGTCCGCCGAATTCGGGATGGTCGTTATGTCCAACCGTAAAAGCAATATCGAGCATATCGCCGGGAAGTAGTTGCTCTTTCCGGGCACGCTCCGCTAAGCGCCAGCCGAGCGCATCGTAGGTGACCGAATGTCGCCAATTAGAGTTCCCCGTTCTCTGTTCTCGGTTCTCAGAACAATTCAATTTCAGCTTTATGTGCTTCTCTTTCATGATGCGGGGCGGCTGCAGCAAGCGAACGGAACGTGCAGCGAAAACCGGCTCGGGATTTCCCATCCCGAACGGTTCGAGACGGCGCAGCGCGTCCAATAGCTCAGGCGTAACTTGAGCCAGCGAAATCCGGGCATCTAAATCAAGCATCGGCTCAAAATCTGCCAACGTCAGGTGCTCTCGCGCATAATTTTCCAGATGACAACGCAAGTCCGGAATTCGTTCGGCCGGCAGCGCGAAGCCTACGGCATGAGCATGGCCTCCGTATCTGTCGAACAGATCAGCGCACGACTCGAGCGCGTTGAGCAGGTGGAAGGCATGAATCGAACGCCCGGAACCGTGAGCCTCATCCCCTTCACGCGAGACTACCAGCGTCGGCCGGCCATAGCGTTCCACCACTCGCGCAGCTGTAATTCCGATCACCCCGCGGTGCCAGTCATCGCCGTCCACCACGATACAAAATGACTCACGCAGCGCTGGATCTTCCTGGAAACGCTTCTCAACCTCTTCGAGGATGCGGAGTTCTTCTTCCTGGCGTTCGCCATTGAGCTGATTCAGGCGGGCCGCAATTTCGCGGGCTCGGGTCGCATCCTTCACGCTGAAAAGCTCTACGACGTCGCGAGCAACATCCATGCGTCCGGCGGCATTCAGTCGCGGCGCGATGCGAAATCCCACTTCCCCCGAGGTGAGTGCGCGCCCCGTACCCAGTTCCGCGACCTCCAGCAGCGCTTTCAGTCCGGGACTCACGGGGGCACGCAAGGCGTCTAATCCCAGCTTGGCAAACACTCGGTTCTCGCCAGTCAGGGGCACAGCATCGGCGATCGTGGCGATGGCGACCACCTTCATGAAAGACATCAGCAGACGAGACTGATCAGGCCGGTCAAGCAATTTCTCCATGAGCGCCTGCGCCACCTTGAAAGCTACGCCGCATCCGCACAGCGCCTTACAGGGATAGCCGCATCCTGGCTGGTTGGGATTTAAAACCGCGAGCGCCGATGGTAGGCCATCGTGGCCCGGCAAGTGGTGGTCGGTGACGATCAGATCAACGCCTAAGCGCCGGGCCGTATCCGCCGCTCGAAACGCCCGAATGCCGGTATCCACCGAGATGATCAGCCGCACTCCAGAAGCCGCGGCCCGCTCAATGACGTCGTCCTTCATGCCGTAGCCTTCGCGGATACGGTGCGGGACGTGGAAGTCAGCCGAGCCGCCGCAGAGTTCAATAGCGGTCTTAAGGATTACGATCGCCGTGGTTCCGTCGACGTCATAATCGCCATAGATGAGGATGCCTTCTTTGCGGGCAATGGCCGCTGCCAGGCGATCCACCGCCACCTGCATGCCGGTCATGGCATAAGGCGAATGCAGGCACAGGAGCGAAGGCGCAAGAAAATTCCCCGCAGCCTCCGGATCGGTGATGTCACGGGTCAGCAGCAGTCGGGCCACGATGGATGCAAGTTCGCCCTTGAGCCGCAGAGCGGAATTTGCGTTCAGCGCTTGCGCAAGATTTTGGATCTCAGTGGATTCAGCGGAAAGCAAATTCCAGCGCACGGCTAGTGTTCATCATCCTGATCGGATTCGTCGATGGGAATGCCGCCAAAGTCTTCCGAAAGTTCAAGCAGGCGCTGGTAGCGGTCGTACCACTGGGTGTTGGTTTCGTACAGCATCACCGAGCCTTGATAAGGCCAACCGAGCTGCACAAAACCCGTCTTGCCGATGTAGGCGCGCAGCCAGCGGGCATCTTCGAGATCTTCGTCGTTGGTGAACTGGGCGTTGCTCAGACGCTTCATCAGATCATCCAGTTCATCACGCTGCAACACCCAATCATGCATGGTCAGGAATGGAGCGCCTGAATCCTTGGCCAGTTCGACAAACTTCTTCCAACCATCGGAGTCGTCATCCGAGTCCCACGAAATGCACTGCACCTCTTCGTAATTGACGAAGCCGTGAAAACGGCGCATGCCGTGGCCCTCGATGAAAGCCACCATGTCGTCTTTAAGCCCGGTCAGATCATCGGAAGGCATTTTGTACTCGGTCAACCCTGCATTGTATGCCTTTTCGGGACGGAGCGACACGCAGCGACTAGGTGCGGGCCGCGCAGGACACGCGCAGGACCTCAGAATTCATCGTCCGGCGACGAAATTCTCCTCATCGGATCAAGTGCGTCCGGGCGCTGACCGCTCAGCGCTGAATCCTTGCTGTGCTAGACTATAGGTTTCACAAGCGCAATCTGATCCGCCCTATGCTTCTGTCGAAAGAATATGTGGGCTATCTGGCCCGCGAAGTCAGCAAAAAACTTATTTCCGGCGAGTTCATTGAGACCAAGAATCCGGCTGCGGTAACCGAGCGCGTGCACGCCGCCATGCTGGAGGAGTTTGCCCTGGAAGATCGCATCAATGACGAAGTCCGCGTCATCCTGGAAGCGTATTCCGAAGAGATGCGCAAGACCGGGGCCAATTACCAGGAAATGTTCAAGAAAGTAAAAAACGAGCTGGTACGCAAGTACAAGGCGGTGCTGTGAGGGTCAATCGTGACAAAGTTAACAAGGTGGCGCATGTAGTCACGGACGCTCTTGCCGAAATGAATGAAGTGGACTTTCTCGAGGACAGGAATACCATTCGCCTCGAAGTTCGCCGCCTGATGGAGGAACTGCTCAACCAGGAAGCCAAGATCGACGCCGCCGCCCGCCAGAAAATCGAAAGCCAGAAACGCACCATCCTCGAAGGCAGCCAGGAGTGGGACATCCTGTACCGCAAGTACTACAACGAGGAAGTCAAGAAGCTTGGCATCTAGATGGTGGGCAGTCCCGGCGGCTATCAGCGTCAGCAAAGCGAAGCCGATTGCGCAAATGCCAAGCGGCAAGTCGCGAAGGCGCATCCGCGGCTAAAAGCCGGCTAATTTTAGCGACCTCAGCGGCAGGGCTGAAAGGACCAACCGACCGCGACGGAGGAGTTTATCCGCCCGCTTGGACCCGCGCATTGCCCAGCGGACGCGCCCTCGGCCCTGGAAAAACTGGATGCCATTGCCGGGATTGATCGCCCTGCATTGAAGAAATTAATGATGGCGCGCAGCAACGAAATTTCGGCCCGAATCAAGCAAGCAGCCCGAGAAGCCGGCTTCGAGCTGGCAGGCGTCGCTGGTGTTGGTGACTTCCCGGAGCTGGACCGCTTCCCCGATTGGATCGCCGCCGGTCGCGCTGGAGAAATGAAGTACATGGAAGCGCGTGATGAAGCGGGAAGGCTAAAGCGCGCTTCTCTGCATCATGTCTCGCCCTGGGCGCGCAGTGTCATAGTCTGCGCCGTGAACTACAACACCGCTCAGCCCTATTCCACGCAAGTCCGCGACCCCAAGTGCGGCTGGATCTCCCGTTACGCATGGAGTCACGAGGATTACCACGAAGCGGTCATGAAAAAGTTGCGGTTTGTGGAGCAGAAACTGCATGAGATTGTTAGTAGAGAGCGCCGAGTACCGAGTCCACGGAACAGACGGGACCTGCAAACCCGCTGCTACGTGGACACGGGACCGGTTGTAGAACGCGTCTACGCCAAGTATGCGGGAATCGGCTGGATGGCAAAGAACACCTGTATTCTCAATCAGCGGTTGGGCTCATGGCTTTTCTTGGGCGTGATTCTGACCTCGCTGAAACTCGCGCCCGACCTTCCCGCGCCTGATCGCTGCGGCACCTGCACGCGCTGTATCCAGGCGTGTCCAACGGATGCGCTGATCACACCTTACCAACTCGATTCCAACAGGTGCATTTCCTATCTGACCATCGAGAAGCGGGGCGGGATTCGAGAAGAGATGCGCCAGGGCATGGGCCACCATATCTTCGGCTGCGACATCTGCCAGGATGTCTGCCCCTGGAATCGCAAAGCCCCGGCGACCGACGCGCCAGAATTTCAGCCCAGACCGGAACTCGTGAATCCTGCGCTGGACTGGCTGGCCAACATGACCGCCGAGGAATTTCGCCAGATCTTCCGCGGATCACCTGTACGCCGGGCTAAGCTATCAGGCCTGCGGCGCAATGCCGTCATCGCGATGAGCAACAGTAGAGAGCGAAGATATGTCCCCCTGCTCGAACGGCTTGCCTCCGATGACGATCGCGTAGTCGCCGAAACCGCAGCTTGGGCCCTCAAGAAATTGAAACATTCTTAGCCGGTGACTCTTAGAGGAATTTGGTAATCGAGTAGTTGAGTAATTTGGCGAATTAACCAATGACCCGATCCGTTCTCGCAACGAACACTGTGAGGAACCCAGCTTTACTCATTTACCAAGTTATTTGTTATAGGTACAACATTTATGAAATGCCTGTTACGGCAAAAGCTCCGAGCCCGCCCTGGCTCTTGCTGGTGTTCAGTCTTCCGTCGCAGCGTCAGTCCCCGGCCGAGGACGCGCGCTCCAGGTGCGGTTGCCATATTCTTGATTTACGCCGCGGCGTTGTCGATTTCTTCCACAGCCCGTTTTATCCGAAGCCTTGTGGAACAAACATATCGAAGGGGATAATTTCAGGATGAGCCGTTCGGGTCATCGGCAAATAAAGGCCAAAAGTTCAACTGGCCGCGGCTTTGAGAGCGAGGATGCCATCGTGACCGTCGGGGCCTACCGGCCGCTGGACGATTGCCTGCGCATTGCCCCTCACCGAATTAGTCGGCTGGATTCACAATGACTATGGACTCTCCGAACTGGACACTTACGAACTGCTGTCGAAAGTCGCGAGGATCCATCTCAACGAGATGGTCGACCCGAATTACGTGATTGTGGCCTCGATCGAGAAAAAATATTTGCCGCCAAGAAAGGAATAGGGCTGTCGTGCTGAGCCGAGCTTGTGCTCGCTGCGCGAGCCCAGGCGGAGTGGAAGTTCGGCAAGCAGGTAGCGATCCTTCGACTCGGGCTGAAGCCCTCGCTCGGGATGACAGCTCTTACAGGGAGCGAGCGACAAAGCACCAGCATGAAATTCGAATTCCTCGTCCAAACCTACGAAACCGAGCGTATCAAGGTCCTCAGCGTCTGGAGCGAATTCCGCGACGAAGATCTCCCGATCCGTCCGCGCCTGGGTGACCCCAGAGGCCGCAGTGTCCACGAGCAGATGGTGCACCAGTGCGTGTCCGAAGACCTGTGGTTCCGCAACATGCTCGGGATCGACATAGGCGCTCCACCTCTGCCCAAACAGGAGACTCGCCTGGAGTTCATCAAACGTTATGCCGAAGACAGCGAAAAGCGGCTGGCTGCGTTGCGGCAAAAACCAGAATCTTGGTGGGAAGAGCCAAGCAAGTTTTTTGACGTCGAGCGCTCTCGGGCCTGGGTAATGACTCGCCGCCTGACCCACACCTCACACCATCGCGGCCAACAAATGGCGATGCTCCGCATGTTGGGCCGCGATGTGCACAGCAACTACGGTCCAACGGCCGACACCGGCGGGTTGGCGCAAAACCAGGCGCCCACGATTTACGCCTATCCCAACATTGCGGCCTTGCTCCAGGAAGAGGCATCCGGCGGGAAGAAGGCTCCTCTCCCGGGCGCAGCCGGCAAGCCCGTCAGCGAGCGTCCCCCCACAAAATAAGCAGGAGTGACTTTTGGACTAGAACCTTCGAGTAGCTCCTTTCTTGACACGGCTTTGCCAACCGGCGAAACTCCGAAGGACAACCCTAGGAAACAAGTGTCTTCAGAGTCTCCCATGGACCGCTACTCCATCATGGATGCAACTTCGCAGCAAGGTACTCGTATGCCTCAGGTCGGCCCTCCCGGGCAGCACATAAATTGGCAACCGCCTAAGCACGAATTGCGTTTTCCAGGGGAAGATGGCGGCCAGTCGCTGGCAGCTTGGGCGCGCCGCGATCTGGAAGCCGCTCTTCAGTTGCTCGCTGACCGCGCGCAATACATCACCGGGGCTTCCGGCGCCGCCATCGCCCTGCGTGACGGCGAGCACATCATCTGTCGTGCCAGTGCTGGACCTTCTGCGCCGGAAGTTGGCTCTTTCCTGGAAGCGAGCTCGGGATTGTCGGGCGAAAGCGTACGTACCCGGAGAGTAATGCTCTGCGACGACGCCGACCACGATCCGCGTGTCAACCGGGAAAGCTGCCGTCAAATGGGTATCGCTTGTTTCGTGGTAATGCCGGTCGTTCGCGACAACGAGGTAGTGGGGATCTTTGAACTCTTTGGAGACACACCGCACCTCTTCAAGGAACGCGACATCGTGGCCGTCAAGCGCATGGGGGAGATGGTTAATACTGCCTTGGATCAGGTGGATCATCCCCGGCGGAAGTCAGTCTTGCCGGGACCCGCGGCTCAGGCGGCAGTCCTGTCGCCAACCCCGCAAGCGGAAGAGGAAGAGGACGTCTTGTGCATAGACGAAGACCCGGTTCCTCGAGAGCGCCAACCCGCAGCGAGATCGTTGCCGGCACCCGCAGTCTCAAGAGCCCTGGGCGAAACCGTCCGGTCAATTCCCGTATCGAGCCCGATCCACGTTCAAAAACCTTTACAGCGTTCGAACTCTGTCCACACCTGTGCATCTTGCGGATTTCCAGTCTCCCACGGACGTACCCTCTGCTTGGACTGTGAGGTTGTGCCGGAAAACCAATTCGGTGCTTCACCGGCGGGAGGCGTCCCCGGCTTCCTAACCGGCTTGGGCGGCGAATCAGAGCAAGAGTCTGGGGTTCTAGCGTGGATTCGTAATCACAAGTACCTATTGGGCACTATCGCCGTCGTGGCGAGCACTCTGGCTATCCTGATATTTCGCTAGTTTTCTGCCCGTAAATCCCGTAATTCCTTGACAAAACCAGAGTGCCTGCATAAAGATTGGGCGTCTGCTCCACTAAGGGATTTAAGGTACCCAGGTATGAAGAATGTTTATGAGGTGTTAAGGCAGAAAGAACTTGAGTTGGCGCGTCTGGAGAAGGAAGTGGAAGCCTTGCGAGTGGCTGCACCTCTGCTTTCAGAAGAGAAGGAAAGCACGTCCGAACCGACCGGCAGCAAGCCTACCCTGACTACGGCTGTGCCGGCCCAACAGCCCATTCGTATTCCGCAGACTGCGATGAGCCCTGCTGCGGCGACCCAGACGGCAAGGGCCGCGGGTTGGGAAGACACCGCCAAGCGCTGGCCCTAACTTCCGGCGGCCAGGCGGATTACAGCTGTAGACCTTAGCTGGGGCGCCGAGGGTTCTTTGGAAACTCAGCCCGGGATGGTTCCCGGGCTGATGTGTCTTGCCTGAAGGATACCGTGACCGGGAATGCCACTCCGCAATCGACCACTATGAGTCAGCCGGCCGCTCCATTTCCCAACGTGGATCCAGCGCACCAGCGCCACTTTTACCGCTACCCCGTCGCGGTCCCGGTGGATGTGGTCGTGCTGCGCTCCGGCGTACCTGAGGCCATCCCCGGTCGTACGCTGGATGCAGGCGAAGGTGGAATAGGCCTTGTCCTGGCCGGTGAGCTTCAGCCGGCGGAGACGGTGCGCGTCGCCTTTAAGCTACCCACCGGGAGCGAGCCGGTACAGGCGAAGGCCGTGGTTCGGCACTATGGACCGATTCGCTGCGGTCTGCAGTTCCTGGCCATGGCGCCCCAGCAGCAGACCGTCCTGCATTCCTGGCTCAGCCTGACCGCGAAGGCCAACGGTCATCCCCCGACAACCGGAGCTGCCACAACTGGCGTCGCCCCGCAGCGTAACGTTCCTCTTCAACCGGGACGCGCGATCCGAGCCGGGTGGCTGCAACTCCATCTTAATCGTCGAAACGTGCTGCTGGCTGCGCTTGGGCTCGTGTTCGCAACCGTAGCTCTGGCATCGTGGTGGCACAACGGCTGGAACGATCTTGAGCGGAACACGGCTACCGCTTCCGCCAGCACAGCGCGTCCGCTAGCTTACGTTCCCGGAATTGTGATGGAGCAGCGCGTGCTCCACAAGGTTGACCCTGTGTACCCTCCCGAGGCGGAAAGAATGAAGTTGCAGGGAGTGGTGGTATTGCAGGCGGTAATCGGCACCGACGGCATGGTGAAGGACGTGCACCCGATCAGCGGCTCGCAAGTGTTGGGTCGCTCTGCCAGCGATGCAGTGCGCTGGTGGCGCTTCCAGCCCTACCAACTCGATGGCCAACCTGTGCCCGTGCAGACTACCATCGAGGTCGAGTTCCGCCTGAATTAGGCTCTTGGGTGTAGGCTCTCGGCTCCCGATCTCAGACTCCTAAAGATAGCGTTACCTGGTGCTACCTGATGATGCTACCTTAACGCCTGAAAAACGCCTCGCCTGAAGACGCCTGACAGACGCCTGAAGACGCCTTGACACCTGAGGAGCGGCGCAGTAGAGTAAGTTCCCGCTCAAGGGTACTCACCGGAAAGGCAGTGCCACTAGGTGATGCCCAGAAACATTCTCTAACGCGGAGCTCTGATGCTTGGAGTCTCAGCGCCACTGGTTAGGCCCCTCAATTCCATAGTCGGTTCGGCAGCCAAAATTGCGGGCGGTATTCCGCAGACCTTCTGGCCGGAAACCCTCGAGCTGAAAGGAGGCCGTCCATGAAAAGCGGACGATATGTTTATCTCGGCGCAGTCCTGGCTGCGCTGGTCATCGGCCTCGGGCTCTGGAACCCCCTGCACGTCAAGGCCAATCCTGATCCTGCACCCAGGTTCGTGGTTGATCCTTTCTGGCCGCAAATCCTGCCGGCTCCGGTCGGCTACAACCTCTACACTTGGCCGACCCCGACGGCGGGAGATAACGTCGCCCATCAATGGGTGACCGGTGAAGTGGCGGGAAGCTGCACGGATGCAGCGGGCAACGTTTACACCTTCAATCGGGGTTGGGAAGTAGGGGTAAGCGTAGGCGGCGTCCTGCAAGGAAATCAGTCGGGGGCCATTGTGGGGCAGGACGCCATCGCATCGTCAATGCCGTCGCCGCCCGTCGTGGAGTACGACGCAGACGGCAAGGTGATCACCGGTTTTGGCAACCCCATGCTCATCCAAACCGGAACCAACTATGGAGATTCTGCCTACCTGCCACATGGCGCGCATGGTTGCTTTGTGGATTACCAGGGCAACCTCTGGGTCGGCGGCAACGGTGATGGCGTGATTCAGAAGTACAACCCAGCCACGGCGGCCTCCCAGGGCGCGGCCGCGACCTGGTCAGTCGAGATCGGGCAGAAGGGCGTCTGCGACGGAAATCCATCGAGCGCCGTCATTAATCCCACCTGCGGCGAAGCCAACAGTCTCAACACTAGTCACACCCTGCTTAACGAACCCCCGGATATGAGCGTCGATCCTGACGTCGGACCGGTCTCGGGTACCAGGGGTGACGTCTACATCGCGGACGGCTACGGCAATCACCGCATTGTCGTCTTTGGCACCAGCGACGGAGGCATGACCTACCACTACGTGGGCCAGTGGGGCCAGGACTGCATGCACAACGAGAGCCCCGATGGCTCCAATCCTTGCCCGGGCGGTACCTTCGGACATTCCGGTGGCGGCCACCCGCACTGCGTGGTGCTGGGCAACGACGGCCTGGTTTATGTCTGCGATCGCCCCAACAATCGCATCCAGGCCTTCAAGAAAAGTTGCGCTAAACCCTCGGTCAACGGATCGCAACCTCTGTGCGACCCGGAGCGCATCATCTATGTCAACAACTTTCCCGGTGCGTCGACGGCCAAACGCAATGCGATTCTCAAGGCCGGCACACGCGCCTGTGACATCGACTTCTGGCCCACCCGGGACACCGTCGCCAGCGGTAGCCCGATGCCCCAGAAATACGTCGTCGATGTCGACCTCGGTAACGACAACACTTGGATCATCGACAAGGCCAGTGGCATCACGGTTGGCGCCCTCGGGCGTTGTGGTTTGGCGCCATGTCCCGGCCACAATGCCGGCGAGTTTGCCTTCGGGCACACCACGAACGTGGATCCCAAAGGCAATATCTACGTTGCGGAAACGATCACCGGTCGGCGCATCCAGAAATTCGTAAGAATGCCGTGATGAAGAGCGCAGGCCACTGACCGCGTTCCGACTGCTGCGGCGGCAGCGGCAGTTATGTTCTCGGCCGCCGCTGCCGACGTTAAAAGGGTTGCATGCTCAGCCGTTGGCTCAGATTCGCTGCCGCGACGACCGTCGGCGTTGCGCTCGCGTCCCCGTTTGTCGTGGCTCATGATCTGCCCACGAACACGGTGATGAACGCCTTTGTGAAGATCGAACCAGAGCAGGCGCACCTGGTGGTCCGGGTTCCGTTGGATTTGCTGCGCGGCGCGTCGTTCCCGATGAAAGGGCCTCAATATGATCTGGCCGCGGCGGGACCGGCAATGCAGGCAGCCCTAAAAGGCTTAGCGGACGGTCTGCCCCTTTGGGAAAACGGGCAACGCCTGATGCCGTCGAGTTCCAACGGCCGTCTTTCTCTGCCCTCGGACCGTTCTTTTGAAGACTACGATCGCGCGCTAGAGAGTGCCAACCGATCCACTGACCCTACGATCGCGATTTACTATGCTCAGGGCTTTGTGGATGCTCATTTCATTTATCCCATTTCATCCCCGGATTCGGTATTCAAGATTCAAACTCAGGTAGCGGAAGATCTGGGAAGTCTCACGAAGCTGACGATCCGCTACCTGCCGACGGGCGAATCCAGCCGCGTGATGATGATCGCCGGGGGTTCAGGGCCGGTTGCGCTGAACCCGGCGTGGTATCAGGCGGGCAGTGGCTTTGTCATGCTCGGTGTCGAGCATATTCTGAGTGGCATTGACCACTTGCTGTTCCTGTTCTGTCTGGTCATTCCATTCCACCGCCTGCGGGGCCTCATTTCTGTGATCACCGCTTTCACCCTCGCGCATTCGATCACGTTGATCGGTGCGGCGTATCATCTGGCGCCGCAAGGAGTATGGTTTCCGCCGTTCGTAGAAACCGCGATTGCAGCATCGATCGTCTACATGGGCTTGGAGAACATCGTGGGTGCGGACCTGCGCCACCGCTGGCTTATCACCGGGATGTTCGGACTCGTACACGGCTTCGGCTTTTCCTACGCCCTCGAGCAGCAGTTGCAGTTCGCCGGCTCGCACCTGCTGGTGTCGCTGTTCTCGTTCAACCTCGGCATTGAGATTGGGCAGGCCGTGGTGCTGGCGCTGATGCTTCCTGCCCTGGCATTGTCACGGCGCGTGGTACCGGAACGGACGGGAGCGATCATCCTCTCCGCAGTTGTGGCTCATACCGGCTGGCACTGGATGATGGAGCGCTGGCAAGTGCTGCGGCAAGCACCCTGGCCCCAATTGGACGCCGCGGATCTGGTGATTTTGGCACGATGGGTAGTTGGACTGTTGCTCGTGTTCGGCGCTGCTCATGTGTTCGCCAAGTGGGCGGAACGCAGGTTCCCGGAACGCGTCGAACTGCCGGAACGGCAGATGGGACACTCGGAACGGGCGGCATGAACCAGAGGCGGTCTCAAAACAGACGTTCACCCATTCCGCTGGCGCCATTCCTGACTCGCTGCGGCGTTCCTGAAAGCCAGGCCCTCCGCACTGCTGGTTGGGCGCCTTTGACGGGCATTTGTGCCTTTTCTTGCGCATAAACGAACGGAACCACCAGCAACATGCACCGATTACGACGGGTCAAACCTCCTGACCTCATGAAGGAGGTCTGAAGGTAGGCTTCATACTTGCATATTTATTTGCCTGAAAGATCACAGAGCTGAAAAGGGCTTGGAATGCAATTGCGCAGCGTCATTTCGGCGAAACGCGCTGCTTGCGCAGCCCGTGCAAGACCATGCCGCCGCTCACCGCAAAACAACCTATCGCAATCAGCGCGATCACTTCCGCAATTCCTCCGCGAACGCGGAGAACGTCGCCGAAGAAAGCCACGATGGCGCAAATAGTACCCAGGACGTTGAGCCAGGTGGGCGCCTGCACACCGGGAAAACCACGATAGCGAAAACGAAGTTGGAGCATGAGCGCGACCAGGCCTATAGCCGCGACTACCACCACTGCGGCAGGACTAAGAAAATTTGCGCGACTGGTGAAGATGACGACAACAGCCAGCACGCCAATCAGCAGGCCAGAGAGGATGACATTCCAGCGACGTTCTTTGGTTCGGGGTGCGGGCAAGGTTCCTCGCAAAGCAGCGCTGCTATTGTAGACGGAGCCGGGCGTAGACGGAAGAAATACCCAGCGAATAACCTGGTTATTTGCCGCTCGCTTCCAAGGCTTGCTCCAGCGCACGCCGGGTGAAAACCGTCGCCAAATGGCGGCGGTACTCGGCCGAGGCATAATAATCGCTCAACACTTCGACTCCTTCGGCGGCGTGCGCGGCGGCTTCTGCGATCACCCCCAGCGGTTTGCCACGCAACGCGTTTTCAACTGCCGTGGCGCGGTACGCGATATGCCCGACGCCGGTAATGCTTATGGCGGCGCTGTCGATCCTGGTGCCCGCTTTCTTTATGCGCACCGCGACTCCCACCACCGCATAGCCGGAAGCCGGATGGTGAAACTTCTTGTAAGCGACGCTCGCGCCTTCCGTGCGGGGGACCCGGACCTCGGTGATAATCTCGTCGGGACGAAGTTCCGTGGTGAACATGCCGGTGAAGAACTTGGTTGCCGGGAGGCTACGTTCACCGCTGCGGCTTACGGCCATGATCTCGGCATCGAGTGCCAGAACGGCCGCAGGATAGTCGGCGGCGGGGTGGGCAGCGGCCAGCGATCCCCCGATGGTACCCCGATTGCGCACCTGGACGTCTCCAATCTGCGAGGCAGCCTGCGCCAGCAGCGGACAGGCAACATGAAGGATCTTGGACGAGGCGACGTCGGCGTGAGGCGTCATCGCGCCGATAACAATGCGGTCACCCGATTCGCGAATGTGATTCAGCCCGGCGATACGTCCAAGGTCAACCACGACAGATGGAGCGGCCAGGCGTAATTTCATAGCGGGCAGCAGGCTGTGTCCGCCGGCGAGTATTTTGGCGTCTTGGCGCGAGGCCAGCAGATCGAGAGCTTCGCTGAGAGTGCGGGGAGATTCGTAATCGAAATTGGCCGGAATCATGCCTTACTCCTGGCTGCCTTCTCGGAAACCGAGATCCCTCGCTTCGCTCGGGATGACGACGGCGTGTCATTGGGTTGTGGTTCGAGTTGTGCAGACGCTTGCGCCTGTTGCATGGCCCTCCAGACGCGCTCGGGTTTCAGTGGCATGTCAATGTGCTTGACTCCGAGCACCGAGAGAGCATCGCACACCGCGTTCACCACACAAGGCGTAGAGGCAATCGTGCCTGCTTCGCCGACTCCCTTCACTCCCATCGGATTTACGGGTGTGGGCGTGACCGTGCGATCGAGCGTGAACTCGGGCAGGAGATGTGCCTTGGGTAGGGCGTAATCCATCATTGTGCCGTTCACGATTTGGCCCTCCTCGTTGTAGATCAGCTCTTCCCACATGGCCTGGCCCATGCCCTGAGCGATCCCGCCATGAATCTGGCCGTCCACCAGCATGGGGTTGATTACGTTTCCGCAATCGTCCACCGCCACGTATTTGTCGATCTTGACTTCGCCTGTTTCCCCATCCACTTCCACCGATGCAATGTGGGCTCCGAAGGGGAAGGTGAAATTCGATGGTTCGAAGAAGTGGGTGGCCTCCAATCCTGGCTCGAACCCAGCAGGAATATTGCGAGCTGTGTAGGCCGCCATAACCAGTTCGCCGAAAGAAATAGACTTCTTGCTGCCTTTCCCGCTCAGACGTCCGCGTCCGAAACTGATGTCGGCCGGCTTGGCGCCTAGCAGATGAGCGGCAAGCCTCGCCATCTTCGTTTTGAGCTTCTGTGTGGCCAGATAAGCTGCCGTACCCCCCACTGCCGTGGCTCGACTGCCAAACGTGCCAATGCCGTAGGGAACGGCCAGCGTGTCGCCGTGTACAACATTCACATCCTCGGGATGGATTCCGAGTTCGTCGGCAATAAGTTGGGCAAAAGTGGTCTCTTGGCCCTGACCATGAGGTGAGGCGCCGGTCAGCACCGTGACCTTACCGGTGGGCTCGATGCGCACCGTGCCACTTTCCCACCCCCCGGCGGGCGTGGCGGCGGAGGGGCCAATGGCACAAATTTCGACATAAGTCGAAACGCCAACTCCGTAATACTTGCCGTTCTTCCAGCCGCTTTTCTGGCGGCGTCGCAGGCTGTCGTAGCCCGACAACCGCAAAGCGCGCTTGATGCTCTCCTGGTACTTGGCCGAGTCGTACACGAGGCCCGTAACCGTGGTGAACGGAAATTCCTTGGCTTGGGGGAAATTCTTTATGCGGAGTTCGACCGGATCCATGCCGAGTTCGTGGGCGGCAACGTCCATGATGCGCTCAATGTTGTAGGTGGCCTCGGGGCGTCCCGCGCCGCGATAGGCGTCGGTAGACATCTTGTTGGTGAACACGCCCTGAATTTCAATGTCGATCGCCGGGATTTTGTAGCAGCCCGCCTGCATCAGCGCCGTCAGTTGCGGTATCAGGGGCGTGAGGAGCTGATGGTACGCGCCCATGTCGGCCAATATGCGGACTCTAAGGCCAAGAATCCTGCCATCCTTTTTGAGGGCGAGTTCGAGATCGTTGATGGTGTCGCGGCCGTGAATCGTGGAAGTGATGTTCTCGCGGCGGGTTTCGGCCCACTTGATCGGGCGCCCAAGCTTCATGGCCAGCCATGGCACCAGACCCTCTTCCGCGTAGACATTCAACTTGCTGCCGAATCCGCCGCCCACTTCGGGAGCAATGACACGGACGGCAGTCTCCGGCAGGCCGACCATCACTGAAATCTGCGTCCGGAGAAGATGTGGTATCTGCGTGGCGGACCAGACCGTCAACCGATTTTCGCCGGGCAAGTATTCGCCAAGCACCGCTCGGGGCTCCATCGCGACAGGAGCGAGTCGCTGGTTGATCACGCGTTGCTTCACGACGCGATCAGCCTTCTTGAAGGCCGATTGAATGTCACCATTCTTCAGGGCGTGTGTGAACGCACGATTGGTACGGAACTGCTGGTGAATGACCGGGCTGTCTTTCTCGAGCGCCTTCTCCATGTTGACGACAACCGGTAGCGGCTCGTAATCCACTTCGATCGCCTCGGCAGCGTCACGCGCGGTGTAGAGATTCTCGGCCACGACGGCGGCTACGGGCTCGCCCACATAGCGGACTCGCTCCGTGGCCAGAACCGGATGCGGCGGCAGGTTCAGTCCGGGCATCTGAATGGCACATGGGACCATTCCTAGGCCCGTCAAATCGTGCGCAGTAAAAACACCGACCACCCCGGGCAGAGCGCGAGCGGCGTCGGTGCGGATGGCGCGAATCTCGGCATGTGCCATGGGCGAACGCGTGAAAGCGCAAAACAACATGCGCGGGAGCTTGAGGTCGTCGGTGTAGTGGCTGGTACCCTGGATGAGGCGCGGATCCTCTTTGCGTTTCAACTTCTTGCCCACCCAAACCGCAGCCAGCTTCGCGTTTCCCTTACCGTTAGCTTTGCCATTTCGCGCCATGACTCACCTCGCCCCGGCGCGTGCCGAGACGCGCTTCGCCATCTTGCGGGAGGCGTTCTTCACGGCATTTACGATGTTCTGGTAGCCGGTGCAGCGGCAGACATTCCCATTGATGGCTTCGCGGATATCCGCACTGGTTGGAGTCGGATGATTGGCGAGCAGATCGTGTGAGCACATCAGCATGCCGGGCGTGCAGAAGCCGCATTGCAGGCCATGCTCCTCCCAGAAACCCTCCTGGAGGGCATGCAGCTTGTCGCCCTGTGCCAGGCCTTCGACCGTTGTCACCGAGCGACCGTCAGCCTGGACCGCAAGCACGGTACAAGACTTGACGGCGCGGCCGTCGAGGAGGACCGTACAGGCTCCGCAGAGAGAGGTTTCGCAGCCGATATGCGTGCCGGTCAAGCCGGCGACTTCGCGAAGAAAATGCACCAACAAAAGCCGCGGCTCGACGGCCTGCCTATGCGGTTGCCCATTGATATCGATTGTCACGTTCTTTTGCATGTAACCCCCAGGACCGAAGAAGACTACGGCGGGCAAATTTGAGGCGGCCAACAATAACAAAAACAGAGCGGGAGTTTCAAGGCTGGAGGCCGGTGACCGACGGTGACGCGGTGATCGGGAGTGTGGTCGCGACGCTATGAGGCACCCGCCATCCACTCGGCTGGCTGGGAATCAGCGTGGCTCACGGCCTAGAGCACGAGTTGACGCGGCAGGAGTCGCCCAGCTTGTCAAAAATCCGAAACAGATCTTTCTTGATGGGTGCTCGCTCACGGCCCAACTCGCGGGAGATCTCGCCATTGCTGAGACCATCGGCCACCACCTGTTCTTCGCGCCCGGTTAACAGATTATGGCCCGAGGCACTCACTGCCCGCAATGAAGGTACGCGGGTGACACCGTTGAGCAAGTATTGCATTTGCTGAGCGTTCGCGCGAGACGTGCGCGCTTACCATGCGGATGCACTTGAAAAAAACCAGCCGAAGGAAACGTTCGAGAGATTTGGGGGAGGGCCGAAAGGAGAGGGTTGGTGTCAAAAGGGGACGTCTCATGTTCAGTTGTCACCATGGCGGGTGACAAATTCCATTTTGGAACGGGAAGTGTGGCTAAGTGTGCTAAGTGTGCTGTTGACCGCAGTTCACAGATATGTCGAGAACTATCATCGCGTCGTCGGGAGGGACATTATCTGTTCGTTTGGCTTGCGGAGTTGCCGGGCCTCGTCCAATCGTCCCAAATTGGTGAGAATGCTTGCGAGTTTCTCGATTGCCGACGTGAGCTGGACGCTACTGTTGCCAAATTGCTTTTCGCCGAGGGCCAGAATCCTCCGGTAATAGGGTTCCGCTTTGTCGAACTTGTTCCATTCAAAACCCCCAATTGTTCGGCGCGGCCGGGTCGAACCCAACTCAGACACGGCATTGGAAAGATGCCTACGTGGAGGGCGGCGCACGAGGTCCCGAGCTTCCTTGCCCCGATGCGTCTTTCGATCGCGTGTTCACGATCAACACCATCTATTTCTGGCCCGAGGGTCCGCCCAGGGCTTGGTGAAATCCTGAGAGTACTCAGAAACGACAGCCTTGCAGCCGTGTCTCTTCGATCGAGGGACAAGAAGCAGAACCATCGAGTGACCCAATATGATTTCCGCTTGTTCTCGGCACAGGATGTGTCCAGCCTGATCGAAGAGGGGGGATTTCGAGATGTCGGGTGGACCACCGCGACCGGGACAGGTGGTACGATCGGGTGACTGTTCGGGGAAACGCTAGAGTCCCCTGTCCTGTTGCCGGCTTAGGGAGTAGTTAATCAAATCTGACGCGCCTCAAATTCAGAAACTATTAAGGTCGGGCGAGGAGCGGAGACTCTTCGCTCTTTTTGTTTACAATCGAGGGTGGAGGGATGAGCGGATGGACAACCAGGTCATCGTCACCGGCGGGGCGGGATTCATCGGCTCAAATTTCGTTCTTCAGTGGCTGAGCACCGAGGGCACGCCGGTCGTTAACCTGGACAAGCTGACCTACGCGGGCAACTTGCGTAATCTCCACTCCGTTTCGGCTGATCCGCGTTACCAATTGGTTCGGGGCGATATTGCGGACCGGGATGCGGTACGGGAACTTTTTCAGCGGCACCGGCCGCGCGCAATCGTTCATTTCGCTGCCGAGAGCCACGTTGACCGTTCCATCCGCGCGCCCGACGATTTTATTCGTACCAATGTCAACGGTACTTTCAAGTTGTTGGAGGAGGCAAGGGCATACTGGGACGCACTGCCGGAGGCCGACAAGAGTCGCTTCCGCTTTCTGCACGTCTCTACCGATGAAGTGTACGGATCATTGGGACCGGAGGATTCGGCTTTCTGCGAAACTAGCCGTTACGAGCCGAACAGCCCATACTCCGCGTCTAAGGCAGCCTCGGATCACCTGGTTCGCGCTTACTATCACACCTATCCCGAAAAACTCATGCCTCTGCTGATTCTCAATGCGCAGCAGGGCAAGCCGCTGCCGGTGTACGGCGATGGCAAGAATGTGCGTGACTGGGTTTATGTTACCGATCACTGCGAGGCGGTGCGAACCGTGCTGGCCCACGGCCAGGTGGGACAGACCTACAATATCGGCGGGCGCAATGAAAAGCCCAACATCGAAGTGGTGGAAACCATCTGCTCGATTCTGGATGAGGTCAGCCCGAAAGATCCGGTTTTGCCGCATCGTAAGCTCATCAGCTATGTCAAAGATCGGCCTGGCCATGATCGACGCTATGCCATCGATGCCCGAAAGATTGAGCGTGACCTTGGCTGGAAGCCGCGAGAGACCTTCGAAACCGGTCTCCGCAAGACCGTCGCGTGGTACTTGAATAATGATGCGTGGGTGACAGAGGTGACGAGCGGAAGTTACCGCCAGTGGATCGCGACGCACTACGCAACCTAGGTATTTCGGCCTCAGGGGCGGTTAAAAAGGCAATTTTCATGGAAACAACTGGAACTTCGCGCAGGATCAATCACAAGGGCATCATTTTAGCGGGCGGGTCGGGAACGCGCTTGTATCCCGTCACGCACGCCGTCTCCAAGAGCTTGTTGCCGGTTTACAACAAGCCCATGATCTACTATCCGCTCTCCACTCTGATGCTGGCGGGCATTCGTGACATCCTCATCATCTCTACTCCGCAGGATATCCCGAAGTTTCAGGACCTGCTGGGGGATGGCTCGTGGTTGGGACTTTGCCTCGACTACGCCGTACAGCCCAAGCCGGAAGGGATTGCCCAGGCATTTCTCGTCGGCAAACAATTTATTGGACGGGAGGGTTGCTCACTGGTCCTCGGCGACAACATTTTTTATGGTCATGACCTGGTGAAGAGCTTGCGCCAGGCCACGGAGACTCCTAGAGGCGCCAAGGTCTTTGCCTATCCGGTCACCGACCCGGAGCGATATGGGGTTGTCGAGTTCGACGGCGAGGGCAAGGCGCTCAGCCTGGAAGAAAAACCCAAACGGCCCAAGTCCAAATACGCCGTGACCGGTCTTTATTTCTACGATGAGCAGGTGGTGGCGATCGCGGAAGGATTGAAGCCTTCCTCGAGGGGTGAACTCGAGATCACCGATATCAATAAGGAATACCTCAAGCGTGGCCAATTGGAAGTGATTGTGATGGGCCGCGGCATGGCCTGGCTTGATACCGGCACACATGAAGCGCTGATGGATGCATCCTTATTCATTCAGACTCTGGAGAACCGGCAAGGTCTGATGATCGCGTGCCCGGAGGAGATTGCCTTCCGCAATGGGTACATCACGCCGGAACAACTAGAGAAGATTGGACGTTCCATCCGGAACAGTTATGGCGCTTACTTGCTCCAACTGCTGCAGGAGAAAGTTTTCTAATATCACCCTCCGCACATGAAAGTCGTCGACACTCCACTGCCCGACGTTCTGGTGATTGAACCCAAGGTGTTCGGCGATTCCCGCGGCTTCTTCCTGGAAACCTATAACCAGCGCGCCATGGCGGAGATCGGGATCCGCGAGAGTTTCGTCCAAGATAACCATTCCTTTTCGGCTAAGAACGTGCTTCGGGGCTTGCACTACCAGGTGCAAAACCCGCAGGGGAAATTGCTGCGGGTCGTTACAGGAGAAATTCTGGACGTGGTGGTGGATTTGCGCCGGGGCTCTTCTGCGTACGGCAAGTGGCGAAGCGTTCGGCTTTCTGGAGAGAACAAGCGGATGATCTGGGTACCGGCGGGATTTGCTCACGGTTTTCGAGTCGTTTCCGAGACGGCGCACGTGTTCTACAAGACCACAGATTTCTATGCGCCGCCGCACGAGCGCACGATTGCGTGGAACGATCCGGGACTTGGAATCGACTGGGAACTGGACGGTGAGCCGCTGGTTTCAGCTAAAGACGCCAAAGCTGTTTCCTTTCGGGATGCTGAAAAGTTCGAATAAGGGCCGCCTGCGGCAGGTCAGGCCGCTTTCTGACTTTCTTCCTTGGCCTCAGGATGACCGCGCTCCGCGGCGGCGTGCTCGATTTCGGCGTTGATCTCTCCGCCTATCAAGAATGTCAGACCCGTCACATAAAACCAGAGCAGCAGAATGATCACAGCCCCGAGCGATCCGTAGCTCTTGCTGTAGCTGTTGAAGAAGTGCAAGTAAATACGTAAGCCTACCGATGCCAGCACCCAGAGAGTGACCCCACGACCGAACCAGGCATGATCCAATACCAGTGCTGTTCCTTGAGGTCGGGGCCGAAGTAGTAGACCAGAGCGTACGCGAAAACGAGAAAAGCGACGGCGACCGGCCACTGGAGCACCGTACACCCAACCACGGCGGCGGCGCCAAGAGCGAAATGTGCGCCATAGAGAAAAGCACCGAACCTTTACGATCTTGTTGCGATTCCTATCCGTAAATTGGCGTTGCCCCGGCGCCACCGGCGCACCGATGCGGCGACGGCCAGCAAGCAACAAAACGTTTTACGGGTGAAGCGGGCGGGCGCGAGTTCACGCAGCGGTAACGGACGCTTTCTCGATGCGCGGTTGCCGCCAGCGGAGTCCCACGCCAGCCAAGCAGTACAGAAGCATGGTCACCAGCAGCAAGGCACGCATTCCCAAAAGCAAGGAGAGATTCTCCAAGAGGCCGCCCACCACGGCGCCTAGCATGTTGGCTCCTAAGGCGGCACTCGGCGACTCCACGGTGCGAAATTCCGTGGCATACAGGAGCCCGGCGAAAAAGACGGGAACCGTGAAGACAGCAGTGGCAAAACTCCCCACCACGGCCGGCGATCCGGGCAAACGTTCAAACGGCAGGAAATAGGCGAGGGCTAAGCCTGCCAGCAGCGCAGTAAGAACCCAAGCTCGCGCCAAGGGCCTTGGGCTGTTCTCGACCGCCGCGTTGGCCAACAAAAGTGCAATCAGCAAAGCAGAAATAACGATGCCGTTCACTTGCCAGGTAGTGCCGAAGAACAACGCTAGTCGGCTGATAACCTGCGTCTCGAGCAACAAGAAGCCTGCACCCATGCTGAAGAAGAACAACGAGGGCGGCTGCCGGCGAGCTTCTCCGATTTCGAGGTACAGGCCGAGGCCCAGCAGGATCACGAGCCCTGCCAGCGAATAATAGGTGCGCGGAATCCAGCGTCCTTGCTGATAGAGATACGGCCAGTCATCGGTTGTGACTGGGACGTCTCCAGACACCGACCTGGGGTGCATAGCTACAAACTCGGCCAGACGGGGGTCCTGAGCCAGGGCATCTTGCACGCGGTTGGAAGCAGAGATAACAAAGCAAGACGCCGCGGCCGAATAACTGGAGTCGGCAAGGAACACCACGGGCGGTTTTCCAAAAGTCTGCTGCAACATCTTAGCCAGACGGGCTGCCATCCACGGGTGATCGACCTGGAATTTCACGAACAACACGCCGTTGGGATTCAGGTGGCGACTGGCCTCCCGGAAAGACTCTTCCGTGTACACGAAGTTATCGATACGCATGTTCGAATAATCAGAAAACTGCGTGTGCGAATCGAGCAGGCCAAAGAGGATCAAGTCGTATCGCCGCGGGGTTCGCTTTAAAAAAGCTCGGGCATCGGTCACGTGAACGGAAACGCCTGGCAAATCGTAAGGATGCTCCGGATGTTCTCGCTTTCCCAATTCCAAGATCGCCGGATCGATCTCGACTGCGTCCACGGACTGGCTCTTATTGCGCAAAGCGGCAGCCACATCGTTGCCCGTGCCGGAGCCCACAATCATGACGCTCGGCGAGGGGATTGCGAATCGAAAGGGCATATTGTAAGGATTTTCGTCCGGCGCCTCTTTCAGCAGTTTCGGATGGCGGGCCAGAAATTCGGGGGAGAGATTCACGATGTGCTGATAGCCGGTGTGGTTCACACGAACCATACCCATCGCGAAGTCCCCGTTGGAAGCGTAACGGCGCATGTACTGGATCTGCTGATACGGCGTCCAAAGTGCGAACGCGTCGGGCTGGCTCGGATCGTGAAGGAAGAGCGCGAGGGGAATCAGCAGGCTCGCAACCAGCAAGCGGTCTTTCGGGCTCGCCTGCAAATAGGCAAAGCCCAAAAGGACTGCGCCCAGCCAGAACGACGGTGGCAGCATCAATCGGCTGACGCCCAAGAAAACCAAAATTCCGACCAGACTCCCCAACAAGTTCCACGAGTACGCGGCAAGAGGACACAGCGCGAGATTCATCTGGCGACTGACGACCTGGCCAAGCGGAACAAAGACAAAAACAATCAGCAAAAACAAAGCACCGGCCAACAGCACTCCCGTCAAAAAGTTGACAGCCTGCCCGGTGTTTCCTGTCGCCCAGATTTCAACATCGGCGGCTGACCCCAGGCTCTGGGAGAGCCTCTCCAGAACGATTCCGTCGCCGAAAGGAATTCGCACGATGAGCAGCAATCCCATAAAGGCGGTGACGGCGGCCGACCACCGCACCTTCTTGGTTGGCAAGGCGCATCCCAACCCGAAGCCCACAAAGCAGAGCAGAAGGGCGAGATTTTTGAAATAGGCAAAGACCCTGATCTCTACGGCGATCCAGCGAATGAACGCGAGCTCGGCAAATAGAGTCAGAAAACTCGCGAGGAGAAGGTCACGAAGACTCCAGCGCTCGAGTCGCTCGCCTATATCTTCAAAGAAGGGCTGTCCGCGGCGCCTGCCAACTGTCACCAGAATGCGGAGCACCACAAGAGCTACTGTCGCCAGAGTAAATGTGATGAGACGTGAATTCATTCCCGAGGCAGGTCTTTCAGGACTCTGGATTCTGAAGCGAATTGGGGAAGCATACATCGGCGAGGTTGATCGAACAACTGATTTCCACCTCCTGTCCTCAAAATTCCCGAAAGGCTGCTTCAAATTACTGTCTGGCGTGTGGCTGAGGGATCGGACCGTCGGGTCCGTGGACTGCGTTCGAGTATTGGAACTGCACCGGCACGCTGCCGCTGCCATCCCGGAGCGGCACCTCCTGAAATACTTCCGTTAAATCGTTGCTCGCCTCAAAAACCGGGAAATCTCCGCACTCTTCTCCCTGATCCGAGGTCCAGCCGAGAAAGCGCTCGGCATTGGGATCGTTCCCGGCGCGGATCGCGTCCTCGATATCGGCGTCGGTGCGGGCCTCATTCAATTCGTGATAGAAAGTAGCAACCACACTTTTCCAGGGCTGGTCGAACACCGGAATTCCATTCACGGTCCCATCCGCCTCGGTTTCGGAGTAGACGCCAATGGAGTAATAGACCGTATCTGGGGACGAGACATGGACCGATCCGTGATAGCCGCCAAGTCCATGGAGCGAATCGTCCTCGTCATGCGGGATGACGACGCGGTTACGAAAGGCAGAATTTTTTCGCAGCCCGCCCGTAGTGCCGATATCCGCATTCAGCACTGTTCCCGGGGGCAGCAGGAAGTTGAAAACGGTCGATTCCAGGTCACGGCCGCTGAACTTGTTTTGCGTGTATCAGAGTGCTCACGAGCTGTTCGACGTCGCCCTGCGACACCATCGCCGGAGCGGGTCCCGGTAGACTCTCGGAACCGTCGAACGTGCTGCTGATCGGCCCAGAGAAATACTGCACCATAACGTTGTTGAGATTCCGGTCCGACATGGCCTCGGCAAGGGCCTTGTCAATGTTTGTCGTATCGCCAGCATCCCAGGCTTCAGCGCCTACATAGAAATTCATGAACCTCAGATTCTGCATCGTTTTGCCACCATGATTCTTGAGATCGTGAGCGGGGGTCGGCGGAATCCCAGGAACAATTGCTTCAGGAATGGCGCGGTTGCGCTGTCGAAAGAGTCTCTCAGCGCTGGAGCCTCGCGCGACCAAAACACTCATGGGACGGCGCCGTTCTCGAGTCATGGAAGCTTCCTTGGTGTCAAGTTTGTAAGGAACGGCCGGGATTACTTCCCATGGCAGATCAGAAGCTATGTCTCTCTCTTCGCAGCTAAATTGCCAACCATCGCCTCATCGACGTAACACCAGACCCAGTCCTCACCTGGTTCAATCGATCGAATGAGCGGGTGAGTGGTCTTATGAAAATGCTTCGTGGCGTGCTTGTTCTTGGAAGAATCGCAGCAACCCACATGCCCGCAAGTCAGGCAGAGGCGCAGGTGAACCCAGGCATCACCGAGTTTCACGCAGTCTCCACACACATGCTCGCGAGGGTTGGTTACTTTAATGTCGTTCAGGTGAGTGCATTCAACTGGCATCTTTCGTCCTCGATGTAGCTGCGAATTTTTATTTGGGTACTCAATGCCGACTCTGCCGACTCTTGTACTAGCTTGTGATGCTGGTCATCACAGGGCGGTCGTTTATTTTTATTGCAACTTGGAACCAAAGATGTCCTTCCCACTCCTTCAGGAGGACCAGCCCAAACTGTATAAGAGGATCAGGAGCACGATCAGCGTGAATCCGACGTACATCCAATCTCGTTCTTCGGCAAAGCCAAAAACCGAAAAAGCCACGCGCGCGATGGGGGTCGCAATCAGCAGTAGCAGCCCGAGTTGAATGATGCCGCGACCATGAAGCGCGATCGAATCGTGCAAGATCCCATGAATGTGACGGAGATCGGTGGGCTCGCCGTGGAAAACTCGATAATCTGCCGGGTCGTGTCTGTGACGGATGAGATATATGACCGCTCCCGACCAGACGACCAGGGCGGACAGAAGCACTCCGGCTCGCAAAAGGTTCCCGATGACATCTTCAACTCTGCGGTCGGTCCACTCCGTTGTCGCTTTCACCTCAGATGCCTCCGACTATTCCCTTGTAGATCATCTCCAGCCCAAGCAGCGCAATGACCAGGCTGAATACCAGCCGTAGCGAGCGTGTTCTGGCCTTGACCAGCACGCGCGTTCCGAGCAGCGAACCAGCCAGCACCCCTAACATCACCGGCATGGCGAGCCCCGGATCGATGTACCCGCGATTCAAATACACACCGGCGCTGGCGGCGGCCGTGACACCGATCATGAAGTTGCTGGTCGTGGTGGAAACTTTGAACGGAATCTTCATGGCCTGGTCCATCGCCAGAACTTTTACTGCCCCGGAGCCGATTCCCAATAACCCTGACAGGGTCCCAGCACCAAACATCAGGCTGAACCCTGCGGTTACTCTGCGCGGACAGTAGGTTCTCGGGCCATCCGCCGAAGGATAGGTACTATTCATCCGCAGCCGGGTGGCCAGGGGATCGGGCTCGTCGTTCTCCGCAATGACAGTCTGAGGGCGGCCTGAAAGGTAGGCGGAATATAGGAGCATCAAGCCAAAAATAATGGCAATCGCCGGAGTGGGAACCTTCAGTGCCAGAAACGCTCCCAGCAGTGCTCCCAACGTGGTTGCGATCTCCAGGAACATTCCAATTCGGATATTAGAAAAACCCTCTTTGACATAAGCCGCGGCGGCGCCCGACGAGGTAGCGATCACCGAGACGAGAGAGGCCCCGATGGCGTACCGGATATCTACTTTGAAGACCAGCGCCAGAAGCGGTACCAGAACCACTCCGCCACCCAACCCCGTCAGTGCGCCCAAAAATCCTGCGCTGAGCGACCCGAGCCCTACCAGGAGCGTAAAGAGCAAAACGTTCATTTGGCCCAAATAGTGTGCCACATGATCTCAGGTTGCAACATCGATCCGAGACAGACAGGCCGGATGATTGCTCCGGAAGGTTCAGCGCATGGAAACTCAGGGCCTGGCTCAACTCCGTTCTGTCACCTTGTCGCCGACCTCGACGTAAATTTCTGGATGTACCCTGCGACATTGGCGTGGAGGTCCGCCTCCTGGAAGGGGCGAGAGTCGCCAGACAGTGTCACCGAGTTATCAAAGGGTTGCACCAGGAGAGCGCTCAGGACTTATGAAGTACGATTTCCTCGATATCTTCTATGTGGCTTCGCATAGCTTTGTGCGCGGCCGCGGGATCGTTTCGCTGGATCGCTCTGAGTATCCGCCAATGTCCGGCAGTGGATTTCTGCGGCCGGCCTGCCACCTGTAAAGAACGTTCCCGCACTTCCAACAGCATATCCATAAGCGCGTCAAGCACCTTCAACACGACGGCGTTTTCTGAGGCTCTGGCGATAGCGTAATGGAATTCCGAGTCTTCCTCAATCGCAAGCTCTCCCTGGCGGACCTTCTTTTCCTGACGGCGCAGAATCGCTTCCATGTCGCGAATTTCTTTGACTGAGGCGTGCTTCGCCGCAAGCGCAGCCAGGGGAGGTTCCAGGATTTTCCGGAAATCTAACAGATCCCCGAGCAATTGCGGCTTCTGTACTAAGACGTTCGCGACCGGATTCATGATCCAGTCCGTCGACATCTCGCGCACGACGGTTCCAGCCCCGGAACGAGGCTCGACCGCGCCCACCAGTTCCAAACTTCGAATCGCATCCCTGACGGAGCTGCGGCTTACTCCTAGCCTCTCCGCGAGCTCACGTTCGGGAGGAAGTTTATCTCCAGGGTTTAAGTTTTTTAGAACTCTGTCCCGGATCTGCCTGGCGACCTGTTCATAAATTTTACGCTTCCGAATGGGCCCCAAGTCGGATTTCATCGTGCTCCATGCCGCCCGCTTCCATTGCTGACGAAACGCGGAGACATTGTACTGAACCTGTCAAACCACATTTTGTAGCACCCAGTGAGCAGATTTTTGAATTGCGCCATCGCGCTATACACCAGAGTCGAGCACAACCTGCGCTCACCGGAGTTCTCGTTTTCTGCCTGGAGGCGAGCGTCACGCGGTCTGCTCTGTTGCTTCGGTTAACTCGGTTACGAGATTTCCGGTTACGAGATTTCCTGTCGAGATTTCCTGTCGAGATTTCCTTGACACCATTATTCGCCCGTGGTATACAAACGCGCGCCGATCAGCTGGTCCGCTTTTCATATCTGCCTAATTTATTTTGCGTGATGAATTTCGCAGCGATTGTCGGGTTGGGTGACGATCAAAGCGAATCGTGTCTTTTTGCTTAGACCACCTCCGGGTAGGCCCCTTTTGTCAAATCATTGCGGGAGAGTAACAACATGCGCTCGCTAACCATGCGGCTTCTGCTTGTATTGTTTTTTGTCGCGCTGGGTTCGCTCGTCCTGGTCGAAGGCCAGGAATCTGCTCGTCAGAGCGAAGGATCAGCCGGCGGCGCAACCAAGGAAGAGGTCGACGAGTTGCGCAAGGAAGTGGCAGCGCAGAGGCAGACGATCCAAGAGTTGAAGGCCATGGTCGAGCGGATGGCCGAAGCCAGGGCGCAAACCAGCAATGCTGGACTCGGGGGGACCAGCGGGGCTCACCTGGTAAATGCCACTCTGACCCAGCCCACCGGCGGGCCCGTCGAGGGCAACCAGGCCGACAAGACCGAGAAAAAGGATAGCGGCGCTCCTGTAGTTGCCGGCTGGAACGGCGAGCACTTCTTCGTCAAGAGTGCTGATGGGAAATTTCAGCTTCAGCCCTACGGATATGTCCAGACCGACTATCGAGCTTACAAGGGGGACGGCGCCCCCTCCGATACTTTTGTCGTCCGACGTGCGCGCTTCGGTTTTCAGGGCAGTTACGGTGCGAAGTACGACTTTGCTTTCCTGATTGACGCCGCCGCCAGTAACGGTATCAGCCTCCGCGATCTTTACCTCAACATCAAGCCGGCTCGAGAGTTCCAAGTGCAGGTCGGCCAGTTTAAAGAGCCTTTCGCTCAGGAAGAAATGAATGGGGTCACCAACATTGACTTCGTGGAACGATCGTTGGCCTCGCTGCTCTACCCGTCGGCTTCCACCGCCTACCGCAGCCCCGGAGCCACGATCCATGGCGACATTTCTGGCGGCGCCGTGCAGTACTGGGTGAGCGCCTTTAATGGCAAGGGGATTCTGACCAATAACACGACGAATGAGCCGGAATTTATTGGCAGGCTACGTTTCTATCCCTGGAAAAACAAAAAAGACAATCCAATGCAGGGCTTTGCCATTGGCGGCTCCATCGCCCACGGCCGCAGCCGAGGCCTTTCCAATGAGCAGAGCTTCAGCCCTGGGCTACCGGACGCCGCTTACACGTTTTTCCCTCAATTCAGGATCAACGGGCCCATCGAACGCTACAACGGCGAGTTCACCTGGACCCACGGGCCCTGGGCAGTACGTGGCGAATACGATCAACTTAACCAGTTTCGCCGAGGGGTTGGTTCGGAGCAAGCTGGAGGCCTCGGTTTCTTCGATCTTCCCGGAATCATAGCCAAAGCTGGTGCTCTGCAGGCCACTTACCTCTTAACGGGTGAGGCTCGTCCGGAAAACGGGACGCCAAAAGTTAAACATCCTTTCCTCGGTCCCGAGGGACCAGGTGGCAGCAAGGGATTAGGCGCTTGGGAACTCGCGTTCCGGTATAGCCGGATCCAGGCGAAGGAACCGGAGTCGAATTTTCTCGACCAGTTTACGCCCGGCTTTGTACCCGGTTTTAGCCAGCATACGGACGAGTTCACTGCCGGGCTCAACTGGTATCTCAACTATTGGATCAGGTACCAGGTCAACTTCAACGTGGATCGGTTGAGTAGTCCCAGTACCACAGGAGCAATCCCGCAGAATTACTTTGTTTTGCTGAATAGGTTGCAGTTCAGGTTCTAAAAGAGTTCGCCTCGCATTATATGTGTTTCAGAAATTGCTGATCTCGACCGCCGTCGCAAGTGTGCGGCCGATACCCCCGGTAATGTCGTAGGAGGACATCGATGAGATCCAGGATTCTGCTTTCGGTTCTCCCCATCTTGCTTTTTGTTCTGGTCAGCGGCTGCGGAACCGCGAAGAACTGCCCGGTGTGCGGCACCACTGTGAATGAGGGCTACGGCGTCATCGACATCATCCCGGTGCCGGAGCATAACCCAACTGGCGCGCCTGGCGGTCCTTTCAATTCCTTCGACATCAGCGTGGTCGATCCGCTCAATCACAGATTCTACATTTCCGATCGCATCGGACTCGATGTCGTGGTTTTGGACACGATCAGAAACCTCGCGATAGACACCATCGGAGGGGCCAATGAGGTGGCGGAAGCGGGAATTAACGCGAGTCCCTGCGATCCCACGATTCCCTTCCTGGTTTCTGCTCTAGGCAATCCCACCCGGTTCGGATGCAGAACCGCCGGGTTCCAGATTCCGGGCTTTGGACCCAACGGCCTGTTCGGCGGGTTCAGCGGAGCGCAATGCTGTGCGTCCCGCGGCAATGGCGTGAATCCATTGTCGTGTCCATGTGGAATCATCGTGACCGCCGATGGCAAGACCATGTTCGTTGGAAACTCCAGCAGCACGGTGGTGGTTTTCGACCTGACCACGATTGACTTGACGAAGAGTCCCCCGACTCCGCCCACCGTCATAGCCAACGTCCCCACGGGTCAATCTCCTGACTTCGATGGTCCGCAGGGGGTCGGCCCCTGCATCGATTCCTCTCAGGGGCGAGCGCTTTCTGACCCAACCTGCGGGGACTTGCGGGCTGACGAGATGTCCTACGATGAGAAGGATCACATTTTGCTGGTAGCCAACGGCGATCCGGGATTTCCTTTTGTGACGCTAATCAACGCGGCGGACATGGTCACGCGTCCGGTCACCTCAAACCCGTGCCCTGCAGCTCATGCGGGACCGTATGGCCCAACCAATTTCCCCACCTGTATCCTGGGCCAGATCTACTACGATGGAGCGCCAACCAATAATATCGGCGTTGCTGTAGACAATCAGATTGGAACCACGGCCGGCGATTTCCCATGTCCGGACGCCTCCACGAGTGCGCCCTCTGGCGTCTCCGGAACGGCCAGCACAGCGACCGGCGGTAGGAATGTACCCTGCCATCACGGTCCCATTCTTACCATGTCCGGAGCCTTCTGCGACCAGGCTAAGCCGGCCAGCAGTTGTAGTGGGGCAGTTTCTCTCGCTGGTATCGGGGGCTCAGCCTTCAATCCGAATACCGGTCTCTTCCTGGTTTCAAATGCGAGCGCAACCGGAGATCTGACGGTTGGAACCATTGACGTAATCGATCCCAGAATCGGGAACTCGAATGGACCCGTGGTGGTCAACAGTTTCGTTACTCTCAAATGCATGCCGAGCGGTATCACCCAAGGTCCGGGCAACAATTTCCTCGTAGGTTGTGCGGACCATGATGGCGTGGCTTTCCCGCCGAACGAATACGTGATTGATGGCACTTCAGGCGCGATCTTAGCCACCATCGACAAGGTGGGAGGGGTTGACGAAACCTGGTACAACCCGGGTGACAACCGTTACTATGTGGCAGCCCGCGACATGCCGGCCGGTCCAGTCATGGGCATCATTGACGCCAAGACCAACCAGTGGCTCGAGAACGTGGCGACCGGCAGCAACTCCCACAGCATCGCGGCCGACCCCACTAACAACCACATATTCGTACCCTTGCAGGCAGGGTCGCTTTGTACCACTCAAAGCGCCAATGGTTGTGTGGCTGTGTATGCCCAGCAGTAGGAAGTAGAAGGAGATAAGCTGAATCGGCATAGGGGGGGTGGTCACCCACTCTCCGCCGAGTAGGCCCGGGGAATTGCACGCCGAGGCCGAGTCGGCCCGGGGAATTTCACCCCGAGCCGCTCACAGATTCCGGACTTGAGCCTCACGACTCATCCGGCTCGTGCCACCCATTGAAAGCTGCCGCCTTCCGTCGAGGTCATCGAGTTCCTCCGGTTGCCCGT
>QIAU01000280.1 GCA_003225055.1 Acidobacteriota bacterium
GGCGGCGGGGGTTTTGCCCCCGCACCCCCAGGATTTATCGCTTTGGTGCCTGTCCCGATGAGGGGACTTTACAAACCCTTAGTGAAAAAGGGATGCCGTAGCATCCCCCCTCGATCGGTCGAGGCCGCTGAGTCGGCGCTCGGGTTGCTTCCCAGCATAGCCCTATCCTCCGCTCAGCTCCGGCTGATTATAACCGCGGTGGCGGGCGCGGGGGCCTGCCCTTCCCAGTGGGTCCGGGAGTATGGCACTTTACCTTGGGGGAAAGATCCACGTTGAGACGAATCACCTTCCCCCCAAGGAGGCAACTCGACATGAGTAGCAACATCAAGTATATCGGGCTCGACGTTCACAAAGAAGCGATTACCGTTGCCGTACGGAATGGCGCCGGGAAGCTGGTGATGGAGTCCATCATCGAAACCAAAGCGGTCACCCTTGTGCAATTGCTGCAGGGTGTGCGGGGAGAACTGCATGTGACCTTGGAAGAAGGAACCTGGGCGGCCTGGCTGTACGATGTGGTCAAGCCCCACGTGCACGAAATCGTGGTCTGCAATCCGCGCCGCAATGCCTTATTGAAAGAGGGCAGCAAGAATGACAGGGTGGATGCGCGCAAGCTGTCCGAGCTTCTGCGCGCCGGCATGCTGCGACCGGTCTACCACGGAGAAAATGGACTGCGGACGCTGCGTGAGTTGGCACGTAGTTATCAGACCATCAGCAAAGATTTGAGACGGGTGATGAATCGGCTCAAAGCCATCTACCGAAGCTGGGGGATTCCCTGTGCGGGTACGCAGGTCTATGCTCCGCGGTATCGGGAGGAGTGGTTGAACAAGATCCGGGAGTCTGGGGTGCGCCGCCGCGCGGAGCTGTTCTATCAACATCTGGATGGGCTGCAGCTTGTGCGGCGCCAGGTACGAGCTGAGTTTTTGGCCGAGAGCCGGAAGCATAAGGCGGTCAAAGTGCTGCGTCAGATTCCCTGTATCGGCCCGGTTCGATCCGCTCTGTTGCTGGCGCTGATGCAGACGCCGCACCGATTCCGTAGCAAGCGGCAACTGTGGAAATATAGCGGCCTGGGGGTGGAAACGCACGACAGCGCGCAACATCGTTATGTAGACGGACAACTGCAACGTTCCAAAAAACCATCGCAAGTTCGTGGTCTCAATCAAGATCACAACCACGAGATGAAGGAGATCTTCAAAAGTACAGCCACCAGCGCCAGTCGTTGTGCTGGACCGTTGCACGACTTCTACGGAGGTTTGCTTGCCAAGGGGATGAAGCCGGAGATGGCTCGTCTGACACTGGCGCGCAAGATCGCGGCCATTACTTTGACACTTTGGAAGAAAGGAGCACGCTTCGACGCAAACCAACTGAAATCGCAAGCAGCTTGAGCGTCTTGCAGAGGACCCAGGCAATTCCCAGGTTTTCATGCCCGGTGGTGGCCAATCGGTTCTTGCGACGCTCGGGTTCGAGGAAGAGTATCTAGTAAGTAGTTAGGCGCTCCGTGTGCCTGCACGTCAGCACCGAGTCTCCGATTCAATCCTATGCCTCCTCGGATAACCCAAAAAAGCTGTAGGCCTCGAGTCTCTCATAGGATCGTGGTTGGCACTTTAGCCAACGCTCTGCTTGCGCAGCTTCGGGAGCCGAATGGCGTCGAGCACCACCGCATCATGAAACCGTCAAGTTGGAACAAACAACTGGGTTGGTCTCGCTGTTGGAATGCACAGCGGGCCGAAGGCGGGCAAGACCAAAACCCCTCCTGGCAGCAGACGGGGCTAGATGCAAGCTACCACATCTGCGTCTCCCTGGAGGTGAGGGGAGAAGTTTTTCTCTTGACATCTCCTTTTATAGGACTACTTACCCACTACCAAGCCCGCACGGAGGCACTCTACGAAAGTATCGAGGACCCTATGAGTGTTATGGCGATGTAACGCCCGTTGAAACTGCGGCCCCTAGCATGTCAGGTGCGACGCCCCGGTATCGGGGGACTTCGCTCGAATGCGTTCTTGCAGCTCCTTTGCAAACGAGTCAT
>QIAU01000281.1 GCA_003225055.1 Acidobacteriota bacterium
GTGGGACCGCTGTCTGAGCTGCCCACCGAAGAAGCTGCTTGGCAGCGCGTAAACGAGCTTGGCCTAAAACCCCATGCGTTGGCTGAGCGCGCAGCCACTCGGCCAACTTTCGGCGAACTCGCGGCCCATCATATTCAATTCGAATTAACGGAAGATCCAGAGCAACGCGACAATCGAGAAAGCACAAACGACGATCACCAAGTATAAGCATTATCTGAATCGCTGGGCTCTGCCGCGCTGGCATCGAACAGCAGCGTTGGCGGTGCACCCGTTCGAAGTGGAGAGCTGGCTCAAGGAGATCGAGCAAGAACACCACTTGAAGACCACAACGTTGGCCGAAATACGGAAGGTCATGGACCTGGTCTACCGACACGGCCAGCGATGCGGGTTTCTTCCCCGAACGGATGATGGCAATCCCATGCAGTTCGTGCGAGTTCCGGTTGATCCAGGATCAAGGAACGGTTCCGCACCTGCAAGCGCCGCATGACAACTGCAAAGGCGCAATGCGAGCAGATAGAGCGCCACTGACGGCCCGATCAGTCGGGCCGTCGTTCTGAAGGGAGTCCCCCATTTCTAGCTTTTTCCGCAAGAGATGATTGCAGGAATGCCGCGTTTATGCTATATTACGTTTGTCACATATTGTAATACATGTTTGTATTCGACGCCTCGACACTGATTCTCATTGCGAAGACCGAGATACTCGACGCTTTTCTGCGTGATGTCGGACTCCATGTTGCCATTCCGCCTGAGGTTGCGAAGGAGTGCTGCAGCGTTAAGAAATCACTGGACGCCCTCATGATTAAAAAGGCGCTGGATGAGTCAAGAATCAGAGTCATCGCAGTCAAGGATAGGAAGCTCGTTACGAAGGTGCAAGGCGACTTTGGTCTCGGAAGGGGTGAAGCGGAGGCGATCGTCCTGGCTCTTGCGGAAAAAGCTCGGGTTTTGGGGATCGATGACAAGAATGGGATCAATGCGTGCAAGTTGGTCGGTGTTGGGTTTACGACGGCGAGCGGCATCTTGGTGCGAATGTGCGAAAAGGGATTACTCACGAAGAGCGAAGCTCTCGTGAAGCTCGAGGGACTGGCGAAGCACGGGCGTTACAAAAAGTCCATTCTAGAAGACGCCCGGCGCAAACTGGAGACAGCGACATGACAAAGACGATGAGCATACGAATGGATCGTGAGAATTTCGAATTCTTAAACGAGCTCACTAAGGAACAGAGGAGTGATCTTTCCAAGGCCGTACGGGACATGGTCACTCGGGGCCGAGTCTTATTGGGGGTGGAGAGGTACAAAAAAG
>QIAU01000197.1 GCA_003225055.1 Acidobacteriota bacterium
GTCCACACGCAATGGTACTTGCTTGAATAGACCACGTTGTGGTTTGATTTGTAGCCTTCCAGGGCCATACTGATTGCTTATACCTAATGAAGCAATCTAAGACAAGGCAAAATCACGCCTTATATCCCCAGCCCTAAAGGGCGGGGCTTTACGGCGCTTCTCGGTAAAGTGAAAATTACTGGTTCGAATTACTTCATTTTATCGGACTTTCGGAACGGAGTTCGCTAATATTTTCTCAGCCTGTTTGCTTTTGTCGGATCAGACTCAATCAGCTCTTCCAAAATTGGATTTAGAAATCGCCCGTATTTTGCGAGCGTAACCTCGTCGTGGGACACCAGCGCGCTTTCCACCGCCCGCCGGGTCGCGCCGGTCACCAGCTCGATCCTGCCGACAAAAACGCGCACGGTTTCAAGCGGGATAGGATGAATCGTCAGTGGAAGCAGCGAATTCAACATTGCCGCCGGCACGACATACAACAATCGACTACCTTCTTCGAACCAGGAAGACCGCCAAGTTTCGACCATGGCATGGGCCTCATCCCGGTAGAGGCCTTGAGCGGCAAGCGTGTCTTCAAGATCACCACATAGAGCGTCGAGCGTACGGTTCAGCTCCGGTGGATCGAAGATACTTTCGCTCTCGAGCGCGCCACCGATGCGGTATCCCACTTTCTCCCCTCGGCGCTCGAAAAGCACGATATGGGGAATCTCATTCTCGCTCAGGTTCCTGACCACCAGTGTGCCTTGAGGAGTAAGAGTGGCCGAGATCGGCAACGAAGCCGCCGACACCCCGCGATAAAAGAGAAACTTCTCCCGTTGCTCGCCGGCCGCACTGTTGACGATCAAAGGGGCCGCCGACGTCTCCCGCGCCGCATAATATGGGTTGTCCGCGGCCTCGCGCAGAAGGCTCTCCTCCGCGTCTGGTTGAACGGTGACTTGGTTCCACGCGATGCTGCCGTCCGTCTCTCTCTGGTAGAGGGCTCGGCCAAACAGCCCGGCATTCGGAAAAACACGGCTGGCATGCGGATACCACTCGGTGATAACACCTCGTGCGAAAACAGCCTTAGCCGAAACTCTCATAGGGTGAGAGGAATGAAAATAGACGACCGGCGTCTCCATTCGGATCGTGCCCCGCAAGCCTACTTTGAAAGCCGCATCCCATAAGTGTTCTACGAAGCTAGGCAAATCGCTCGGGCCCTTAAACGGCAACCATTCCACCGCTTTCCCGTCGTTTCCGGCAATCGACGTAAATGTTCCCCATTCGTGAACCACGGCGGCGAGACAGAGGGCGGTTGCGCCATAGGCCAGCAACCGCATCAAGAGCGCAAGCGGGCCGGCTCGCAATGTCGTGCTTGCTGTCCAGGACTTCATTTCGACTGACCTCCTGGACCCGTGCTGCGAGCCAGCATCTGGGAAACTGTCTCATCCCGATGCCCCATGAAGCGCGCCGCCAGGTTTTGCGCCAACAACGGGTCCGCCTTCGCCCCGGCAATCGCGTTCTCGACGTGTTCCTGATGTTGGCTCTCCGGGCCTTTGAGCGTAATCAGCGCTGCCGCCAACTCCATCTCTGGATCCTGTCCGCGCAGCCCAATAGCCTTTTTCACCCACTCGTAACCGTCCACGCCCGCCGCAGGATTCGGCTGACCTTTGCCCAGCCCCTGCTTGAAGGTTTCCGCCAGGTACCCAAAGTCGAAGAAAGCCAAGGCGTCTGGGTTCCCGGTGGTGGCGCGCGCGTGAAGCTTGGTGAGCAACTCCTTGGCGACCTCGGGACCCTTCCCCGCGTAAAGTGTCGCCCGACGCAGCGTTTCCATGCGGGCCAGCACCGGCATCTTCGCATGGAGGAGTTCGAGCGTGTCGCGAGTCAAGTTCTTGATGTCGTAAGTTTCCCTACCGCTTAGGTTCCAGCTATGGCTGACCCAGGGTAGTGACTTCGCCTGTCCGATCTTGATCGTATGGCAGATCAACGGCGGCCCCGCCTGCGCGACCGCCGTCACAACCAGCAGCACCGCGACCACCGTCGTCGTCCGCCCACAAACTAATTCCCCTATCTTCATCATGAGACCTCCGATTGGATCTGTGGACCCACACCTGAAAAAAGACGGTTGGGAGAACAGGACCGTTAACAGAAGTTTGAGTGGGAGACAGACTCCAGAGGGTATTTTGCCCTGGACCGAATTGCGCAACTGCGTTCTAATCCGCCCTATCGAAACCCCTTGGGCCTGTCCGATTCAATGCCACGAACTGAGGGACGCGCCTCAAAAGCCTGTTCTGGCCTTTCCTCTAGACCGGCAGCGACGTAGATTACTTGAGGAGGCAAGGGCACTGGGTTTGTACCGCGGCGGCAGTTCTTACTTTTGTTTTCTCCGTCGTTTCGGGCCATCCGATCCTAGCCATCCTTAATCTGCTGTTCTACTACCTGGGTGGTGTCGGCGTACGAGAGCGTAGCCGCTATGCGGCAAGTGCCGTCCGGGTTCTCTTCGTCGCGGATACACCGGGAGCCGGTCTACGTGTCGTTCGGCTAATGGTTGGGGCTCTTTTGCTCTCCAACTTCCGAGCGACATGGACTACTTCACACTGGAGACCTGAATCGGAGGAAGCTATCCTGCCGCCGCGCCTGAGCGAGATATGGGGTGACACGGTTTTCCGATACGTTGCCAGAATGGCTTTGGCCGAAGGTGCGCATTGCCTATTACGCGTTCTCCGGATTTCTCTTGCTGCTTACTGCTGCCGGGCTGGTCGTAATGATTCTCCGTCGCGGCGCTTGAAGCAGAGATCGTCTGATCCGGATTCCGGCCAAAACCCAACCATTACCTCTCGGCACCCCTCTTCGCTGACCAGGAGCCTTCCCAATGACGCCACAGCGAAATATCGCCCAATCCGAGGCGGCCCCACCAGAGATCGAGCATTCTGGAGTCGCCTCTGAGTATTCCTTCGCGGGTCACGCCTGGCGGAGCGGGCAGGAGTTTTGCCAGCCGGTCAAACACGCGGCCGCGCTCCGATTCGTCCTCTCGAGAAAGCAGGTGCCACAACGTGAGCGCGTCCTTCGGGCGGGCCTCGGCTAGCACAATGTTGAGTTCGGCGTTGCGCTCTTCCACGCTGCCCCTTTCAAAATCCAGCTTGACCAGCGCCGCACGAAACGATTCAGAGGCATCTTCGAAGTAAGGTGTACCCGGCCCAAGCTTCGGTTTGGTCCGACACACGGCACCTGCAGGGATAAACGATTCGCGATTGCCTAGCTTGAAGCCCACCCAGCCCAGAGTCGTGCGCAACAGTCCTGCTCCCGATTCATCCACGTGCAAGGTGTAGGCGCATCCCAGGTCAACCGCTACTGCCGAAGGAGTGTCCACCACAAATTGCCCGGGGGGCGCCCAGATCGCAGCGTGAATCGTTCCCCGCTCCAAGGCCAGCTGCGTAAGTTCCAAGTTCAGGCGCAGCACGCGCAGACGGGTCCCCGGTTCCACCTCGACTGTTCCGATTTCATCGAGGTCAATGCTGGCTTTCGATTGACTATCGGTTTCCAGAGTCTGACCGAGCCCCAGTCTTGCTGTTCCGCCGCTCGCCTTGATCACTCTCGATTCCAGGCGAGGCCCTCCTTGAATCTGCGTAACCTTCCATGCTGAACCCAAAGCTGGTTGCTTGGAACGCACCAGTGAACCAACCACCGAGATAGCCACGACGACCAGCGCCAGGGCTGCGGCACTCGTCCAGCGTGTTTCTAGAAGTTTGGTCAGAATGGGTCTTCGCATCCTGACAGGCATCTCGGGAAACACCGGCGCTGCCCGATTGTGGCGCAATCTGCCCAAAACGTCTTCCAGCTTCTTGATTTCCGGATCAGCGTCCCCCGACCGATCCCATAGGTAATCCTTATCCATGCACCAGTTCCTCTTCTTCTCTACCTCACAACCTCTGCGCCAGTTTTTCGCGAAGCTGTTCGATGCCGCGATGCAGATTGACGCGAACCGATCCCGGTTTCAGCCCCGTCCGAGCCGCGATTTCAGGACCGGTCATGCCTTCTACCAGCCGCAGTATGAGAGGTTCGCGGTAGGCCTCCGGCAAACTGCGAATCGCCGCCAGAATCACGGCAGCTTCGCTATCTGCCGCACTGTCGGAAACGCCGCTTACCGCTTCGGCTTGCGAAAAGTCATCCGTAACTTCGACTGCGCTCATCGATTGCCGGTGGTAATCGTTAGCCCGGTTTCGCGCGATGGCAGCCAGCCAGGCTCCGAAGCGGGAAATATCTCGCAGAGCAGACAGCCGGCGAAGTGCCACCAGGAAAACGTCCTGCACCAGATCATCCACTTGGCCGGGCGGCACTCGCGCCATCAGGATTCCGTGGACCATGCGCGCGTACTGCTCATACAGCTGTCCGAACGCCAGGCGATCGCCCGCCTGGGCGGCGCTCACCAGCGACGAATCGCCCGTCGCGTCACGGGCAGAAAGGTTGGTCACGGCCTCGCGTCCCAGGCTTGCGGCAAACACGTCAACGCTGTCCCCAACTGAGGCCATCGCGGCCGAATCCTAGCTCTTAACAGTAGACGTAAACCGAAGGCCGAGTGTTAACCAGCAAAACGCTGGGCTGCTTTATTTGGGTACGAGGCTTCCGGTGGCGGTTTGTTCCTTTGCCAGACGTTCCACCTGGTCGCGCGGCAACTCATGCAGCAACTCGAGGAAGACTCCGTTGGTCCAGCCGAATCCCACCACGTTGGACTTGTACCCGGTGGTCACGTGCGTCTCCGACGATCGCGTCACCACGTTGTATTTTTCCCGGATAGTTCGGTCCCGCCGAAAATTTTCCGCCACCATGGACAGGAACTTGTAAGAAAGCCGGTCCGCGTCCGCAGTGAATCCATATCGCCGGAGTCCTTCAATCCCCAGAAACTCGATCGGCGCCCAACCATAGGGATAATCCCACTGCACTCCCGTCTCCGTGGTACTCATCGCCAGCCCACCCGGGTGCTCGAAAATCGGCAGGTTCTTCTCGACCGCGTGTGCCTGCTCCCGAGTCGCCAATCCCGCCCACAGCGGGTAAAACGTGCTGGCATACTCGTAGGCGGTGCGGGTCTGGGTTGCAAAGTTGTAATCAAAGAACTGCCCGCGTACACCGTCCCACAGATATTCGTTCATCCGCTGCTTGCGATCTTCCGCCCGCTGCCGCCACCGGTCCGCATCCTCCTTCTTGCCGAGCAACTGGCTCATCTCTTCCAGGTCTTTCTCTGTCTTATAAAGAAGACTGTTCAGACAGACGGGCGCGTAATGATGGGTCTGCGCGCTGTAAGGCCCGAACCGGAAAGAGATGTCGAAGCCCGACTCGCGCATGCTGCGGTCGCCCTTGTAGTACTCCCGGCTCAGCGATAGGCTTTTCAGGGAATCGCATTTCGATCTGCTCTGGGTGTTCTCGCATAACTGCAGGTTAAACTGGAACCCAATGGCATCGGGATTTGCAGCGCCCGGCTTGGTTTCGACCAGGTCGTGATCCGCCAGTTCAGGATGATTCAGGAAGTAAGCCGCTACGGTTCGGTAGTAGCCAGTCTCATCCTGCAATCCTTCCGCCACCGGTCCTTGTCCGAAGTCGTAATAGCGCGACAGCCCGGTGGTTCCCGCCAGATGCGGATCACGCATCCACATCTCATAATCTTTGCTGGCGTGTTCGTAAGCTTTTTCGAGCCACGCCCGATCCGCGTGACCGGCGGCCTTTTCCGCCTCGTGCACGGCCATGATCATGGAAGTAAGAAAAGGAGGTTGAGAGCGCGTCAGGAAGTAAGTCCGGTTAGCGTTCAGCAGGGTGCCATAGTGCTCGATCTCGAAGAAAAAGTTCTCCACCATGCCGCGTGCCAGATCAGTCCGCCCGTCGCGCAGCAGTCCCACGATGATGAAATAGCTGTCCCACCCATACATCTCGTTGAACCGGCCGCCGGGTACGACATAGGGCTTTTCCAGAAAGAGCAGTCCCGGAGGCTGAATTTTCTCCGCATCCGCCTCGCCCGGACGATGGATGGCTACCGGCAGATGCTCGACGTCAACTTTGCAGTCCTTCTGCAGTTTCTCGACCGAAGCCGGGGCAGGGAACTCCGCCGGAAGGTAGAGGATGGAAGGTGCGGCCAGTTTTGGATCCACCACCGAATCGCATCGCGTCATGGAACGGGTCAGCACATCCCATCCCGACGAAATGTAAGTTCGGATAGCGGGAAGACCTTGCTCCTTGCTTTCAGCAGCGCGCAGCCAGCTGCTGAGGACCAATGCAAGCAATAGCAATAAAGAGACAGTTTTGCAGCCGCGATGAATGCGCCGCCACGCAGGGCAAACAATCCTGTGATCTGTCACCACAAGATAATACCTTGAGAACGAGCGAACCTCTCTACTCCCGCGGCGCCGCTCGCTCTTCGCGATCAGGGGCGGTCAGCTCGAGAACCCGAATAGCTTTCTGTTGTGCGCTCAGTCCCCAGTTTTCCCGCTCGTACTGATGGCCGTACACGACGCCCTTCCGGTAGCGTTGGTCAGCTGGCGCCGGCGTACGTCTCCGCTCCACGCCGGTTCAGCCCAGTCCGCGCGCATTAACGATACGCATGTCAGCCCCAGCCATTCCCAGTTTGGAGCCCTTCTGAATCTGCTCCATGGCTTCGCGCTTGATGCCGCCGTTCTACCCCTGAATATCGAAACAAAAGTGCGAGTCCCAATTCGCTGTGCAGACTCGAATCCGGTAGCCGTCTTGATAGCCGGAGTCATCCGTGCACATGCTTTACCTGCTGCTCGTTCACCTGGGGAAATGACCCAAAGCGCGCGAACATCGACCGCCGTGGCTCTGCCAGGGCGCGACTCGGTAGCGTAGGTTCATCCGCCCACGGCTTGTGGAATTTCTGCGTTTCCGTTATCAGCTTGACAGGTTGCGCTCCGAATCCCGGCTGCACCAGTTCCGGATGGCTCTGATCCACTCGAAGCAGGATCTTTTGCAGCTCGCAATTCGCCAGGTCACGAGGGCTCCATAAAAGGGCCCGACCGCCAGTCTGGAGCGTCGGGAGCCGTGGCCTTCAAAGACTGCCGCTCGCCTTGGGAATCCCCCGGCTGACTATCTTCATCTACATATCTCTGAGGTACGAACTGAAAGAGAGCGAATGCCTCCGCAGCCTGAATCTTCCAACCACATCAATCCCTGGCTGATTGCGATTGCCGTCATGTCGAGCACCTTCATGGAGGTGCTGGACACGACCGTGGTCAACGTTTCGCTGCCGCATATTGCAGGCAGCCTCTCGGCCACCACTGACGAAGCGACCTGGACCCTGACCTCTTATCTGGTCGCCAACGCCATCATTCTCCCCATGACCGGCTGGCTGGCTAACAACTTCGGACGCAAGCGCCTGCTGATGGCGTCGGTCATCGGCTTCACGAGCGCCTCGTTCTTCTGCGGACTCGCGCCATCGCTCGGCTTCCTTATCATTTTTCGGCTCATTCAAGGCGCCTGCGGCGGCGGTCTGCAGCCGCTCTCGCAGGCCGTCTTGCTGGAGGCGTTTCCTCCCCACAAACGCGGTCAGGCCATGGCTTTCTGGGCGCTGGGTATCGTGGTTGCTCCCATGCTCGGTCCCGTTGCCGGCGGCTGGATCACCGACAACTACAGTTGGCGCTGGGTCTTTTACATCAACGTTCCGATCGGAATTGTTTCTGTCATCCTCACGCAGCTGTTCATCTTCGATCCGCCGTATCTGCGCCGGAAATCGCTGGGTATTGACTTCTGGGGCATCGGCCTGCTGGTCGTGGGCATGGGCTCGCTGCAGATCATGCTGGACAAGGGCCAGGAAGAAGACTGGTTCAGCTCGCACTTCATCCTCACACTTGCCATGATGGCCTTGGTTGGACTCGGCGGGCTGATCGTTCGCGAGCTGAAAACCGATCATCCCATCATCGATCTTACCATCTTCAAATACCGTTCTTACGCCATAGGCACGTTCCTGATGACGGGGGTCGGATTCGTGCTCTACGGCAGCACCGTGCTTTTGCCGCTGCTGATGCAGGTCGTGCTGGGCTACACCGCGACGCACGCGGGTGTCACCAATTTCCCGCGCGGCTTTGCCTCATTTCTTGCCATGCCGTTCATCGGCATTCTGACCAACAAGGTGGACTCGCGAAAACTCCTGGCTGCAGGAATTTTTCTTTCCGCGATGGCCATGTTTTTTCTCTCGCGCTTGAGCCTCGACGTGGGCTTCTGGAACTTCTGGTGGCCGCTGATGTTGCAGGGCGCCGCGCTAGGCCTCATCTTTGTGCCGCTTACCACGGTTACGCACGATCCTGTGCCCAAGGAGCGGCTGGGAAACGCGACCAGCATTTTCAACGTCATGCGCAACATTGGCGCCAGCATTGGTATCTCTATGGTCGAAACCCTCGAGTTCCGCCGCATGCAAACCCACCTCAACTACCTGGGCCAGAACGTCACCTCGACCAGTCCCCTGGTTCAACAAATGGTCCAGGGCCTGAAAGGGCGGTTCGTCGCGCAGGGCGCCGATCCGGTTACTGCCATCGACCGCGCCTACGCTGCCCTGTGGGGTCTCGTCGAGCGTCAGGCCGCTATGTTGTCCTATAACGATGTCTTCCAGGTGCTGGCTATTATGTTCCTGGTGATGTTCCCCTTCATTCTGCTGATGCGCAGACCTAAGCGCGGCGGTGCCGTCATGGCGCATTAGGCCCTTGTTGAGTACCGCTAAATAGGTTCCTATATTCGCGGGCTTCCGCCCGGGAACAGGACAAGGCGCATTCCCCTACGGAACTCTCACCGCTCAAACGTCGAAATGTCCTTGCCCTTGCTACAAGCTGATCATAATCATTATCGTATAAGGTGGGTTTCTGAGCTGGCAGTCCCACTTCAAGCGGACCGAACAACAGCGCGTCGAGGATGAGCGCCTTGGGAGCCTGGCTTGGGAGCCTGGAAAAGACGAGTTAATGAAAAACCGAGAGCCGAAAGCCTAATGCCGAGAGCTGAATCCTAGAGCCGGGAGCCTACGTCCGAGCAACTGCGGGCAGCGCGGGCGAATCTCACCCCTCCAGGTTGAAATTCCATGCGCCATGCTTTCACCGAGCGTCTACGAGCGGGATGGGATGACCTAATCTCCAGCGCGGTGCTGGCGCGCGAAATCCTGGCCGCGCTTTTCGACTGCATTGCGGATATGGTCTCCGGCAGGCCGTTGCCGCACATCGATCTCCCCGAAGAGAGAATGGGACCCGAAGTTGCTGCCCGGCGCTCGCGTTGGCGCAACAAAGCAGCGTGAAACCAGAACCACAGTTGTTGGTTGTGACTTGTCCGGCTGGCCTGCGGTATCATCGAAGAGCGATGGCGCATTCCTTTCAGACCGACGATTCGCGGCTGAATCCCATCGCCGAGAAAGTGCTCGCCGGAAGGCGTCTCGACGCAGACGATGCGCTAGCGCTTTATGCTACGGGTGACATCCTGGCCGTGGGCTGGCTAGCGAATCACCGACGCGAGCTTCTGCACGGCGACAAGACTTATTTCAACGTCAATCGCCATATTAATCCCACGAATGTCTGCGTTGCCGCCTGCCGGTTGTGCGCTTTTGGCCGCAAGAAAGACACGCCGGGCGCTTACACCATGGCCCTGGAAGAGGCTTTCCAGACGGCCGCTTCGGGCTACACGGAAGCGGTTACCGAGTTCCACATCGTGGGAGGTTTGCATCCTGACCTGCCGTTCCAATATTTCCTCGATCTGATTTCGGGGCTCAAGCAGCGCTTCCCGCACGTCCACCTGAAGGCATTTACGATGGTCGAGGTCGCCTACCTGGCCAAGCGGGCCAAGTTGTCCCTTGCCGAAACCCTAGCCCAACTCAAGGCTGCGGGTGTGGACTCGTTGCCAGGCGGCGGCGCCGAGATCTTTGCCGATCGCGTGCGGCATGTCATCTGCGACCACAAGATTGATGGCAATCAGTGGCTGGACACGGCACGCCTGGCGCATCAGATCGGGCTGAAGTCGAATGCCACCATGCTTTACGGTCACGTCGAGAATGATGAGGATCGCGTTGACCACCTGCTCAAGCTGCGTGTCCTGCAAGATGAGACGCAGGGGTTTCAGACCTTTATCCCGCTAGCTTTCCATCCCGACAACACACCGTTGCAACATCTGCCCAAGACGACCGGGATGCTAGATATCAAGCAGATTGCGGTGAGCCGGCTGGTGCTGGACAACTTTGCCCACATCAAGGCGTACTGGCAGATGCTTACTCCCAAGATTGCGCAGATCGCGCTGCGTTTTGGAGCAGACGACCTGGACGGCACTGTAATTGAAGAGAAGATTTACCACGATGCTGGAGCAACCACCCCGCAAGGCATGAGGCGTCAGGAACTCATGCGGCTGATCCGCGAGGCCGGGCGAGAACCGGTGGAGCGCGATACTCTATACCGTCCTGTGACCCGGACCGAAACTTCAGTTACTGTGGCCGTCTGAAACCGTTACTGCAGCCTGAAATCAATCGTGATATCGGTGCTGATAGCTACCGGCTTGTGATTGAGTTCATAGGGCTTGTAGCGCCAATGTTTGACCGCCTCTCTCGCCGCCCGGGCCAGCATGGGATCGCCCTTCACCACGGAAATGTCCCGCACGCTGCCATCTTCGGCAATCACTGCCCGCAGCACCACGGGACCTTCAATTCGCATCTGGCGAGCCTGCGAGGGGTAGACGGGCGCCACGCGACGGTCAAGCCTTCCTGGGACGATGCCTTCCGAGATCGGCCTCGGCGCATCGGGCAGAGCGGCTGGAGGGGAGAGAAGGCCGCGCATATCGCTGGTGGGCTGCGCGGTCGAGGAAAGCGGTGGCGGGGGAACGTCATTGTCCGCGACTTCCCGAGTTTCAGCCGCTTTCGGCGATTTCGAACTCGTGGCTGGCAACTCCCTATCATCACTCGGAGTCAGCGTCTTGACCACGGATGCCGCGTTCTGCTTGGGAGGGGCTTGGTTTGCGGCCTGGCGGAGACGGTCATGAGAGTGGACGATTCCACAGAAAGCGGCTCGTTGGCCGCCGCTTTTTCCTGGACCTGGACGGTGGGCTTGCCGGCCGACTCGACGCTGTCGGCGTGTTTCCACATCCAGATAAACAGCGACAGAGCCGACAATGCCAGCAGAACTATCGAAACCATGCTGGCGGCGACCGTCCAGTGCAGCCGCGTGGTAAGGGTAGAGAACCAGCCGGGATGTTCGCCTTCTTCGAAGAGCAGGATATCGTCATCTTCTTCGCTGGCGGGGGTTGCGGGTCTCACCCCCGGTAGGCTAACCACCCGTTGGGGAGGCGTCGCAGGGGCATAGGTCTCGGCCAGGCCGAGGTCGGGCTCCAGCGTGGTGGCGGCGCGAGCGAAGTAGGCCAGGTTTTGCAGGGCCTGAATGTGCTTGTCGGTAAAGGCGCCAGGGTAGTCGGAGAAGACCTCCAGGATGCCGACCGTGGAGTGCTCATCGCGCAGAGGCAGGGCGACAATCGAGCGTATTCCGAGTTTGCGGCAAACCAGAGGATCGACGCGGGCGTCGGTTTCCGAATCATCGCAACCCAAGACGCGACCGGTGCGCAGGCATTCTCCCGAGATTCCGGAGTAGGCGTTGAGACGCGCTCCCAAAGGGGGGGCGTTGGCGCCGCAACTGGCACGGCAGACGACAGCATTGTCCTCCGCGCTGAGCAGCGCAAGCGCTGCACTGGTGCCGCCTGATTGTAGGCATGCCTGTTCAGCGATGCGGTGCAGAAGCTCATCAACGGTGAGCTCTCCGGAATGGATCTTGTCCATTAACGCATCCAGACCCACCGACAAAGCGGTGTCGGATTCCTGAGCGTCAGAGGTTTCAGAGGTTAATGGATCGGAGAAGGCAGGAGACGACACATACCCAAATTGGGTCGGGAAGGGGGAGGAATAATCGGCCATACGGTGCTCCCGAAGCAGCGCCAGTCTTTGGATTTCGATTTCTTGGTAAAGGGGCCAGAAGCAATGCGCGGCTTGAAGTTTGTTCTAAAGCGTGAGGTTTGTCAACAGATTAGCACCAGGGTTGACACTAAAGTTTATTTTGCGCTCCGGGGTTTGGCGGCAGGTGTAGAATCGGCCTAGAGAGGACTAAGGCTTCACGGGTTCTACACCCGTTTTCCGAGGCTAGCATGAATGTCCATATCAGCTATAAAGTCCCCAAAACAACCGACCTTGAAAAAGACCTCAACCACCAGATCGAAAAGATACGCAAACGGCTGCAGGTTTTCCGCCCGGAACTGATTCATCTGAAAGGCGTCATTGAGCAAACGTCAGCCCGCGAAGGGTTTATCGTGTCGCTGAATCTGCGGCTGCCGTCGGGGCAGATGGCGGTACAGAAGTCAGCTCCCGGTCCGGCAGCCGCCATCCGGGCCTCCTTTGACGACCTGTTACAGCAGATTACCAAGCATAAGGACTTGCTACGCAGCTCGTACAAGTGGCGCCGCCTGCGCCGGGGGACCGATGTCCGTCCCGAGCCGCAAGTGCCTTTCGAGCAGACGGTGGCGGCGGTACCGGTACCCACCATCTCGGCCGATGACATCCGGTCCTACGTCAACGCCAATTTGGGGAGGCTGGAGCGGTACGTGGAACGGGAGATCTACTTCCGGGAGGCGGCTGACCGGCTGCAGCCCGATGCGGTCAGCAAAGAAGAGGTCATTGACGAGGCCATTGCCCGAGCCATGGGCAACGGCATCGAAAAGCCGGAGCGGCTGGCGCTGGAGCCCTGGTTGTACCGCCTGGCTCTCGGTGCTCTGGATGAGATGGCCGACCGCGGCAGGGAAGAACCGGAATCGGTGCATTTCGAGGAGTCGGCCCGGCGGAGGAATGTGCGGGGCAGCGACGAGCCCCAACTGCAATATCATCAGCCGGATGAGACGCTCACGGCCGAGAACATCATCCCTGACCGGCGCACTGCGACCCCGGAAGATATCGCTTCTACCGACGAGATGTTCTCGATGGTCGAGCTGGCGTTGCGGGGAGCCGAGCACGCGGACCGGGAGGCGTTCATTCTTCATGCGCTGGAGGGCTTCTCCGTCGACGAGATAGCCGACATCATCGAATGTAAGCCGGAAGAGGTGCGCGCCTCGATTGCCTCCGCCCGGGAACATCTACGAAAGTCGCCGCCTATAGCCAACCAGTTCCGGGATAAACTGCTGGAAAAAACAGGCTCTGTTTCCTAGATCAGCACTCGGGAGAAATCGTGATGATTACACGCGAAGATATCCGTGAGCTGGCGCAATTCCAGTCGGAAAATGGCGAGGGATGCGCTCTCAGTTTTTATTTTCAGCCGCAAACGCCACAGAACAAGTCGCACAAAGAGGAAGCAATTTTGGCCAAGGATCTGGTTCGCAATGCGTTGCACGAAGCGGAAAAAGAGGGGAAAAACGGCGGGACGCGGGCCGACTTACAACGCATTCTGGAAATTGCCGGGAATTTGCGGGGTAATCAGGCCAAGGGCAAGGCGATTTTCGCCTGCGGCGCCCGGAACTTCTGGCGGGAGTTTGATTTACCGGCGCGACTCTGGGGCACGCAGTTATTCGTCAATCGGCGTTTTCACCTCAAGCCGCTGGCCGCGCTTTTGGGGGCGCAGCCGCGAGTGTGTGTAACCCTGGTCGATCGCCAACGGGCTCGGCTTTTCGACCTTCGCCTGGACGAATTGACCGAACGCGATAGGCTCTTCCACAGCCTGCCGCGTCACGGCCGCAGTGATGGATTCAGCGGTTACGATGCGGGACACACGGAGCGCCGGATCGCCGACGAGGCGATGCGCCACTTCAAAGACCTTGCCCAACGCCTGAAAGATGCGCAGGAAAAGGGTGGGTTCGAGAAGTTGATCATCGGCTGCCAGGACGTGAATTGGAGCGAATTCGAGCCGTACCTGCATCCCTATTTGAAGCAGCGGCTGCTGGGGCGCTTCACGGCGGATGTGGCCGCCATTTCGAACGAGCAGGTGCGAGAGCATGCCAACCGGATTGTGCGCGAGGCCCAGGAGAAGCGCAGGCAGGCGCTGGTGAGAGAAGTGCTGGGTCAGGCGCAGCGTAATGGTTTCGGCGTGACAGGCTTGCGGCGGGTCCTGCGTTCGCTCGAGATGGGAGAGGTGCAGACTCTGTTGCTGGGCGAAAACTTCCGCGCGCATGCGGTGGAATGTACGTCGTGCGGACACCTGGATTCCCATATCGTGCGCTATTGCCCGGTGTGCGGCCGGGAGACCCGTGAAATTAGTGACGTGTGCGATGCCATCATCCCCGCCGCGATTCGGCGGGATATTGAGCTGTTTTATGTGAAAGATGATGCAGAATTGGATCGCGTGGGGAATATTGCGGCCCTGCTGCGCTTCCGCGCCGATCAGAATACGCCGGCAAGAATTTTTGCGGCGTCATAATCCGCTTTGATGTTGGTCAAGCCCGCCTTGCGCGGGCTTTTTTGCGGGGTGCCGATTCGTGCTCTCGGTGCTGTAGGGGTGAGTTTTCGCTATCCGCCCGCCGGAGCGGGCGGACAGCTTTCGTCGGGTGACATTCTTGGATCCCATTCGCAGAGAGCAGATGGAATTGGTATGCTTTCCGGCGTTTTTCCAGGAGGGCGGCATGCGATTTTCTCGGCGTGACTTTCTGGCCGTTGCGGCCTTGGGGTCGCTGGCACGCGGGCTCGAAGCTCAGGAGGAGAAGACCAAAGATGCGAGGCGCGCGGAGACCAAGACGATGGCCTTAAAGCGGCCGATCATCATCTGTGCGGCCAACGGTCTCAGTTATCTGGATGAAGCTTTCGAGATGCTGCGCGGGGGCGCGGACACGCTGGATGCGGCTTTGCGGGTGGTGCGCGGGCCGGAAGATGATCCCGAGGACAGCAGTGTTGGCCTGGGCGGATTGCCCAACGAGGCAGGTGTGGTCGAGCTGGATGCATGTTGCATGCACGGCCCAACCAGGCGGGCTGGAGCTGTGGGCGGCGTGCGCAATATCAAGAACGTGTCTTTGGTCTCGAAAGCCGTCATGGAACATACCGGGCACGTCATGCTGGTAGGAGAGGGGGCGGAGCGGTTCGCCGTCGCGCAGGGATTTTCGCGCGAAAATCTTTTGACCGACCGCTCGCGCAAGGTCTGGCTGCTGTGGAAGGAAACTCATTCGGACCAGGACTGGTGGGGTCCGGGATTGGCGAGTCCAGAGTGGAAGACGCCGCCGGAGGCGCCCCCGGCGCCGCATTCGGAAATCTGGGAGAAGAAGCTCAAGAAGATGGAGCGGGTGGCCGCTGATTTGGGCATCGAACCCGAATATCGGCTCAAGGCTATTCACCAGGTTCTCTTTCCACCGACGGGCACCATCCACTCGTCCGCGCTCAACGATAAAGGCGAGATTTCGGGGTGCACGACCACCAGCGGCTTAGCGTGGAAGTTGCCAGGGCGCGTGGGCGATTCGCCGATTATTGGCGCGGGTTGCTATACCGATCAGGATGTCGGATCGGCGGGAGCGACGGGCAGCGGGGAAGAGAACATCAAGGTCGCAGGGGCACACACCATCGTCGAGAACATGCGGCGCGGCCTGTCGCCCCAGGAAGCGGGGATGGATGCGCTCAAGCGCATCGCGCGCGACTACAACCACGATATGAATAAGCTGCGGTTTGTGGATATGACCTACTACATCCTGCGCAAAGATGGGGCGTATGCGGGAGTGTCGCTGTGGGAAGGCTATGAGCCGGACAGGCCGCACAAGATCGCGGTGCATGATGGGACAAAGCGGGCTGAGAACACGGTGGCGCTGTTCAAGGGGTCATCGGTGGGATGGCCGCCGATACCGAGACTGGGAAAGTAGTAGTGGTCAGTGGTCAGCGGTCTGTGAGGAGACTACGATTCAAGTCCAAGGATCAAAAACAGGTACACCAGCGGCGGCTCTGTCTCGCGTGTTAGGTGTGACCAGCGAGTGGCGCAAGCCCCGGAATTGAGGCCGGGGTAAGCCACGACTATGGCGCTGTCGCTTGCTGCTCGATGCAGCGTTCGATTGGACGTCGAGCGGTGCGCCGCCACAGGATGCGCTTAGAACATAGCTGGAAGCGCCCTTTAAGGAGTTCACCAGCGATGAGACAGACACTGTGGGCGGGTAGCCTCTGCGCTCCCCTCCGCTGAAGTAAGGCGGTTGTGGGAGGAACCCGCCGAAGAGACTTCGCAAAACCAGCGAAGCTCTGTAGGAATCCTCGCCCTCCGTCAAGCGAATCTGACCTTCACGTCCGGCTTTTTCTGCAGATGGATGCTTTCGATGAAGCGCACCTTGCCGGTGTTTTTCGTCATGATGACCGACGAGGTGCGGGTGCCTTCGCCGAAGAAGCGCACGCCTCGCATCAACGCGCCTTCGGTCACGCCCGTAGCCGCGAAGATCAGTTGCTTGCCAGGAGCGAGATCTTCCGCGGTGTAGATCTTGTTCTTGTCGCGGATTCCCATGCGGGCGATGCGCTCGTCCAGTTCTGGTTTATTGATTACCAGCCGACCCAGCATATAGCCGTTTAGGCAGCGGATGGCAGCGGCTGTGATTACGCCTTCGGGGGCTCCACCCGAGCCCATGACCGCATGCACCCCGGTGCCGATAACGGCGGCGGCAATTCCCGCCGAGAGGTCGCCGTCGGTGATCAGCTTGATGCGGGCGCCGGCCTTGCGAATGTCGGAGATGAGCTTTTCGTGGCGCGGCCGCTCGAGCACGATGATGACCAAGTCCTCGACGTTGCGCTCCAGGCTCCGGGCGATGTTCTTCAGATTGTCGGCGACTGGGGCATCCAGCTCGACCGCGCCTTTGCAGGATGGGCCGACCACAATTTTCTCCATGTAGCAATCGGGCGCATTGAGCAAGCCTCCGTGTTCGGAAGCGGCTAGTACGGTAATTGCGCCGGGTGAGCCGGTGGCGCACAAGTTGGTGCCTTCCAGGGGATCGACGGCGATGTCCACCACCGGAACCTCGGTGCCGTCCGGGAAGGAGGCACCGACTTTTTCTCCGATATAGAGCATGGGGGCTTCGTCGCGCTCGCCTTCGCCGATGACGATGGTGCCTTGCATCGGTACCGTGTCCATGGTGGTGCGCATGGCCTCGGTAGCGACTTGGTCAGCGAGCTTGCGATCGCCTTGGCCCATTGTGCGGGCCGAAGAAATAGCCGCGTTCTCGACCACCCGCAGGAACTCCAGCGCGAGGTCAGTTTCGATGTTCTGTCCAAAACTCTTGGCCTTGGCTTCCGGCCTGGTTTGACTAGCCATAAGTGCCCCCTATAAAACCGGGGTGAGACTATAAACCCAACCGGCGGGGGAGCGAAAGCAGGGAGATCACGTAGAAATCTCTGTCAGACTCCTGATGCGGCGTTCTGATAAGCTTTTCGGCCATGATTCCGGACCGGAAAGAGCGGACCTACGTATTCAGCGAGAAACCGGTATCGGCGAGCTGTGCTGGTCGGATTGTGAATGCCCGCGGCACATGGCAACAATGCCCGTGTGGTCGACCTGTGCCCAAGCAGTTGTGGGCCAGGAAGCACCCTTGTTCGGCTTGCGGTTTCAAGACCATCCGCGACCACGCCTCGGCATTGGAGATTTTAAGGCGCGGACTGCGCCTAAGGACCGAAACCCCTGCGATAGCGGGCGTGGCCCTTGCGGCCCCTAACTTTAGCTATGGGGCGTAAGTCACAAGATGAACCTCGGAGACGCCCCCCATCACAACTCGTTCCCCGGCAGCCGAGGCCGGAAAGTTGGGGCTCGACTAATAGTCGCTCTGCTGTGCTTGTCGGGTGCGCAGGCCTGGAGTGGGGAAGGGCCGCGTAGGCCGAAAATCAGGGCGGTCACGGCATTCATAAAAATCGACCGCTCCCAATTTCAGAGGCAAATTGACGACGCGCTGACCATGCTGCGCAGCGCCAAGCGAGAGTTCGAAAAGGGCGGCTACGAGGCTCAGACTCTGCGGATAACGACACAGCCGTTTCCGCGATATACGCAGGGACTTTCTCGAAAGCAGGGGCTGGATCTGTTTAGGGCCTTGGAAGGTCTTTCCCAGCGTGATGGGTTCGTCCTCAACGTCGGGCCGGCTCTGTTGAACGATCGAGATGATTCAGGGCAGGCTGAGTTGCTGGCGGAGATTCTTTCTACGACCGGAGTATTTGGCAGTGTTGTGGCGGCCGGAGATGATGGCATTCATTGGCAAAGCGTCCGCGCGGCAGCCAAGGTGATCAAGTACGTGGAAGCGCACAGTGAAAGAGGTGGACATAACTTCAATTTCGCCGCTTTGGCCATGGTGCCGCCGTATGCTCCCTTTTTTCCCGGCTCGTATCACACCGGGGGAGGGCACCGGTTTTCGATTGCCTTGGAAGGAGGCAATTTCGTGTTTGATATTTTTGCCGGCGCGGGAGGGGACTTCCGCGTGGGGCAGGAGCGGCTAGCAACCCAGTTGAATGACGAGGCGCGCGCGATCGAAGCAATCGCATTAGATGTCGAGAAGCAATCAGGCTGGAGTTATATGGGACTGGATCCTTCGCCTGCTCCCAGCTTTGACTCGTCCATTGGGGCGGCTATCGAAAAGCTGAGTGGAGCGAAGTTTGGCTCGAGCGGCACGATGAGCGTGGTGGCGCTGATTACCAGCGCGCTGCGAGGAGTTCAGGCGAAGCGTGTTGGATACGCAGGGCTGATGCTGCCTCCGCTCGAAGATCCCGTGCTGGCGCAGCGGTGGAGCGAAGGCGCCTACGATCTTGATTCTTTGCTGGCTTACTCGGCAGTGTGCGGGACGGGATTGGACACCGTTCCTTTGCCCGGAGATGTTTCCGAAGAGCAATTGGCTCGCATGATCGGCGATGTGGCCAGCCTGGCATTCAAGTGGCATAAGCCGCTGAGCGCCAGGCTTATCCCCGTGCCGGGCAAGAAGGCAGGGGAGAATAGCGGGTCGTATGGGCCGCCCGGGATGCCGAGTGCGACGTTGAGGGAGGTGCGCTAGGCGCGGATAGGCGTTTTCGCTATCGCACGCGAGATCCTTCGGAGGATGGCGAGGTGAATCGCAGGGGGTGAATCGCAGGGAGGGCGCTGTCTGGGGGGAAACAGATTCTCCGGTTGTGCACGCGGGATCTGTTCGCGGACTCGTGTCCGCTTCAGATGACGGCACACGCAGGTTTGCTAGAAGGCGTCGATTCCTGTGACTGACGACCCCAGGATTAGGGTGTGGATGTCGTGGGTGCCTTCGTAGGTTTTTACTGACTCCAAGTTCATCAGGTGGCGCATGATGGGGTAGTCGTCGGCGATGCCGTTGGCGCCCAGAATGTCGCGGGCCATGCGAGCGCACTCCAGGGCCATCCAGACGTTATTTCTTTTCGCCATCGAGATGTGCTGGTGCTCGACTTTGTCGGCATCTTTCAGGCGGCCGACTTGCAGCACCAAGAGTTGAGCTTTGGTGATCTCGGTGATCATCCACGCGAGTTTTTCCTGCACTAGTTGGTGCGAGGCAATGGGCTGGTCGCGGAACTGTTTGCGCAGCAGCGAATACTGCAGAGCACAGTCGTAGCAGGCCATGGCCGCGCCCACCCCGCCCCAGGCGATGCCATATCGCGCTTGGTTCAGGCACATCAGCGGCGACCGCAATCCGCTGCTTGCGGGCAGCAGGTTGCATTCGGGGACGTGCACGTCTTGCAAGGAGAGACCGGAAGTTACCGAGGCTCGCAGCGACCACTTGCCGTGTACGTCGTCGGCCTTGAAGCCAGGGCGATCGGTTTCCACGATGAAGCCGCGCACCTTGTCGTTCTCGTCTTCAACCTTAGCCCAGATGATGGCGACGTCGGCGATGGAGCCGGAAGTGATCCACATCTTCTCGCCGTTGAGCACGTATCGCTTGTCGACCTTGCGGGCGCGGGTGCGCATGCCCCCTGGATTAGAGCCGAAATCGGGCTCGGTCAACCCGAAGCAGCCCAGCTTCTCGCCTTTTTGCAGAGCAGGGAGCCAAAGGCTTTTCTGCTCTTCGCTTCCGAAGGCGTAGATCGGGTACATCACCAGGGCGGATTGCACGCTGACGAAAGAGCGCACACCGCTGTCGCCACGTTCCAGCTCCTGCATCACCAGGCCGTATTCCACGTTGGACATTCCGGCGCAACCGTAGCCCTTCAGACTGGCTCCGAAGTAACCCAGCTCGGCCATCGGTTGCACCAGTTCGCGAGGGAAGCGGCCGGCACGGTTGCATTCTTCGATGATGGGGACCAGGTTCTCTTCAATGAACTTGCGAGTGGTGTCGCGGACGAGGCGTTCGTCGTCGCTGAGCAGGGCGTCGAATTCGAGGAAGTCTACGCCGCGAAACTTGATGGCCGGCATGGTTCGGTCTCGCTGGGTGCGCGGAAATTCAGGCCCAGGGAAACTTTAGAAGGTAACAAAGGGGGTGGGGAGCGTCAAACGCGGCCAGTACCGTACCCGGTAGGGAGTAGGAAGTACCCAGTAGCCAAGGCCGCAGTTCTCAGTCGACCAAGGCATCGACGTCGCTCGATGTACCATGGTACATTGGTACAAATATAAGAAGAGGAATCATATGGTCGATGAGGCCAAGTTAGTGGTCGAACGCGTGCAGACTGGCGTGCGCATGGAGAAGCGCCTGCTGAAGGTGCTGAAGGCGCTGGCCGAGTATCACGACCTTACGCTGGGCGATCTGCTGGAGGGGATTGTGCTGCACGTCTTTGAAGGCAAGTGTCCGTTCGGCGAGGCCAATCTTCAGCGAATCGCCGATCTGAAGAAGTTTTACGGGCTAGATCTGGATTCGACCGCCAGCCACCATCTCAAAGAAACCAAGCGTAGCCGGAAGGCTGCTCGGGGCGACTCCAAATGAAAACTGAAATCAACAAGAATGCCTTGCGGGGCTTGCACTGGTCGGTGGGTCTGGTGGTGCTGGCGGAGTCGGTTCTATTCGCCTTCGGAGCGGCGCAGAAACGGGGTTTCACCCACCCCGGGTTGCCGGACTGGTTTCAGGTGGTGCGTGGCGGGGGCGGAAATCGTGGCGGTGCTCCTGTTTCTGGTTTCGCCGGCCGTGGTCATCGGGGGCTACCTGTTGTTGGTGATCTTCGCCGTGGCCGTGCTGGTTCATGTGCTGCACGGATGGTGGGACGTGGGAAGCTTGATCGTCTACGCCATGGCAGTGCTCGTGATCCTCTCGGGAAAAACACAGAAGCACCAGGGTTCTTGATGGAGCAGTCCAATTCAAGGGAACCGTGGAATCCAGCGGGGGACAGTTCGCTGATTTCCTCCTAGGTCACGCCGAACTGCGCCTCGTTTAGCGCTGGTTCTTCGAAAAGCACAAGGAAAAGATGAAAGGCCAGGGGAAGGCAGGCTGCGTAAATCAGCAGCTGCCGAGAGCGGAACCTGGTCGCTTCCCCGAGCACAATGGCCAGCACGCCAATGTACATCGGGTTCCGCACAAAACGGTTGTGGCCACGCGCAACCAGAAGCTTGGGCGGATCAATTGGGGCGGGAGTGCCGAAGCCTCGGCTGGCAAACTCCCAGGCGCAGCGCAGATAGATTGCACCCCCCAAAACAAGAGCTGCCAGTCCGAGACATCCCAAGGAGTCCCACGTAACCCCCCGAATCTGGCGGCAGGGTCAAATACGGGACCAGCACCGTCACCGGTCCCGCCACGAGGATCTTGAATAGCGGCGTCTTAAGAACGGGGGCAAGGGTTGCGGGCACGACGACACGCTTGGCTCCGCTGAAGTCCAGCTCGTCAGGAGCGTACAGAGCGTACCTGAACGACAGTCGCGCAGGTCATCATGTAAAATCAAGAAATATCGTTCAGCTTGAACGCTCGTTGTCGTGGGATGCCTGAACGGGACAGGCCTCAAAGGGTAATCCCAGACATTCAAATTCTTGTTCCCCCGTCCACGGGAAGAATTCTGCGTAGGAGAAACAAATGGCTAAGATTGCAAAAACCGCAGACCGCAAAAAGGTCATGGACACGTCCAAGAGCACGAACTGTCCGAAGTGCGGCAAACCGACCCGCATCGTCAAGCGGGTGAAGGACCGGGATCGCGGCGTACCGGGGGGGATTTTTATTTCGTGCTCGGCGTGCGAATTCTACGAGAAACTGTGAGCGTACCTCAATTTTGGCGTCCTCAAGGTTTTAGGTTGTGCACGCAGATCCTTGCCGCGGCAAAAGCCGCCTCAGGATGACGACATTGAGGTGAGAGCCTAAGAGCTGGTAGCTAAAAGCTAGTACTTAAAAGCTGATTTGCCCCAGGATGGCTCGGGCTTCGGCGGGGGGGTCGGCGGCTTCCGTGATGGGGCGACCTACAACAATGTGGGTGGCGCCGGCAGCCATGGCCTCGGTTGGGGTTACTACCCGCACTTGATCTCCGTAACCGGTTCCGGCGGGTCTCACGCCGGGAGTCACGATGGCGAAATTGGTGCCCAGCTCGCTGCGCAGTTCGGCAGCTTCGAGGGCGGAAGCGACGATTCCTTTGCAGCCATTCGCCAGGGCCAGCGTGGCCAGACGCATTACCTGATCAACCGCGCGGCCGCGCACCCCCATTTTTTCTAAATCGGCGTCGTCCAGGCTGGTCAAGACCGTCACCGCCAGCACCATGAGCTGCGGGTCGTTTTTGGCGGCTTCTACGGCGGCGCGCAGCATCCTGCCTCCGCCGCTGGCGTGCACCGTAAGCATGCTGACCTTCAATTGTGTCGCCCCGCGGACGGCGGCGCCCACGGTGTTGGGAATGTCGTGGTATTTCAGATCCAGAAAAACTTTGCGCCCAGAGTGCACCAGGTCGCGTACGATTTGCGGACCCTCGGCGGTGAACAGCCGCGTGCCTACCTTGTAGGTGTGTACCGACTCGCCCAGCGCGGTGACAATTTTCTGCGCCGCAGAGGCGGAGGAGACGTCCAAGGCCACAATAAGCCGCTCGCGCGCGTCAGTCATTCCGTGCTCCGCGCCGAATCGCCGGTCGAGCAAAATCGCGTGTTGGTCCACGGTCGTGACCTACCCTGGGGGAGAGTTCGTCTCGAGATATAGCACCCGGCGAGGCACATCACAAGGCTAAAACGCGTCGCCGAGGGCTTCTCGAGGCCGTGCGCAGGGAACAGAAAAAAGGGGAGGTATGAAAAAGCGGACTACGGCAAAGCTACCGGGGGCCTAGACATTGCTAGCGTCTGGTGGGGCACCAGATCGAGGCGAACGCGTGTGAGACCGCGTGCCTTGAAGTCCAGGACCTTGGCGGCATTGTAAGTGACATCAATAATACGGCCATCGACCACCGGACCACGGTCGTTAATTCGCAGGACTACGGAACGGCCGTTGCGGAGGTTGGTCACGCGCACCAGAGTGCCTAAGGGCAGTGTCGGGTGGGCTGCCGTAAGGTCGTGCATATCATAGAGTTCCCCACTGGCTGTCGGTCTACCCTGAAAATAATCGCCGTACCAGGAAGCTACGCCTACCTGAAAAGGCTTGGCCGCAGGTTGGCGCGGCGTTGAAATCGCTGCGCTTGGGTTAAGTTTTTGGGTAATGCCGGCTTCCGAGCTGTTTGGTTCGCCAGCGGCTCCGGCTCCCAGACCGGAGGCCGCTAAAGACAAGGCTGCCAGTCCGTAAGCTATACGTCGTCGCATTTAGTCACCTCGCATCTCTAAAAGTCGTCCTCCTACCCTGCGATCCCGAGATTGCCAGATGCTAAAGGCTGGGGGGAGGCATGTCAATCGGGAAAGTAGGGCAAGTTGTTTATTATTAGGTAATTAACGTTTAGCATAATGTGCTGGATTTATTGGGAGAATGCGGGCCGAGACGAGAGACAAAGGACTTATCTTATTACCCTTTAGTTAATGGGGCATTTTGCGCGGGTGTGAAGTTTTTTCAAGAGGTTTATATTCAGGAAGTTACAGTTTGGTTTCCTCGTAACACACGTGAAGTGAGAAACTTACAATGCATCCGGTGCCGTCCCTCGGGATTCTGTTCCTTGTTGGCGGTGCCTCCCGGGCACTTCCGCGCCGGGCTTACCCATGACGCTTCTTCGGGGCTGGCCTCTCGCTTCGGGCTGCAGCTTGCTTCGTTGTTGCCATCCTTGGGGTTCAATCCAACCAATGAAAGGCCTTGTTCCCGTCAGCGGAAACCGAGGGTTGCTTCAGGCAGCGGAAAAGGAATCTTGAGGAGAGCCCGGTTTTGGTAAATTGCGAGCATGGCAGAGGCGCCGCCCATCGTGCTAACCGTTGCTGGGTTCGATCCTTCGTCGGGTGCGGGGGTGACGGCCGACATCAAGACGATTGCGGCCCACGGCTGCTATGGAGTGGCCTGCATCACCGCCTTGACCGTCCAGTCCACGGTTGGGGTCAGCAAGGTGCAAACGGTTGATCCTGAAACAGTCACCGATACGCTCGGGGAATTGACGCGAGATCTGGAGATCGCCGCCGTCAAAATTGGGATGCTGGGTTCGGCGAAAGCGGTCAAGGCGATCGTCGAGTTTCTGGGAAAAGAAACGGTTCCCAACGTGGTGCTCGATCCCATCCTGAAATCTTCCTCTGGAGTCCGACTGGTGGATGCAGCCGGCGCCAGGTTGATGATCGAGCGACTGATGCCGTTGGCATCCATCGTGACTCCCAACGTGGACGAGGCGACCGCTCTGACCGGGCTCGCGGTTACAAATCCCGAGCAAATGAAGGAGGCGGCGGCGAAACTGCACGCGATGGGTGCTCAGAATGTGGTCATTACGGGCGGGCACCTGGGAAAAGCGATCGATCTGCTGAGCTTCACGAACTCGCGCGGCGTGCTTGAACATGAGTTGTTCAAAGCGGAGCGCCAGCGATCGAACTCGACCCACGGGACGGGATGTGCGTTTTCCACGGCGATGGCTTGCCATCTGGCGCTGGGGCGGGGACTGCCGGAAGCGGTGCTTCTGGCCAAAGCGTACGTCACCGCAGCGATCGTGAATGCTCAGCCTCTGGGGCGTGGCACCGGGCCGCTCCATCTTCTCTATCGCATGCACGAGGCACCGCGCCGGGCAGGCGCAGGTGATCCGGATCCTGTAAATTGAGTTGACGCGTAAACCCCGGAATTTTCGCAAGCTGGCTGCTTCGAAGTCGATTAGCGCTCGAGGAGAATGCCCGCCACGAACGCCGCTACGGCAGCCAGAAGCCACTCGATGCGCCACACTTGCACCGCTTGCCAGTCCAAGACGGTCGAGGCAGAGAAGATGAATCCGGTGACAGCGGCGGCTAGCAGGAACCCGATTCCAACAAAAAAGGCGATCAGCGAACCGGTCGGAAGGCCGAGACGCTCCTGAATGAAGTGGAACTCCAGACAGCGGGTCCAACTGCGAGAAGGCGCAGGCTGCGGGTGCCGGGAGGCGCCGCAGACGTGGCAGAAGGCTGCGCCCACGACAAACTCGGTGCTGCAGCGGTCACACGCCTCCACGAAGGTTTGTCCCGTGGTGGGTTGGGCGCCGGCGGTCACAGGCGCCCGCCAGAACTCGTGCTCCGCGTTTTGAATTACCTCAGCCATCGCAACCGCACTCCTTCTCCTAAACGGCACTGCTTGGTGAGAGACGCAAGTCAGTGGCCAAAGAGAAAGATGCGATAAGCTCTTGAAACGGTTGTATTTCCACACCGGGCCTCCAACCCTTGATGCTCAGAGCAAGCAAGAATTACCTCTGTTTAGCTAAAGATTAGCCAGGTTTCTGGGACAAGAGGGCTCGCAAGACCTGGGTGCTGGACGTGCTGGACTAGTGACTTCCATGGTTCATCGCCTCTTCAGGTAAACTGTAGTTACTCTGGTTGTGAGCAGACTCGTACAACCGTCGTTTACCCGTCCGGTAAGGATTCTGGCGCGGGTATTGGTCTGCCTCCTCGGGTGGGAGTGTGGAGTTGCCAACGCTCAGGCCAAGAAGCCAGTCCCCGAGTCTCCCTACCGGCCCCGTGACCCGCTGAACGCGGCCGCCTTTGAACGTTTCTACAATCTCGATTTTGACCGGGCGGTCGTGGACTACGAGCGGGTGGTCGAGAAGTATCCGGACGATCCCTTCGCCATGAACCACCTTCTGACGGGGGTTCTGTTTCGGGAGCTTTATCGGATGGGGGCGCTCAATACGCGGGAATATGAGAACGACAGCTTCCTGAATGCTCCGCATCACAACGCTGATCCCAAAGCCAAAGAGCAAATCAAACAACTGGTGAAGCGGGCGCTGCGCCTGGAACAGAAACGGCTGGCGTCTAACCCGAAAGATGCGGACGCGCTGTACGCACGGGGAGTCACACGCGCGCAATTCGCCACCTACACGGCGCTCATCGAGCATGCCTGGTTTTCGGCTCTGCGCAATGCCGTGGGAGCGCGGCACGATCACGAAAAAGTGCTGGAACTGTCTCCCGACTACGCCGACGCGAAGCTGGTGGTGGGGGCGCATAACTATGTTTTGGGGAGCCTGCCTTGGGGCGTCAAGGTGGCGGCTTCCCTGGTTGGTTTGGGGGGGAGCCGGGAGAAAGGCATTCGGCTCCTTCGGGAGGCTGCCGACGGGGGCGGGGAAGCCGCTGTTGATGCCAAAGTGGTCTTAGTTGTGTTCTTGCGGCGCGAGCATCGCTACGACGAAGCGCTGGAATTGGACCGGGGGCTCGTCAGCCAGTATCCGCAAAGCAGCTTGCTGGCTTTGGAAGAAGGTAATTTGCTGCGCGCTATGGACAAGCCGCTGGAGGCTGCTGCCAGTTATCGGAGAGTGTGGAAGAGTGGGCGGGAGGGGCATTATCCAGCACAGCATTACGAGTTGGTGGCCCTGACATTAGGAGATCTGCTGCGTAGCCAAAAGGATTACGAGGGAGCCGCTGCCGCGTATGAACTGGTGAATCAGGTCCCGCAACCTGATCCGGAGCTGAAGCAGAAAGCCAGTCTGTCGGCCGGGGAGATGTACGATCTCCTGCGTAGACGTGACTTGGCGATCAAGAAGTACCAGGAAGTCATCGCCCTAAATTCTGGGAATGGGCCGGCGGAGAGCGCTCGCAAGTTCATGAAGGATGCTTACCGGGAATAAAGGACACAACAAAACCTAGGGGCTAGAATTTACCGCCGAGAGCCCCGGGAAGGGTGGAACTTCCAGGCTTCGATTACGTACCCTCTAAGGGGGAGCAAAGCATGTACTGCAACTACTGCGGAAAAGTTATCCAGGAAGACGCCAACGTTTGTGCCTATTGCGGTACTCGGGTAGCTGGGGTAGCGGCCCGCAAACGGCTGATGCGCCCGCGGATGGGCAGGAAGATGGCCGGCGTGTGTGCGGGTTTTGCCGAGTACTTCGATATCGACGTGACCCTCGTACGCATCGTGTGGCTGATTGTCGCGATCATGACATTGGTGGGATTCGTGGCCTATCCCATCGCCTGGATCGTCATGCCTGAGGAGCCGTTGCCCGCACCGGTTCCGGCTGGGCAGCAGGTTACCAGCCCATAATTTTCGAGGCGACGCGGCCCAGTGCGTCCATCGTTCTTCATTTCTGCACACCGCACTGACCGTGTGATTAAATCCAGAGCATGAAACGCATCTCCAGCGATGATGCTGAGATAGTTTATGAAGTCATGGGCGATGGCCCGCCTGTCGTATTACTGCATCCGTTTCCCGCTCATCACGAACTCTGGTTGGCGGTGGCCGAGTCACTCTCTTCGAGATATCGCATGATTCTTCCCGACCTGCGCGGGCACGGCGACTCGGAGCTGGGGCAAGGGCCTGCCACCATGGCCAAGCATGCTGCGGATTTGGCCAGGATCTGTGATTCGGAGGTGCTCGGACGAGCGGTTTTCGCCGGGGTTTCGATCGGGGGATACGTTTTATTCGAATTCTGGCGACGCTACCGGGGCCGGGTGGCGGCGCTCATACTTTGCGACACACGCGCGCAGGCAGATACAGCGGAAGGACGAGCGGCACGGCTGAAATCGGCGGCGGATGTGCTGGAGCGTGGGACCGAGCCGTTCGTGGAAAGCATGATTCCCAAGTTGTTTGGGAAAACCACCCTCGATAGTCGCCCTGATCTGGTTGCTGGTGCACGCAAGATGATGATGAAGATGGCTGCGGAAGATATTGCCCAAGTCCAGAAGGGAATGGCAGAGCGGCCGGATTCGGTGCCGACGTTGAAGACAATTAACGTGCCTACGCTGGTGATGGTTGGCCACGAGGACACGCTCTCTCCGGTGGCAGACGCGGAGCTGATGCGGCAGAACATTCCGGGGGCGGAAATGAAAGTGATTCCGCGCGGAGGGCATTACGCCGTCTGGGAACAGCCTGCGGCGGTGGGGACGCTGACCAGGAAGTTTGTAGATGGGGTGAGCGGGGCGTGAGATGTGGGTAGCGGCTAGTGGGCAGTGGCTAGTGATCAGTGGTCGGTATTCTTCAGCAGGCATTGCGGTTGTGCGCGCGAAATCCTTCGCGGACTTAGGTGCCCGCATGTCCGCAGGATGACGGCATTATCTGCTCGCTGCTTTGCTACAATTCTTGCGTCATGCTTGATACCTTTCTCGTTCCGGAAAAGACCGTGGTGAAGGCCAAAGGGGATGGGCCTGCGGTTGAAGTCAGAGGCGCATCGAGCCGGGTCTTCCTGCTGACGCTGAGTATCGAGGATGTCGTCGAGCAGGAATCGCTGGATGTCGGCATTTTTGGCTCGATGGATGGAAATGCGTGGCCGTCAAAACCGCTAGAAACATTTCCCCAGAAGTTTTATCGCGGGCAGCATCCTATGTTGCTCGATCTAAGCCAGACCCCTGACATCAAGTTCGTGCGCGCGCACTGGGAAGTCAATCGCTGGGGACGCGGGGACGGCGTGCCCAAGTTCGAATTCAGCGTTTCGATCAAAGAAGTCCCGCCCGACGTACTCAAAGAAGCCACCGCCGAGGCAAGGTCGCTGGCGTGAAAATGGTTGATTCTTGATTGTTGATTGGCTGCGCAGAAAATCGACAATGAAGAAATCAACAATCAACAACCCTCCATGATCCATCCCTCCCAGTCCAGCGTCATCATTCGGCCGGCCCGGAATGTCACTGGCAGTCTACGGCTGCCGGGGGATAAGTCCATTTCTCATCGTTATGCAATGCTGGCCGGCATCGCGGAAGGCACGACCCGGCTGGAGAATTATTCGACCGGCATGGATTGTTCGAGCACGCTGGGCTGCCTGCGCGGGCTGGGAGTGGAGTGGCACCGCGGCGTGGACGGAGTGGTGGAGATTTGCGGGCGAGGACCGATGCTAAAGGCGCCCACGGAGGTGCTAGATTGCGGGAACTCGGGCTCGACCATGCGAATGCTGACGGGCATCCTGGCCGGCCAGGAGTTCACCAGCGAGCTGCTAGGGGATGAATCGCTCTCGCGGCGTCCCATGGCGCGGATTATGGAGCCGCTGAGCAGTATGGGAGCCAGAATTTCAGCGGCGGTGGGAGATCGGCCACCGCTGCGCATTTCCGGCGGACACTTGCGGGCGATCGACTATCCCATGCCGGTGGCCAGCGCGCAGGTGAAGTCGTCGATTCTGTTTGCGGGATTGTTTGCCGAGGGGAAGACCCGGGTGAAGGAGCCGATTCGTACTCGCGATCACGGCGAATTGGCTCTGAAGGCGTTTGGGGCGGAAGTCAAAATTGCGGGCAGGGCAGCGTGCCTCGCAGGCCGACAGCGGTTGCATGGGATCAACGCCACGGTTCCGGGAGATATTTCCAGCGCAGCCTTTTTCTTGTGCGCGGCAGCGCTGTTTCCGGATTCTCAACTCACGATCAGCGAGCTGCTGATGAACCCTACGCGGGCGGGGCTGCTGGATGTGCTGGCGCAGATGGGATTGCGAATTTCGGTGACACAGATGGAGGAGCGCCACGGTGAGCTGGTGGGCACGGTCGAGGCCGTAGGCGGAAAGCTTAGGGGCGCAACTGTCACGGGGGCCGACACGGCGGCTCTGATCGATGAACTTCCCGTGCTGGCGGCCATCGCTCCTTATACCAGCCAGGGTATTGAGATTCGGGATGCGCGGGAGTTGCGGGTCAAGGAATCGGACCGCATCGCGGTAGTTGCCAAGAATCTGCGCGCCCTGGGAGCTGACGTGGAAGAGCGCGAGGATGGAATGAGGATTCCCGGCGGGCAGTCTCTGCATGGTGCGGAAGTGGATTCTCAGGGCGATCATCGCATGGCCATGGCCTTCAGCGTGGCAGCTTTGCGGGCGCAGGGCGAGACCAGGATTTTGAACGCCGGGGCGGCGGATGTGTCTTACCCGGGGTTTTATCGGGTTTTCGAGCAATTGCTAGAGCGGTAGAGGAAATTGCTGATGGTGATGGTTGATTAAAAAGGTTGATTAAAAGCTTGCCCACAAATCAGCAATCAACCATCAACAATCAAGAAGATCAACAATTCCTTTGATATAGTTACGGGCGGCCAATTACTGCCGTTACCTTCCTGACTATCTTGTCACGAGATGAAAATTGTTGCCTGGGGATGGTGTAGTCCTGTTTTTCTGTCCCTATCAGATTTCCAGGAGGAATGTGCATGCGAGGAAAGCTGGTGTTTGCCACCATATTGCTGGCAGCGGCGGCTCAGGCCAAGGACGCCAAGCATTACGAGTCGGGGCAATTGCTGCAGATGGATTCGGTCGAATGTGGCTATGACGAGAAAGAGGGCAAGAGCTTTGCCGGGGAAATGCTGGGTACCGGCTCGGGGCACAAGAAAAGCCATGCCCTGTTGTGCCAGGAATACTTGCTGCAGTCGGAGCGAGTGACCTACCGTATTCGTCCGAAAGATGAGAAGCATCCGGTGTTGCTGCCAGTGGGCGAAAGCGCCCAGTTCCGCATGGACAAAGACAAGATGAAATTGCGGGTGGAGGACCTGGATGACAAGGAACGCGACTACCTCGTGGTGTCTATGACGCCGCGGGGAGATGGCAAGGCCACGGCGAGCGCCGGCTCAAGGTCGAATCGGCACGAGTAAGCAGAGCTGATCTGGTCACGGCACGGGTGGTATAGCCTGTGCCCTTTATTTTTTTTTGGCGCCGAACCTCGGGCAGATAAACCGACGCCTGACCGGTTTTGCTTAAGCTGAACGTTAGTAGAGAGTCAAAGGGTTTCGAGCAAGTTCATGGAGTCTCCGTAGACAACTGTTGGCGCCAATGGGGATCGAGGGGATAGAGGAAAATACGTTTGCGTGTTCCCTGAGCTTGTCCGGAGCGATCCCTACGTCCCCGGCCCTGGGTCAGAACGACCGGCATCCAGTTGGCGGCGCGATAACAGCCGCCGTGATAGCGGCTTTCATCCACGAAGGTTTGCCGCAAAAGGGTTTGCACCTGATAAGAGGGGCCATTTTCCAAGCGGCACTGGTAAACAGTAAACAGGCGAGCAGAGGATAGGGTGGTTGTCGGGAACGAACAAAATAGCGAAGCTGCGCACCATAGGGCACGCGGTAGCCGAGATAGTGATAACGCTGGATAGAGTGCTGCAAGAGGCGTCGCTGGGAGCGATTTTCGAGCAATTGCAAGCGCAGGGGAAGATACTGGCCGCAGCCCGCCGGGGAGTGGAGTTTGCGCCGCGGTCTGAGGATCGAAGACGGTAATCGGGGGGCGGCGGGTTCTCAGTTGCGGCGGTGGAAGCCAAAGCAGCCATCCGTGCGCGTGCAGCGCCTGCAGAAAAAAATAGCACTCCCGGCTCTTCAAGCCACCGTTGGGCCGGCGCCACTGCAACAACTGGCAAATGGTGTGGGCAGTTCCGTCCGTGCCAGGGTGGAAAACTCACGCGTGATCCGCCGAATTAGATCGAGCTCCTCCGGCGCGCACTCGCGACCAGGGAATGACAACCCACCACCGATGGTTACGGGCATGAGGCGCGTCCTGCGGATTACAAGACCCCATACCCGGCATACAAAAGCCCGGCGAAGAAGTTCAGAGAAACATGACAGCTAGTTGCGCTCGTCTGCCATCTCGTACAATAGCGGCGAATTACATCGCTGCTGCGGGCCAGATGAGAGCCGAGTCTAGTCGGGGTCTTGCTGGGGAGGGGACATGGCAAGAATCGGAACGAAGAAGCATCCCGCCGTGGTGCGGGTAGCGACGGAGGAGAGAGCACGCCAAATCCTGGACCTATGCAATCAGCACGGGATTCAGGTGATCGTCGGAATCGAGTCCGATCAACCAGAGGACATCAGCGAGGTTGAGCGCATTCTCCGCCGCCCAGAGCCCCTCAAAGTTGTTGCCAAGGCTCCTCGGCGGGTTACTGGTAACGACTATTGCCCCTGCGGCTCTGGCCAGAAGTACAAGAAGGGTTGCGCTGCGCGAGTGCCGGCGACTTCCTGGAATCTCGGGCTCCCTGGGCTTGGAGCAAGGCTGGCTCACCACGCTGCAAAATGGCCAATCTCCAGGGCACCACTTTAGCGGTGCCAACAAGGTCGCCTAATATGGGACCGGCTTTAGCCGCGGCAGGCTCAGATCCTCGTGCCCAACGCGCAGGGGTGGCGAGCGCATCCTAAGTACCACACCGCCAGCAAAAGGGGTCCGCTTCGCAGCACTGCTGGCCTGAGTCCAAGATGCGCGATCGGAGAAAGCTGACGAGATGAAACGGATTGCATTAGCGATTCTGGGAGTCCTGTTGTGTATGGCGCCCTCGCTCGTGGCGCAGGTCGCTGCCCCGGCGAGCGATCATTTCGAGGCCGGTGTCTTTGCTGATTATTTCGACTTGAGCCGTATGGGTCCGCACATGAATTTTGTTGGAGTGGGGGCGCGCGCCGGCTTCAATATGGGCTCCCGCATGCAATTCGAAGGGGAATTAAGCTACGACTTCAAGCGGAGTTTCAGCAATGCGTTTTCCAACGGCTTCGCAACGTCCCTTGCGACTACCAGGCTGCGGCCGCTGCATGGACTAGTTGGCCCGAAATTCAATACCAACCTGGGGCCGGTCCGAGCTTTTGTGACCTTCAAGGTGGGATTCCTCAACTTCAGCAGTTCGACGCGAAATGCGCCGGCTGGTTTCACCAGTGCGCTGAGCGCCATCACGAACGGCAATACGCAGTTTGCGCTGTATCCCGGAATTGGCTTCGAAAGTTTCTGGGGACCGATCGGATTGCGGGTAGATGGCGGAGACGGCATTTATTTCGATCACGGCGCGCGACACAACATCAAAGCCAGCTTTGGACCGGTTTTACGCTTCTAGCTTCTAGGAAGTAAGTAGACTGCACAGTTCATTGAACTTGACGCCGAGCTTTTGTCCGCAGGCTTCGGTCGGCCCTGTGGTACATTACTCGGATTCGCGCCGCTATTCGGGGTCCTGAAAATGTCACCCGCCTAGAAGGAGCCGCCCATGGCAAGAGTCTTCGATCTGGTTAAGGACCGCAGGGTCTATTCGATTGATGCCGACAGAACGGTCGTGGAAGCCGCTCGTTTCATGATGGAACACAACATCGGCGCGCTGCCGGTGGTGCGCAATGGGGAACTGGTGGGTATCTTCTCCGAGCGCGATGTCATGAATCGAGTAGTCGCAGTCGGTCGCATGCCGGGACAAACCCGGGTGTCGGAAGTGATGACCGCTAATCCGCGCTCCGTCACGATGGAGGAGAGCATCGATGAATGCTTGTTTCTCATGCGGGAATTCGGTTTTCGCCACCTGCCCATCTGCGAGGGCAAGAAATTGAAAGGGCTGGTCTCCTTGCGCGATATACTACTGCGCAATGCGGGTCAGAGTGACCGCCGTATGGCGGTATAGCCGCTTACGTCCGTCGCGGGGAAACCTGCCCAAGGCACGGGCGGAAAGCAAGCCTTCCAAGCCACCAAAAGAAAAAGACCGGCATTATGGCCGGTCTTTATTCATATCGTAACGCGATATGTTCTAGCTACAGAAACGAGTAAAGAGATTATCCACCCATATAGCAATGGGGCAAAGGTTACCTCGGTCACAGGCGCATGGGTGACCTGATGGTCGGTGCGGTTAACTGCGTTCGCCCAGGTATTTGCCCAACTCGAGCGAAATGTCGGCGAACAGTGGGCCGTCCAAACTCGGTTCCATTTTTGAAGCGCCGAGCAGGTTGGCTTCAAGGCCAGGTTTGCCGGGGAGGGCGGCAGGTGTGCTAACGTAATAAAAGATCGTGGGCGCGTAGCTCAGGTGGTAGAGCAATGCCCTTTTAAGGCATGGGTCGCAGGTTCGAATCCTGCCGCGCTCACCATTAAATCAATAACGTACAGACATGCTCTTCGAAAACTTGCGTCCAGTTGCGTCCAACTTTTCAGCCAACCTGCTTGGACGTGGATGCTTCTTTCGAGCTTTCTCAGACCTTTTGTGCTTACCTAGAACGTCAATTTCCGCCGCATAGCTTTCTTGGGTCCGGCGAACTTCTTCCGGGATCTCCACCACGTAAAGGTCCGCGGTTGTTCCCGTGCTTTCATGGCCCAGGTGAGCCTGCACGTTTTTCAATTGCTTCTGATTGTGTGTGGCGAACCTGCGCCGCAGCACCTGGAACGTAAGCGGTGTCCGAATTCCCAGATTGCTACCCATCGGTTGTAGATTTCGCTCCAACCAGTTCCTACTGGTGAATGGTACCCCTGGTTTTCTCGGACGGGAACATCAATGCCTCAGGCCGAGTGTCACTGCAGATTTCTTTCCAACTATCGAGGGCCAAGCGCGTGCGATTGTCAACAGCTACTTTCCGTGGCTTGGCCTTCTTCGTGTGACGTTCATAAAGCTTTCCTTCCCAAGCCGAGTGCTTGATGAACAGATCTTTGCCGAGATTGCACTCCCAACGAAGCCCGAATACTTCCGCCGAACGCACGGCGCAAAATACTCTGGACGTGCTAGGGTCGCTTTCCGCATACAACACCCTCAAGCGATAACGCCACTCAAAGGACAAATTCAGGAATATGCCCCAAGCTTGAATGGAGGTCGCTCATGCTCTTCGCAGGGATTCGCTCAACTCTGCTGGTAATTTCAATCAATTCCCTGTTTATCAGTATTTACACTAAAAATGCTTTCACACAGAAAGCCTTGAGCAACCCTCCATCGGCTTCCCATAGCTCGCGCCTCAACCGCAAACTTGGCAAGGACCAGGAGCTGTTAATACCTTTTTGGACGCTTGAACCTGGCTGGGGTACACAATTGGAAGTGCGGAACAACCTGGCCCAAGGCAGTCTCGAAGTCACTCCCATCTGCGGACCTGGGAGGGTGCCGAGCACAAGCTGTCCTCTCTTGCACTTTCTTCAGATCAGATAAAGAAGATCGACCTTACAACAGCGGCGAGCGAGTTGGCGGGACGTGCCGACTCGTACGGATCCCTCCTGCTGCGATTTGAATCGGGAAGTTCACGTAATATGTACGCAGCAGTTCTGGTGCAGCGTTTAGGTCATCTCATCAGCTTCCATTTTGACGCTTACCCGATTTTCCCCGAATTTTCGTCAGGAAGCCGGGAAGGCATCTGGTGGCTGCCACAGTCGACTTCAGACGGCTATGTCGTAATAAGTAATTTTGCCGCCCGCATGGTAAAGGGAAGGCTAATATTCACAGCGGATGAAGGCCGATACGCTACAGAGTTAGCGCTAGCACCTCATCAGACTCAGCGAATAAGCATCCGAGATGCGGTGCAACGTGCGGGGTTTAAGGGAATTCAAGGCGGAATTAGGGTTGAGGCCGAAGCAGACGTGGCTTCCGTTTATGTCGCTGAGGTTCTCTTCGACGAGAGCGCTGGATTCTCGGCCATCATGAAAGTATTTGAGCGAGACCGCAACCTTCTTCAGCAATCCTACACCTTGCGGGCCCCACTCATCGGGCTAGCCACCCCCGACCCCATGCTGGCATATCCTACGGGAACAATTCTGCATCCTAATATTTTAGTACGTAATGCAGCGGATACTCCGGTGAATGCTGCGGTGACCGTGAAGTGGCGCAGTCCGAAAACTGTAGGGAGATTCCCGCTGAAGTTGGTGCCGCTCGCACCCGAAGAAACGCGTCTTCTTGATCTCACAACGCTACAGAAAGACGGCTTGCCTGCCGACGCCAATTGGGCTAACGTGGCGATCACCTATTCCGGTCGGCCCGGAGACCTTGTCGCCATAGCCAACAGTTATGACACAACCACCCGCTACGGGATACAGTCCCCTTTTACCGATAGCCTCAGCTTTATGTGGAAAGGCGGAATGTGGCACGTCGATCCCCAGCACAACACCTTGATTACCACCGGTAATGCGGGTAAGAAGGATGCTACCGTAGCTCTGACCCTGTTTTATGGTGAAAATGGCATCTACGAATTACCTGAGAAAACTCTTGCGCCAGGAGAACAGATGGAGGTTGGCAGTTTGATCCGCAATCAGATCCCGGATAAAAAGGGCCGGGTTCTTCCGCCTGACGCGATGGAAGGCTCCTACGAAATAAAGGATCTCAAGGACACACAGATTGGCTACCTGTACGAAGGCAAGGTTATCACCGACAAGACGTTTGGCCATGCGACATACGGATGCGCAGAATGCTGCATGTATGGTGGCGTCGGATAGGATGGTTTCTATTTGCTCCCGAACCCCTTGTACGGAACCCCCGGAGGGGGTGGTCCGTATAATGCCTGGGCGACCAACCAATGCACCCTGCAGGACGAACAGGTCACCGCCGGCGGCTGGACCAGTAGCAACCCCTCAGTGGCCACGGTCAACAGCACCGGCTACACATCCTTTGTCGCCCCTGGTTCCAGCACTATAACTGCGGCCGCTGACTTGAAATCTGTCGAGAACTGCTGCTGCCGTCCTCAGATGTACCAGGCACAGGCACCCGCAATCGTCTGTCCTAATTCTACAACCGTTAGCAAAGTGGACCCATACGGTGTTGAACTGCTGTACCCAAACATTGATACCGGAATAGGTTCCATAGCTACAATACAGGTTTCACCTTCCACCCCGACCGGGACCCAGATAATGGAATCCCTGACCGTCACAAGCAACAGCTGCCCAAGTAACTCGCCCTGGCCTACGTTCTGCACTTCTTCACCTAGGAGTGTGCCCGAGTAATCAGTTTTGCGTTCATATGTTGCGGTACTCGGCGCGTTGGACCACAACTGCTTGTGGTTGCGAGCCGCGATTTTCCATTATTCGGACACGCTCCTAGCCGACCTCTTGACTACGGTATGGTCCTATCTACCCCGACAATGGAGACCTGCGTCTTCCGAATGGTGCAGGAATGTCTCACCAACGTGCATCGTCATTCCGGTAGTCCAACCGCAACGGTTCGTATCTTTCGCATGGATGACCAAGTGAGTGTTGAGATCCGGGATGCCGGGCGCGGCATTTCGTCCGAAAAGAATGCTGCCTTCAAATCCATAGGCCAAGTCGGTGTGGGCATGCGCGGAATGCAGGAGCGACTAAGGCAGTTTGGCGGTAGTCTGGTGGTGAACTCTGACGGCAACGGTACGGTTGTGGTGGCCCGATTTCCGGTGAGCCGCGCCGCGGCTGCGGTTGCAAACATGAGAGAAGTTGCCTAGCTAGAGGGTTCGATTGCCTCGGTCCTCACCATTTCATTTCACCTACTTGCGGATTCGAAGATTCGAAAACTAAGAGCACATGATTTTCTATCAATTCACCGACCGCCTCTCGATTCGATCAATTCCATCGGAGCGCGACCAGCGTCTGCTGCAGGGACGGCAGCCCCAGAATCCAGACTGCCGTATCTCTACCAGAAAATGAGGACTGCTTGCGGAGTGTCGAGGTC
>QIAU01000198.1 GCA_003225055.1 Acidobacteriota bacterium
AATGTATAGCGCAGTGCCATCTGGATGATGCGCGGTGTCCAAAGGTTTCGTTCGCCCAATGGAGCGGTAACGCTGGTTCCAGTCCGTGGCACCAAGGCACCGAAGTTTGGAAAAGCAATCACATGCTGAGGCACCCGTTGTACGGAATGCCAGCTCGAGAGTACGTTGAAAATGTCCAACCGATACTGCAGATTGCGATGCTCGCCAAAAGGGAAATCCTTCAGAAAGGAGACATCCCCACGACGGTACATCGGCGCCCGCAACATATTGCGCCCTGTGTTGCCAAAGCTTCCCAGCGGGGGCGGAGCAAATGCAGCTGCATTGAACCAGTTGGTAAGGGTCTGTGAACTTCCGTGTGGGTCCTGGCCCGGCACCAAGTTGGCACGCAGGCGGTCGCCAAAAGGATTTCCGGTCAGATCGGTGTTTTGGCCCCGGCTGCAGCAGAAGATCGAGAACGGGACACCACTCGCGAGGGTGACAATTCCGCTAGTTTGCCAGTTGCCCAAAATCCAGTTGGCTGGCCCGATGGAAAAGCGTTTCCCCTTCCCTACAGGAAATTCGTACACATAGGAAAGTACCGTCCGATGGGTCTGATCAAAATCAGCGGGGCCGTAGTCGCCGCGAACATTGTGCGTGTTTTGAATCTCGTTGCTTCCGCCGCTACCATTCGAAAATGTAGCGATTTCCGAATTTATGTCTAACGCCTTAGACCAGGTGTAGTTCGCCCGCAAGTTGAGTCCATACCTGAGGCGCTGCTCCACCCGAACCTGCAGCGAATTGTAAGTCGAATAGAGAACATTGGCGTTAGCGTAGGTGCCCAGACTGCTTGGCCCGAGGTTCGGGAAGGGAATTCTTGTATCGATGGGCTGGAATGCGGATCCGGTTGCGGTGCAACCGGCGAATTTGCCGGTGGGTTGGGCTTGGGAGGCATCGACCAGGCTATTGCAGACTGCGCCGTTTGCAAGCTTATCTGGCGTGCTGGGAAGAATTCCGTCGTTGAAGAAGTACTGAATGGGTTCATGCAACGAGCGGGAGCCTACATAACCGATATCTAGTAGCAGATCGGGCGTAAATGCATACTGCATGTCCAGGCTCCACTGCTGAATGTAAGGAGGCTTGTTGCTGGGCCATTCCGATTGAAATCCACCATTCCGCCATCCCGGACTGAAGTCGAGAGAGTTCTGCGCGATGGTGACCGGAGACAAGAACAGCGTGTTCAAAGCGAATGGTGAAGCCGATTCTGCGCCCGAAATTGGTGTGGTCGTGTAGAAGGGGTTTCGCTTGAATACGTATAGCAGATTGCTGGCATAATTTGAGGCGTCGTAGAACCGCATGTAGAGGTCGTCATACATGCCGTAGCCAGCACGCAGTACGAACCGATCTGAGCTGAATGGCCTCCAGGCAAAGCCGACGCGCGGCAGCAAGTTATTGATTCGTCCGGATACCAACTTGTTGCTGACACAACACTGAAAGTAAATAGCCCGAGCGGTTGGATCCTTGGTGCCGTAAGCGTCAATGAAGTTTTTATCCGCCCACCTGACACCGCCTCCACTGCCGAACGTTATCACCGAACCGCTGCTGTCCAGCGCATGGAAAGAAACGGGGATTTCGTAGCGCATACCCAGATTTAGGGTGAGACGTGGGGTCAACCGCCAGTCGTCCTGGAAGAAAAATCCCATCTCAGTTCCCCGCAGGTTTATCGGGGCCGACAATGGCCGGGGAGCCGATACCGATCGCGGATAACCCAGCAGTAGGTCGGCAACCGCGTTGCCGTTCACCGGGCTGGGCACACCACCGACCTTCGTGGGATCCGAGGAAGTGTAGGCTCCGTTGAAGTTCAACGTGCCATACGTGCCGAATCCAGAGAAGTTCTGGAGTTGAATTCGCCGGATGTCTGCTCCCGTGTTGAAGGTGTGGGGGCCGCGAACCCAACTGATGGTGCTCGAATATTGAAAGATGTTGTCGGTCTCGTGATTGGCATTGTTTCCCTGGACCGGACCGTTATAGGACGACGCTATGGCTACGATCGGAATCCCGAAAAAACCGGCAGGGTTCGGCTCATTGCTGAGTCCGAGTTTCGAGCGCACGCCGGAATCAAAGGATGCGGGAGCGCCGTTGTTGTAGTTTTCGCGGTTGTATCCCGTCGTGAATACGCCCACCAGACTATTGGTGAAGTTTCGTTGGTATTGCAGCCCGTAAAGATAGGAATGGACCACGACGGCCGTACTGAGAAGCGGCAATGGAGAAAGTGTCGTTTGGTGATAGCGTCCCGCATTACCCGTGAAGGAGAGTTGATCCCGATCCGTGAGGTGATGGTCAATTCGAGCCGTGACCACATCCGTGCTCAGAGGATTTGTGGCGCTGCCGGCGAAATTTGCACATGGCAGAGCACAGTTGAGGTTGGGGAGCGGATAGATGAGGTTGAGAAGATTCAGACCCTGAGAACTAATCCTGCTGGTTTGAATCTTATTGCCTGCAAATGCAATTCGCCCGGTCGGATCCTCTGCCGTCGACGTCAGTTGGCCCGTCGTTCCAGGATCGTAAATTGGAAACGGCCAATCGGAAAAATCGCCTTGACGTTCTTGCGCGCTGGGGACTTGGAACTGCTGGGCGGCAATCGTTTGCCGGATGCGCCCTCCCTCATAGCTGCCAAACCAGAAAGTCCGATTTTTCCCCTCGTAGATCTTGGGGATCCATACTGGTCCGCCTAATTGCAACCCAAATTGATTTTGCTTGCTGGGGGGCTTGGTGAGTATGGGAGAATTTTTCATTTGCGACTTCAGGAAAGTATTCACTGGGTTCTGTGGTTGAAAGGCGGAATTTGCCAGGAAATCGTACAAACCACCGTGCAGTTGATTCGTACCCGACTTGATGGCGACATTGACTTGGCTGGAACCAAAACCGTACTGGGCGGAGTACAAGCCGTTCTGCAGCTTGAACTCCTGGATCGTGTCGGCAGGCGGGACGTTAGTGGGACGGCTAAAAAAGAGATCCGTATCGGTTACCCCATCGATGATGTAGCTGATCGAGGCGGGACGTGCCCCATCTACACTGACCGAGGTGAACTGAGTGTTCAACCCGTGGGGATCGAAGAGAGTCGCCTGGATGCCCCCGGATGCCTGAGTGACACCCGCACTGGTCGCCAGCAAGTTCGTAAAGTCACGTCCGCTGATCGGTAGCGAATGAATTTGCCTATCAGTGATAACTCCCCCGATGGTCGCATTGTCCGATTGCAGCATTTGGGCGTTTGCAGAGACCTCGATTTGCTGCTGCACGGTACCTACCTGCATCGTGAAATTCTGACGCAGAGTCTGGTCTACTTGAAGCACCAGTCCTTTAGCTGTTCCGATTTGGAAGCCCTCATTCTCAACCGAAACGTCATAGATACCGGGAATCAAATTCACGACAACGTAGTCCCCGGTCGAAGTCGTCAGGAAGGTGGTACCAATGCCGGTATTTTCATTTCGAACCGTGACCTTCGCTCCGGCAATCGCTGCTCCCGAACTGTCCATCACGTGTCCGAGAATAGTTCCTCGTTCGTTTTGTGCAGCGATCGGCAGAGATATCAGAAAGAAGAACAGCAATCCAAACCAAATTGCCGTGTCGCGCATGACTTTTTTCTCCTTCGGTTGGCGCGCCAGAACCGCACGTTCTACACAATAGAACACTATTTTCCACCCGGAACATTCTTTGAACTAGGATGAGTATTGTCAAGCCGTTACCGGCGTATTTGTACAATCTTGTTCTATACAGCAGAACGCGGTGGAGCGGGTTTGTGAAGTTTGTGCTTTACACCCGGTCGTCAATTTTGCAAACTGAGGGCAGCTGTCGAGCTATGCCGGCGAATAATCGCATCGCGGTGATCGAACGTACGATGCACGTTCTGGAGAATTTTCGAGGGGAACGCGAGCTGACGCTCGCAACCCTGGCCGCTCGTTCCAAGATGGTCAAAAGCTCCGTCTACCGCATCCTGTTCACACTGGAGCGGCTGGGCTATATCGAAAAGAACAGGGATGGACGTTATTCCATCACTTCTCGGTTCAGCCGCCTGGTTGGACCGGCAAGCATACCGTCCGATCTGCCGACCTTGGCTCAGCCTTTCATGTTGGAACTGCTGCGAAAATTTCAGGAAACGGTCAATCTCGGTGTACTGGACGGCGACGAAGTACTTTACATCCGAGTTCTCGAGAGCCCACACACATTCCGTCTTGCCGCTCACGCTGGCATCCGGAGCCCTCTGCATTCGACGGCCCTGGGAAAAGCACTGCTGGGCACGCTTCCCGACTCGGAACTGCAAAAGACGGTGAGGCGCTGTGATTTCCGGCGCTTCACGCGGAGTACGATTTGCGAAGTTGCACCCTTCATGCGCGAACTGGTGCGCGTCCGCCGACGCGGGTACTCAGTGGACAATATGGAGGATTCAGAGGGAGCTCGCTGCCTGGCAGCTCCGATATTCGATGGCGATGGCCGGGGCGTTGCCGCCATAAGTATTTCGGGCCCCGTCTCACGGGTGCATCGCGCGCGTGATCCCGAGATCGCCGAATCGCTGATGGCAGCATGCAAACGTATTTCTCAACTGTTGGGCTACAGCACAGAGCGCACGAGCGTTGCCCGCTCAGGAGCATGATCCCCGATATGGAACTGGCATTGTTTGGCGGCAACCCCATCCGCACAGATCCTTTCCCTTCCTGGCCTTCGTTCGGAGAAGAGGAGGAGAGCTCGCTGTTACAGGTGCTGCGTAACGGCAGTTGGGGTGGCTACAACGAAAAGGTCGCGGAGTTCGAATCGGCCTTTGCCGCCATGCATGGGACCCGCTATGGGGTCTCCTGCGCCAATGGCACCGTAGCACTGGAGCTTGCCCTTCGCGCCAGTGGCATCAGTTGCGGCGATGAAGTCATCGTGCCCCCGGTGACGTTTGCTGCCACTGCCACTTCCGTTTTGCTCTGTCATGGGGTTCCGGTATTTGCTGACATCGATCCGGAAACCCTCAACCTCTCCCCTTCGGCGGCACAGCGCGCCATAACCCCGCGCACCCGCGCCATCATCGTCGTCCATTTCGGCGGGCAACCAGCAGACATGGACGCCTTCTGTCTGCTGGCTGAACAGTATGACCTGGCATTGATCGAAGACGCAGCACACGCACACGGCGCGGTATGGCGGGGGATGCCGGTGGGGAATTTCGGAATTGCTGCTACCTTCAGCTTCCAGAGTTTCAAGCTCGTGACCTCTGGAGAAGGAGGGATCGTGCTCACCAATTCTTCCGACGTCGCCGACAAGGTTTGGAGTTATTGCAATCAAGGCCGGCGCGACGGAGGAGGCTGGTTCGAGCATTTCACGCTGGGCACAAACTATCGCATTACCGGCTTTCAAGCCGCGATTCTATCGCAGCAGTTGCGCCGTCTCCCCGAGCAAACTAGGAAGCGCGAAGAGAACGTACATTACTTCCGCCAGCAATTAGAATCGGTCCCTGGCTTCAAGATTTCGAGGGTAGATTCACGCGTGAAGCGTCATCCAAATTACCTCGTGACGATTCGATACTTATCTTCGCAATTCGGAGGCGCTCGACGAGAGACAGTAATTCAGGCTCTACGAGCGGAAGGCATTCCCGTACAGCCTGTCTATCCCTACCCGCTTTATCGCAACCCGCTGTTTCAAAGTAATGGGTTGCCACCTTGCCGGTGTGGCCGTTGGCACCCAGCCCAGGAGTACTCCTCATTATCTTTGCCCGAAAGTGAGCGGTTCTGCCGTGAGGGCCTCTGGCTGGAGCACAACTTGTTTCTTGGTACACGCGAGGATGTGGATGCGATCATAGGGGCATGCTGCAAGGTACACCGGAATCGTTCGCATCTGGTTGCATTCGAAAATGCAGAATCGCCATCTCCGACACCTCACTAGGCCTGCGCCATTGCGATTTGATGGTTTACAAATCGGCTTGGCCGCCATCCTGATCATTACCACGGCCGTTTGCCCGCCATCCGCAAGCGAAGCTGCCGTCCCTGTCAACGTTCCGTCCGGAGCAACACAGTTTGGGAAGTGGAGCTTTCACGAGGATTTCAGCCACGGCATTCCCGGCTGGATGAGCTTTCCTCTTTCGCAAGATGTTGGCTATGATCCGTCCATCTACACCGCCCAGCGCCGAGGACGGGCGGTCCTGGTCAGGGATGTCGTTGCCCAAAAAGGTGAACGCCGGTTGCGGATAGGCTTGATACGGCCATTATCGTTTCACGCGACAGCGATGTCAGTGTTCCTATTGGAATACAGCTTCGAACCGGCCGGCCGGCTCGCCAGAGCAAGCTTCAGCGTGAGTTCTGTTTCGGGACGACCGTATGCTGCCGAGTTGCCACTCGAGAGCGGCCGCCAGCAAGTCCGGATTTCAGGACGCCAGCTCGGGATCGCGTCCGCGGGAGATAACATTGAAACCGCCGTGATCGAGGCCGTCGTCGAGCAGCCGGTTTGGGGCTCTCACAATCAGCTTACGATCTTTGCTTTTCAGGTTGAGGCCCAGCGCGTGCCTGCCGTGGGTCTGCGCGCGCCCCGCTTAACGCATTCAGAAGGCATGCAGGTTTCTGTAGCCGATCGAGTTTCGGCTCCCGGTAGGCCTCTGCGGATTGAAGTTGAGGCGCCAAAGCAACCTCTCACATTAGTCCTTCTCGACGGTGATGGGAAAGAAAACTCGCGGTCGACCTTCACAGGTGCCATGTCTCCCGACTTATCGCGAGCGTTGCCTGGCCTATGGACAGGTATCGTCCAGTCGGCCAGCGCCCGAACCGAATTCCGTTTTTTGGTCCTCGGCACAGAAGCCGGGCATCCACGCGTTCTGTTGAGTGCTGCACGATTGGAGCAATTGAGGAGCGATTCCTCGCTACGTGACCTCCTTCATCGGCAATTCGAACAAACGGCTGCAGGTATCACGCTTAACCCCTGGGCCGGAGAAAACATCGAGAGCCTCTCCCCAGTCTCGGTCCTGGTTGGCCTACCGCAGTACTTCGCTTTAATGGAGAGCTATAGCCATGCTGCTTCGCTGGGCGCGCTGGACTATGTTCTCAACAGCAGCGCACAAGGGCTCGCAATCGCCAAGAAGATTCTGGCCGAGACTTCCGCTTGGCCTGCTTGGACTCCGCCCTGGTTCCGCGCCCAGGGACTCCACACCTATTACGAAACCGGAATCTTCAGTCAGCGGCTCGCACTTGCATATGACTTGATCGCGGATCAGCTCAGCGCGCAAGAAAAGGGGCAGATTGCGGAGGGATTTCTTCGCAACTCAATCGAACCCGCAATCCGCGAATATTTCCTGAATGATCGCATGCCGATAGCCGCCAGCAACCACATGGCGCATGCCGTGGGAGGCGCGATAGCCGATTGTGTGGCTCTCGAAGGTGATATTCCGGATTGGGAGGAGCGCTTTGCGCCCAGACTCGCGGAGCTTATGGCCAGCTTTGAGCACCTTATGAATGGCCTTTTCCCGGGCGATGGCAGCGAGGCCGAACCTGCAGGCTACGAGAACTTTGCTATGGAAGGAATGTCCTGGGGGGCGTCAGCGCTCGCGTCGATCGGGATCCGTTCCGCCGGTTTGGAAAAAATGCTGCAGTCCTTCTGGTGGGAGCGGTACATTCGCATTCGAGCTGACCTGATGCTCGACACCGGTGATTTTGACGGCGACTTAAGTGCCCTCACCGGCTTTGCGTGGAGTGCAGAACACTCTCGTGATCCCTCCGTTCGCGCCTTTTATGAAAGCGGAAACAAGAGAACTTTGACCGCGGTCTCTCGTTTGCAGGACACTGGGCGTGCGTTGGAATCAGCGCCTGGTTTGCTTGACCTGGTCTGCTGCACCGGGCCCTCCCCGGATCCTCCCACGGCACCGCCTTCACGCGTCTTCCCCTTGCGGGGGAGCGCCGTCCTGCGTAGCGGCTGGGGAGAAGAGGATGCGGTCATCTCACTGCGCGCCGGCCCCTGGTTCAACCACGAACACCATGACCAAGGAACGTTCCAAGTCGCGGCTTTTGGCGAAAAACTGATTGGCGAGGCTGGCTACAGCGACTATTACAAGGACCCGCGATATCTTGATTACTTCACGCAGGCTCCCGGACACAACACCATCGTCGTTGATCACAATCCATTCAGCCAGGGGGACTATGATGGGCGCTACTGGAAAGCTCTTCAGTTGCACCCTTCGATCACCCGTCATCTGTTCTCTGAGCGGTTTGACTATCTCACTGCGGATCTCGCTCCTGCTTACAAGGGGACGCTCAAACAGCTGACGCGTGAGTACCTTTTCTTTAAGCCAGGGCTCTTGATCATTCGTGACCAGATATCGTCAGCGGGCACCCACAGTTACAGTTGGCTCCTGCATCCGCCCCCAGGGACAAAAACAAGTATCCATGGTGCGCAGGCCACGATAGCCGGTAGCAAAGGAACTGCACTTATCTCCACCTCGGAAGGAAGCTGGAGCGTGATACCCCAGCCGATGCCCGTCATCGCCTATAGTGACTTTGAGCGAGGACACATTTTTCCCCGGTCAGCGTTGGAGCTCGACTCGCCGCCCCAAGCACGCCGCACATTCCTAGTGGGCATGCGATTCGCGAAGCTGCCGGGAACCGAGTCTCCGCTGATTTGGAAGGAAACAAATAACGGCGTCGGCTTCGACGTGGAGGCTGCAAACAGCGAAATACACGGAAAGTTCCGCACTTCTTCTGGGGAGCTGTCCTTAGGGAAGACAGTTACGGATGGGAACGCACTGCTCCTTGCGAGGGGCGCCACGGGTCGAGAAGTGTTCGCCTCTCACGCTCGAAAGCTCAGCGAAAATCAAGGACAAATTGTTTCGTCAACAGCTCCTGTGGATTTGCTGCTCCACGAGAGTGGTGCTACGCGCGAATATCATATCGCCAGTTCTGCCCCCACAACCGTTACCTTTCCCGTGTCCAATGCTCCGTCGGAGCTCGTGCTGGACGGGAAGCCGGCGTCAGCACACTACGCAAAGGGAATGATCGTTATCAACCTCACCGAAGGAGAGCACGTTGTCACCCTCAAACGTTGAGCTGTTGAGCGAAGTCGCGAGCTGGAACCTGATGGACGCCAATGTCCATTTAGGACGCTCGGGCATTCATGGACAGCTCGCCTTGGAGAAGTCCGCTTTATTGGCGGAAATGGATCGCTTCCAGACCCGCCGCGCGTTGGTCTCTCACTTTGCCGCCGAGGAGTACGACATTTCTGAAGGCAATGCCGCGTTGGCGAGAGATATGGACGGTCGGTTCGTCCCAGCTTGGTCAGCCTCTCCCGAACCTTCGATTGTGCACGAGCTAGAACGGCTACAGCCGAAGGCTGTGCGTCTCTGGTTCAGTCCATTGCACCACAATTTCTCCAGCTTGCCTTGGTCCACTGGAAAGCTCTACGACTACCTGCAGCAACGATCGGCTCTCATGGTTGTTTCTCGCGAGGAGCTAGATTGGAATGCTCTCGCGATTATTCTGACGGAGTTTCCTAAGCTCCGGATTTTATTGCTGGACGTCGGATACCGCAGTGACCGCTATCTGTTGCCGCTGCTCCAAACTTTCCCTCAGCTTTATTTCGATTCCACTACGTATGTAGCTCACCGGCAGCTCGAGTCCTTTGTCGAGACGCACGGGCCGGAACGGGTTCTATTTGGCAGTCGCCTGCCCTTATACACACCAGGCGCAGCTTTGGCTGTGCTGGCGACGGCGCGAATCTCCGACGACTCGAAATTGGCAATAGCAGGCGGCAATCTGCGACGGCTACTAGGAGAACTTCCCTCATGAGATCTCCCATTCCAGTCGTGGACTGCCATGGCCACATCGGCACGCACCCCGACTTCCCTGCCTACAAAATTTGTCCGCAAGAAATGGTTTGCGTGATGGATCTGCTGAATATCGAATCGCTGGCCATCACTTCGACTCGCGCCTGTTACAACGATTGCCCACGGGGAAACGAGGAAGTCGATAGCGTGCTTCGCCAGTATCCCGGCCGCTTCCGCGGATATGTCACGGTCAATCCAAATCCAGAGGGAGAAGCGCTGCAACAATTGGAGCGCTTCGCCCATTTTCACCAGCCTCCTCTCATCAAATTTCATCCTGACCTGCACAAATACCCGGTAAACGGCCGGAAGTACCTCCCGGCGTGGGATTACGCTAACCAGACTCACGCCATCGTGCTGGTGCATACATGGGATTCTGACCCGAACTGCGGCCCATTGCTGCTTGGGCCGATCGCACGCGAGTTTCCCGGAGCGCACATTCTGCTCGGACACTCCGGAGTAACTTGGCGGGGATATGAGCAATCGATTGAGGTCGCGCGTGGCTCTCCCAACGTCTTTTTGGACATTTCAGGATCCCACAGCCACCGCACCATCATCGAACATTGCCTAAACCAACTCGGTGAAGAACGAATATTGTTTGGCTCTGACATGCCTTACTTGGAAGCCGCGATGGTATTAGGGCGCGTGCTGACGGCTCGCGTTTCCGATGGCAACAAAGAAGCGATCCTGCGCCATAATTTTCTTCGTTTGTTGACCATGACCTAGGTCGGGCGCGGGCTGCAATAGGTTTGGAGAAACCTGATGGATAGGATTCGAATAGGCATTATCGGCACCGGGATCATGGCGGATTTGTACGCCAAGATTTATTCGGCCCATCCCCTGTCGCAAGTTGTGGCTGTCTGCTCCCGCACTCAGGCCAAAGTCGATGCGTTTCTCAGCCGGCATCAGGGCACGAATGGCTACACGGATTACCGAACAATGCTGGAAGGATCGGACCTTGATGCGGTGGTAATAGCGACTCCCGATCACCACCACTTTGCCCCTGCGCAAGCAGTGCTTGAATCGGGACGCCACGCTTTCGTGGAAAAACCGTTTACAACCAGCGTAGCTGAGGCAGATGAGCTGATTCGAATTGCTGGCAAGGTCAAGAAAAAAGTCCAGGTAGCCTTCAACCACCGCTGGCTTTCTGCTTACCATCAGGCAAAGACCAGCATTGCCGCGGGGGAAATCGGAACTCCCCTGGCCGGTTACGCCCGCAAAAACGATACCATCTATGTGCCTACGGAATACATCAGCTGGGCGGCCGCTACCACTCCCGCATGGTTTCTGTCCTCACATGACATCGACCTGATGCGCTGGTTTGTGGCGTCTGACCCAGTAGAAGTGCGCGCTTGGGGCAGGAAAGAAGTTCTTCGAGCACGAGGAATCGATACTTACGATATCATCCAGGCGCAAGTGCGATTCGCATCCGGAGCTATCGTAACTTTCGAATCCGCATGGATCTATCCCAACACATTTCCCAGCATAGTGGATTCATTTATTGAAGTGCTCGGCAGTGCCGGACACATTCACCTGGATCGCAAATGCGAGTCGGTGGAACTCAGCACTGAGAAGAAGTTTTCCTATCCCAAAGGCTTTCTGAATTTAGAAATCTTCGGCCGTATGCGCGGCGCCTTCCCTTCCTGTCTGGAGGACTTCCTATATGCGATTCTCGACGACACGGAGCCCAAAGTAACAGCATGGGACGGTCGGCAGGTGACGGCGACTTTGGAAGCCATACACCGGTCCCTGGAGAGCGGCGCCGATGAAAAGATAGCTACCAAGCCGGTAGGGCGCGAGACCTATGCGCGGAGCTGATGCAGTTGTTCTAGTCGCCTACTTTGCGACCATGATCGCCGTGGGCGCGCGATACTCGCGGCACATGAAGTCGACGGAGATATATTTCGCTGGCGGCAAGCAACTGCCATGGTGGATTGGCGGCGTTTCTTTTGTGATGTCGTACGTCAGTGCCCTCTCCATCGTGGTATATGCCGGACTTGGGTACGAATTTGGAGTCGTTTCGCTAACACTCTATTGGACTACGGTGCCCGCGTCCATTCTCACAACATGGCTTTTAGCCCGGCGTTGGAGGCGCGCGGGCATTCTCACGCCGACAGAGTTCCTCGAGCGGCGTTTCTCGCCTTTCGTCAGACAACTCTTCGTGTGGTCGGGTGTGCCCCTCAAGATTATCGATGAAAGTCTAAAGATTGTTGCCATTGGAATCTTCGTTTCGGCAGGATTGGGGCTGACGGCGGAGAAAGCGATGCTCGCGGTCGGCCTGACGATTCTAGTTTATGCGGTTTTAGGAGGCCTGTGGGCGGTTGTGGTTACAGACTTCGTTCAGTTTGTGCTGGTCACAGGAGCGATCTTGCTGCTGCTCCCGCTTACATTTCATGCTGCCGGCGGATGGCACCAAGTGTCGATGCGGGTTCCCAAGCAGTTCTTCACACCTGCGCACGCACCCTACGGGTGGACCTATGTAGGAGCTTTCCTGGTGCTCAGCACGCTGTCCCTGGCAGGCAACTGGTCATTGATTCAGAAGTTCTACTCTGCGCGCAGCGATGAAGAAGCGGTGCGAGTCGGGTGGTTGGCTACGCTCATTTTTCTCGTCTTGCCGCCGATTTGGATAGCTACGGGAATGCTGGCACGCGGATACATCCCTTCCATGGCTAACCCGCAAGCGATCTATGCTCGCCTAAGTTCTGCGCTGCTGCCTGCCGGAATGTTGGGATTAATCGTGGCCGCCCTGTTCGCCGCGACCATGTCGGTTCTTTCTTCCGGCTACAACGTGATGTCAGCGGTGCTGACCTTGGATGTGTATCGCCGTTTGCTACGACCGGCCGCGGACCAACGCGAACTGGTCCTGGTTGGCCGAATAATCACGGCTGGGCTCGCGCTGATCGTTCTTGTTCTTGCTTTGGCAGTAACTCATTTCCGTTGGACCATTTTCGACACTATGGTTGCTGCCTTTGGATTCTTTCTGCCTCCCACCGTGCTGCCAATGTTGGCGGGCTTGTTAAGCCGGAGTCTCTCCGCGGCGGGAGCTCTTGCAGGATTTATTGCCGGAATTGGAATTGGACTTGCCTTCTTGTTATACCGCTGGTTCGCGCAGCCACGAAACGGGGCCGGTTTTCAGGCTCTCAGCATCGTAATTCCGGCTGTGCTTACCGTGACAGTGCTGGTCATCGCCGCCGTGTTCTTCCCTGCCCGCGGAGCCGAAGCCGATCGCGCCAATCTCTTTTCGAAGGATCTAACTGTAGCTTCTGGTGCTGCCGTCGAATCGTCAATCAGTCTGGGCGCGATTGCGGGAGTAGTGATTGCCATTATGGGAGCGGTTCTCGTATTGATTGGCGTCGTACCGGTGCTGACGAACCACGCAATCAATCTCGAGAGCCTCATCATGGGGGGAGTTTTCGCGACGATTGGGATGGTGATGATCGCCTGTTCACACCTGACGAGAAAACAAACTAGGCAAGGCCAACTGCCAGTTCAATCCGAGGTTCTGCACCACCGTGGTACATAAGCAGCACGATACCCGGTCGCGCAACATCGACGGCCTCGTTCTTGCCGTTGATGCGGGCGCAACGCACACACGAACAGCCGTCGCAAATATAGGTGGACGAGTTTTCGGCAAGAGTCTTGTGGGTCCAGCGAATTCGTACGCTGTGGGTGAGCTTCGAGCGCTTGAAAATCTTGAAGACGGAATTTGGCAGGCCTTGCGGAGAGCAGGCGTCAGAGCTTCGCAAATCTCGGTTGCGGTAATCGGAACTGCAGGTGTGGACTACGATGGCAGCGGTGCCGCTCGAATCACTCACAGCCTAAGATGCGAGCTTCCTAAAACGCAGATATTAGTCAAAGCGGACGCGCTGATTGCACTCGAAGGCGCACTCTCAGGCGACCCAGGGGTGGTGATTGTCTGCGGAACGGGATCCATCGTTCTGGGAAAGGATTCCAGCGGAAAGCTTGCGAAAGTGGGCGGCTGGGGCCCGTTGATGGGTGACGAGGCAAGTGCACAGTGGGTCAGTCGCGAAGCCCTTCGCCGGGCGGCGCTGGCTGCAGATGGGACTGGACCCGCTACTTCGTTAGTGCGATGCCTGCTGAATCGATACAAGCTGCACTGTTTCGACCGGATCATCGACGCCGTTTACAAGCATCCGATGACTCCGGCCGAGCTGGGAGCTCTGGCTCCCATGGTCAGCTCGGCTGCCGAACAAGGTGACGAAGTAGCACGAGATATTTTTCGTGTGGGAGCCGAGGCGCTCGCCTCGCAGGCGGCGCAAGCCGCTGCTCGTCTGGAACTTGAGCCAGTAAAGGTCTCCTATCAAGGCTCGATGTTCCATACTGGGACGCTGTTATTGAAACCGCTCCGCTCGAGACTGCATAGCCTAGCGCCTCAAGCACGATTGATAGCCCCCGCGTTCTCGCCACTTGCAGGAGCTTTTTTACTGGCTTTACGAGCGAAGGGGATAAACCACTTGGAATCTCTCGATCTGTTTCAAAGAGGCTGCCATGCGTGAGCTACGTGCCGGATGGGCAAAACGAGAGATCACGCCCGCCCCGGGATATGCCATGGGGGGGTATATCGCTCGAAGTGCGCCAGCGGTCGGCGCATTCGATCCTTTGTACATTCGCGTGCTGCTCCTTGAGCAGGGCACAACTCGGCTGTTAATGGTATTGGCCGACGTGCTGCTCATCTCTTCGCGTTGGGCTGAACATTTGCGCCGAGAAATTGCTCGGGCGCTTGGCACGCGGCCGGCATTCATCATTATTGCCGCTACGCACACGCATTCTGGTCCCATCCTTGACACACATCCTTTTAACTTTTCTGGAGACGTATCGGAGCCATACCTTCGTCAATATTCTGAAAAGCTGGAACAAGCGATGATCGAAACCAGCCTCACCGCTTCGAACCGGCTTTGCAGTGTAAGCGCGAGCTTCGCGAGGGTCGAAATAGCGGGAGTGGCTACCGATCGGAATTCGCCGCAGCGGGCCCGTCGGCAAAGCCTGTTTTTGTTCAAGTTCGAAGCCGTGAAAGACATTGCTTTATTGGCCGTCTATGGTTGCCACCCTACTGTGCTGGGACCCGACAATCACGCCCTTTCCGGAGATCTGCACGGGTCGCTCAGCACCATTTGGGAAGGCAAGGCAGCAATAGCCTTGGTCGCGAACGGTGCCGCCGCGAACATCAGCACTCGCTTCATTCGAAAAGAGCAGACTTCGAAGGAGCTTAAACGGCTTGCCAGCAAAATCACGAGGCAAGCGGCTGCCGCGCGGTTCCAGCCGATCACTCTATCTCCCTTTAAGGCTCAACTGCGAACTGTGGTACTCCCCTTGGCTGATCTCAGTATGGCGGTACCTCTCAAGCATCCACGATCAAGAAGGAAAGCGGCGGTTGCCGAAGAAGCTATTCACGTCCGCGCGCACATCTCCCGAGCGGCTGAGTTTATGCGACCAACTTTAGCCCTTTCTATCACCGAGTGGCGCTGGGGACCAATCCGCCTGGCAGCGCTGCCACTGGAGATTTATTCGGAAACTGGAATGTTCCTGTGGAGACACGCTCACACAATACCGGTTTGCTATGCAAACGGATATTGGGGATATTTGACGGCTGCCAGTGCAGCGCGCAATGACTACGAAGCCCTGAGTTCACCCTTCAGCAGAGCAGCGGACGCAATCCTCAGACGATCACTCTGCTGTCGTGAGACAAGATAGATGGACTCCGCAGAGCGCTATCTCGCATCGGTTCGTCGAGCGCTTGACGACATTTGCTTCGAGCAAGTTGAACAGGCCGCTGGTGTGATCGCGGAAGCCCTAAGAAACGATGGAATCATCCACGTGTTCGGCTCTGGACACTCGTCGCTGCTAGCTCAGGAAGTTTTCTTTCGTGCCGGCGGCCTTGTGGCCGTAAATGCAATTCTCGATGCGCGGCTTGGCTTCGAGTGCGGCGCGGTCGAGAGTACCGAATTCGAACGCCGTGTCGACTCAGCCGATCTTCTGATTCACCGCGAAAGTTTTCGCACGAACGATGCTGGCGTGGTGATCTCCAATTCTGGCCGCAACCCGTTGCCGATCGAGATCGCGGTTCGAATGAAAGCCTCCGGGATGAAGGTGATCGCGCTGACGAATCTCACGCAGTCACGGCAGTCGAAGTCTCACCATCCTTCCGGTAAACGGCTGTTCGAAATTGCACACGTGATTCTGGACAATCACTGTCCGTGCGGAGATGCGGCCATAACCATAGAAGGAGTTCCGGCGGCCCTTGGCCCACTGTCGACCATCGCCGGAGCGGCGCTTTTGCATTCCACATTTCTTAGGGCGGTAGAGGTTCTCGCTCGAGAAGGACGGTCGCCGGATGTATTCGTCACGGTAAACATGGGGAGTCTAATGCTCGATGATTTGAAACAATTACTCGCTCGCTATCAGAACCGCATTCGATATTACCGCCCGGGCGGGAAAGCCGATTAGCCGTCGGGTGTGCTCGGTATGTGTTGGAGGAAATTGTGATTTGCAAAATCGTTATCGCTGTTGTTTGTATTTTGCTGTTTTTTGCCGTGGCTACTTACGCGCAATCATCCCACCGCGCTCTTCATTCCGACGCGTCGCACATAGGGGATTGGCACGCCATGGGCTTGTCGCCCTGCGCCTGGTCAGTGCCATTGCTGAAACCCGATCACTCACTGGACGTAGACCAGACAATTGACCTGCTTAAGCAGGCTGGATTTCGTTGCGAGATCGCCGTTGTCGGCGGTAACCCGGAGAGTTGGAAGGACTTCAAGCGATTCGCCGCAGCCGCAAACTCCGCCAACATCGACCTCTGGCCGGTGATCCTTCCGCCCAGCGAAGGCTCCTCGCAGCCCTATGGTCACGATTACGTAGGGTGGGCAGAAGCCTTTGCCAAGCTCTCTCTTGAATACCCTCATGTGCGCGGGCTGAATATTGATGACCTAGACCAAGGCGAAAGTCGTGAGACTTTCACCCGCGAGTACGTGTGCCAGATTTACAGCACGAAGCGGAAGATCAATCCCAAGCTGTTGTTTGTGCCCACGATCTATGATCTCGACCGCAAAGTGGCCGATAGGCTGGCCGGCTGTGTGGATGGCGTCTGGCTCTGGTGGGTGAATCTCGAAAAGGCGACCGGCCTGCCTTCGTTTCTGGAAAATAGCAAGCTGGCCGCGGCTGGCCGCTTTCCCATTTATGGCGGCGTATACGCGCACTCGACCTCCTGGCACGAACAAGGAAATCCTGTGCCCCATGTATTTCAGCAGACGCTAGAAAGTACTTGCGAACATGCCGACGGCACGATGATTTGGAATATTTCGCTTGCGCCATCGGATCCTTTATTAGAAATCACAAAGAGGTTCTCGCCCGGCAGCTCGGCGCCATTGGCGGGAAGGTGTGGGCAGTCTCCGGGAATGCTGGCGAATTAAAAATAATTTCTTAATCGCCATTGGCACACGTACAAAGACGCTGTATTTGAAGGACGAGAATCGCGGAATCCTAGCCGCTCCGCCGCAAATGAGGAGCGAGTGGAGGTTAATGGGACCCATGGCACAGGATCTTTCAATTCATCATCATTTAATCAGCTCGCTTTTCCCTGAGGCGACTCCTTGCACGACTACTCAGTACGAGCTCCGCACAGAGCAAATCGAATTCTTCCACGAGCACGGATACTTGACCGGAATCCGGATTCTGTCGGAGGAACAGGTGGAGGCGCTCCGAGAGGAGCTTGCGCGGCTGTTGGATGCAACCGGCGAAGACCAAGAATTATTTTACGAATACAACTCAAACGAATCGGACGACCCGAATCACGTCCTGTTCCATGCGCTGGGCGCATGGCGTGTAACACCCGGTTTTCACGACTTGCTCTGGCACCCCGCCTTTACGATTCCCGCGGCGCAACTCCTGGGGGGAGCAGTTCGCTTCTGGCACGATCAGCTGTTCTGCAAGCCTGCCCATCACGGCGGCGTAGTGGCCTGGCATCAGGACTATTCGTACTGGACACGAACTCAACCGCTCGCCCATCTCACTTGCTGGATTGGTCTCGATGACTCGACGCGCGAAAACGGATGCTTGCACTACATTGCAGGCAGCCATCGCTGGCCCGATCTGCCAAAAACCGGACTGGCCGGCGATATGACCGCCATCCATGCCGTCCTGAACGAAGAACAGCGAGGTGAGCTTCACCGGCCCGTGGCTGTTGAGTTAACGAAAGGCGAAGCGTCATTTCATCATCCTCGGCTGGTACATGGATCGTTTGCCAATCATTCTGATCGTTCGCGCCGCGCAACGGTGATTAATGTCATGAAGGATGGTGTGCGCTCTGCGAGTAACGAACCCCTGCTACAAGGCATACCCGTAATCCCAGCCGGCGAGAAGGTCGAAGGGCAGTTCTTTCCCCTGCTTTACGATTCGGGACGCTGAAAGCAATTTCCCGAAAGTTTAGCTGCCGGATGTATAAACCAATCAGTTTTATGACCTGACCAGCTGCCGCGAAGTTCCTGGCTGTTCTACACCATAGAACATGTATTTCAAATCCAACCATTCTGCAGTCTGTTTTCGGTCGCGAATATCAAGTTCATTCGGGATATTTACTGAACTTTCCGCTTGTTCTGTACAGTAGAACACACACTATTCTGATGAAACAATTCCCTTGCAAACCGGCTTCCTTTTTATCAACATACGACCCTAATTTTGTTCGAAACGGAGGGTTGCATGCTTAAATCGGTTCGCGTTTTTTGCACTCTTTGTATCGCTCTTATTTGGTGCACAGCAGATTTATTTGCGCAGTCCTCTCGCGGGTCGATTGTAGGCAACGTGCGTGATCCAAACGGTGGAGCCATTCCCGGCACGCGCATCACCGTCACGAATAGTGAAACCCATATATCGTCGGTGTATGAAACAGACAGTACAGGCGACTATTACGTGACATCTCTCATTCCCGGACATTACCGGGTCGAAGCCGAGAAGCAGGGCTTTGCTAAGAGCGCAGTGGAAAGCGTGACCCTGCAGGTGAATCAGACGCTCCGGATCGATTTACCGATGAGGCTGGGACCGGTAACCCAGCAAGTCCAGGTAAACGCAAATGCGCAGATGGTACAGACGGATACCAGTACTCTGGGGCAAGTCATCACGAGCCAACAATTAACGGAGTTACCGCTCAATGGGCGGGATTTTACAAGTCTGATACGGTTGAATACGGATACAACCGAAGCGCAGGGCGGTATCACTACGGCGAGCACGATTCGGCGCCACGGCTTGAATGATTCGTTCCGCATGGTGAGCATAAACGGATCCCGTCCGGCGTCGATCAGCTTCTTGATCGACGGCGTCACGGCCAATGAAGGACTATTCCAGACACCGACGTCCATTCCTCCCATCGATGCGATCCAGGAGTTCCAGCTCCAAAACGGGCTTTATTCGGCAGAGTTCGGCATGGGCGCTGCACAAGTGAACATCGCCATGAGAGCGGGCACAAATTCAGCGCACGGATCACTCTGGGAATTTCTCCGGAACGATGCATTAGAGAAGATGAATCCCCGTTTCCATATCAAAAATCCGCTTAAGCAGAATCAGTTTGGAGGAACATTTGGCGGACCTCTGTTGATACCGAGAGTCTATAGTGGCACAGATCGAACTTTTTTCTTTGTAAGCTATCAAGGGGGACGCCGGCGTACGGGCTCCGTCGGGCAGGCGCAAGTGCCCACCGCGCAGGAACGGAACGGGGACTTCTCGGACTGGCCGGTCCAGCTCTATAACCCTCTGTCTGGAGTTCCCAATCCGTCCGGCAGTCCAGCCGTCATCCGGCAGCCTTTTGCAAGCAATCAAATCCCGGTGCAAATGTTCGCTTCGCAGAGTGTTAATTTATTGAAATACTTTCCCGCCCCCAATGTGAGCTGCGCTCTGCCTTGCAACAATTACAGGGGAAGCGTGGTTTCTAGCATAACCGTGGACAACGTCAGTGTTCGCGTGGACCACAATTTGAGCATGCAGGACCATCTGTCTGGTGATTTCCTCTTCCAGAACGAAAACGCACCCAATCCTTCGATCGTCCCCCTGTCCGGAAATACTGTCATGCAGAACAGCCGACTGGCCGGACTACAATGGACGCATATTCTGAGCCCTCGCACCATCAACGAAGCTCGTTTCGGCTTCAATCATTTCTATTTCTTACAGGATTTTGAGACAGCCTTCGGCAGCACGAATTATTGGCAACAAATCGGATTGAAGAATCTGGATGTGAATGCTGCATACTATGCGCTTCCGTCGGTCTCACTCGGTACCGGATACACAGCGCTCGGTTTTGGCGGTTCCGTGCCATTCTTTAACATCTCCAACATCTTCCATTGGGTTGACAACCTAACCACGACGCGTGGGCGAAACACTGTCAAGGTAGGCATTGATATTCGCCGTAACCAAAACATGAATGAAAACGGTTTCGGAGGGAATGGGTTTCTTTCGTTTACCGGTCAATACACAGCCCAAGATCCATCGGTTCCGCAAAAAGCAGGCCAACCCGGCACTGGCAACGGTTTTGCCGATATGCTGCTTGGGTATCTGAGCGGATCGCCTGCTGCGCGGTATAGCGCTTTTGATCAGAGTTTATCTCGCCTGCGCAATACCGACATCATGCCCTTCTTCCAGGATGATTTCCGTGTCACATCACAATTGACGCTGAACATGGGTTTGCGGTGGGAGCTTCACACGCCCATGCATGACAAGTTCCGCGGCGGTAACATTTTTGATTTCAAGTATCCTGGCGGACGACTGCTTTATATTGATAAAAACTATGCAGACCTGGTAAACAATGCCATCCTGGCAGCCTGCTGTGCGCAAGATACGTTGATCAATACCGACTGGAAGGATTGGGCGCCGCGAATCGGACTAGCCTGGCGCCCGTTTGCGGCGAGCAATAGTTTCGTTGTCCGCGCAGGATATGGAATCTTCTACGATGTATTGCATAACTTCTACCCTGCACAATCGATCACTGAAAATATCCCCTACCTTTCGCCAGTACTGCCGACGCCAAACGGTTTTGAGAATCCGCCACCTCTAGACATTCGAAACTTATTCCCGGCCCCATATTCTGTGGCGCAACGAAGCTTCCCGCCCCCGTATTGTCAGGCTCCGTCGCGCCAAGTCGTGAATCCTGCTACTGGCGTAGTTACAGAAGTGCTCAATCAGTGCTCGGACGCCCGTGTTCAATTACCTGATAACAAAACTCCCTACACGCAGCAGTGGGGCCTCGATCTCCAGTATCAATTGCTGCCGAGCCTCATGCTCGAGCTTGGCTACGAGGGCTCGCACGGCTTACGCGAGCCTTTAGCGTGGAGTTTCAATCAGGCCTATCTCCCGTCACAGGTGGGTAATACGAACAACAGCGTGAGCTATCGCTCGCAATGCCCGCCCGGTGCATATCCCGAGACATGCTCTCCCATTGAGGAGCGCGTGCCATATAAGAATTTTGCCGCTACGGCCACGGCTTTGGCGAATATCGCTCAGTCAATGCACCATGCTATGACCTTCAAGGTGGACAGGCGTTTCGCGAACGGACTTAGCTTGCTGGGATCCTTTACCTGGGGCAAAACACTCGACCAGTCTTCGGAATTGGGCGGCGGTATTAGCGGTTCCTCTGATCGTGCACAATATTCCCACGACCTTAGGGCGGAAAAAGGTCCTGCGGGATTCAATCAGTCCCGGCGCCTGGTAGTGAGCTGGGTTTACGAACTGCCATTCGGCCAAGGCAAAGCATTTCTGAACCGGGGAGGTTACGTGAACGCGATCCTCGGCGGCTGGCAGGCCAACGGCATTCTAACCCTGGCGGATGGTACCCCAACGAACGTAATCTGTGGCTGCGGCGATCGTAGTCAGACCGGCGACACTCGCAACTCTCTGCGCATGAACGTAATTGGCGGCCCAACGTCGGGATTTCACCAGACACTCACAAGATGGTTTGATACATCCAAATTCGCTACGCCGCCGTTGGGAACACTCGGCAATGCTGGACGCAACATCCTGACATCGACTGGACAGCGAGCAACCGATTTTTCGCTTTTCAAAAACGTGCGGATTCACGAGCAGCTGCAGGCCCAGCTCCGCGTCGAAGCGTTTAATCTCTTGGCAAGCGATTATTATTCACCCGTGTTCCCCAATGCATCATCCACCGCGGTGAATTTTGGCTCACTGTTGCCGGTCGGAGGGAATAAGTACGATCTTTACAATCCACGAATTTACCAATTGGGCGTGCGGCTGTCATTCTAACGAATTGAAATCACTCCGGAAGCCTTCTCCCATGCGCAAACTTTTATATTCTCCATAGGGAAATCTAGCTTAGCTGCCATGATCACTACGATGTTGAAGACAGTTTGTTCAGCCTGGCTATTTCTATGTGTGTGGCTCTTTGCTGTGGCGCGCGGGCAGACGCATCAGCCATTTCGTGGACGTGTATTGGTCGTGGTGACTTGTCACGCGGACGATTTTTCGATGTTCGCTGGCGGCAGTATTGCAACGCTAATCGACAAGGGATACACCGGCTATCTGATCCGCGTCACGGATGATGAGAAGAGCGGCGGGCCAGATCCTCAGCACAACGCGGCACAGAACGAACGCGAAGTACTGAAAGTGGCGCAAATGCTGGGCTTGAGCGCTATTTACTCTCTGAATTTCAAAAACGATGAACTCGGACGCGTTCCGCACGACAGGCTCCGCGATGCCGTTATGCAGTATCTGCGGAAGTTAAAGGCGGATACGATTTACACGTTCGATCCTTATGCAGGCTACGGAGAGGAGAATCCGGACCACCGGGCATGTGGCCTGGCCGCGGAAGATGCTGCGCGGAACGCTGATAATCCGCGTTATGCCCCGGAGCAGATCTCCTCCGGGATCGCACCCTATGCTGTTACGGATGGATATTATTGGGCCCGCGCTCCGATCGATGTGAACACCGTCACTGATATCTCGGCATATCTGGACCGCAAGATGGAGGCCATGACACTCCATCGTGCCCAATTCGCGACGAGCGCCGTATCTTACTTTCGCAAGCACGACCAGGACGTCGGGCGAATTTACGGCCTGGGCGCGGCCGAAGTGAGTCATCACATCTGGTACCGCAGTTCCAGTGCAACAGGGGGGACAGAGGTAACGAAACGAGTTGTAATAGAAAGAAAACCTGCATCGCCTCCCGGTTTGACCAGCTTCAAAGATAAAACAATTGTAGTGATCTCGCCCCACGGAATGGACTACGTGCAGGCAGTTGGTGGCACGATTGCGAAGGCCGCCCGCGAAGGTGCTCGCGTTTACCTCGTGAGAGTCACCGACGACGAAAGTCACGGAGGAGACGTCTCCCCCGTGGAAGCGCGAACGAAAATGGCGGAGGAGACTCACAAAGCGGCGGAGATTCTGGGCATTCGTCAAGTGATCGATCTCGATCTCAAAGACGGAGAACTTGCTGAGGTATCCGAACCGGAATTGCGCGCTCGCTTTGCCGCTATTTTCCGCGCGCTTGCACCGGATGCGATTTTCACCGTCGATCCGTGGGCACCCTACGATCGAGATCTCGATGATGCGCGGATCGGGCATGCTGCCGAAGATGCGGCCTGGAGCGCCTCACATCTCAGCTTTTATCCTGAAATCGTCTTGGAGCCAAAGACGAACTTCAAACTGATCTCGAACCGATATTTCTGGAGCTCGAACGGTGGGGAACAGGTTCCAAATTATCATGAGGATATCGTGAGTACTGCGGACACGAAATTCCGGGCATTGCAAGCCTTCCACACGGAAGCCCGTCGTCCGCAACTTAAGGCTCCTGTCAACTCCGAGTCGTTTTATTACTATCACGCCGCGAATCCGCTTGATTGGTTTGAAGACTGGCTCGCCCAGCCGCAACCTTCCCGTACTCCGTCGCAGCCTGCCGAGCTCGACTTGGAGAGAGATAAAACCAAACGAGCGCTTGTCATTACCCCCGAAGCGACTGATTGGCTCGTCAGCGCCGGTGCGACGGTCCGGAGGATGATTCAGGCAGGATATAGCGTTTCGCTGGTCTGCGTTGGAGATGGCGACAAAAGTTCAATATCAGCTGCGCAATTTCAGCGTACGGCAGGTTCGGCAGGCATCTCAACAGTGGTGAATCTGGGATTCCGGGAAGGGGAATTGAGTGCCTTGCCCGGGCTGATTCTCCGTAATCGTCTGACGGAGGCGCTCCGTGCCTTGTCGCCTGACACCATTCTGCTTCCTGATCCATGGCAGCCGTACACAGCCCACGAATCTATCGTGGTCGGCGGTGTTGGAAGCGATGCAATTCAGGAGTGGGCATTGCAAGGTGCGGTTGGTCAAATCTTCTACTGGGGGGAAAATGAAGGAAGAGGCCCAGCAGAATTTGCCGACGATATGGCGCAGAAGCATTCACTACTTCTGCAACTCCATGTCCCTCTGGTGCCTAGTGTGCTGAAAGAGCAGTTCCATGTGAGCCGGTTTGGCAAATGGAATTAGGAATACGAGCGAAATGGCCCTTTTGCTGGGGTCGGTTTTTCAATCAACGACAGAGCCATGCCCGTGTCGCGGCCTCTCTTCCAGTAAGGCCAGAACCACCAGTTCTGTGCTGCCCTTCTTGAGTTCCCGGCTGAACATCACTAACGCAGAATAGACACTGTCACGATATACTGCATTACAGTATAGGGTTGAGGCCGGACAGATGGGGAGAACAGATGGGCAACCTTTCCATTGTTTTCCATCGCAAACCGCATCGACGTGTGCCCCACGTGTACTCCAAAAGAGATGGTGAGTGTAAGCACCAATTTCGCGCGGGGAGATATCTGGCTCGTTTACGCTAGGGGCTAGGTTGATTCCGCCTGTGGTGACTTACGCCCCATAGCTAAAGCGAGGGGCTTCAAGGGCCACGCCAGCTATCGCAGGCGTTTCGGTCCTTAGGCGCAGTCCGCGCCTTAAAATCTCCAATGCCGAGGCGTGGTCGCGGATGGTCTTGAAACCGCAAGCCGAACAATGGTGCTTCCTGTCCCACAACCGCTTTGGCACAGCTCGACCACACGGGCATTGTTGCGATGTGCCACGGGCATTCACTTTCACCAGCCATCGACCAGCGCTTTCAGCCTTGTACGATAGCTTTCGGATGAAGCCTGACCACGCGGCATCGTGTACCGACTTGGCAAGCCTACCGCCCGCCAAGCCTTGGATGTTCAAAT
>QIAU01000135.1 GCA_003225055.1 Acidobacteriota bacterium
GATAACAGGCTGATCGGAGCCAAGAGTTCATATCGACGCTCCGGTTTGGCACCTCGATGTCGGCTCATCGCATCCTGGAGCTGTAGAAGGTTCCAAGGGTTAGGCTGTTCGCCTATTAAAGCGGTACGTGAGCTGGGTTCAGAACGTCGCGAGACAGTTCGGTCCCTATCTGTTGTGGGCGTAGGAGATTTGAGGGGGCTTGTCCTTAGTACGAGAGGACCGGGATGAACGAACCTCTTGTGTTCCAGCTGTCATGCCCGTGGCATAGCTGGGTAACGAAGTTCGGTTGTGATAACCGCTGAATGCATATAAGCGGGAAGCACTCCCCGAGATGAGATCTCCCAACCCGTAAGGGATAAGAAGGGCCCAGGAAGACTACCTGGTTGATAGGCAGGGAGTGGAAGCGCAGTGATGCGCGTAGCTAACCTGTACTAATCGCCCGTTCGGCTTGACCATAAAATTTACTCGGTGCATGGAAGCTTCTAGCTGCTAGCTTCTACTAGCTAGAACCTGAGCAGAAGTCAGAAGTTCAGCAGAAGCTTCGCGCCGACGAAAAATCCTTGTTATTGTCATTCCGAGCCGTCCGTAGCCTCTGGCGAGGGCGAGCGAGGAATCTGCAGTTCTCAATCTATTCAGTTGTGAGGCATTGACCTCAGGTTCTTTCAGAATCCGCTATTAGCATTCGGCACCTAGAATTTAGCCTCGTTTATTCGTTTGATTTTGTCATCCCGAGCGAAGCGAGGGATCTCGGTTTTGGCTCAGAGCTAGAGGCTAGTAGCTAGCGGCTTTCGCGCGCTCCGCACGCGAACAAGTTGTCGGTGATCACACCGCGGGGGATCCACCCGTTCCCATCCCGAACACGGAAGTTAAGCCCCGCAGGGCCGATTGTACTGCACGCGCCAAGTGTGTGGGAGAGTAGGTCGTTGCCGGCATAAATAAAGGCTGGTCATGGAAACATGGCCGGCCTTTTCCGTCTCGTGTGGTGCGGACACTCCTGTACGCGTGCCCGATGCCCTGGCCCGGCTGCCCTCCAGGCTGCAGTCCTCAAAACGGAGAAACGGAAGGATGCGCTCATCACATTTTCACGTTTTCACGGAACGTCTGCCGGAGACGACGACCCCTATCTATGCCCGCGCACACTCCGTATGGGAACAAGCGCTGCGCTCGTTAGGCAGAGTAAAATGGGTTTGCGACCCGCTCCGGGACGGCGAATACGACCTTCCCACGCCACCCCGGCTTCGATTTCATGGATCCCTTTGGCGATCGCCTTCCGCGACAGTCCACACGCCCGGGGCGCACCAAACTCACGCCCCCGTAGCCCATCTGCTTGGCCTCGCTGGCCGCCATGAGGCGTCGAGTGCGTTCGTCCAACAAGGGCCAGACCGCACGAAACTTCGCCGTCAGTTCGAGAAGGCTGCCCGTGCCGCGGTGGCTAGTGTCTTAATACTCTTGCTGCGACGGCGCATGGGTGTGAGCCGGTTGCCTCGTCAACCGAACAGGTTTCGGAATCGTAGTCATCACCGATCCATTCGCGCATTTCCTCGTGCCGTTCGTGGTCGGGGTCGTTGATGGCCTCTACAAGATCGCAGAATCCGCAGATGCCCCCCAATATGGTTCCCCGAGTAGCTTCCGGAATGTTACGAACACCGGCCGATCTGCCTTTTGAAAATGGGCCCTGGGGCAGCCTGGGCGGTATTCGTATTTTCTGTAGCGCGCCCATGCGTAATGCCTGAGTGGCGAGAACAGTCTTGTCCCGCTCCTGCGGTAAGATCGTGGCTTCTGATTGCCAGCTATCTGTGGCGGGCTAGACTTAGACTATCTGACTGGTAGATCCTAAACAGAACTGGTAATGGATGCCGCGCGCGCAGACAAGAGTGCCCGCGCCACACACTCACCGGAGAACTCATGATCATCGAAATGCGCACCTATAGGACCAAGCCCGGCATGCGGGAGGAATTTCTTGCCATCTTCAAGGCGGAGAGCATGCCGGCGCACCGCGAGATCGGGATGAAGATTATGGGGCCGTTTCCCTCGATCGAAGATGCCGACACGTTCTTCTTCATGCGCGCCTTTCCCAACCTCGCAAGGCGTGAACCGATGAAGGCGCAGTTCTACGAAGGCGAGCTCTGGAAGCAGGAGCTGGAACACAAACTTATGCCCATGTTGGAGAAGTATGACGTCGTGCTGGTCGAAGCCGACGAAGATCTTGGAGGTTGGCAGTAATAATATGCAATTATTTGACATAGGCAACTAATTGCTTGATATTGGCAACTTGCGTTCCCGGGAGCAGGAGGCGCCTATGCCCACGTCGGCTCGGTCCGACATCGATCAGCTTGTCCAATCAGTTCGCCGCTTCAACCGCTTCTACACCCGCCAGATCGGAGTCCTCCACCAAGGACTGCTGGGCAGTCCGTTTTCCCTCACCGAGGTGCGCGTGCTCTACGAGCTGGCTCACCGCGACCAGCCTACGGCCTTCGAACTCTGCAAGGACTTGGGCCTTGATCCGGGCTACGTGAGTCGCCTGCTTAGCAACTTCGAAAAACGCGGCCTGATTCAACGGTTGCCTTCGCAGGCCGACGGCCGGCAAAGCCTGCTCGCTCTCACCCGCAAAGGCCTACAGAAATTCGCCGAACTCGACGCCAGGTCCAGCGCAGAAGTAAAGGCCATGTTAAGCAACGCCGCACTCCAAGGGCAGCGCCTGCGCGATGCCATGCGCACGATCGAAGAACTGCTGGGAGGAGCCGCGCCCGATCCAGGCAAGGCGCCGTACCTGCTGCGGCCGCATCAACCCGGCGACATGGGCTGGGTCGTGCATCGCCATGGCTTGCTCTATTCCCAGGAATATGGCTACGACGAGCGCTTCGAAGCCCTGGTTGCCGAAATAGTCGCGCTATTCATCCAGCATTTCGATGCCAAGCGCGAGCGCTGCTGGATCGCGGAGCGCGAAGGTGAGATCGTGGGCTCGGTCTTCCTGGTTAAGAAATCGAAGACGGTTGCCAAGCTGCGCCTGCTGCTCGTGGAACCCAAGGCGCGAGGCCTGGGCATCGGCAAGCGCCTGGTCGAGGAGTGCGTCCGCTTCGCTCGCCAGACCGGCTACAAGAAAATCACCCTGTGGACGCAGAGCGACCTTCACGCTGCCCGTGGGATATACGAGAGGGCCGGCTTCCGCCTCGTCCATCACAAGCCGCACCACAGCTGGGGAAACGACTTGGTCGCGGAAACCTGGGAACTAAAATTATGATTTGCTCAAGATCGCGCCGAATACCACTCAGCAACGTAATTTCCGACATGGGGCACTCAAAGAAAGGATCTAGAACCGAGCAAAACTGATCCTTGCAGCCCACTTTTTACTATTCTGATTCCTGTTAACGAACTTGATCCTCTAGGCGATAAGGAAGGCGCCCAGCCGGCCGCCCGCTCACTACCAACTACTCGCCTTTCCCTTTCAGCGTTTCCAACACCCGATCAAAGTCCTCGAGCGTGGCGTATTCGATCACGATTTTTCCCTTGCCCTTGCGATCACGGATACGCACCCGCACACCCAGGACCCGTTCGAGTTCCTGCTGGGCGGCGCGCACGTTGGGATCGACCCAACGCGCCTGCGGTGTCCCCGCACCCTTTTCGACCGGGACATTGATCTCGAACACAAGATCTTCCAGCTGCACAACCGACAGGTGCTCTTTGATCGCCCGCTCTGCGACTTTAACGATCTGGCTGGGATCGACGAGGGTGAGCAGCACGCGCGCCATGCTGAAATCGAGCTGGCCTTCGATCAGCAGCTTCTGCACTTCAAAAGGCAGCTTGAGCAGACGCGTGTAGTTGGAGACCGACTCGCGCGAGCAACCAGTGCGCTGCCCGATCTGCTCCTGCGTGAGGCCGAATTCCTGGCTGAGCCGTGCGAAGGCGCGCGCCTGCTCCATGCAGTTGAGGTCGGCGCGCTGCAGGTTCTCGATGATGGTCATCTCGGCGGCTTGCTCGTCGGAGACCAGGCGCAGGATGGCCGGAATTTTCTCTTTGCCCGCCAGCTTCGACGCCCGGCAGCGCCGCTCTCCCACAACCAGCACGTAGCGTCCAGCTTTCGGGCGCACCACGATAGGCTGAAGCACGCCGCTGACTTTGATCGAGTCGGCCAGTTCGCGGAGTTCGTCTTCGCGGAAGATGCCGCGCGTCTGGTAAGGATTGTTGTCGATCAGGTCGAGGGCGATCTCCAGGATCTCGCCGTCAGCGGGCTTGTGCGGCTGCGGTTGAACCGCAACTGCGCCCGCCACCACGGGCGGTGGCGGCGTGGTGGCTACGATGGTACCAGGTACGCGTGGCGCTACCGGCAGCAAGGACTCCAGGCCGCGCCCCAAGGCTTTGCGTTTTTCAACTGTCGTGGTCGTCATGCTTTGCGGAGCCTCTCCTCCTGTTTCTCCCCGGCGATCTCGGCGGTGAATAAATCCCGCGACTACATCGATGATGGTCAATGTATTATATATCGACGAGCGTCAATCTAAGCCGGCTTGTCCATCTCGATCGGGGCCGGCATTTCTCTGGGCGCCGGCAACTCTGCGGCAGCCTGCGCGGCCATGTAGTGCGCGATGATTTCCTTGGCCAGGCGGATATAACTTTCCGCACCTCGGGAGCGTACGTCGTACATGAGCGCCGGCTTCCCATGGCTGGGCGCTTCAGCCAGCCGGATATTCCGCGGGATCGACGTCGTGCACAGCTTGTCGGCAAAGAATCGCCGCAGCTCTGCTGTCACCTGTTGAGCCAGGTTGGTACGCTCGTCGAACATGGTGAGGACCACGCCCTCGATCCCGAGATCCGCGTTGAAGCTGCCGCGGATGCGCTCAATCGTGTCGAGCAGCTCGCTGATGCCCTCCAGCGCGAAATACTCGGCTTGCATCGGAATCAGCACGGTATCCGCTGCCACCAGCGCGTTCAAGGTGAGCAGGTCGAGCGCCGGCGGACAGTCCAGCACGATGAACTGATAGCGCTCCCGCAGCGACGCCAGGGCGTTGCGTAATCGGAATTCGCGCTGATTCGCATCCACCAGTTCCAGATTGGCACCGATGAGGTTTTTGTGCGAGGGAATCAGCCACAACTGCTCGAGTTCGGTCTTCTGCAGGGCTTCTTCGGCCGAAGCTGCCCCCATAAGCAGATGATATGTGCTGATTCGTTCGGGGTCTTTGGCCAAGCCCAAGCCGCTGGTGGCGTTGGACTGCGGATCGCAGTCCACAAGGAGGCAGTTCACTTCCGCCGCAGCAAAGGATGAAGCCAGATTGATAGCGGTCGTCGTCTTACCCACACCGCCCTTCTGGTTGGCTACCGCGATAACGCGTCCCATTTAGTTTTTGGAGAATCCAGATGGGCGCAGCATAAGGCAAGTCCGCCTGTGATTGCAACGCGCAAATGTTGTGCAAAACGAAAATTCCTGTGCAAGCTGTGGTGAGAATTAGATTTTCGTGCTGTTAATCACCGATGTTCCACGTGGAACATTTTTGGGACAGAGGAGCAACAAGTCACAGCTCAAATTGTTCCACGTGGAACACCAGAGTTCCGGTGCGCAGGCAGATTGTTCCACGTGGAACACCGCGTTAGCGAGTAGTGGCGTTGAACGAGGTTGTTCCACGTGGAACATCGCTTTCCCGCCTCAGCCGCATTTTCTCCCGATCCACTGCCCACACGAGAGCCGCCGCTGCTCACCCGATTCGTGGGAATCGAAGATTGGTCGATATGATCCGGGAAGTGGGCCGCTCGAAAGCAGCCGAGCATTCCGCTTCCTTAACAAAGGACTCAGTTCCTCGCCCCCCCCACGATCTCTCCGTGCTCGGTTAAAAAGGATTACTGAGGAAATTCGGACTCCCTTGAGCGCCATCCATGAGAAAAGGCTGGCCGACTTCAGAGTTTGCCATGGGACTGTGGCCCACCCGTATAGATGAAAGTGCGTTGCTAAGGTTGATTGATTCCAAACAGGTTACCCAGCGACTTTCGACGGAGTGCCCCACTGATTCGGGCTAGGGGAGCATCCAGAAACACGGGTTTCGGCGAATTCTCGGGCCATAAGTCGTTTGTTTCCATCGCAAGAATTTCACAAATGGCCTTTCTGGAATGGGCCTCTAGAGCCCGCTATCTGTCACGACGGCCAACGAGCAAAATCCGTTGCGATGACAGCGGCATCACTAGCCGTTCGCTCCAATTGAAACCGGCAGCAACTTGGGGGACACCAGAGGCCTGGCTTGCTCCGATGAACAGCGCCAGACGGCCGCCAGGCGCAACCAGGTGCATTGCAACCGGCAGTGCGGAGTCGAATTGCTCGACCGCGCGCAAAGTGACCACCTCAGCCGAGCCGTGTGGCAGTTCTTCGGCTCGCCCTGAGAATACATCGGCGTCTGCCAAGGCAAGAAGGCGCACCACCTCGCGCAAGAACGTCGCTTTCTTGTGATTGGACTCGATCAGCGTCAAATGGACCTCAGGAACGAAGAGCTTGATCGGAAGTCCCGGGAATCCGGCGCCCGATCCGACATCCGCGACACGCAATGGCGAGCGGCGCTCTGCCTGGTCAGGTCCGAGACCGGCTCCCACACGCGGAAACAGGTGCTGCGCCGCGAATAGCGATTCCCCGAAATGGCGCATCGCGACCTGTTCCGGATCACGCACCGCCGTCAAGTTCAGCTTCTGGTTCCACCGCAGTAATATATCGATATACATCGATATATATTCCAGCTGCGATTCAGACAGTGGACGCTCCAGGAACGAGGCCAGCAGTTCGGCGATTCGCGCGCTGTCCATGCAGACTTCAGATTGTAATCGCTCGCCCTATCCGTCCTGCACAAGCAGCGCGCAGACTGCGCACTCGCTGAATCCTTCACTCTACATTCCGAACGCGTGGTTGCAACGCGCCCGATAGTTCTCCCCCCGGCGCCCGGCGGGGTTGGGGCGACGTGTCATGAAATAAACGAACCGAAGGAACAGCCGCGCCAACGGCCCTTTGCTGGCCGGATCAACGGGAGAGATACGAGGCCAAGTACCTCCCCTGCGGAACACGTTTACTTGATTACACAGCGGACTCCCGGTCGCGGCACCAAGTTTGGCAAGCATCAGAAGAGTTACACGTGGGACAACGCTGACTGTTTTCGCGTCCAACTGCGTTTAGAGTCTCTTTGAACAGCTCGCGAACCCATTGAAACTGGGAATGCAATCTGGCTCTTCGGCCCTGCTCTGGATAAAATAACTGGTTCATCATTCATCGCCCTATCTATGCCCGAAAAAAATGGTTCCAAGAAGATTTATGTATCCTTAACCGGCCTGCCGCTGACGTTTGATCTCAAGTGGCCGTTCCACGCCTCGACCTCCGGCGCGGACTGGTGGGTATTGCACGGCACCATCCGCGTTGAGAGCAGCAACGGCTTGCACGCACTCGTCGCCGTGAACCTTTCAGCCACGATTAAGGAAGTCATGCCGTCGCTTGATCCCAAAGACGGGGAAGGCCCGGTGATTAACGCGCTCCGTAAAGAGATAGACCGAAAGCAGATCGAGTTCGTGAAGTCACCAAAGCTCTTGCCCGTGCACTTCTCGAGTCGTCACTACAATTTCAAGCGCAACCAGTTCATCTTTGAGAAGGCCGCTGACGGGCAAATTGCTACCTTCCTCGAGCGCAAGGTGTACTGGCAGACTCGCGCCACTGGTGGAGACATCTGGATCGCGGACGAGACCGAGGCGCAGTACCTGGAGACCACGGCTCACCATCTTTCCGAAGTCGCCGGCCAACTGGCAAAGCAAGGCCTGTGGCGGATGGAGCGGGCTTACCTTACGGCGACCGACCTACTAATGTCGCAATCAGCGCGCTTTGAAGCGGATGTGAAGTGCGCTCTGGAAGAACTGGAGAGAAAGCACGTGTTCGAGCGCGGGTAAGCACTCTCTCGATGTCAGTCACGGAGCTATTACAGTCAATTGCCGCACAACTCGCTCGCGGCACTGAAGTCGGGGTAGGGGGCGAGACCCTGCCTGCCAGCCGCACCAGCACGCGTTTGAAGTCACTGCGGTTTGAGACGAACGCTCGCGCTTACCAGGCTATTGAACAGAATCCACGCAAGATCCTTCTCGGCCAGAAGCTGGCTCGGGATGACGCCATGCAGGATTGCCTGCATCCCGCTCATGCGGCCGCCTTCTCCAGTTCCTTGCGATTCCACTTTCCCAGGTCGGCGCCTGCGTCATAAGTGCTCTGCAGAAATTCCAGCAGCGTCCCGCGAGGCGAATAGGAACGGCGCACGTCGTCGTACATCAAGAAGAATTCCTTCATCTGGGGATGATAGAACGCCTGCGGTGGTCTGACCGGATGCTGGACAAATCCGGGCGGCTCGGGCGCGGCATATGCGTAGAAGGCAGCTCCTTTGATGTCGCCGCCGCCTGGCCAGAAACCATGGCTGATTACCTCGTGCGAGTAGGCCTCCCGCGTGATGCTGTCGGCGCCTTCGCGCTCGGGTGCGCGGCGTCCCGAGAAGCGCGTCACGGCCAGGTCGAAGCTGCCCCAGAAAAAATGAACGGGGCTCACTTTGCCGATAAAGGCGGCGCGGAACTCCTTAAGAATTGCGTCTACGAGCACCAGAATCCGCCAGAACCGGTGGACATACTCCGGATCGTACGAGGCATGTTGCATGTCCTGATCGAACGGAATCGGGTTCGGAATTTCCACCGGCATCTTCCAGATCTTCACTTGAATACCAAGCTCGCCTAAGGCTGCCATGAACTGCCGATAGAAATCCGCCACCGGCCGCGGCGCCAAGGCAAGGATTCGGCCATCACCATCATTCTTTTGAATCGTAAGCTGGTGATGGAGAAAATCAAACTGGATCTCAAATATGCCGCCTTTATAAGGAATGGGGGAAGTAGTCAGCCCGAAACAGTTGACGTACAGCGGCACTTCCCACCAATGATTGATCTTCGGACTCAAGGCCAGCCGAACTTTGCCCACAATCTGTGACCACATGTGCAGGGTGGCGTACGTGTCCTGCCAAGCCTCCAGAGGCAATTCCGGCCAACTGTCATGGGCCGGACTCTGCGATGTCGCCTTCAAAGGTGCCTCCTCGGAGAGCCCACCCGCCGAGCTGTGCGATCCGGTAATTGTAAGTCAGCCCGAATAGAAGCGGTTGACTCGTCTTCAAAGTTGGGGACTGCCACTCTCTTCCGCTATGCTAAGGTGGCAACATGTCCCCTTCATTCTACGTGATCGTCCAACTGAATACGGCCGCATGGCTGCTGATGGCGTTCTGCCTGGCGCAGGAGGTCAATCCCGCACCCGGCCATCAAACCAGCCCGGAAACAAACAAGCAAGAATCCCGGCGGCAAGAGATTCGCGATCTTCCCGCCGAGTGGCTCATCGGACCTTATGTTCCCAACGCGGGTCCTCTCCAGCCACTAACCAATCGAGAACGCGCAAGTATCTATGTCCACCAGACCTTTCTTAACGTCGGGACTTATGCTGCCCGGATGTTCACCGCAGGCATCCAGCAGGCGCGGGGCGTACCTCGTGAGTGGGGTGGCGGAATGCGCGGTTATGGACGCCGCTTCGGCTCCGACTATGGCCAGTTCGTTATCGCCAACAGCCTTCAGTCAGCGGGCAACGCCGCCTTAGGTTACGAGGCACGTTACGACGTTTGTCGCTGCGGCGGGTTCTGGCCGCGTACCCGACATGCGATCGCGCGAAACTTTCTTACCTACACCCGAACCGAACGTGAACGGCGTCCCGCGATCCCGCTCTATGTCGGATCGCTTGGCGCGGGCATGATTTCCAGCGTATGGCTGCCCGGCCACCGCAATCCATGGAAGGAAGGCGCTTATAGCGCGCTGATTCAGGCGGGGCTTGGCAGCGGCGTGAACTGGGCGAGCGAGTTCGCGATCGAGATCCTGCGCAAAATCACCGACAACCGGCATCCGAAAGAAAAGTAAGACGGGCGAGCGCCCGCATCATTCTCCCCGCTTCATCGCGTCTATCAACTGGAACAACTGGCTGCGATCGGCCACTTCCACAAACGGTTTTGCCACATTCTTGCTGGAGACTACGTAAATTGTCGGAGTGTGGCTCAAGCCGAGGCTGTTGCCCAGATTGCGATCTTTCTCAATTTCTGCTGCCAGCTTGCCCTGTGGATCGATGACAAAGGGCAACTCGATTTTGCGCTCGGCGGCAAACTTCTCGGCGAATGCTCGCAGATTATCTTTGCTGATTTCCAGCTGGTTCTTGAAAACAGTGTCGCGAAAATCGTTGCCGATCTTCTTCGAATGCGTGTCGAAGTAGCGGGCCAGTATGGCGGCGTCCATCGCCCAGGGATGCATCGCCAGCGGAAAATCATGGCGTACGACCGGGATGTTGTAAGTCCGGGCGGCCTCTTCCAGCAACGGCGCCGCCCGGGCGCAGTCGGGACATTCCAGGTCCTCGAAAACCACGATGGCAACTTGCGCCCCCTTGGGCGGCTTGAGCGCCGGATGGCTGTCCAGGTTCTCGTTCTGGGCAAAGGCCAATGCGGCCAACCCTAGAACGCAGACGAGTAGGCTAAGTTTCATTCTCATATTGTGAATAGATGCAGGATTGGCGGCATTTTGGCCGCAGTTTGCATAGTTCATAGTAACCGAAGTTTGCGTCGTCTCGCCGTCCTTTCCTCCGGTCCCGTTTGGCGCCGCTGCGGGCTGTGTGAAGGCGGGTCTCTGAACCCGCCTGATCCCACAAAAACCGTTAACTCCCCCGGGTTGTCGTTCGGAGCGCAGCGAAGCACCTGCTTTGCCCAGCCGCTTCGAAACAACAGTGCTTCACTTCGTCCAGAATCACAATTGTGAGGTCCCACTAATACCTGAATCTGTACTTCAACTGCACCGACAGCTCTCTCGGATTGGCATAGTGCGTTCCACCGAACGTGTTGCTGTTATCCAGCAAGTAGCGGCTGTTATTCAGATTCAGCGCGCTGAACTGCACCTTCCATTTCTCTCCCCAAGACTTGCCCAGCGACCAGTCAAGACTGAGATGTGCCGGCAGATGAGACGGTCCATCGCGGTTGAGGAATCCGGAGCCGTAAGAAAAGTTTCCAGCCGTCCATGAGTTCCACGGCAAGTCCAGGCGGAAGCCGGTTGAAACGGTATTCCGCTGATCATGATCGAGAAAGTAATAGCCGCCGTCCGGGAGCGTGAAATCAGTCAGACCACCGGAGACGCCGCCCCTCCCTTGTACGTACTGATGCGAATACGCCACGTGGAACTGGGCGCGGCCCGCGAAGCGCGCTGAACTTACGCTGGCCTCCCAGCCTCGTATACGAGCGCGTTCCAGGGTCACAGGAAAGAAGATATTGGAGTTCCCCAGCACGTCATGGTCGAGAAAGTTCCGGGCGCCGGTGCGGAAGTTGCTGAGGTCAAGCGTCCATCCGCGGAAAGGCACCGTCAGCCCGAACTCATGCTGTTCGTCGCGCTCGCCGTGCAGCGGCAGGAAGCTGAAACCCTGCTGGACAGCAAGGTCGAGCACCGGTCCGGTAACGGTAAGAAGAGGAGGCGCCTGGTAATAACGCCCCCAGAACCCACGCAACACCCAACCGAGGCGCGGGATTCGTATGGCCGCCCCCAATCGCGGATCGGCTGCATTCTCGCTCAGCGATCCGGAGAAGTGCGTCAGGCGTAAACCGCCGTTCAGAGTCAGCCAGTAGGTGATCTTGAACTGATCTTCCAGAAATACCGTTTCCTGGTTTCCCCATTCGATTGCCCGCCGCGGCTGCGCCCCGGTCTCACCCGCAGTGAAAATCTCGAGCCAGTGATTGTCGCGTTGCCCCACGACCTGTAAACCGACATGCGCGTTATGGCGTCCGCGCACCACCGCCAACGAGGTGAGGCCACCCACATAGTTGGAACCCCGATCATCCGTAGGGAAAGCCGAGGTGTCGCTCGCGCACAGGATGCAATGCGCACGATTGAAATGATAGAAGGGCGAGACGGTGAGCACGACTCCTTCTCCCGCCGTGTGCAGCCAGGAAAAGTTCACAAAGTCGTCGCGCTCGTTCTCTACACCACGAATGCCGTCGCTCTGCTGTTCGGGCGTGTTTGGGATCTGATAATGATCGCCACGCACTGAAGTGACCAAACGCAATTGGTCATTCGGCGTCCTATTAAAGATGATGGAGCCAAAGCCGCTCAGGCCGCTCGCCTGGCCATGGAAAACCCGCGGACCGGGAGTCTCCAGACCCAGGTCGGCGCGATTGCCCGAGAGGCTGCCGTAATAGGCAAACCGTTGCGAATGGTCGCCAAAGCTGATCTGGTCATTGGTGCCGTTATAGCTGCCGTAGCTGGCCACCAACTCGCCCTGGCGGTTGCGTTCGAACCCGGAACGCGTGACCACGTTGAACACGCCGTACGTACGGTCTCCATATTCCGCCGAATAGCCGCCGCGCTGCACTTCCAGGTAGTCGATGTCCTTGGGATCGAACTGCGGGCCGACGTTCGACGCGATATTGGTGTTGGGTACGGGAACGCCGTCGAGCAGCCACGTGACCTGGTGTCCGCCGCGAATATGCAATTGGTCGTGGACCACGTACGCGCCCGGAGTGTAATCGGTGATCATCGTCAGGCTGTTGGTTCGGTCGGCCCCGGGTGTCTCCGCAATCTGCTCGCGGCTGACCACGCTTGACGTCGTCGAGGACTCAGGATTTACTCCCGGCGCGGTCTCGGCGATTTGGATGGTTTCGCTTTGGGTCGCCAGACTTAACCCGAAGTGCAGCTTGGCATCGCGACCGGAGGTGAGCGTCAACTTTTGTTCCTGCAGAGTGAAACCGGGCATATCGACGGTCACGATGTACGCGCCCAGAGGAACGGCCTCGAAACGAAACTCGCCCGCATCGTCGCTGATGACCGTCTTGCTCCAATCGGAATCGGCGGACCGCAGGGTCACCTGGGCACCCGCTACCGGCCGGTGTTGCGGATCGTGAATAAGCCCGCCAATGCTTCCAAAAATTGCCGCGTTCAAGGTGGCGGCGAAAACCAGCAATCCCCCAAGAACGGCCTTGTGGATGATTTTCATCTGTTCTCCCGTTTTGCTGCAGCGGAGCGCCGTCGCGCTGGACGGATTTCATTGCCTCGGAGCCGAAGCCCTCGAATCCGTCACCTGAGGGATCCGCTCCTCAAGGAGGCACGGATGCAGCGGTCTAGAGATTCCCTACTCGGAATTATTCAGGAGAGGAGACGACGGGAGGTGCACGAACAGCATGGGAATTCCGCTGTTCGAAGGTGCGTGGATGCCTGTCGCTGAGAAGAACTGCGATATCTCGATACTCTGCGGCCGAAGGAAAAATCGATGGCCGCGGTTGCGCCCACTGGTTGGCAGCCAGCAAGCGGCAGCAGTCCTCGCCATAATGCCGGGAATCGAAACTCGACTCCGGGGAGCTACCTGAGTGTTTGCGGAAGCAACAGGCGTGCGGCGGGGTCGCGGAAAAGGCCAGCGCCACCGGGGTATAGCTTCCCGCCAACAAGGCGATCAGCAGCAATCTGGCAGTCAGGCGATGCATGATTAGGCCCCACACCCCGCCTTCACAAGAGGCTTGCTGCAGTAAGGATAGGCTAGACAAAGCCGGGGTGCAATAGGGCCGAAGTGCCATAAGTGGCATCAACGGCATTTAGCAATCTGCTTGAGAACCGCCTTTGTATCAGGCACATCTCCAGAGGTGCCGCAAGCGCCTTAAAACATGTGCGGCTTCCAGGGCTGGGGAAAAAAGTCTGGGCTTGGTTGGCACCGCGCTTTATTTTCGTTTGGCGGCTTTCAGCCGCTGCCTGCAAGAAATTTGAATTTTCCACAGCTGGTTAGCCTGCGTGAGCCCGGGGTTTGACCCAGGCAGGTCGTGGAACCCGCCCCCCACGGCTATCTGAGCAACACATACTTTCCCCCGCCGGTGAACATGATAAGCAGGTTCATCACCACCAGCATCAGTTCGTAGTGCCAGCCGGAAGCCTTCTCGCCCCAGAACCCTGTGTGCCAGACAAATATCTTCTTCTCGATGGCGCCCAGCATCACCAGGATCAGTCCCAGGGCCGCTATTTGGGTCAACACCCCGAACATCACGCCCAGGCTCCCCGCCATTTCGGCGGCACCCAGGAAGAGCGTGAACCCTTTGCTCATCCCGATGCTCTTGCCGCGCTCCCCGGGATTGCGCAAATGACTCCACCCACTGGTGATGAAAATGACGCCCACCATCAACCGCAGCAGCAGAAGCCCAAGCTCAGTCAGGCGGGCAAGTTGCGGGAAGACCATGGCGTTCTTCCTCCGATGGCAACAGATCCTCGAAGATTGCAGATTCTAGATTTGAGATTGAGCCTGAGCCTGAGCCGAGGGGGAACCTGAAATCTGCAATCTCAAATTACGACTGCCTTCGAGTACAGCTACAGGTATCCTTTAAAAATGCACTTCCAATTCGACGCAGTCTTCTACTACGTTTCCGATCTCGAACCCGCCGATCATTTCCATTCGGACGTCCTCGGTTTCAAGCTGCGCTCTCGGTGAGATTGTTGCTCGGTTTGACCTCGATGGCATTCTATTCGAAATTGTCCCCACTCACGATAAGAGCAGGCTCAGTGGGCTGTCTGCAGGTCGACAACCTGCAGCGGACTATCGAGGAATTGCACAACAAGGGGTACCCACATCCGCCCCGCAGAATAAAGAGAACGGCGGCCTCGCCTCATGCCAAGATGCGGACGGCAACGAGCTTTGTATCTGGCAATACTCGCGAGCCAGGAAACGCTCGCTATGGATCAGGCCGCCCTTCCATGGACAACATGACCCTTACGGATTTCGCTGATCTGTTTTTGCCGAATCTTTTCTTGCTGCAGCCGGTCTACCAGTTGCTTGGGAGCCGGCGAATTCCATTCGACCCGCACTTTCTGCGGGATCTTGCCTTGATCCTCAGTCATGGTATGCCTCCTGCCGTGCGTGGGGCACTTCGCCCAAAAAAAGATTGCGGCACATTCTTGCGCATCGGGAGCTGTTCACTAAGGCTGCGCGCGCCGCGCGGCAATCCCGAGTTGAGCCCCTAAATTCTGGTGTGTTAGCATCTTAGGTTTTCGCACGCTCTCTTGCGTTGGCCTTCTTTCCTGTCCTCTCTTTTCAAGGTCCACCGGGGTTCGCCAATTGCCGGGAGTGGAGCAGTCGGGCGAAAAAGCTTAACTAAGGAGTGAACCCGTGAAAGTCTACGAAGGGGCAAACATCCGCAATCTTGTGCTGGTCGGTCACGGACACGCGGGCAAAACCTCGCTGGTGTCGGCCATGCTGTTTACCGCGGGCGCGACGCAGCGACTGGGGCGCGTGGACGATGGCTCCGCCGTGACCGACTATGACGACGAGGAGATCGCCCGCCGAATGTCGATTTCCACCGGCGGGGCTTTCGCCGAGTGGAACAAAGCCAAGATCAACCTGCTCGACACCCCCGGGTTCAACATGTTTGTGCACGAGGCCAAGATGGTGCTGCCTGCAGTCGAGGCGGCGCTGGTTGTGGTGGACGGCGTAGCCGGCGTGGAGGTCGTCACTGAGCGCGTGTGGGGCTATTGCGAGGAAGCCAGCATGCCGCGCGTGATCGTGGTCAGCCGCATGGATCGCGAGCGCGCCGATGCCAGCCGCGTTCTCGAATCGCTGACCAAGTCTTTTGGCCGCAGCGTGACTCCACTGCAGTTGCCCATTGGAAGCGAGAAGAATCTCACAGGCGTCGTCGACCTCGTGCGCGTGAAAGCGCATACCTACGAGCTTGGCGGGAGCGGTAAAGGCAAAGAAGACGAGATCCCCGCCAACATGGCCGATGCGGCCAAGGAAGCGCACGAAAAGCTGGTCGAACTCATCGCCGAGGGCGATGACAAGCTGATGGAAGAGTTCTTCGACAAGGGGACGATTCCAGAAGAAGACTTGATTCCCGCCCTGCACAACGCTATCCGCGAAGACAAGCTGTTCCCGGTGTTGTTCACTTCCGGCTTAGGCAATGTCGGCGCCGACAAGCTCATGGATTTCATTGTCGACTATGCCCCCACCGCGGTCGAGCGGGGAAGCGTGCAAGGTGGGCCGGGCTCCAACGGCGAACCTCCCAGTCGCAAGGTCGCCGACTCGGAACCGCTTTCGATGTTTGTCTTCAAGACTGTTTCCGATCCCTTCGCCGGGCGCATTTCGTATTTTAAGGTTTATTCCGGGGTCTTGAAGAACGATGCCGCGGTTCAGAACTTCACCCGCAGCTCGCAGGAGAAGCTGGCCCACATTTCCATTATGCAGGGCAAAAATGCGGTTCCGGTTACCGAACTTCACGCCGGGGACATCGGAGCCGTCGCCAAGCTGAAAGACACGCTCACTGGCGACACTTTGGGCGACAAGTCCGCCCCGATTCAGTATCCGCCGGTAAAACTGCCGGAGCCAGCCATCACGTTTGCGATCGAACCCAAGAGCCGAGCCGATGAAGACAAACTCAGTGTCGGCGTTCACAAGCTGATGGAAGAAGATGCCATGCTGCGCTTCTTCCGCGACCCGCAAACTAAGGAGTTCCTCATCGCGGGCACGGGACAGCAGCACATCGAAGTCGCTGTCTCGAAGATGAAGAAGCGCTACCACACCGAAGTGAATCTGAAGGCGCCCAAGGTGCCCTACCGCGAGACCATTCGCGGGCGCGCCGACGTGCAGGGCCGGCACAAGAAACAGACCGGCGGCCACGGCCAGTTCGGTGATTGCAAGATCAAGATGGAGCCCCTGCCTCGAGGCGGCGAATTCGAGTTCGTCAACGACATTTTTGGCGGCGCCATTCCCAAAAACTTCATCCCGGCAGTCGAAAAGGGAATCAAGGACGCGGCTGCCCGGGGTTATCTCGCCGGATATCCGGTGGTGGACTTCAAGGTCGTCCTCTACGACGGTTCTTACCACGAAGTCGACTCCAACGACCTGTCGTTCCAGTTAGCCGGGCGTATCGCTTTCAAGAAAGCCATGGAGCAAGCCAAGCCCACGCTGTTAGAGCCCATCATGTCGGTTGAGATCAGTGTCCCGGATGAATTCGCGGGCACCATCATGGGCGACCTGAACAGCCGCCGTGGTCGTATTCAAGGCATGGATAACAAGGGCGGCACGACTGTGATTAAGGCCGAAGTTCCAATGGCCGAGATGCTGACCTACGGCGCCGACCTGACCTCGATGACCCAGGGCCGTGGCAGCTTCAACATGGAAATGCACCACTACGACATCGTGCCGGCACAGCTACAAGAAAAGATCATTGAAAAAGCCAAGGCAGCCCGTGGGGAAGAAAAAGAAGAGGAAGAATAGAAGCGGTGATGGGTCTCCGACGCGTTCAGCGCGGGGTTAAAACCATGGGCGCGTAGAAGAGATCACCGCTGTCATTAATCGCTGGGTCTCTATGTTGATGCTCATGGCAAGGAGGAGCCGCAGTCTGTGTTCGCCCCCAAGGCAAGGTAGTAGTTGATTACACGTCGCTATTTGGTGGGACCATCAACCATAGACCGCGGCCGACCTGGTCGCCGGGGGGGAACAGTTTCCTGCCAAACTTCACCGCAACGCAGCCCGTTATTTCCAATCGTCACTTTTTCATTTTCCCGCTGCCGGCTCAGTTTTTGCGTAGTGCTGTACCTTGCTGGTATCGGATAAGGTCGTCAACGCCTCACTGGCAACGCTCAACAACCACGCTCCCTTCTTGTGTGAGCAACTCGGCGACGCCTGTACTTCCTCCTCTTCCGGACTTAGGGGTTGGGTTTCAATCACCACTTTTGCCTCCGGCGAAAACCCGACAACGTGCACATCCAGCGAACACTCCAACCCAAAATGCCGGCTGAAAATATGATTGAGGTCGGGCTGCTGGAAGACTCCGTAGTTGACATCGTAGATGACCGGCGTCCGGCCGACGCCGGGCGAGTCGTACTGCCACTGGGCCAACTCGAATAGCAGTCGCCGGCTGTCGGCCGACCAGTCCACCACTCGCAAGGAGTTCCCGGCTTCCACATCGCTCGGTTCCTCCAGGAAAACAACCTTGAAGTCCGAAGCTTCCGACCGCACCAACAGCCGCGAATTGTTCACGCATAATGGTCCGGCATATCCGACGGTGCTGGGTCGGATGGCCCGTGCCTCGACTTCGGAATAGGCGCGGTGCTTGTTGTCGGGCGAGATAAAGACGTCGCCGCGGACCATGCGCGAGTTGCCGGGATTCTCGCCGCAGGTGACATAGGCGGTATCGGCGGTGTTCACGGGACCTTGAGCAGAGAGTTTGGCTTGCGCCCACACCCCTGACACGGCAATAAGAACCAGGACGCAGCTCGATGCCCATGTCACGACGGAATTGTAGAACAGTGCTTTGCCGTTGCAAGTTCCCGACGTCCCAGGGGAACGGTCGTGAAAACCTGGGCACGGACAAATCGGGCTGCCGGCGGGTTCGACGGTTGCCTAACCTGAAGCTGGTCAATCCCGTCCAGCGAGCGCGTTCTTTGGGCGAGTCGAGGGACCTGCTGTTGGTGAAATTGAATTAGTTTCGTATCAGGGCGCGTTTGCCGACGTGCCGAACTCGCCCGCCAATCATGTGCATCTGTTCCTAATGTAATGTCCATAACTTATGCCCGGATCTGGCTTACTGCAGACCGTTCAGCCGCGCCGCCCAGACTCCATTGTCTTTTCATTCCGAGAGAGGCGAGGCATCTGCTTTTCCTCGCCACAAAATCACAAAGCTCGGAACCGCACCGAGGTCGTGGTACTATCCGCCCAGTGGCTTCTATCGAAGAAAATCCCAACCTGAAGGAGCGGCTGGTTTCCGCCGCGCCGGTCGAAGGCGACTCTTCCTTTGAGCTCAAGCTACGTCCGAAGCGCCTGGCGGAATTCATTGGCCAGCCCAAAGTCAAAGAAAATCTTGCGGTGGCGATTGAGGCCGCCTGCTCCCGCAGCGAAGCGCTGGACCACGTGCTGCTCTACGGACCTCCCGGACTGGGTAAAACCACGCTGGCCACCATCATTGCCAATGAGCTGGGCGTGGCTTTCCAGCAGACTTCCGGTCCGACCCTCCAGATCAAAGGCGACCTGACCGCGATCCTGACCAACGTCCGCGACAAGCAGGTTTTGTTCATTGACGAAGTTCACCGCCTGCAGCCAGCGCTGGAAGAGATCCTGTATTCAGCGCTCGAAGATTACAAGCTGGACATCATCATCGGACAAGGCCCGTCAGCGCGTACCCACACCATGGATGTCAAGCCATTCACGTTCATAGGCGCGACCACTCGCGCCGGCCTGCTCTCGGCGCCGCTCCGTTCGCGCTTCGGGATCGTTCTGCGCCTCGAGTTTTACAGCCACACCGATCTGCAAATCATCGTGGAGCGTTCAGCCGAAATTCTGGGCGTGCAAATTGACGAAGCCGGAGCGCTGGAGATTGCCAGCCGTTCCCGCGGTACACCACGCATCGCAAATCGCCTGTTGCGCCGCGTGCGGGATTACGCGCAGGTGCGCAGCACCGGCAAGATCGACCTCCCCACCGCGCAAGCCGCGCTCCGAATGTTGGAAGTCGACCGCCACGGTTTTGACGACATTGACCGCAAGCTGCTACTGACGATTATCGAGAAATATGAGGGCGGACCCGTCGGCGTGAACACATTGGCCGCAGCCCTCGCCGAAGAACCCGACGCCATCGAAGAGATCTACGAACCCTTCCTGATCCAGATCGGATTCTTAAATCGCACCCCTCGCGGGCGCATCGCCACCCAGCTCGCGTACGAACACTTCGGAATTATTCCCAGCCGAAGGCAGAGCGCGTTGTTCTGAGGCCACTGAGCGCAACCCTAGGCTGCCACCGACTTCGCCACCCAGCTCTTTACAATCTGTCGCAGTCGGTCGAGCGCCTTGGGGAACTCCTCACCACTGGCAGCAAAGCCCAGCCTGAAATGGGAGGGCATGTCGAAACAATCTCCCGGCACCAGTAGAACGCCGCCGGCGGCGGCTAGTTTGCAGAACCCCCTTGCATCCCCGCCGCTCACGAGCCAGGGAAAGGCAGTCACTCCACCGCGCGGACGGACCCAGCCCAAAACCTCGCGATGTTCGGCCATGAACCGGTCCAGGTGCTCGAGATTCCGGCTCGCCACATCTTGTGTCTTCCCCAAAAGAACATCGCGCCGGCGAACTGCGATCTCGGCCAGCATCTCGCCGGCGGTGTTGTTGGTGACGGAAAAGTAGGCGCGAGCATTCCAGTATTGTTGCCGCCGCTTGGGGTCAGGCTCGATCATCCATCCCGTCCGGACTCCAGCCAGCGGAAAAGCCTTGGAGAAATCGTGGATCACGGTCGCGTGCGGCAGCCGTGCCGCAGACTTCGTCTCTCGTCCATGGTAGATCGGATGATAGACCTCGTCACTGACGAGCAGGATACCCCGCGCTGAGGTGAACGCGTGCAAACTGTCCATCTCCTCGTCGCTTACTGTCGCCCCCGTGGGATTGTGCGGGCTGTTCACGAGAATGAGTTTGGTTCCGTCATCCGCCAGGCTTTTGATCTCCTCGAGGTCGACGCGGAAATCGTTTTCTCTTCGAAGACGGTAGAAGCGGGTTTCGAGGCCAAGCGACTCAGGAAGAGCCGAGAACGTCGTGAACCCCGGGAGCGGAGTAATGACGTTGGCTCCAGGTTCTGCCGCCAGCCATAGCAGGACGAGCAGCGCCTCGGACGCGCCCGTTACCACTTGCACCGACTCCACACTCACGCCTTGCATTTCGGCAATCGCCGCACGCAAGCTGTCTGCTCCTGCCGGACGACTATAGACCAGCTTATGATTCAGGAACCGCCGCCGCTCGGCCTCGCCCCCCAGCCTTAGCAAGTCGTTCACCGTCCAAGTCGGTCCCGTGCTGGCCGCCAGGTTGAACTCAATATCATGCTCATGTGCGTCCAGCCATATGTCCAGCAAGAAAGGCTTCAATTGCATGAGTCACCTCGACCCAGCTCAGGCGTTTGGATTCTGTGGCTAAGTTCCAGGATGCGAAAATTGCTCGGTTGATCGAACAAAGGCGTGCGTCGGGCTGCGAACGGCCGCACTCTTCAACCGGTGGCGGCGAGCGTGTAGTCGAAATCGCAAAACGGCTTTCCGTCGGCGATCTTGATCGTCATGGCGCCCGCAAGACCCGCCAGCTGACCGGTACCGGAATCTGGAAGGTGCCGCTGCGGCCCGGCAGCGTGCCCGTGACCCGCTCGATTGCAACGTAGCCAGCCGAGCCCTTAACCTCCGTGGCGGCCCTCAGCATCTGGCCGTTGCTCGTACCCTCCAGGTCGCCGTGGAACCGTTTCTCGATTGACATCCTTGCCAAGCTCACGCCTTCGCTTTCGTTGTCGGGCGGCTGGGGTATGAGTTTTACCTCAAACGTTCCGCTTGCATGCGTCACAACCTTCTCCTTCTGAACCTGGTGAACCTGTGCGTGCGTGGTTAGGTAATAGGAGACCGGGGATAGCATGAGGACCGCGATAACACTCCCATACGACCTGAGATCGGACCCTCATGGTCAGTTATGCCCTGTGCCCGGCAATGGGCCTAATGGTCGTCTCTGTCATGGCAGTCGCGCTGGCGGTGGGTCGGCAGGAATGGCAGCCGCAGCAGCTCCCGCGCAACCAAGTTTACCGTCTATTCCGGATGCTCTTGCCGAATCCGCTCGCGGGCCAGATCCCGGGCGCACGCACTCATTTCAAATGCCAGCCCCACGCGTTGCTCTACTGTCATCCGCCATGGAAATCCGGAGCTGCACTGTTTTTGCCGTGGGGGGTATCGAGGGTGGCGACGGGCAGAATGTTAGCATTTCTCGTCTGACTAGCCGCCCGCAATGGCGCCCAGAACCACAAACGGCTCTTTCCCCGACGCGACGGCCTCGGGTAGCGGAGCGTCTGGCGGCTCATGCGTCAGGTCTTCCTCGCAGGCAAAGAACCGCAAGAAAGGCCGGCGCTGGAGGGTGACGTGGTCGCGGATCGTGCCGCGCAGCATCGGATAGTGAGCTTCGAGCGCATCGAGGACCGAGCGCTGCGTCGCCTGGCCCTCGACCTGGAGCTTGACCTCGCTGTCGACCTTGGCGAGGGTGCGCAAGTGTGGTGGAAGTATGACGCGGATCATGGCAACGTCTGGACCTCAACCGAAAGCACGGCTGGAAGATCTCGCACAATCGGCGCCCAACTGTCCCCCGCATCCGGCGACACGTACACCTGCCCGCCAGTGGTGCCGAAATAGATTCCGCATTTGTCGAGCGAGTCGACAGCCATTGCGTCGCGCAGCACATTGACGTAACAGTCCTTTTGCGGCAAACCCTTCGTTAACGCTTCCCACTCGTTTCCGCCCGTCCGGCTGCGGAAGACGCGCAGCTTGCCCCCGTGCACGTAATGTTCGCCATCGCTCTTGATGGGGACAACGTAGATGGTCTGCGGCTCGTGCGCGTGCACATCAATGACAAACCCGAAGTCAGTGGGCAAGTTGCCGCTGACCTCCTGCCAGGAGTCGCCGGCGTTGTCACTGCGCATGACGTCCCAGTGCTTCTGCATGAACAGGACACCCGGGCGCGATTTGTGCATGGCAACGTGATGAACGCAGTGACCGATCTCCGCGTTCGGGTCGGGGATGTATTGGGAGCGCAAGCCGCGGTTGATCGGCTTCCATGTCTTGCCGCCGTCATCGGTGCGGAAGGCGCCTGCGGCGGAGATGGCAATGTAGATCCGGCCCGGGTCTTGGGGATCCAGGATAATGGTGTGCAGGCACATGCCCCCGGCGCCGGGCTGCCATTTCGGACCGGTGCCGTGGCCGCGCAACCCGGGAAGTTCGTGCCAGTTTTTGCCACCATCAGTCGAGCGGAACAGCGCCGCGTCTTCCACTCCGGCGTAGACCGTATCAGGATCGGTCAGCGACGGTTCGAGATGCCAGACGCGCTTGAACTGCCACGGATGTTGTGTTCCGTCGTACCACTGGTGCGTGGTGAGCGGCTTTCCCGTCTCAGCCGACGTGTCGTAAACGAACTTATTGCTCTCGCCTTTCGGCGTGCCATCCGGCCCAGTGGTCGGTTCTCCCGGAGGCGTTCCCGGTTGATGCCAGGTTTTGCCGCCATCGTCTGAGCGTTGAATAACCTGCCCAAACCAGCCGCTAGTCTGCGACGCATACAGCCGGTTGGGGTCAAGGGGCGAACCTTTGAGGTGATAGAGCTCCCAGCCCGCAAAAAGTGGGCCGTTAACGTCCCACTTTTCGCGCCTGCCGTCCGAGGTCAGAATGAATGCGCCCTTGCGTGTGCCCACCAGTACTCGTACCTTGCTCATGCTTGCTCCTTTCAGAATTTAGGGACTGGGTCCGTTGAACCTCTCTCGGGGTAGAAGACTATAAATCCGCGAACCAGCTCGACTGGCTTCTCAGGGGAATCAGTGCGCGCAGTCGTTCATCACGCAAGAAAGGCCCCTGCCCAAACCAGCACGCCGAAAAACAACCGGAAGGACGAACGATGGGTCCTTGACGCCCGCGTTGGTAGCCGTGGCGCCGCCCAGAAAGCCTGTCATCAGAATCGTGCCCAGAACAGAGGTGCGTGGAATGCGATACAGGACAGTGCAGGCGACCTCGACAACTCCGATGACGCCGACGAGACTCTCGGCGTAGCCGTAGTGAGCGAGCCCCTGCACCATGGAAGGCGGCTTGATCAGTTTCATGATGCCGGCGAAGAGCAAGGTCAGCACCGGAATGGCGCTCATGATGCGGCCCGCCCAGAGTCTTCCCTTCGAGGCGGGGGCCGTTTCTGCTGCTTGCATACGTGTCCTCTTGAGGTTTGGCTGTTCCCCACATCCAGACGATTGGACGGTCTCAAAATCGACAGGTCGCAAAACCTACGCTGTGAAAACCCGGGCTGCCCTCTGCCTTGAAATCAGGCAAGACTTAAGAATGTCCCGCGAGTTCATTCCCCACTACTGTTCCAGATGTCCACCTCCGAGCCACGGCAGCAGCGGAGTCGAATCGCGTTCCCGCCACCGTCGCCGGGCCTCGGCGAGTACTTGTTCGCGGTTCTTTGCCATCTTCTCAATCACAGCGCAGGGCGTTCCCGTCTGTTCATGGCGCGCTCCCCAAATGAGCAACTCTAGAAGCACCCCTACCAAGTCAATCCCCTTCTCAGTCAGGCGATAGTTGACCCGTCGCCCATCGGACTTTTCCGCTTCCTGCCTGATGATCCCGGCCGCTTCCAGCTTTCTTAGACGGTGCGCCAGGATGTTGCTGGCAATGCCTTCACCCGCTTTCTGGAACTCCTTAAATGTCCGAAAGCCGCGGACCATCAGATCGCGGACGATCAGCAGCGACCAGCGGTCTCCAAACGCTTCGAGCGAGATGCTGACCGGGCAGCCGGATCGCCGCTCTGACTTAGGCCTCCCAGGCACGCCGGACACCTTATCAACCTAACTTGCAAAATGCAAGTTAAAGCTCGATTTCGCGGCAGCATTGCGGAGGGCTGCCGGTCATCTTCGTCTGTTCCGATACTGGAACAACGTACTAGTTCTTATTCCGGGTAGCCAGGATTGGTGTATCTTCCCCCATAACGCTATCTGCCGGTCTGCTGAGGAGGCGCGCTGGGCGGTTCGGGCCAATTGTTGGGGAGGAGACTGGGTCTCCTTTGGGTGTTGGCTTTGTTGTCCGTCTGCTCCTGGGCCGAGCCCGAAGCGGGGCCGCCAATTGTGGTCATTCCCCAACTACCTAATCCGCCAGCCTTGGAAAATTTCCTGACCATGCAGCCTGACGGGGAAACCGCCCGGCAAATGGTCAGGGTGACCGGCTTCGTGCAGCGTAACCCGCACGACGGCGAGCCGGTGTCGCAACCCACCGAAGCCTATCTCGGCTACGACCATAAAAACCTGTATGTGGTTTTTGTCTGTTTCGATGACCCCTCCAAGGTCCGTGCCCGCCGCGCCCGCCGCGAGAACATTTTCGAGGATGACCAGGTCGAAATCATGCTCGACACCTTCCACGACCAGCGGCGCGCCTACGCTTTTCAGTCCAACCCGCTCGGCGTGCAGTGGGATGCCATCTGGACCGAAACCTCGCAGAGCGCTTTCGGTGGCCTATCCGATATCGGTCACTTTGATTCCAGCTTCGACACGCTCTGGTACTCCCACGGCCGCCTCACCGATCAGGGTTATGTGGTCTGGATGGCCATACCCTTCCGCAGCTTACGGTTTGCCGGCGAATCGGACCAAGGCTGGGGAATCATCCTATACCGCGGGATCGTTCGCGAAAATGAGGACGCTTTCTGGCCGGCTCTATCCAGCCGGGCGGAAGGGCGACTCGGTCGCGCTGCCGTTGGTAACGGCATGCACGGCATCGAACCCGGGCGTAACCTGCAGTTCATTCCTTACGGACTGTTCAATTCGTTCCGCACTCTCGACACTACGGATTTCACCAACCCCCATTTTGAAGGCCGCGCCGCCGGCGGCAGGCTTGGTCTCGACTCCAAGTTCATCTTCCATGACAGCCTGGTGCTGGATGTTACCGGCAATCCCGACTTCAGCCAGGTGGAATCCGACGACCCGCAGGTCACGGTCAACCAGCGCTTTGAGGTGTTTTTCCCGGAAAAGCGCCCTTTTTTTATTGAGAACGCCGACTACTTCCGCACGCCTATTGATCTTCTCTTCACTCGTCGCATCGCCGATCCGGAATTCGGCACGCGCCTGAGCGGACGCGCCGGCCATTACGCGCTGGGCCTGCTCCTCGCGGACGACAAGTCACCCGGAGAAATCGTTCCCCGCTCTGACCCCGACTTTGGGCAGAAAGCTTATTTCGCCATCGCCCGCCTTAACCGGGATATCTCTCGCCAATCTAGTGTCGGAGCTATTTACACCGACCGGGAGTTGCATGGCTCTTTCAACCGGGTTGGTGGCCTCGACAGCCGCCTAAAATTCTCCAACAACTGGACCGGAGCTTTTCAGGGAGTGGTAAGCTCGACGCGGGACGCGTTTGGTTATCACGCCGGTCCCGGCTACAAGGCTGACGTCGTTCGCAGCGGTCTCCACCTAAATTACGAAGGTATTTACAACGACTTCAGCCCCGGTTTCGTCACCGAACCCGGCTTCGTGAACCGGGTGGACGTCCGCGAAATGCAGCACACGCTGACTTACCGCTTCCGTCCGAGGAACAGCATATTAGTGGACTGGGGTCCGAACCTGCTCACCGACCAGATCTGGGATCACAGGAATCTGCGCTTGGACGCGCAATACTTCACAGGCCTGAGTTTCGATTTCAAGAGACAGACTGCCTTGAAGCTGAGGCCCTATGTACCTTATCGCCAGCGCTTGCGGCCCTCGGAATTCCCCACCCTCTCGCAAAATCACGATTACAACGAGAGCTATCGCGAAGCGTACTTTTCCACCGCCTTCTTTAAGCAGGTGACGATTAACGCTGGCTATCTGTGGGGCGGGCAGATCAATTTCCTGCCGCTGCAGAAGGAGCCGCCAAAGCTCGTATCGGGAGATGCGGGCAGTGCCGGAGTCACGATGCGTCCGACTACCGGCTTTACTCTCGAGAATACTTATTTATTTAGCCGTTTGAGAGATAAGGCTGCCGGTCACGCAATTTTCAACAACCACATTATCCGCAGTAAAGCCAACTGGCAGCTCACCAACGAGCTGTCGCTGCGTTTCATCCTGCAATACACCACCGCTCTGACCAATCCCAGCTTCACTTGGTTGCCGACCTCCAAGCGATTGAGCCCGCAATTCCTGATAGCCTACCTGCTGCATCCTGGAACCGCGGTCTACGTCGGGTACAACAGCGACCTCCAGAATCTTGAGCCTCGCCTCTGTACGCGGCTGGCCACGGGCTCTTGCGACCTGACCCAGCCCATCCTGCCGCGCACCCGCAGCCGCCTGATCAACGCCGGCCGCGAATTCTTCGTGAAAGTCTCCTACCTGCTGCGCTTCTAGTGCCATCATCCACCTTAACCTTGTCATCCCGTCAAGCGAGCGCGTTCTTTGCGCGAGTCGAGGGGCCTGCTCTTGGGCAGTGCAGGTGAACGAATGAGTCGATGCGACTACAATGCTCGCAGCATGATTGCCCATCTTCGCGGACGTCTGCTCGCCAAGCATCCCAACCAGGCTGTGGTCGAAACCGGCGGCGTGGGGTACGACATCACCATCACCGTACCCACGTTCTCCGATCTGCCAGCCGCCGGTAGTGAGGTGGCTCTGCACATCCACACCCACGTGCGTGAAGACTTGATCGCCCTCTACGGATTTCTGCATCCGGCAGAGAAACAACTCTTCGAAAAGCTGATCGCGGTCAGCGGCATCGGTCCCAAGCTGGCCATCACCATCCTGAGCGGTATGCCAGCCGATGAGATGGTCAGTGCGATCCGCAGCAACGACGTCGCCAAGCTCACCCGTATTCCGGGAATCGGTAAAAAGACCGCGGAGCGCATGGTCCTGGAACTCCGTGACAAGCTGCCAAGCGAGGCGTTCGGGGAAATGGCGGCACTGCCGGCAATATCTTCGATAGAAGAAGATGTCCTTTCTGCCCTGATGAATTTGGGCTACCCGCGTCCCGCAGCCGAGCGCACGCTGGCCACGGTGTCACGGAATGGGAAGGGTGGGTCGTTCGAGCTGCTCTTCCGCGAAGCGCTGGCAGCGCTGTCCAAGTAATTCATTAATTCATCACGCATATCTCGGCGGCGCAGTCTTTCTCGTTCCCTGCGAATCGCAAGTACAGGTCACGATCGCGTTGGCAGCGCTGCGCCATGTCTTTCAGTTTCTGCCAGGCCTCGCGCTGCGACTCATCCTTCGCGCGCGGCCGCACCCGTTCCCACTCGCCGAGGAAAGCTTCCATCTGCGGGTGATTGAAAACCGTTTTGCCGTAAGGATCAATGCCACGCAGGATAGGGAAGTCCATCTGGTCGCGCGCGGGGATCACGCCGTACAGCATATTCCATTCGCCGTGTTCCCCAAGATCGTCTTCCAGCTTTACCACCAGCGACATGGCTAACTAGTCCCCCGCCGCAGTCAGGCTGTGCGTCTCACGAAACAAGCCGCGCTCCTGCGATCCCTGCCAGCATAAGCTTGACCACCCTGCCCAGCCAGTGTGCGACCACGGTCAAGAGGATGCATTTTAATGAAAAGCGAGTTCGTGATCAGAAGAGGCAAAGGCGCGATCAACCAGACGGCCAAGGTGAATCGAATCGCCGCTATCCGTGGAGCCGAAACGAGGAATACGTCAGGATAAATACCCCGCATGTCAGAAAGCCGAGCACCATCGACCAGGCGATGGCCTTGCTTTCCCCAGCCGCTTCTCTCACCCGGCGCCAGATTTCCGGATAAGCCGGATGCTTATCGTGAAACAGCACTCCCCCGAAAAACCAGTTAGTCACAGTGGCGGCCGCACCGGAGAGCAGAATCGCCAGCACGATGTGCTCCATATAAACGGCTCCTTGTGCGGTGCGCATTCTTCTTCACTTGCCGATACAGAAAGTGCTGAAAATCAGGTTCAGGATGTCGTCTGTCGTCGTGGCTCCCGTGATCTCATCCAGAGGCCGCAACGCGTTATAGAGATCGAGTAGCAGCATTTCGTGCGGAACTTTGTTCCGAACTGCGTTGCTCGCCGCGGCCAAGGCCAACAACGAGTCGCACACCAGGCCTCGATGCCTTACGCTGGTTAGCAGTCCGCTCTCGACCTGGACCCCGGAGTCACCCTCGATGTGCCGCAGGATCTGGTTGCGCAGTTCAGCGATTCCAGCACCCGTTGTCGCCGAGGTTCGCACGCGACACAACTGAGAACTGCGAACTGAGAAGCGATAACTTGCAATGTCCGTCTTGTTTTCCACCGCAATGGCTGGCCGGCGTGCCGCCTGCTCGAGCAACTCCTCATCCTCGCTGCTAACCGCCTGAGAAGCATCGAGGACAACCAGAACCATGTCGGCCTCAGCCAAGGCCTCCATGGATTTGCGAATGCCGATGTTCTCCGCTTCATCCAGGGCCCGGCGAATTCCGGCCGTGTCCACCAGCTTGACCGGAATACCGCCCAGCGCAACCGTTTCACTGACCAGGTCTCGCGTGGTTCCAGGAGTCGCCGTGACAATCGCCCGTTCGTGTTCAACCAGGCGATTGAAGAGGCTCGACTTACCCACGTTCGGGCGTCCGACGATGGCCAGCGTGAGACCTTCGTGAACAATCTTTCCGTAAGAGAAGCTGCCGGCCAGTTCTTCAAGCGGAACCCGCAGTTCGGCGATGTCCTTTAGAATCTGTTCTCCGGGGAGCACCGAGACGTCATCCTCGGCGAAGTCTATTCCCGCTTCGAGCAGGGCAATCAATTCGACCAGCTTCTGCTTGATTGGCTGTAGCCGCTTAGACAGTGCCCCTTCCAACTGCTGCGCCGCGACTTTGGCCTGAAACAGGGTCTGCGATTCGATCAGGTCGCGGACCGCTTCGGCCTGAGTCAGATCAATACGCCCATTGAGGAACGCCCGCATGGTGAACTCGCCCGGTTCTGCCACCCGGGCTCCGCGCGAGACGGCCATCTCCACCATATGTCGAAGCACAACGGGTGATCCATGCGCGGAGATTTCGACGATGTCGTCGGTTGTATAGGAGTGCGGTTTCTCGTAATAAGTGACGACAACCTCATCAATCCGGCTATCCCGGGCCTGCCTAGGGCCAGCCGCCCCCGGCTGTCCAGCCGTGCGGAGCTCGGCTTCCGCCGGCTCGACCAGCTCTCCAAATACGGCTCGCCGCGCTTCGAGAGGATGCTTCAGCCGAAGCATGGGCTCGGTGATTGCTTTAGCCTCAGGCCCCGCCAGGCGTACGACCCCTATCCCGCCGCGGCCGGGCGGGGTTGAGATCGCAACGATAGTGTCGTCGAGGTTCACGAAAAAGATTGTAGCGAAATCGAGAGAAGTGTCCCGCCACGGATCGGGGCGGATCCAGGTGAATCCGCGCAAATCGGTGGGGTAGTCTTTACGGAATTGTTTTGGGGGCAGACCTTCCTGCCGGTCGATAATTCTTAGGAGAAACCACCACGAATCTCCGTCCACCTTCGCCCTGGCTTTCAGTTTGCAGGTCGTCATGCTCGCGCAGCGCCAGATGCACAATCCGCCGCTCACGCGAAGACATCGGCGCGAACTTGTAAGGCACACCGCTCTTACGGACACGCTCCGCGGCTACGCTAGCCGCCATGCGCAATTCTTCCAGCCGCATCGAGCGGTGATTCATGCAGTCGAAACAGATCTTCTCGTGCTCGTTGGCGGGCAGGCGAAGCATTTCCATGGCCAGCAATTCCAGAGAGCGCAGCAACTCCGCGCCTCGCTCCAGCAACAGAGGACTGTCTGGCCCTGAGAGTTCTACGAGAATCTCCGGCTTCTCCCAGTCGCGATCCTCGGCCATGGGAGGGTCGACCGAAATGCGGTACTTCAGACGCAAGCCGGCGTTGGCCACAACACCGCGCAGAAATTCGTTGATCCGTTTGGCGGCAGCGATTTTGTCGGGAATGGCCATAAAAGCACCTGTTAGCTCTTACCCTTTAGCTATCCAAACCAAGTGACCTCGACAGTATTCGTCGGGTGAGCGAAACGCTCGGGCAACCAACATCTGGATACGGCGAGCTAACGGCGAATACTACTTTTTGTTCTTCCTCGCCCGCTTTTCCATCATCTCGCGCATTTCCTGGCCCAACGAACTACGATTCAGAAACACCTGTTGCACGATTCCGATTAAGGTGCTCTCCGCCCAGTACAGGCACAGCCCAGCTGCCAGGTTCCAGCTGATCACGCCCAGGAACACCGGCATCATGAAGTTCATCATCTTCTGCTGTGCCGGATCCATGCCCGTCTGCGGGGTCATGCGCTGGGTCAGGAACATGGTGATGATAATGCCGACGGGCAGCAGACGCCACGGGTCCGCCGCCGATAAGTCGCGAATCCACAGCCAGTGCGCGTGCCGCAGGTCGATCGCCACGCCCAGCATCGCGTAGTAAGCATACAAAAAGGGCAGCTGGATCAGCATTGGCAGGCAGCCTCCCACCGGGTTCACGCCTTCCTTCTTGTACAAAGCCGACATCTCCTGCTGCATTTCCTGCTTGCGGGGGTCGCGCATGCTGTACTTCTTGTATTTTTCCTGGATGGACTTGATCTGCGGCTGGATCTTCTGCATCTTCAGCATCGACTTCATCTGCGAGATGCGCAGCGGTAGCAGTGCGATGTTGATGATCAGCGTTTGGATGACGATGGCCCAGCCCCAGTTGTGCACCAGGTGTTGGAATGTCCATTTCAGCCAAATGAACAGGGCTCGGGCGATTATCCCGAAGAACCCGAAGTTGACCAGGTCGCGCAGGTCAGCATGGCTGCCCGCGCCCGGCGCGCGCACCGACTCCAGCACGTCGAGCGCCTTGGGCCCGACAAAAATCCGCTCTACCGTCGGGCCATGCAGGTTCCCTACTCCTGCACCCAACACTTCCACCTTGTTTGTCTCCTGCGGATTCTTGGGATCCTTTGGCAGATCGAGCCCATTGCGCAGAGTAACCATAGCCGCGCTCTGCGGGTCCTCCGGCAGGAAGGCGGCGGCGAAATACTGGTCAACGACGCCGGCCCAGTGAAACGGCCCGTTCAAGGTGTTGCCGCCACCGATCTTCTTGATCGCCAACCGTTCAATCTTGTCGTTGTACTCGTATTGAATCTGGGCGGCAGCGTAAGCCGCTGGATTAACCTCGTCTCCCAGTCCCGAAGGCCAGATGGGAAAAGCAGCCAGATCGCCGCCCTTGTAGCGCACCGACGTTTCAACCCGAACCACGTAGCTGTGATCGAAGCTGAACTGCTTGACCACTGCGAGGTCCTGGTCGCCGTACTCGAACGTGATGTTCCCGGGCGCCGTCAGGCTTCCAGATTGTGACGCTACGTACAAGGCCGAATTCAACTTGTCTCTCAGCCTCTCCTCGTAAGTCCACAGCGAGAGCGGAAACCCATATTTCGGCGCCGCCGCCAGGTTTACCAGCTCAAGCGGTTTGCCCTGATCGTCGTCATATTTCTTGAGAATCCACGACTTGACCTGGCCGCCGCGGTTGGTGAATGTGATTTGGTAAAGGCCGTTCTCGATGACCGTCTCCGACTCGGAGCTCGCCTGCTTCGTCACTCCTTTGACCGGGGCCGGCGCCTCTGTCTTCGGCAGAGAGGCGGGAGCTGCAGGGGTCGCGGCAGGCTGAGTTTTCTTCTCAGGCTCGGCAGGAGGCTGCGGCCCATACTTCTTGAGCAGGGGCTGAAAGAGTAAGATCGCCAGGAACGTCAACGCAAACACGAGCAGCAGCTTGCGCTCCATTCCGGGTTCTTGCTGAGGATTGCGATATTCGGGCAAATTTAGTTCCGTTCAACTTCGGGGCGCACAGCCCAGGTGGGGACAGCCACCCTCGGCTGTCCGGCCGAGCGCAGCTCGGCTTCCTTGTCCTACAACTTGACCTGTTCCGAATGGTGAGCTCGTACAACCGGATCGTACCCACCCTTCACAAACGGATGGCAGCGCAGCAGGCGCCCGATCGCCATCACTCCGCCGCGCAGCACACCGCGCCGGTCAATCGCCTCCATTGCGTACTCGGAACAGCTCGGCACATAGCGGCAAGCCGGCGGCAGCATGGGCGAAATCAGCCACTTGTATCCGCGTAGCAGCTGAATCATCGCTGTCTTGGCAATCTGTTTCATGTGCGTGATGATCCGTGATGATCCGTGCCGCTCCGAGGCCACTTATGTCTTGCTCTTCTGCCGGACAACTTCAAACGCTCGCCCTACTTCCTTCAACAAATCGTCAAATTCGGCCCGGAGCAACGACTTCTTGGGATTGATGACGACATCCACGGGGCAATTGTTCGCCGGACGTCGCAGCCGAACCGCCTCGCGCAAGCGTCGCTTCATCCGGTTGCGGTCCACTGCGCCGCCCAGCGTCCGGCCGACGGTGAATCCCACGCGCAGTCCTTCACCCGTCTCCCGCCGCAGGTAGAAAACCGTCATGTGCGCCGAGAAGTGCCGACGGCCCTGCTGGTACACGCGTTCGAAATCCGCGTGCCGGAGCAGCCGCATGCGGCGCGGAAACTTCATTCCCGCGCCGCCGGAATCTCCACTTGTTGCAAGCGCGCTCACAACAATCACGCCGCCAGACTCAGTTGATGAACTCCCCGTCAAGGAATGGGAACTTTCTTGTCAGCTATTCGCGGAACCCGGGCTTGACCGAAATCCGCTTGCGGCCCTTCGCGCGCCGGCGCGAGATGACCGCTCGCCCGCTCTTGGTCTTCATCCGGGTGCGAAATCCATGCGTCTTCGAGCGGTGACGCCGGTTGGGTTGGAACGTGCGCTTGGGCATGAAACGTACCTGCTCCTAATTGGAAAAATAGCGACAGAACAAACAAAAAGTATAAATGAGGGGCGAACTCACGGGCAAACCACCGACTTGCCAAAGCGGATTATCCGCTGGTCACGGGATCATTTTCAATCCCGCTTCTCGTCGCCTTTCTCTTGCGCACGAAGATAAGACTCAATTTCTGTCCCGCCCCCATATCGTGCCCAGTCGGCCGGAGTCGCTTGCCAGAGAATATCCTTCATATCCAAGCGCGCGCCGCGCTCGACGAGAAGTCGGACCAATTCGGTGTGGCCGGACCCGGCGGCCTGATGCAAGGGTGTCGTATGGGAATGGCCTCCAATTGGGTTATATCGGTTTGGATCTTCGCCCGCGTCCAGCAACATTCGAACAATCTCGATACGACCAAACTGCGCAGCCAACGCGAGCGCCAGGTGGCGGTCGCGCCCGTCGGCTCCTGGAAGTAACTGCCGGAAATCCTCGATGCCGCCCAGGGCCGCCGCTACCGGCAAGTTAATCCGGGCTCCTCGCCCAATCAAAGTGCTCACTGCTTCCAGTTCGCCATGCAAAGCTGTTGCCTCGATGGCGCTGTCGGGATTCGCCCCGTGATCGCAGAGGAGATCGATTAACCGAAGTTGTACGCGACATTCTCGCGGCACCCTGCCGGTCGACACCAGCTTGAGCGCCTCATTCAGTACGGATTGTTCCACGCCGACATCGAGAATGGCCTGAGTTACCTCAACAATGTTCTGCGGCAGAGTGCCATGGCGAACCGGATTCTCCGCCACAAATTCCAACAGTGCTGGATTTCGAAAATAATTTCCGCCCTCAAAGACAACTCGCTGATGCGCTAGATTCGGATGTCGGCTCAGGTGTTCCCGCAAACCTGAGACGTCCCCGGCATCGAGAAGCTCCACGGCACGCCGAAATGTGACGTCTTCAATTCGCTGGTGGTGAGGCAAATTCAGCTGATCGGAGAGCGCTGGTCTCTCAATGTGGGCCGTTAGTCTCGCCCAGCCCGCAAAGCCATACTCGCGAGCGATTGCGAGCTGCGCGTCACTAAGGCTCAAGTGGGCAGCGAAGATTTCAGCATCGCTGGCCCGCTTCAAGCGCGGATAAAATTCCCTGATTCGCTGGGCCACTCCTAAATTGCGGGCAGCATGCCCCTTGAGCAGATCCTTCGCTTCATACCTGAGATGCTCGAGGTTTGGACTCGATGGAAGTCTCTTTACCGGCATGACGAATTTCTTTCCTGCGCCCGAGCTCCGCATGGACGGGCACAAAGTCAGTTCGTTGAGGACGGGTTGTTCCGTTCAGGTGGACTTCTGTCCGTTCCGCGGACCGGATGTGCCCGGCTGCGCGAAATCAACATAGCATGCGGACTGGACTCCAGCCCTCTTCTTGAAGGAGAAATTCACATGGCGGACGATCAATCGTTCGCCAACCTGCACCCATTCAGATTCATCGCTCGATTCGCGGCACCACTTGCACCACTCGCGCGGCATTTACCGACTCGCTACTTGACAACAACTTTGCTTCACGTTCTGAGTTGGGAAATCCCAAAATTTTTGCTAAGAAGATTTCCACACAGACAAAAATTTTGTGCTAGTATGCGACTCTGTTCTCCAATTTCGGAAATTCGGAAATTTTTCCGCTAAGTATCTAATCATACGAAGGCCGCTCTACTGAGAAACGTCGTTTTTATATCGCAATATTATAAAGGCGCGCACTGTCGCAGCTGAGCTGATGGTTTTTATGTCTGTTCCGAGTACAACTTTTGCTCCCAATCCGTGGATTCGCATTCTTGACGCGCTGGAAAAGAAAATTAATCGGCACTCTTACGATACCTGGCTGAAACCTACCCGCTACAGCCATGCCAGCGGAAGCATTTTGTTTGTCCGAGTTCCCACCGCAGAGTTTCAGCATGTAGGCGACAAATACGCCGATCTGATCCAGGAAGCGATCGACAACCTCGGTCTAGAATTTGAAGACGTGAAGTTTGTGACCCCCGAGGATGATCCCGCTGCCACTCCGATTCGTCACGACGGCGGCCTGTCCGGCCCGAGCATCGTTCCTTCTCCGGCCTCGGCGAAGCAGGCGCGTTTCGACTGGGACGGGGCTGCGCAATTGAATCCGCGCTACACCTTCGACGCCTTCGTCATCGGTAACGGTAACCAGTTTGCTCATGCCGCCTGCCAAGCAGTCGCGGAGCGTCCTTCAAAGGCCTACAACCCGCTGTTTCTGTACGGTGGTGTCGGTATGGGCAAGACCCACCTCATGCAGGCCATCGGCCACGAAATCAGGCGCCGCCTGCAGCAGTCATCGATTTGCTACGTCTCCAGCGAGAAGTTCACCAACGAGATGATCAACTCGCTGCGTTACGACAAGATGACCAGCTTCCGAGACAAATTCCGCAATGTCGACGTCCTGCTCATCGATGACATCCAGTTCCTCGCTCAGAAGGAGCGTACCCAGGAAGAGTTCTTCCATACGTTCAACGCGCTGCACGAGTCCATGAAGCAGATCGTGATCGCCAGCGACCGTCCGCCCAAGGAACTGGCTGAGGTTGAGGACCGCCTGCGCAGCCGCTTTGAATGGGGTTTGATCGCCGACATTCAGCCGCCGGACCTGGAAACCAAGGTTGCCATCCTGCAGAAGAAGGCCGAGCAGGAAAAGGTTACTCTGCCCACCGACGTAGCCCTCTACGTCGCCTCCAACATCCGCTCCAACGTTCGTGAGCTGGAAGGCGCACTGATTCGGCTGGTCGCGCACTCCTCGCTGATCGGTGCCTCGATCACGCTGCCTTATGCGCAGCAGGTTCTGAAGAATTTCATCGACTCGCAGGCCCGCAAGGTCACGATCGAGGCCATTCAAAAAGCCGTTGCCGAGCAGTTTGGTCTCCGCCTGGTCGAGATCAAGGCCAAAAACAATTCCCGTGCGATCGTTTACCCTCGCCAGATCGCCATGTACCTGGCCAAACATCTGACCGAAGCCTCGCTGCCCGAGATTGGACGTCAGTTTGGCGGCAAGCATCACACGACAGTTCTGCACTCAGTCGAGAAAATCGATGAAGTGCGCAAGACCGACAAGGATTTGAACAGGTTGATCAACAAACTTACCGAGCAGCTAGGCGGATGAATCGCGGCTCACCCGCACATTTCCACTCAGGAATCCACTCTTCCTCGACCCTGACTGTGGAGCCCCTGTGGAACCTGTGTAAGAGCCGGAAGGAATGTCTCAGCCCAGCCCTGATTCACCCTCTCCTCCGCCAGAACCAGACCCGGTTTTAGAAAACTTTCCCAGCCGGAAGGTGAGGGTAGAGAGCAATTTGGGAATAATTTCCACTTTTCCCTTGCTCCTTCTGTTACTGCTGGTTTTATAGGTTTTTCTTTTGATATAAGGGAGTGTTCAACAGTAGCGCCGCCGCCAGGGGGATCCGCATATGCCGGTCGAAGCTGTGGCTACTCCGACAGGGACAACGACCATGGAGATCACGGTCAGCAAGTTTGAACTTTTAAGAGAACTCACCGCGACCCAGGGCGTGGTCGAACGTAAAACCACCATACCGATCTTATCCAATTATTTATTCGAAGCTGTCGGGGACAAATTATTTCTGACCGCCACCGATCTTGATCTGAGCTTGCGTACTTCCTGCACGGCTAAGGTCAAAAAGGAAGGCTCCTGCACGATCCCCGCGCGCAAGCTGCACGATTACGTAAAGCTACTGCCCGACGCCGACATCACCATCAAGCTGCTGGAGAACCACTGGGTCAGTATCCGCTGCGGCCGCTCCAACACCAAGATGGTTGGCATGGCGCGCTCCAACTTCCCCAGTCTGCCGGCATTCCCCACGGCCGGGGTGGTGAAGATTCCCTCTGGTGTCTTACGCCAGATGATTGCGAAGACAACTTTCGCGATTGCGAACGAAGAATCGCGCTACACCCTGAACGGCGCGTTGATGGTCTTGAAGCCAGAGTCGATAACCATGGTGGCAACGGATGGCCACAGGCTCGCGCACATCGAGCGCAGCGGAGAGAAGTTTGACGGCGTCTCCGGCGAGATGAAGACCCTCGTCCCTAAGAAGGCGATGGATGAACTGAAGACGCTGCTCGATTCGGCCGACGTCGAGTCCATCGACTTTGCCAAAGACGAATCCACGCTTTATTTCCGGGTCGATCCCCGCTTGCTGACCTCGCGCCAACTCACCGGCCAATTCCCCAACTACGAAGCTGTGCTGCCCAAGGACAACAACAAGTCGGTCACGGTGAATTGCGAAGACCTGAGCGCAGCCATCCAGCGCGTAGCCCAGTTTGCCGACGAGCGCTCCCGCGCCGTCCGCATGAAACTGGAAAAGGGAGAGCTGAAGATCGCGGCCTCGTCCACCGAGACCGGCGAGTCGGAAGATTCAATTGAGACCAACTACCAGGGCGACCCAGTCACCATCGGCTTCAATGCCGCCTACCTGCTCGACTTTCTGAAAGCTACCGGCTCCGGCCAAGTCCGCCTGGAATTGAAAGACGCCCAATCTGCCGGCCAACTCCGCCCCGGCGAAGGGGATGACTATCATTACCGCTACATCGTGATGCCGATGCGGATCTGAAAAGCTTCTCTCGATCTCGAATATACGCGAGTGCCCTGATTCCCATCCCTGATTTCCGTCCTTGACCTGACCTCAGCCAAGACGTACAGTGACCGCCAACTGAGCTTCTCGGGAGGGCGTTTATGCTCAAGGGTTTCAAGCAATTCATCCTGCGCGGCAATGTAGTGGACATGGCGGTGGGCGTGGTTATCGGCGCGGCTTTTGCCAGTGTGGTAGGTGCCTTCACTAAGGACCTTCTGACGCCCTTCATTGCAGCCCTCGTAGGCAAGCCGGACTTTTCCGCCATCAAATTCACGATTAACGGCAGCATGTTCGCTGTGGGCGACTTCATCAACGCGCTTGTCTCGTTCCTGCTGGTGGCCGCGGCCGTCTACTTTTTCGTAGTCACGCCGATCAACGCTCTGGTCTCGCGGATGCGCAAGGCGCCGGCACCCGCCGATCCCACCACCAAGAAGTGTCCCGAGTGCCTGAGCGAGATTCCGATTGACGCCAAGCGGTGCGCCCACTGCGCTCAGCCCCAGGTGCTGGGGCGCGCGGCCTAGATTGAGTCCGGTAGCATAGATGCATGGCATTCTTGCGCGTGGCCTTCGCCGTTCTGGTGTTGACTGCCCTGCCGGTTGCAGCCCAGCACGCCCAGGGTCAGTCTTCCTCTTCAAAACCCCGCGCACACTTCGGTGCGTCTCCCGCCCCCGGCAAAGTCCGCGACGGTGTCTATCGAAACCCGACCTTCGGCTTCACCTACAAACTTCCCTTTGACTGGGTGGAGCGCACCGACCAGATGCGCCAGGACTCCGCTGCGCCCCAATCCCTCTTGCTTCTGTCTGCTTTCGAACGTCCGCCCGAAGCCGCCGGCGACACCGTGAACTCCGCGGTGCTGATCGCCGCCGAGAGCGTCTCGTCCTACCCCGGCCTGAAGACCGCAGAAGATTACTTCGGTCCGCTGACGGAAGTCGCGACCAGCCAGGGTTTCCAACTCGCCAAGCAGCCCTATAAAGTTGAACTAGGCGCCAAGCGCATGATCCGCAGCGACTTCAGTAAGGAACTCGGCAAGCTGACCATGCACCAGGCCTCGTTGGTCACTCGCGAGAGAGGATACCTTCTGTCGTTTACTTTTATTGGGAGCAGCGAAGACGAGGTGGAACAATTGATCAGAGGTCTTCAGTTCCCTAGCTTGCCCAAGGTCCACGCCACCAAACCAGCTCACTGACCCCGGTCGCCCCGAGCGAACGCCCGGCTCCCGCCCCACAAGAGCCGACACCCACCAGAAACCTAGCCACCATTTACCAAGACGGCGAGTTTGGCGGTCGGCCAATCGTCGGGAATTTTGTGAGCACTGGCAACCGCCACCAGGTCCCGAATCAGATCACCGCCAATACAAACTACGAAGAAGAGGGAGTACAGCACCAGAAGTCTTCCTTCCACTCGGCGCCGCAAGAGAAGCAAGACGATGGCGCCGATTCCGCACCTGCCAACCGGCACCGTTACCCACAGCGCTGCACGCCCGCGCACCTGAAGCAACCCCAGCCGAGAGTGAACTCTGACTCGCGCACCCTAAACCGGGAGCTAAGCAGCACCACGATGGCCGTGAACCCGGTCGACAGGCAAACAAAAGCGGACACCGCATCCCCACCACCACGGCTTAATTCAGACCTCCTTGAGGTCGCAAGGTCTGTAATTAATAAAACGATCTGCCATCACGCGGAATACGATGAACCGAGCCCCATAACCTTACCGGAACAAGCACAAAAATCAAGGGTTACGGTCCCAGTTCCGGGCTCGAAAGAGGCCCCCCTTTGTGGTACAATTTGTTTAGCTCTGGATGCCCATAAGTAGGAATAATTTCAATAATTTGAACATCATCCATGGGCGCTCGCGAAGCATCCAATCCCAGGGCTGAGATCGGGCATTCTCCACGGAGTTGAATGGCCACCAAAGAGACACTGAACACTACTGCCATCGAAGAAACCAAGACAAAAAACGGCAAGGTGACGCCGCTCAACGCCGGCAATGGCGATTACACCGCCGACTCGATCAAAGTGCTGGGCGGCATGGAAGCCGTCCGCAAACGCCCCGCCATGTACATCGGGTCGACGGGTGAGCTGGGGCTGCACCATCTCGTTTACGAAGTAGTGGACAACTCCGTTGACGAAGCGCTCGCCGGCTTCGCCGACAAGATCGAGGTTACCATCCACATCGACAACTCCATCACGGTGGTCGATAACGGCCGCGGCATTCCCGTCGACTCGATGGATATCGATGGCGAAAAAGTTCCCGCTGCTCAGGTCGTGATGACCAAGCTGCACGCCGGGGGCAAGTTCGACACGTCTTCTTATAAAGTCTCCGGCGGATTGCACGGAGTAGGCGTATCGTGCGTCAACGCGCTCAGCCACGAGCTCGAACTCGAAATCTGGCGCGATGGCTTCACTTGGGAGCAGACCTACTCCAAGGGTGAGCCCACCAGCAAGTTGAAGAAAACCGGCGCCGCTAAGGTGAAGACTGGGACCAAAGTCCACTTCGTGCCTGACAAAGAAATCTTCACCTTGACCGAATACAATTTCGACACCCTGGCTCAGCGCCTGCGCGAGCTGGCTTTCCTCAACAAGGGCCTGCTCATCACGCTTACCGACGAGCGCACGACCGATCCGAAAACGGGAGAGCCGAAGAAGGTCGAATTCAAGTACAACGGCGGCATCGCCGAGTTTATCAAGCACCTCAACCGCGGCAAGTCGGTGCTGCACGATCGCCCCATCTACATGGAAGCGGATCGCGATGGCGTGAACATGGAGATTGGCCTGCAATATAACGACGGCTACTCCGAAACGGTGTTCAGCTTCGCCAACAACATCAACACCGTGGATGGCGGCTCGCATCTGTCCGGCTTCCGCACCTCGCTGACGCGCACCATCAACTACGCCGGCCAGCAGCTCGGCCTTTTTAAAGACGTGAAAGAGAATCTGACCGGCGACGACGTGCGTGAGGGTCTGGTGGCCGTGATCAGCGTGAAGTTGCCGCAACCTCAGTTCGAAGGTCAGACTAAGGGCAAGCTTAATTCCGACATCGCCGGCGTGGTTCAGGCCTTTGTCAACGAGCGCCTCGGTGCCTACCTCGAGCAAAACCCTCCCGTCGCCCGCAAGATCATCAACAAGGCGTTGGAAGCCGCCCGCGCTCGAGAAGCCGCCCGCAAGGCCCGCGACCTCACTCGCCGAAAAGGCGCGCTCGATGGTGGAGGCCTGCCCGGCAAACTCGCCGATTGCTCAGAGCGTCAGCCCGAGCGCTGCGAGCTGTTCCTGGTCGAGGGCGAATCCGCAGGTGGCACCGCCAAGCAGGGGCGCGACCGCCGTTTCCAGGCAATCCTCCCGCTGAAGGGAAAAATTCTGAACGTCGAGAAGGCGCGTTACGACAAGATGCTCGCCCACGAAGAAATCCGCGCCATGATCACCGCGTTGGGTACCGGCATCGCCAAGGAGGACTTCGACCCGTCCAGGCTTCGTTATGGCAAAGTCATCCTCATGACCGACGCCGACGTGGACGGCAGCCACATCCGCACCCTGCTGCTTACGTTTTTCTTTCGCCACATGCAGGAGTTGATCAAGCGCGGCAACGTGTTCATTGCCCAGCCGCCGCTTTACGGCATCAAGAAAGGCAAGTCGCACCAGTACATCAAAGATGACCGTGAGTTCGTGAAAGTCATGGTGAAGCGTGCCGCCGAAGGTCTTGTCGTGCGCTACGGAGAAGGCGCTGCCAAACTGGAAGGCGCAAATCTGGCCCGCTTCATGACTACGTTGAAGGAATACCTCGATTTCTTCGACAAGGTGGACAAGCGCATTCGCGACGAGCGTGTCACCAACGTTTTGCCCAAGCTCGATCTCTCCAAGCGCGCCGACTTCGAAGGCGACAAGAAGACGCCGCCCAAGAAGATCGAGAAGCTGGAAAAAGAGCTGAAGAAGCTGAGCAAAGAATGCGGCTTCAAGAACGTCGAAATTCGTTTCGACGAAGAGCACAACCTGTGGGAGGTCGCCTTCGTCAGCTCGCAGGGCGCCGAGCACTGCATAAACTGGGAACTGGCTTCGAGCGCCGAATATCGCCAGATGGCCTCAAAGTTCAAGCAGATCGAGGCCAACATGGAGCCGCCCTTCATCGTGGAACCCGTGGTCAGGGCCGAGGCGCCAACCAACGGCAACGAGGAGGAGTTGAGCGACGCCGAGCGTGCGGAAGTGGAGAAGACGGCTAAGAAAATCTCCAAGACTCCTAAGGGCAAGGCCAAAGAACCAGATGTGGTGGAAAAGATCAGCGCGCGCGACTTGTTCGACTACGTGCTTTCCGAAGGCAAGAAAGATTTCAGCGTGCAGCGCTATAAAGGTCTGGGCGAAATGACTGCCGAGCAACTCTGGGAAACCACCATGGATCCCGAGCGCCGAACCCTGCTTTCGGTGAAACTGGAAGACATAGCGGAAACTGAAACCATCTTCACCACGTTAATGGGCGAAGACGTCGAAGCCCGCCGCAAATTCATCGAAGACAACGCTCTCGACGTAAAGAACCTGGACATCTAACCAGAGGCGGCGAGGAATCTGCTTTTTCTCTCAATCCTAAGGCCCCAGTTCTTGTCATCAGCATTCGTATCATTCCGAGCGAAGCGGGGAATCTTCTTGGTTTTCTGTTGTTCAAAGTACAAGCGACATTTCCCGATCCCGCGAAGCGGCGGTATAGGAAAGCCCCCCGACGGAAGCCCTGGGTAGCGATGAGAAAAATGTGCCGAGTCCCGTCAGGGACGTCACCTGCCGGTTACCGCACATTACTTCGGTGCCCTCCCGCGCGAGTGCAAGGACTCTCCACTCGCACGTTCTACTCACAGGACCGGAAACCTGCCTCCTCCTTCCCGTCCGGCGCGAACCAAAGGGAACCCATATGAAGAGACTTTTCCTGGCCGTACTGTTCTTGTGCATCTCTGTTGCCGGGGAGCAGACCCCAGCTCAGCCCTCTCTGACCATCTACAACCAGAACTTCGTCGTCGTACGCGAGCATCTACCAATGGACCTGAAGCCTGGCGTGAACCATATCGAATTCAATGGCATAACCGGGCACCTTGAGCCCGACTCGGTCCTGCTGCGCGATCCCGCCGGCCGCGCGCTCGAAGTCCTGGAGCAGAACTATCGCAACGACCCCATCTCCCAGGAACTCCTGCTTTCGCGCTACGTGGGCAAGACCATCGAGTTCATCGTCCTGAACAATGGCTCCAAAATCGAAACCCTCAAAGGCAAGATCATCCGCAGCGGCTACATCCCCAGTTCGGCCTACAACCAGGGTTATCCAACGCCCGGTATGGGCCAACCCATCATCGAAGTAGACGGTGTGCTGCGCTTCGGACTCCCGGGTCAGCCGCTCTTTCCCGCGCTTGACAGCGACTCGATCCTGAAGCCCACGCTGAACTGGCTGCTTCAGACCAACCTGCCCGGAGCCTTCGATGCCGAGATTTCCTACGTCAGCGGCGGCATGGGCTGGCAGGCGGACTACAACCTCGTCATTGCCGACAAGAATGAGGTCAAAAGCAATGTCAACTCAGTTGACCTCGTGGGTTGGGTCACGCTGCACAACCAGAGCGGGAAAACCTTCGAGAACGCCCGTATCAAGCTGATGGCCGGGGACGTCAACAAGATTGCAGGCCAACTCGCAGTGCCGAGGAACGCGGTGGCTATGAAGATGGCCGATGAAGCGGCGATGGCGCCTGTGGTTCGCGAGAAGTCGTTTGACGAATTCCATCTCTACACGTTGGAGCGGGCCACCACCTTGCGCGACGAGGAGACCAAGCAAGTCGAATTCGTACGGGCCACCGGTGTTCGCTCCCAGCGTCTATATGTCTACGATGGAGCCGCCCTCGGCTACTATTCCTACTACAACTCCGACCAGATCCTGCAGGATCCCAACTATGGCACGCAGTCCAACCCGAAGGTCTGGGTCATGCAGGAGTTCAAGAATTCCGAAGGAAATCATCTCGGCATTCCGCTACCTAAAGGTCGTCTGCGCTTTTATCGCCGCGATAGCGACAGCCATTTGGAATTCATCGGCGAGAACACGATTGACCACACGCCCAAAGACGAAACCATCCGGGTTTACACCGGCAATGCTTTTGACGTGACCGGCGAGCGCAAGCGCACCAACTTCCGCACCGACTCGCACCAGCGCTGGATGGATGAGTCGTTCGAAATTCGTGTGCGCAATCACAAGAAGGAGCTGGTGCAAATCCACTTGGTCGAGCACCTCTATCGCTGGACGAACTGGAAAATCGCCGAGAACTCCGATGACTATCGCAAGAAAGACGCACAGACCGTCGAGTTCCCGGTGACGATCGCACCGGATGGCGAGCAGGTGGTCACCTATACGGTCCATTACTCATGGTAGGAAGTCCGCCGCGCTCCCCGATTGGTCGTCCTGACCGAAGCCAGAAACAGCGTCAAGTCTTCATCCTGAGCAGGGCGCGAGTCTGCGAGGAGCCGGTGTGCCCAAGCTAACTAAGGGTCATCCGCAATCAACCATTTGCCGGCGCCAACAAGCGGGCTGGATTCGTGGCTGGATTCGTGGCCGCCGGCCTGTTCCTGGCGTGGCATGGTTTTGGGCTGGTCCGGGATCAGATGGAAACTTTCCGAACCGTCATGAGCGTTGCGCCCGGTAAGGTGAGCGAGAAGGCTCTAGCGAACTGGATTCGCACTCCCGCGCACGCCAGAAATGACTTCAGACGTGGTATCGCACCTCGGGATACATCCGGTCAAATGCCACCCACAGCACCGCAATCAGCACGAACACCAGGACACTGCCTTCTGGGCCGACCGTGCCGCCCGACAACCACTTCGGCCCTTGCAGAGATGAACTCAGCAAATGCCCAGGAAACCTATTTCCACTATTGGGGACGGAGTAAAGAAATGTCTCTCCCCAGTCAAATGCGGAATGGAATCCGACCGCGAACCACAGGTTTCCCGTTCGGCGCAAGGTCAAGCAAAAGAAAAAGCCGATTAATCCCGCGCTAAGAGCACCGACCCAAGCCTCGCCCTGGTTCTCAAGGTGAATCCGTCCGAATAACGCCGACAGGAGCACGGCGGACGGCCAGAAGCCTATTCCCGTGGTCAGCGCGAACTGCGCGTATCCTCGGAACAGAAACTCTTCAAAAAGTCCTACTAGCAGAAAGAATAGTCCCCAGAAGAAGGCGAATTTCAAAATACGTACACCGTGTAATTCCACGTAGCCGAAGTAGAAGGCGTGGAAGCTGCGCATCCCTCCGAGCAGCACCGTAATTGACAACAGCCCCCAAATGGCGCCCGCCCAGAAGAGCTTCCCAAATGCGTTTTGCCCAGGCAGTCCATAATCGCCGAACGCGTGCTTCTCGATGCGACCCATCACGATTGCTGGGATCAGAGCTGCCAACAGACTGCCAAATTCGATAATCTGCTGCATCCACAATCTGCCTGTCCCGTGGGGATTCCACGGTCCGAGGAGGAATCCAAGGATTAGGACCATGGCTCGGAACATTAGCGCGTACAGCACGAATCGCCACCCGGCACGGATTCCGTGTGGGCCGACGAAAATGCGGCGAATCCCGGACGGCTTTTCAGGCGGCAAAACCTTGGGCGGCAGAGCACTAGACGCGGGCACCGGCGAGGGATTCACGTCGTCCATTGCAGAACTTCCCCCAGAAGAGCGACCAGACATGGTAAAACAGCGTTTCACCGCATGAGCACCTTTTTCACCCGGGAGCGTTTCGGAAAGCCGCAATTTCTTGCTGCTTTGCTGCTGCTGGTGTTTCTGGGGCAGTGCGTGTGGCTGGCGTCACGTGTCGCGCGCGATCCGCGCGCCGATCCGGCCGAGATGAGCCGCACCGCTCGCGGTCTAGCCTTTTGGCATGACAAGACCCCGGGCTTCTTCTTCAATCCGCGCCCAACCTCGCCGAATAGCAAACCTGATCTGGAGTCCCAAATCGTTGGCGAGCCCGACCCTTATCATTCCCGTTTGTATTACCTGATCGCCTCCGCGCCTTTACTGCTATGGCCGGGACCATTCGCGCCGAATTCGCGGCTGTCCTGGTTTTGGCTGGCCCGCGTCCAATACTTTTGCTTCGGCGTTTTGCTGGGTGCTTCTCTTTGGTACGTTGCCCGTCGCCTTTACGGCAACGCCGGCGGATATGTTGTGCTCACTTTGTACTGCTTTTCTCCCGGCATGATCCGCAGCAGCGTCCTTTGGCTGTCTCCGCCCGAAGTGGGAGCGGTTTGGGGTGCGTTCGGAGCGGTGTTCACAGCCATTGCGGTTGCGCATACGCTCTATGCTCCGCGAGAAGTCGTGCTCTGGAACTGGCGACGCATCGTGCTGCTCGCAGTCTCGCTTGCTCTGGGGGTCGGCTCACAGTTCTCTCTGGTGATTTTGATCCCGATAGTACTCGCGTTTCTGCTTTACCTCGCGCCCAGGCGAAGGAAGGCAGCCATTGTAATCTGGGCAGCCGCCTGTGCGCTCGCCTGCGCTCTGCTGTTCGCGTCCTACTTTTTTCATGCCACGGTATTCTGGCAAGCCTTGGCTCACGCCCGCTCTTTCGGAGGGACCTGGCAAGCCTTTGCGATGTCCGGTGCTTATCAGCAGCTGCTTGCCCAACTGGGGCAAACTTGTCCGGCGCTGTTCATTGCATTTCCGGCAGCGCTGATCGTCTACTTCGCCTGGCCGCGCACCCGCTACTTCGGCAACACGACTCCCTTGATGCTCGCTGTCCTTTTCTTGATTCTGGGACTGGCCACGCCCCACTATCCCGGCTTGGGTTTCAGGCTGGTAGCTGTTCCTTTCCTGTTATTGTTTGTTTCCGGAATTGCCGCTGACCTGTTGGAAACCCGTCAGCACTCTGTCGTGTCAGCCTGCATTTCCGGGTTGCTTGCGGCCGATGCAGTCTTCAGCCTGATGGGACTGTCCAGGATGGGTTAGCCCAGGGCGGGCCAAAGCCCCGCTCCCCATAGACTAGATAGACATAACCGAATAACATGCTCACTTAAGGCTCGGCAGCGCGTCTGTAAACGGGAAGGAGTCGCCCATGAAATCGAAATCCCGACTCGCCCTATTCGTCACACTGGCATTCACACTGGCCTCGGCAGCTTCCGCCCAGGACCTGGGCCGCGAGTTCCACTGGTCTGGCAAGCTCGCTCCCGACCAGGTGGTTGAGATCAAAAACGTAAATGGAACCATTGAAGCGGAAGCCGCCAGCGGCGACGAGATCCAGGTCAGTGCCGAGAAAATCGGCCCGCGCGCCGAAGAAGTGAAGATCGAAGTCGTGCCCAGCAGCCAGGGTGTGACGATTTGCGCCATTTATCCCGCGGGTTCCGGCACCTGCGAACCTGGCACTCACTGGCACTCCGGCAATGTCCACGGCGATCGCGCGCAAGTCCGATTTCACGCGCGCATTCCCCAGAATCTGCGCTTCACCGAGATCAGCGTAAACGGCAACGTGTCGGCCGAGGACATGGGCCGCTTCGTATATGCCGAGAGCGTTAACGGCTCGGTTCGCGTTTCCACCACCGCCTGGGCGCACATGCAGACGGTGAACGGTTCCATAAAAGGCCGGATGGGAAATGCCGGGTGGGATGGCAGCTTGAAAATTGCCAGCGTCAATGGCTCCGTCGAACTCGAAATGCCCGACGACTTCAGCGCCAACGTGGATTTCAAATCAGTGAATGGAGGAATTAATTCTGATTTCCCCATCAGCATCAGCGGTTTGATCGGCCGCAGCGCTCACGGTCAGATCGGCGGTGGCGGCCGCGACTTGGAGATCAGAACCGTAAACGGAAGCGTGACCCTTAGAAAATCCAGCGGAATCTAGCGCAGCCGGGCGCCCTGGATCAGATTGTTGGTCACGCACGCCGACTCAACCCCGATGGCCACGTTTTCAAAGATGCGCTCCATCTTGTGGTGACCGGTGCGGTGGAAGAAATATGAGGTTCCGATTCCGAATGCGTATCCAAGGGAAGACGCAGCCAACTGTCCCGCGGCACCATGGGTGACAAACGGCCTAGCCAGCGGATTCAGCTCTCTGGTACCAGCCATGCTCAATACGCGCTGAGTGGTAATACCGTCGGCGGCGATCAGGCCGGCGAGAACGGAAAACCGAATCCCGGCTGGACGGTCCAGAAATACCTGGTGCGCCTCAGGCACAGTTTGCACCTTAGCAGCGCTCGCCACGACCGGAAGAACCGGCTGCATCCATGCAGCGCTCGGGGCTTTGGACAGGGAAATTTCAATGCTGGCATTGTTCAGCTCGGCAGCCCCAACTTCCGCGATCTGAGCGGCTGCCGGAAGTACCATTAACAGACCGACCATTAAACCGACGGCCCAGAAGCATTTCATAAGTGCGTCCTCGCCCGCCTCTTCGCCCGCATCCCTAATTCCTTAAAGCGGGTATCGATTGCGCGCCCTCGGGGCGCATATCTCATCAGGAACCGCATCGATCTACTGCCATAAGAGTAGGGTTGGGGTCATCAACCGACAATGGCAGGAACGCGCTATGAGGTAGTAAGTCAGTAACTTGGAGGTAGTAAGGCAGTAACTTGCGAAAAGGGTTACTCGTGTTACTCGCGTGGCTGGCGCGATAGCACCGATGGGCCATACCCGACAGCCACCCACCAGCGAGGTTCGTCAAAACCTGCAACCGTTACCGCGGCGAGGCAATCCTTCGAGCGTGCACAGGCAGGTTGAGCGACGAACCGTGGCTCTCTCCAGCTATCCGGACTGGGTTGGTGATTTATCTCGGGAGGCGAGTGAATCCATCACCGGAATCAAGACACCACTCGGTTTTGGGCCAAAGACCAAAGACCAAAGACCAAAGACCAAAGACCTTTAAAGACCAAAGACCAGAGACCAAAGATCTCGTCCTCGGTTACGGCACAGCCCGATGGGCTTCTCCGGCACGAGACGATCATCTATTTCCTGTTTCCCGTGCACCTCGGCATGCGGCAGTCCTGGCATGACGCCGACTCGCTGTAGCGGAGCTTTCTGAAGAATTCTGGCGGGACCGGGTCCTATTTTCGGCGGGGAGGTATGGAGGCGATCTACGATGATGTGCTGCAGCCAATCGGGTTTATGGGATTCGCCCCGGTTTTACCGGCTCGCGCCCCAATGTTCGGTGGTTCGGTGAGATGGTTAATGTGCAGCTTGCGGTGTTGAGCATTGTAGAATTCCGTTCTCCGATCCACGAATTTCATCCCGTAAACGAAGCTCAGCCGCCGATCGCACTCGGCGTTTTGCTTCTGGCAGAACTGGTAACCGTCCTGTTCCTGCTTCAGCACAAACAGCAAGTCTTTTTGCCAATCGTCCTCCAGACTGCGCGCGATTTCCTCCTCGCCCGGCTTCATCCGCCGATCGCGAAACGCAGCTAACTTTCGTGGTCTGGGCTGCATCTGTTCGGCAATGGAGTCGTGTTGACCCCAACAGGGGTGGCCAGGTGCTGAGAAGGAAAGGACTTATGGCCCGAGAATTCGCCGAAACCCCTATTGGGAGATCACCTGGGTTCTGTTAAACGCTCAAGCTGCTTGCGGTTTCAGGTGTTCTGCGTCGAAACATTTCAGGTTGATGTATTAGTGGGGCACCACTGAGTTGTTGCAGGACAGGAATCAACCACGAGAGGAGCCGGTGGCCCGCGCGAAGGAGACATAACAAGCCGTAGGTATCCAGCTTCATCAGCCATTGCAAGGTCGTGTCACGGCCCGAACCGATGTGCAGGAGAGTCGATGGCTGATGAAGATAATCGCATCAATGGTGAAGGCAACGGCTCGAATCCAGAATCCTCCATATCCATATCCAACTGCGGCGCTGACGGGCGCGTAGGAGCTCGCCCCAGCCGGGGCCGAAGCAACTGCTGTAGCCGTGCGCGGCGCGAACGGGATTCAGAGCGCCGCCACAGCGGCTGCAGAATTGCGCATCAGCAGAATTAGGCGCGCCACACTTATTGCAGTACAGAGTGTTCATGGTGCGCACTATTAAAGAGGGGTGCGATCGATGTAAACCGGAATCTCCTTTTTGAGTTGAAGATGATGGTAGAGAAGCGTGGCAGGACTACGCTGCTTTTTGTGTTTGCTCTTAATTAACTACTCTGCCGCCTGGGACAGCGACGAGCCCGAGGCTCTGCCGGACCACCCGCCAGATCAGTACTTCTCCTTCCAGGACGCCGCAATCATCCAGGTTCAGTTCCGAGACCATATCTAATTTGTCCCAGACATCTCTGCTTTCCGGACGCAGGAAGCGGCCAAAGGCATCGCTTCCATAAGGCTTCCATGAAGCGGCAGTTTGCAGGGTTTCAAGAAATCCTAGAGCGGCCAACTCCCGGACTTCGGCGGTGCCGTCGGTCAGGAATAGTTCGATTAGCTCGAAAGCTGCGCGTACTTGCTGATACAGCCCTTTTTCGTACAGGTCATCGATTACGAAGCGCACGAAACTCAACATGTCAAGGTATTGTCCCCCATCCCGCCGCCACTTCTTAGAGTCTTGTTCCCACCGGCTCCGGAACTGAGGAAACTCGCGTAGCAGATGCGAGATGACGTGCTGCTTCTCCAGCATAATTTTTGGAGACTTCTTCTCGATTAATTTCGGACCTCAAATCATGGGCCGGCCCGTGGATCACACCATTGAGAATCTGCCCAGAATAAGCCTAGTGGTTGCCGGAACCGAGGGGAATGGCTCCTACAGGCCACTGCTTGCCCCCTACATTGTACAACTTACCTTACTTTTCATGGCTTTGTGAAGTTGCCGCTGCCGGAATCCGGTTCCTCACGCGGCACGACTTTTGATCCTTTCCCGGGTTCATGCCATCTAAACGGAATCAGCAGTGGTTCGCCCAGAATCGAGGCGCCGCATGTCCCCTGAAAAGCGCTATCATATCTTTGTGAGTAGCTGGCTTGCTCCCTCGACCGTGCTTCTGGCATTGGTTCTTGCTCCCGCGCTCCAAGCGCAAATCCAAGCTGGGGGTCTGCCGCCGTCGGTAACCTCCATCGGGTTCAGCCCGAGCCCGGTTGCCCCCGGTATTCCTCCCAGCGTGACCTCGCTTGGTTTCGGACAGCCAGGCGGGTTCTTCAGTCATCGTTTCTGCTGCCAGCACTCCCCTGGCCCACCGCGTCCTTTCTTTCATGAGCGGCGTCACTTTCCAAGGTACGGGGGAGTAGTTCTGCCGATCTACTCCATGCCTTACTACTATCCCCCGGCGATCATCGAACCGGTCGACGACACCATGGAACAGGATTACGGCCCAGGCCCAACTATCTTTGACCGCCGTGGTTCAAGCCGGAGTAATACAACTATCGAGCAGTTCGACGAGCGCCTGCATCGGCTCGATCGCCTCATCGACGAAGCCGAAGCCAAGACTCAGCCCGCCTCTCCTGGGCCCGCAGAGGAACCGAAGGCGGCTGCCGATCAACCGCCAACCGTACTGGTCTTTCACGATGGCCACACGTTGGAAGTGAAGAACTACGCGATCGTTGGCGACGTACTCTATGACTTCTCCGCGGATCGCCGTAAGAAGATCGCTTTGGCCGACCTCGACCTGACCGCCACACAGAAACAGAATGAAGATCGCGGCATAGATTTCCGCCTGCCTGCTCGTCCGGGAAATTGAGCTATGAGTCAACGTGTCGCTCACGCCTTCATAGCGGCGGTACTCCTTCTGCCGTTGCGAGTGGCGGCGCAGGTGCGAGGCCCGGGATTTACGGGCGTGCCCCCGCGCACGGTCACCCTTGGTTTCGGCGCACAATCGCAATTGCGGAACGCCTTCTCTCGTCAGGCTATTTTCCTGGGGGGACCGATGTTGTACCCCGACTACTATCAACCGCCGCCACTTCCTCCGCCGCAAGTGGTAGTGCTGCAGGTTCCAGCGCCTTCTCCGGAGAATAAGTCTGAGCCGAGGGGTGTCCATCCCTTGCTGATCGAATGGCAGGACGACCGCTTCGTGCGCCTCACGGCCGCGGAACAGAACGCGACTATCCGCCGCCGCGTGCTGCCGGACCATACGGCTGAAACCACCGCGAGCAGCAACTCGCGACTACCAGCTCGGGAACTCGCACCGGCGCTGCTGATTTTTCGCGATGGCCACTGTGAAGAAACCGCGAATTATGCCATCACCGATGGCGTCCTTTACGCCTATCCGGATTACTGGACAGGCGGCGCTTGGGCGAAAAGAATTCTCATTTCCGATCTCGACCTGCCTGCGACCTTCCAGCAAAACCGGGAACGTGGCGTGAAGTTTACTTTGCCTGCCGGACCCAACCAGGTAGTCACCCGTCCTTAAGTTCAAGGACCACATCGGACGGCTAATCAGCCCTTACAGAACATTTACCGTTGAACTAGGGCATTCTCCCGATGTCTACGGCAAACAATTATACGAACAATAGATTGGCGAAGTTGTAATCACGGGGGATACAGAATGTCAGACCAGAGTCTTGCAGGGATGCGTGTTGCCATTCTGGCGACCGATGATTTCGAACAGGTGGAACTCACTGAACCTCGCAAAGCACTCGATGAGGCGGGTGCACGCACTACTCTCATCGCGCCCAAATCCGGGAAAATCCAGGGAATGAAGCACGACGAAAAAGCCGACCCATTCGACGTCGACATGATGCTTGATCACGCCAACCCCGAGGAATTCGACGCCGTACTCCTCCCCGGAGGCGCCCTCAACGCCGACGCTCTGCGCGTAAACAATGAAGCGCAGGAGTTCGTCCGCTACATGGACGACAGCGGTAAGCCCATCGCCGTGATTTGCCACGGCCCCTGGCTGCTGGTTTCAGCCGGCCTGGTTGATGGCCGCACTCTCACCAGCTATCACACCATCCAGGACGATATCCGCAACGCCGGCGGCCAGTGGCTGGACAAGGAGGTTGTTCGCGACCAGAACTGGGTAAGCAGCCGCCGGCCCAGCGACATCCCGGCCTTCAACCGTGAGATGATCCGGCTTTTCGTCGAGCACCGCACAAAAACCGGAGTGCCGTCCACACCAAAAGCCGCGTAACGCAAATCAGTTGTGTGGCGCGGACACTCCTGTCCGCGCCCGCCGGGAACCATCCCGCAATCTTCCTGTGGCAAGAAGCTTGTTATCCTAATCATAATCAAGCAGCGTCGGCGGCGAAGCGTCCCTGCCGTTCTCGAATCATCAGGTTCGCAATGTGACAACCCGTTTTCATCATCGCGTAGACTCCTCGTGACAAGCTGACCCCAGCTGCTTAGTGGCGATATCCGTTAGACCGGGCGTAAGCGCGGGGGGAATGCCAAAAAAATGTTCCGGGTCCCGCCAGAGGCGCCACTTTTCACCCCACTCTTTCCCAATCCGTAAAATCGCGTGACAATAGGCTGCACGGAAATCCCAGGAGCCGAGCGTGGAGAAATCGAGCAAGTATTTCCCCATCCGGCGGAGCACGCGTCTACCGCTGGAAATCCCGCTGCGTGTCACCAGCCTTGACCCCAAGATCGAGTTTGCCGAAGACTGCACCACGGTAACAGTCAACGCTCACGGCTGCGGGGTCATCTCTCCCCGGCGTCTCGCGGCAGGAACCCGTGTCCAACTTGAGATCACCACCGACAAACAGGCCGCCAACGCTCGCGTCCACGACGTTGTTCCCCTTAATGAAGACAATACTTCCTGGCTCCTGGGCATGGAAATGGAGCACACGGGGAACTTCTGGGGTATCAAGTACGCCCCCGCCGATTGGACCGAAGAAGACGCCACGCACGCAGGCGGGCCATCGCGAGCTGCCGGTGATGCCACCCCGAAGCCTGCTCCCCCTCTGAACAAGGAAATACCCGAGGCTGTCCTGAAGCACCTGCGTTCCGAATGCCGTCTCGCCGCCGTCAGCTTGGGTGCCTGCTATGTGCAAACCGGCAGGACCTTTCCTATGCACGCTCCCGTGAAAGTCACCGTTCATGCCGGCGATTCCGAGCACAACTTCCACGGAAACGTACGCGTGGAACACGTAGGCTCAGGTATGGGAATTGAATTCACCGGTCAAGGCGAAGAGCACTACAAGCGCATCGCCGCTCTGATTGAAGACCTGAGCAAGAACGGAGATAAGATGCCCGAGGTTCGCGTTGCCCTCGCGCCACCCGAAAAAGTTGCCGCACAACCGAAAGGCAAACCGTCGGGCACGGTTCAATACGACAGCCTTTTGGCCCTAATCCTGGTGGGCGGCGCCCTCAGGCGAAGCGACTTCTTGCGCGAGCTGGAAAAACAGCGCCGCCACGGCTAGCTGCCGGCCCGAATCTGTATCAGGGAATGCTTCAGCCCTGCCGTAAGTCCTTTGAAACATCGGCGAACTTCAGCCCCTGCACTTTTCACGTTGTAGGGTTGGCGCAAAAACGGCAAGACAGCGCTTCAGCGCTGGGGAAATGTGAAGAAATGTGCAAGCCCGTAGGGGCGACAGACCACCTGCTGCTCATCTCGACCTCGCGACATCAACTCATATACCATCCGCCATTCACATTGATGGTCTGTCCCGTGATGTACCCATTTTGCGCCAGCAACACCACAAGCGACGCCACCTCCTCCACAGTCCCGAAACGTCCCACGGGGATAAGCCCGGGATTGGCCCGCGGATTCGCCGTGACCATCTCCGTCTCAATCAGAGCGGGCGCAATGGCGTTGACCGTGATTCCTTCTTTGGCCAACAATAACGCAAATGAGTGCGTCAAACCCAGCATGCCTGCCTTGGAAGCGGCATAGTGCGGTCCGACGACTCCGCCCGTCTGCGCTGCGACCGATGACATATTGATAATCCGCCCCCACCCTTGCGTCCGCATACCCGGCAGCGCTGCTTGTGTGAGCAGGAAAGTGGCCTTCAAATTCGTATTGAGCGCCTCATCCCAGTCCTGCTCTGTGATCTGGTCAACGTTCCGAGACTGTGCGACCGCGGCGTTGTTCACGAGAATGCTCACCGTCCCAAGTTCCTTTTCAACTCGCGAAAGCATCTCCCGGATCTTGGCACTCTGAGAAACATCCGCCGGAATCGCCATCACGCGACGTCCCAACTCGCGAATTGCGGAGCACACTGCCTCGGCCTGTTTCGACCGGGTCCGGTAATTCACTGCGACATCCGCTCCCGCTTTCGCCAATGCGATCGCCGCCGCCGCCCCGATTCCACGGCTACCTCCCGTGACCAGCGCAACTTTGCCGAGCAGATCGTGCATGGGTTTCATTATCCACCCGCAGCGCGCTTGCCCCTTCGTGAACGCCTTCCAATGTCCCCGAAACGTCGCTCCTCGTGCTATAATATCTGCAGCTCTCAGTGTGATTAAACTCCTGTAAATGCAAGTATTTACGAAATTCCTGGCGGCCCCAAATTGGCCCGCACCTTCGCCTGAATCCGCCCCTGCATCCGCGCCCATCCGGGAAACTCCGTGGCGCTTTTTTCTGAGAGCTGAGAGCTAGGAGTCAGCAGCTAAATGCCAGACGAACAAAATCCCCAGCTTCCCCTACCACCCGGCGACGGCGGCGGCCCCGGTGCCGCCAACATTCAGCCCATCAACATTGAAGAGGAGATGCGGCGTTCGTATCTCGACTATGCAATGTCAGTCATTATCGGCCGCGCCCTGCCCGACGTGCGCGACGGTCTCAAGCCCGTGCATCGCCGCATTCTCTATGCCATGCACGACATGGGCATCCTGCACAACCGTAAGCACGTGAAGTGCGCCAAGGTGGTCGGCGAATGTCTCGGCAAATACCATCCCCACGGCGATACCGCGCTCTACGACGCGCTGGTACGCATGGCGCAGGGGTTTTCCATGCGCTATCGGCTGGTCGATGGACAGGGGAATTTCGGATCCGTAGACGGCGATCCGCCCGCAGCTTACCGATACACCGAGTGCCGCATGACGGCTATCTCGGAAGAGATGCTGACCGACATCGACAAAGACACCGTCGACTACGTTCCCAACTTCGATGAGACCACGATGGAGCCAGTCGTTCTCCCCACACGTGTTCCCAATCTCCTCATCAACGGCTCCAACGGCATCGCGGTGGGAATGGCGACCAACATCCCGCCGCACAACCTAACCGAAGTAGTGGACGCGACCATGACGCTGGTCAACAATCCGCAGGCCACGTTGGCCGACCTGCTCAAGTTCGTGCACGGCCCCGACTTCCCCACCTATGGAATCATCCATGGCAAGAGTGGAATTCGCCAGGCTTACGAAACCGGGCGTGGCCGCTTCGTGATGCGCGCCAAGGCCGCCATCGAGAACATCACGAAGGACCGCCAGGCGATCATCGTCACCGAAATTCCCTACCAGGTGAACAAGCGCTACCTGATCGAGCGTATTGCCGAGCTGGTTAACAACAAGCACATCGAAGACATCTCCGACATCCGCGACGAAAGCGACCGCGACGGCATGCGCATCGTGCTCGAACTCAAGCGCGGCGCCGAGCCCCAAATCATTCTCAACCAACTTTTCAAGCACACCCAGATGCAGGAAAGCTTCAGCATGATCTTCCTGGCCATTGTGCATGGCCAGCCCAAGGAGATGGGCCTGAAGCAGGCGATTCAGCACTTCATCGACTACCGCGTCGAGGTCGTGCGCCGCCGCACCATCTTCCTCCTCACCAAAGCCAAAGACCGCGAGCACATCCTCGAAGGCTACCAGATCGCGCTCGAGCACCTCGACAACGTGATCACCATCATCCGCGGCAGCGCCAACCGCAGCGACGCCCGCGACAACTTGGTTGCCTACTTCGCCGGCAGGAAGATCGACATCAACACGACGGGACGTGCTCCCAAGCTCGATCCCGAAAAGCCATTTACCAGCAAGCAGGCCGACGCCATCCTAGAACTCCAACTGCACCGCCTCACCAAACTCTCGATTGACGAGATCACCAACGAGTTGAAGCAGGTGCGCCAGAACATCGCCGAGTTCGAATCCATCCTCGCCTCGGAAAAGAAGCTGCGCGGCGTGATCGTGGAGGAACTCGGGGAGATCAAGAAGCAGTACGGCGACGCCCGCCGCACCGTGATCGAGGACGAAGCTGCCGAGATCAAGCTGGAAGACCTGATCGCCGACGAACAGGTTGCCGTGACGGTTAGCCACTCCGGCTACTTCAAGCGCACCGCGATTTCCACCTACCGCATGCAGCGCCGCGGTGGAACCGGCCGCACCGGCATGAAGACGCGGGACGAGGATTTCGTTGAGCATCTGTTCATTGCTTCGACCCACGCCTACATCTTGATCTTCACCAACACCGGCCGGGTTTACTGGCTGAAGGTGTACGAGATCCCGGATGTAGGAGCCGCTGGTAAGGGCAAGCACGTCGGCAACCTGGTCGCCCTGCAACCCGGCGAGAGCGTCCGCACCATGCTCGCCGTGCGCGATCTCGAGGAACAAGGCAAGTACATCTTTTTCGCCACCCGCAACGGCACGGTGAAGAAGACTGAACTAAAGGACTTCTCCAACGTGATGTCGCGCGGCATCATCGCCATCGGCATCGACAAGGACGACGAACTGGTCGGTACCACCCTCACCGACGGCAATCAGATCGTCTTCTTGGCTTCGCACGACGGCCAAGCCATCCGTTTTGACGAAAACGATGTGCGCTCTATGGGACGGCCAGCCTACGGTGTGCGCGGCATGAATCTCGACAAAGGCGACTACATCGTCGGTATGGCTACGACCCCGAAGGACGCCAAGAAAGCCGAGGCCGATGCCAAGAAGGCTAAGGTGAAAGCCGGAGTTCCAGAAGCTACCGCCACCGATGAAACCATCCCGGTCAAGGGCTCGCTCATTCTGTCGGTCACGGAGAACGGCTTTGGCAAGCGTACGCCGGCAGACGAATATCGTCTCCAGGGACGCGGCGGCTCCGGTGTGATCAACGTTAAGACCACTGAGCGCAACGGCAAGGTCGTAGGCATCGCGCAGGTCACCGAGGATTCGGAAGTCATGCTGATCAGCCAATACGGCAAGATCATCCGCATGGACTCGAGCACGATTCGCGAATCGGGCCGCGCCGCCCAGGGTGTTCGCCTGCTGCAACTGGAGCCCGGCGACCGCGTAGCCGCCGCCGTAGTCATTCCGCTGCAAGAAGAAGGCGGCAACGACTCGTTAATTCAGTAACGCGTGCATTAAGGGAAGGACTGTGTGGAGGCGGGTTTTCGGCGAATCTGTCAAACCTTTGCTGCTACAGCTGGACCGCCATCTTGACGCCGTGAGACACTACTTAGATGACTTACGAGCTGCGATTGCAGATAAAGATTTTCCGCCTCATGCTTAAGCAAAATCGAAAGGAAGCACGCAAAATAGGCGCCTTGAGCCGCCAGATGCGTGAGCGGGCAACAGCCCTGCGGCTAGCGACGCACGCCGAGACGGCTGAGCAGATAAAGTGTTTGCTGGCGGCCCAACCGATCGCGACCATATTTTATTTTAGCGAACCTTCCAGCTTGCTTTCTCCGGTTTGGACAATCGAGCAGTCCGGAACCTCGGAGACGGTCAAAAAGTACGAGAATGCCGCCGCAGCGGGCCGGAGCTGACTGACCAAGAAACATCTTGTCCTTCGATTTTGACTACCGCCTCCGAAGACGGGCCCAGTCATTACTCGGCGCACCTGCACAGGGAATGGAAATCCTCCTTTCGACGGGCTTCGCTTGCTTCACAAAAAAGGAGAATCGTCGCCGCCTTGGGTTACCGCTGCGGGTTTGTGGCCCTGGGTCTCTGACCTGGGCGGGTCAAAGACCCGCCTCCACACGAAGGGTTTGCCAGCCCTGAGAGTTCATGATCTTTTCGTTTTCTCGCACGGAGTGATGCTGAGAACAAGCAGCTTACGGGCCCGAAAAGTCGCTTAAACTTAAAGCAAGAAAGTCAAAAACTCTGATTCAAGCGAAGGACCTGCTATTCCTTCACCTCGCAAAACAATAACAATAGAGAGCGCGACCGGCCCCGCCCTTCATTCAACCGGGGGGGGTTGGTACCTAGTATTTTGATTCCTAAATAACATAGCAATATGATCGGTCATGGCGACGCGACCGACTCTGCTGCCAGCGTCTCCAGTTTGTATTTCCACTTGAAGACGGTTGGCTCTTCGTTCACTTCCTGCAAATACAACTCAATCCGAGCCCGCAGCTCCTGCTTCGAGTTCACTCGGATGCCGCGCAGCAGGGTCCGTGCCAGTTTCCCAAAGAATGACTCCACCAGATTGAGCCACGACCCGTGCTTGGGAGTGAAAACGAACTCGAATCGATTGGGTACACTCGCTAGGTAAGCTCGAGTCTCCCGGGAGATATGCGCCGAGTGATTGTCCAGCACTAGTCGAATGCGAGCGCCCGGGGGATAGTGCTGGTGGGTCAAGCTTAGAAACTCCACAAATTCTCGGCTGCGATGTCGGTCCCGTACCAAACCCAGCACCTCCCCGCTCAGCAGATCAATGCCGGCCAGCAGCGACAAGGTGCCGTAGCGCTTGTATTCGTGATCCCGCCCGATGGTGGCGTGGCGGCTCGGGACTGGGGGCAAATCCGGAGCCGTGTTGCCGATGGCCTGAATCCCAGGTTTCTCGTCATAGCTCAGCACCCCCACCACCTCCCCGGGAAGGCCCGTTTTTCGCCACACGGCTACATCCCGGTAAACATGTAAAACTTCAATCATTTTGGCCTCGAACTCCGGGTCGCGGCGCTCCAGATAGTACTCGATTTTGTGCGGCCGAACCGGGTGCGCCGCCAGAATCTTCGATACCGTCCCTCGTCCCAGCTTCCCTAAGTTCCCGTGGCCGGCTTGCCGACAATGTTTCCGCACGTGTTGGGCCAGCAGCCGTGTCGTCCACAACTCCTGGGCATAGCCCAGCTCCTTGGGTTTCTGGCAAGCCAGGTTGACCACCCAGGCCTTATCTTCCTCGCTGAGGCGCGCCCGCCGACCTCGACCCGGCAAATCTTGCAAGGCCGCCCGTACCCCCAATTGCAGGGCTTTGGAAATGCACCGTTCGACTTTGGGACGATTGGTGTCCAGAGCCGCAGCGATCGCCGAGACGGTCTCCCCCTGGGCATAGCGGAGAAGAATCTGAGCTCGTTGAACACGCGCCACCGACTCTGATCGGGACTGCGATAACTGGCGGAGCCAAGCCTCCTCTTCTTGGGCGAGGCTCAGTTGGGCCCGAGTGCTAACAAAGGGCATCGACAGTTCCCCCACAGGTGGGATGTCGATAAGCCTACACCACAATAAGTAGTATTGCAATGTTATTTAGGAATCAAACTTACTAGACCATGTTCCGAGTCGCGCAGGGACGGCACAGACCTCAGGAACCACTGCCCTTGACCCGTTCCGTCGGACAGCTGACTACCCTACCTAATAGTTAGGCCGCAGCGCGGGGCGGGGCGAGTAGCTAAGTTACCTCGATGTTTTCATCGATCGCGAGAGCAAGCTCTTTAAAATCTTATATTTGGAACTTTCCCCCACCCAACTGATTGATTCTCCAAGTCCGCTCCGGGAAGGGGTCACAACGACCAGCCTCGTTGTTGGAGAACAGGAATTTTGCAACACGAGCACAGCTCCCCGAATCTGAAACCTCATAAGGGATTCACGGCCAAAGACTAGCCCTGCTCTTGCATCGAATGAAAGTTTCGACACTTTGGTGAGAAGGAGAACGAATTCATGAGAGGAAACACTCGGAACAATCTTCTTAAGGTATTGCTGGGCGCTGGGCTCTACATGCTGGACCCCATGCGCGAACGTTTTTCCGACCGTCTCGACGACCTGAGCGAGCGCGCCCACGACACCTACGAAAGCGCTCTCGACCGTCTCCGCGGCCGCCGCACCAGCAGCTGGAACAGCGCCATGTGGGCACTGCTCGGCGTGGGCGTGGGCGTGGGCGTCGGCATGTTGCTTGCACCCGCTAGCGGCGAGGAAACCCGCAGCACGCTGTCGGACAAAGCGCAGGAGGTAGGCGGCAGAGTCCGCGGCCGCTTCAGCTCCGGCCCGAAGTCTCCGACCGGAACCTATGGTGGCGTATGAGATTTTTTCTGAACCTATTGCCACTGGGGGCGCTGTTAACGAGCCTGCTTGCTTTTGCACAGCAGCCGCAACCGTCGCAACCGGTTGATCCGACGCAGCAGGCTCCGGCTACGCCGCCACAGCAGAGTACGCCACCCACATTTCCGCCGACGGCCAAGCAGCCGCCCGATGAAAGCCAGCCGAACTCGACGGAAACTTCGCAGGACACAAGTAGAACTTTCATGGGGACGATTATTCGCAACCGCGGTTCCTACCTGCTGCGTACAGGTGACAAGGAGTACAAGCTCGATGATCAATCAAAAGCCCAAAAATATGCCGGCAAGGACGTGAAGGTTCTCGGCAGACTGGATAAACAAAACAACGTTCTTCACGTGGTGAACATCGAGGTCCACCCCTCAATGTAAAATTGAAACGGAAGGTATAAAGGCGCGAGCAATCGCGCCTTTATCCTTAAAGCGATGGACCGAGTTGGGCACATCCGTCAGGCCAGCAAACAGCCGATGACGACGCGACCAAGACTAGTGGTATACGAAAGCTAGCAGGCTGGCGAACAGTTTGCGGAAGGTTTCCATCGGTCCTCCTCCCCGGCGTACTTGCCTTGAACAACGAGACGATCGGATAGGGGGCCGGTCGAAATCCAGAGATACGGCTGGAGAGTGTTGGCCGGTACAGGCGGTGAGGTGAAAGACTTTCGCGAACTCTTTCCGCACCAGCAGTTCTATGGGTTGACGACACAGATGCGACGCGCGGCACTTCGATCGCTGCCAACTTGGCGGAAGGTTGCGGAAGAATGGGAGACGCGGAGCGGAGCCGATTCTGTGCGATAGCTTTGAGCTCTGCCAGCGAACCGCAATACTTCCTGTTGCTGGCGGGAGACTTGCAACTTCTCCAAACTAGCGGTTACGACCGACGGGCAGAGAAGACCACGGAAGTCAAGCGCCGGCTCACCGGTTTCCCGCAGAAGCTGAAAGCTGCCGGCTGAGCGCTGAAAGCACTGCAATCAAAATCCCAAATATCTTTGGCTATGTTTAGGTTCAGGCAACAGGCGCGGCCCTATTCCCGGGATGAATTCGGTATGAGCTTGCGTCGCCATAGGCTCTCCTGAAGAAGGCTATGGGACGGCCTCGCCGCTGCCTGTGACTTAGTCACGGCCAGTTTGGCGGTAGAGACGCGGCTTGCCGCGTCTTCTTCGGCGGGCACTACTGCATGGGCGCGGACACGTGCTCATGCACGATCAGCCATTTGCCACCTTGCTTCTGGAACACCGCAGTCCACCGGAACGTGGACAATTCCCGCTTGCCATTGTTTTTCTCCATGTCGGACCTTATGGTGGCCGCTGCCCAGCTGTACTCACCTGCGGGATGGATCTCGGCATCATCATTCACGGTAAATTTGGCGCCTTTGTAGTCGGCAAGCTCTTTGGCTACCCCGGTCTCGTACTCTTCCCAACCGTTGTACTTGAGGGGTGCGATGTCGAAGAACATATGCTTGCCTTTGGCGTAAAACTGCGCTTGTTTGGTCGCATCAAGCGCATCCCAACCATCCCAGATCTTCTGGAGATAGGCCTTGTCGATACCAGCCGCACGGCTCGACTTGTTTGCGGCGGACTTCTTGGTCTGGCTGAGACCGATTCCGCTGAGCGCAAGCACGCAGACCAGGACTGCCCAAAGGCGCGCCTGATGATTACTTTGCATAGTTCCCTCCGAATTTGGCGGAGCATTGTCGCACAAAATACCCACCACCGAGCCACGAAGGCAGTGTAGGAGAAGGCACTTGAGGAGAAGACGTTTGCTTCCACTTTCTCCCGCGTGCCTTCGTGGTCTTGTGGTTTGACCATCTTCCGCAGCGCACGCTAGAATGATTGAGTTTGCCTGTACCTGCGGCTCCGTTCTGGAGCCCGCCCGCGTCCGCAGCTAAATCAGCGCCGAGGCGGTAACACAGCAAGCGCCAAGAAATCACCAGGTTGCCCGCGAGCGCCTGTTTGCGCCGGGTTTAGGGTTCAGGAGGAATGCGTATGTACGCGGTGATCCGCGCTGGCGGTAAACAGTATCGAGTGGCCCCTGGAGATGTGATCCGGGTGGAGAAGCTGGGCACTGCTGCCGACGCCAAGGTTCAGTTTAGCGATGTGCTTGCAGTCGCAGCCGGTGAAGGCGAGATCGCCAAGCCGCAGTCGGAAGCGCTCGTAACCGGGCAGGTGGTCGAGGAAGGCCGCGCCGACAAGATTCTCGTCTTCCACTACAAACGCAAAAAGCAGTACAAGAAGCTGCGGGGGCATCGGCAGCCGTTTACCGCGGTGCGCATCACCGAAATTGCTTACGACGGCCATAGATTCACTGCGCCGGATCAGCCGAAGAAGGAAGTAAAGCCGAAGAAAGCTGCCCCACCGGCTGAAGCCGAGACGAAAGTCGAGGCTAAAGCTCCGGCTCCGGCTAGGAAGGCCGCCAAGAAGAAGGCCGTGGCAAAGAAGGCCGCTCTGAAAAAGAAGAAATGATCCGGCTCGGACAAGTCGAAATGCAAATTCTTCGACTTCGGCGATCATTCGCAAGCGAATGACGTGCGTCGCTCAGGGTTCGTGATTTTTTTGGATTTAAGCCATTTTTCCCGGTACCTAAGCGGCCTGTTTCCAGCGTCACCCTGTGCGAGAAGAGAAAACGAAAAGGTCACAGACTCGCAGGAATGGACCAGTTGTTCTTAACTGAGAACTAGGAACTGAGAACTAAATCATGGCACACAAAAAAGGATTAGGCAGTTCGCGAAATGGGCGCGACTCCAATGCGCAGCGCCTTGGATTCAAGGCCTTTGGCGGTCAACTTGTGCCCGGAGGAACGATCATTGTTCGCCAGCGTGGCACGCGCGTCAAACCCGGCCTGAATGTCGGCCGCGGCAAAGATGACACCCTGTTTGCCAAAATCAGCGGCCGCATCAAGTTCCTGGATAAGGGCTCGATGGGCAAGTTTGTGATGATTGAGCCGGTGGAACTCGCGAAGAGCTAGCTTTTGATCAACGAAACGGCCGCGTGAGGAATCTTAAGAGCTGGTCTCCGCCTCGCCTCCGGGTCGAGGCTTTTTTGTGTTTTGATTTAGTCCCGTTGGCGCAGTCGTCCTCGGCTGGGCGGCTGAGGGCAGCTCTGCTCCGTGAATCATGTTTATTGATGAAGCCAAAATTCGTGTGAAGGCCGGCGATGGCGGCAACGGTTGTCTTGCGTTTCGTCGCGAGAAGTTTGTTCCGCGCGGCGGGCCTTCGGGCGGCGATGGCGGCAAGGGCGGCGACATCATCATGGAATCCAGCGAGCGCCACAACACTCTGGTTCACTTCCGCTTCAATCCGGAATACAAAGCCGAGCGCGGACGTCACGGCGAAGGCGCCAACAAGACTGGCCGGGAAGGCACAGACGTCCTGCTCAAGGTTCCCGTGGGAACAATCGTCTACGACGAGGAGACAAGAGAGAAGGTCCACGACTTCTCGCGTCCCGATGAGCGCCTGGTAATCGCACACGGTGGCCGGGGTGGCCGCGGCAATGCGCGTTTTGCAACTTCCACCCATCAGGCTCCCAAAGAACACGAGCCCGGGCGTCCCGGCGAAGAAAAGACCCTTCGGCTGGAACTGAAGTTGTTGGCCGATGCGGGGTTGGTGGGCTACCCGAATGTCGGCAAGTCGACGCTGATCTCCCGGATTTCAGCGGCGCGGCCAAAGATCGCCGATTACCCTTTTACCACACTGGAACCAAATCTTGGCGTGGTCGCAGTAGGCGACAAGAATGTTCCCGAATTCAGTTTCGTCGTGGCGGATATTCCAGGTCTGATCGGGGGCGCGCACACAGGCGCTGGGCTAGGCACTCAGTTTCTGCGGCACATCGAGCGCACCCGGTTGCTGGTGCATCTGGTGGATGTTTCCGATTCTAGCGGCCGTCCCGACGTAGGGAACGATATCGAAGTGATCATGGGCGAGTTGAGGAGCTTCGGCGCTCACCTCGAAGAGAAACCGATGATCATGGTCGCATCCAAGATCGATGTCGCTGACAAGGACAAGCTGGCAGCGCTCAAGGTCTACTGCAAGAAGAACAAGCTGGAGATGTACCCGATCTCAGCGGTCACCGGAAAAGGAATCGGCGAGCTGAAATATGCCATGGCCAAGAAGGTCGAGGAACTGCGCTCCGCTTCGCCGCGTGCAGCAGAAGACTTAACCGCCGAGAACGCCGAACTCCAGCAGAAAGCTTAGGACGGGCGAGGATGCCCGTCCCCTATTTATGACGCTTCCGGCATCGGCGAACCGTGCTGGAAGTGATACTGGAGAATCTTGGCTGCCAGCGCGGGATTGGTGGCTGCGTTTTCCGCTTCCATGGCGCGCACGATCTCTCCGCGGCAGACGACTTCTGCGGCCGATAAGCCAGCTATTTCTGCCGGCAGCATCATGCTGATTTCAAGCTGGCAGGCCGGCTGCAACATCTCTTTGGCACGGAACAGAACCCCGGAACGGCTGATGTTCTCCGTGGTTCCTTGCTGCCAGTCCTGTTCCCCGACCAACCTATAACGCAGGGGCAGGTTCAACTTAAAGCGCTGGGCCCGTAAAGCAGGCATTCTGTCTCGTATCAGGGGCATTCTTTCCGCTTGCTGTGACCTCATGGCAACCTCCAGGGGGAGAGCTTCCGCGTCGAGCACCTCCCGCACTTTCTGTCTCAGTGCCTGGAGGGTAAAAGGTTTCTGAAGCAGGGTGATGCCGGTGTCCAAAGTGCCGTTGGAGCCGACGACGTTTTCGGTGTAACCCGACATATAAATCACCTTGGTGTCGGGCCGTTGTTCAAAGAAGCGTTGAGCGAGTTCGCGTCCGTTCATGCCTGGCATGATGACGTCGGTGAGCAGCAGGTGAACGCGCCCGGGGTGGGACACACAGATTTGCAGGGCGCCCGCGCCATCCGCCGCTTCCAGCACTGTGTATCCCAGGTTTTCCAGGTATTGGCGGGCCATGCGGCGCAGGTTGGTCTCATCCTCGACGACCAGGACGGTCTCCATGGGCTGCGTATGAGCCTGGGAGGTTGTATCCGCGGGCTGAGCCGCGGCAAATTCTTCCATGTCGACAATCCGCGGCAAGTAGACCTTGAAGGTGGTGCCTTTGCCGGGCTCGCTGTAGACCCAGATATATCCGCCGCTCTGTTTGATGATGCCGTACACCGTGGAAAGGCCGAGCCCTGTACCTTTGGTTCCCTTGGTTGAGAAGAAGGGCTCGAAGATATGCGACTGGGTTTCCGCGTCCATACCCGAACCGGTGTCACTGATAGCCAGCATCACGTATTCGCCGGGCCTCACCCCGGCGTGAAACCGGGTGTAGCTCTCGTCGAGGGTGACATTGGAGGTTTCGATTGTCAGCTTGCCGCCCTGCGGCATAGCGTCGCGGGCGTTGACGGCGAGGTTCAGGATGACCTGCTCGATCTGGCCAGGATCGGCTTTGACAGGGCCCAGTTCCGTGGCCGGAACCATGACTAGGTCAATGTCCTCGCCGATCAGCCGCGTCAGCATTTTCAGGTTTTCGGTCACCACGGCGTTGAGGTCGAGGATCTTGGGCGCCAGCATCTGCTTGCGGCTGAAGGCCAGCAGTTGCCGGGTCAACGAGGTGGCGCGTTCGGCCGCATTGGAGATCTCCTGGGCCGGGCCGCGCAGCACCGGGTCAGGTCCAATCTTGTCCAGCAGGAACTCGCAATACCCGGAGATCACCATGAGCAGGTTGTTGAAGTCATGGGCGATGCCACCCGCCAGCCGGCCGATTGCTTCCATCTTCTGCGACTGGCGGAGTTGCTGCTCCAGGGCACGGTGCTCGGTGACATCTTCGGCAAACAGTTCGAAAGAGGTGGTGTCCTCCTCATCGCGAATGGCGCGTCCCGAGAGCCGCAGAACCGTGCCACTGCCGTCTTTGCGCAGGAAGTCCGATACCAGGGCTGTGAAATCCTTGCGGTCAGCGAAGTAGTCGGCGAGATGGAACCATTCCTGGGAACTGTGATGGAGCGCTCCCAGGTGCCGGCCGACTATTTCCGCGTCGGATTCGTAGCCCAGCATGTGAATGAATGCCGGATTAACCTCGAGGACTGTCCCCTGCATGTCGCTGCGGCAGATCCCGTACGGCGAGTTAGTGACCAGCGAGCGGAAGTTGGCTTCCGAGCGGCGCAGGCCTTCCTGGGCAGAACGCAAGGCGGCATTGAAGGAGCAGATGAGGAGGGCTACAAAAACGAAGAGCGCCAAGTGGATCATCGCCTTGCGATGGTCCCCTTCGGTCTGGATGCCGTGCAGCGAGAAATAGGCGTTAACCGTAACCGCAAAGGCAGTCGCTACCAGGCCCGACCTCGGTCCGCCATACCATGCGCTCACCATAACCGCGACGGCGAACACCACCAGCCGGCTCTCCACGACGTCGGAAAGAAACAGGGAAGGAATCAGGGCCAGGGTTGTGCTCAGCAGGGCCACGCCATAACGCAGGACGGGCGCGGTCTTGGGCGGGACGACACCTCTGCGAAGACGGGGGAGTCTCACTTCGCAAACCTCGCCTAGATGTTATTCCTGGCGCGCGAATACAGCGAGTTACGCTAGTACACTCATCATAGCGCTTGCCGTATGCCTAACGGACAAGGACCAAAAGTTTCCCGGTACGCCGTTACCCTGAAAGTTAACCACCCGCTCCCGGGTCCGGTTTCGTGACAAAGGCGGGAAAAACTTGCAAGTCCCAGCGGAAAAGCCTAAAACTAGCCGTTTCCTGTGCCATCTCGCCAATGAACATCGGACTCTTCGGTGGAACCTTTGACCCCATCCATCGCGGGCACACCGCCCTGACCCGCGCTGCGCAAGAACAGTTCCAGCTCGGCCGGATTTACTTCGTGCCTGCCAATATTCCGCCCCATAAGCAGAAGCGCCCGCTGGCTTCATTCCCAAGTCGGTACGCCATGGTCGCGCTGGCCACGGCCGAAAACCAAGCTTTCGTGCCCTCTTTGCTGGAGGCTCCGGCGGACGGGCAGAAATCAACTCAGGCCAACTATTCTGTGGACACGGTGAAGCGATTCAAACAAACGCTCAAGAAAAGCGACCGGCTGTTTTTCCTCATCGGCATCGACGCCTTCCGCGAAATCGCAACCTGGCGCGACCCGGAAGCACTCTTCCGCGAATGCGAATTCATCGTGGCCAGTCGGCCGGGCTATTCGCTGGCCGATGTGGCCAATGCTTTGCCTGAAAGCCTGCGTCCGGCGCCATCGGTCACCAAGCCCTTTCAGAAACAGCCTGCCAAAGGTGATCTGGTACTCACTGGGGCGACCGTACACCTGCTGGAAAGCGTCCACTACGATATTTCCGCGACCAAAGTTCGCGAGGCGGTCGCAGCCGGCAAACCTCTGGGAAAGTTTCTTGACCCCGCGGTAAGGGAGTACATAAAAAAAACTGGGTTGTATAGGACTGGCCCATGAGTTCGCTCCTTACCCAGAACACCCCACATCTCAATAGCGTTTAGAATGGCTGACGGCACGAGGGCCAGCGACCACGACCAACCGACGGCATGAAAAAGAACGATTTGAAGCGACAGGTATCGGAGGCGATCGGCGCCTGCCGGGAGAAAAAAGCTGAGGAGATCACAATCCTGGAGTTGGAGAAAGATTCCGGAGCATTCACCGATTACTTCGTCGTCTGCAGCGGCAGCAATCCGCGGCAGATCCAGGCCATTTCCGACGAAGTAAAAGAACGGTTGGAAAAGACCGGATTGCGCCCCACCCACGTCGAAGGGTATCAACAGGCGGAATGGGTGCTGCTGGACTACGTGGATTTCGTCGTGCACGTATTTTCCGAAAAGGCGCGCAAGTTTTATGATCTGGAACGCCTGTGGAAGTCGGCGAAGCGAATGGCGCCGGCGGAGCTGGAAGCGAGGCGCCCACGTAAACGTGCGGCCGGTGCGCGTCGAAAAAAGGCCTGACTTGCTTCGGATCTCCTAATCCTGAGGCGGCGCTGAGCCGCCCAAGGCTATTTATGGATCCCGGGCTCAGCAGGTGACAGCTATGCCCGATTCTCAAACCCCGTGGAGTGCTTCCTACCGGCTGATTGCGGCCGAGAAGTGGAAGGCAAAGTCCGCCGCCATGGGAGCTCCTCTTACCGAGGCGCTGATGGAATTCGCGCAACCGCGTCCGGGAATGCAGGTGCTCGACCTGGCTACCGGCACCGGGGAGCCCGCAATCAGCCTGGCGCAGCGAGTCGGACCCGAGGGTCACGTTTCCGGCGTCGATTTAAGCGCCGACCTGTTACCGATCGCGGCGAAGCGCGCCCAGCAACGAGGCCTTGCGAACCTTTCTTTCCACCAGGGCGACGCCCATGCCTTGCCCTTTCCCGGCAACAGTTTTGACCTGGCAACCTGCCGCTTTGGAGTGATGTTTTTCGCCGATGTCGACAAGGCTCTGGGCGAATTAGGGCGGGTTTTGCGACCGGGAGCACGGGCCTGTTTTGTCGCATGGGGTCCTTTTGAACAGCCCTACTGGCAATCGACGATGGGCGTGGTTTTGAAGCACGCCGGTGAACCGGCCATCCTGCCCGGCGGTCAGGATCCCTTCCGCTTTGCCCAAGCGGGCAGCTTGGCGAGGGCGCTCCGCAAGGCGGGGTTCAGGGAGACTTCAGAGGAGACCAAAGCCGTGCCATGGAACTGGCCCGGCGGACCCGAGGAGTTGTGGGACTACGCGCGATCGGTCTCGGTGCCATTTCGCGCAATGCTGGACCGCGTCCCCGCGGAAAAATGGCCGGAGATCGAAGAGGAAGTGCATGCCGCTCTTCGTGAACATGGGGGGAACGACGGAGTACATTTCAACGCGCTGGTGGTCATGGCCTCCGGAACCAAATGATCAAGATCAAGGTTGCCTGGATTGGCAAGACCCGGGACCCCGCCATTCAAGCCCTCACCGCTGACTACCTGAAGCGGCTTGCGTATTATGCCGACGTTGAAGGAATGGCATTCCCCAGCGAGGCGGCGCTGCTGAAAATGCGGGAGAAGGTGGGCGCTCGGCCGGCGCATTCCATCGTCTTGCTGGACATGCGGGGTAAGCAGCTTTCCTCGGAGGAGTTTGCCAAGCTTGTGGAAAACCATCAGAACCGCAATCCCCACCCTTTATTGTTTGCGATAGGCGGCGCAGATGGGTTTAGCGAGCAGGCGCGTAAGTCGGCTTCTTTTATCTTGTCCCTAGGCACGATGACGCTGGCCCACGAATTGGCGCGAATCGTGTTGTTGGAACAGCTTTACCGGGCATTCAGCATCCTCAAGGGGCATCCTTATCACCTGGGTCACTGATGTACTTCGATGTACCCCCGTATTGCGACCCTGTACCTTCGTGATATTTTCCTGCTTCCGGGCTTGGATATAGATTTGCACGAACCAGCACAGCCGTAACTGCTGGAATTCCCCGCGGCGAGGCCTGCCATGAAAAGTGCTACCGAAGTACTCTTGATGAAAGAATTGGAACTTGAAAGGCTTAAGAAAGAAATTGAGGCCCTGCGGCTCACCGCAAAGCTGCTCGGTGAAGAAAAGCAGCCGGTGGCTCAAATGCCCCAGAAATACGCGAAGGTTGTCCAGCTCCCTTAGCTCGCCTTCGACACGTCATTACCTCCAATCCTCGGCATTCTTGCCCGTGGGTCCCGTGTGCCGATCCTTCTCCCAGGCGGTGCCGGGGACGTAAACCAGATACAATCCTGAAGGCGGTTTCCAGTTTCGATTTTCTAGTGCGAGGTGTGCCGTTGAGGTCTCACTAGAGGCTTGAAACTCGAAACTTGAAACCGGAACAATGCCAGACGTTCGTCGCGGACTCATCATCGTGAATACCGGCCCCGGCAAGGGCAAGACCACGGCCGCTATGGGAACCGCCCTGCGCGCCGTCGGCCAGGGCATGCGTGTCCTCATGCTGCAGTTCCTGAAGGGATCCTGGCATTACGGCGAGTTGGATGCGGTCAAAGCGTTTGGAGACAAGTTTGTGATGAAGCAGATGGGCCGCGGCTTCGTCAAGGTGGGCAAAGAGAAGCCCAGTCCCGAGGACGTCCGCATGGTAGAGGAAGCGTGGTCCGAAGCCGACCACGCCATTCGCTCGGGCGAGTGGGAATTGGTAATCCTGGACGAGATTAACTACGCCATTGCTTATGGCATGTTGGATGCCGCGCGAGTCGTGGATAGCTTGCAGCAAAAGCCTGAGCTGGTGCATGTCATCTTGACGGGGCGCAACGCCCATCCGACAATTGTTGATCTTGCCGACACAGTGACCGAGATGCGCCAGGTAAAGCACGCCTACGAAAAAGGCGTCATGGCGCAGAGAGGAATCGAGTATTGAGATTGATGGATCGTAGGATTTTCGAAGCATCGACTTTCGGAGGCCTATTCAATTCGTCAATTCGTCAATTCCCATGGCCTGGTTCAAACGACAATCCGGAGAGCTGGACACATCAGGCGAGAAAAAAGTTCGCACCGAGGGGCTTTGGGTCAAGTGCGCCGGCTGTCGGCAGATCATCTGGAAGAAAGACCTGGAAGACAACCTGAATGTCTGTCCCAAATGTGAGAAGCATTTCCGGATCGACGCCCGCACCCGCTTGTCGCAATTACTCGATGACAACCAGTACGAGGTTGACGATCAGGACATCGCCTCCACCGATCCCCTGAAATTCGTGGACCTGAAGCCCTATGCCTCGCGCCTCAAGCAGGCACAGTCCGACACCGGTTTGAAAGACGCTGTCCTCAACGTGCGCGGCAAGCTGAATGGACGGCCGGTCATCGTGAGCGCGATGGAATACTCGTTCATCGGAGGCAGTATGGGCGCGGTGGTCGGGGAAGCGATCACCCGCGCCGTGGAACGGGCCGCCTCATGCCGCACCCCAATTGTCATTGTTTCTGCTTCCGGAGGCGCCCGCATGATGGAGGGCGTGATCAGCCTGATGCAGTTGGCCAAAATTTCCGCCGCCCTGGCCAAGCTCGACGACACCAAGGTTCCGTACATTTCTGTGCTCACCGATCCCACGACTGGCGGGGTCACCGCGTCTTATGCCATGTTGGGTGACCTGAATATCGCCGAGCCGGGGGCGTTGATTGGCTTTGCCGGACCCCGCGTGATCGAGCAGACCATCCGCCAGAAGCTGCCCCAGGGCTTTCAGCGCAGCGAGTTCCTGCTCGAACATGGCATGCTGGACGCGGTCGTGCCCCGCAAGCAGCTCAAGCCGTACATCTCAAGAGCCCTGGATTTCATGTTGGCGGCGGCATAGCAGCGATCAGCCATCAGCCTTCCGCTTTCCGCCAAACCCAGCAAGAAGCCGTTTGAGCTACCTGGCGTCACACTGGCTGCAATCCGCTGGTAACTCGAAATTTGAAACTAGAAACTGCTAAGCTGAAGCCGATCGCTGAGGGCTGACAACCCTTCTCATGTCTTACGAAACCGCCATTGCCCGCATCTACGCGCTCGGTCACGAGCTGGCGCAGACCTCCGCCCGCAAGTTCGACCTGGCGCACATGCGCGTGCTGCTGGCCGCGCTGGAACATCCCGAGCGGCGCCTTGCTGGTGTGCTGATAGGCGGCACCAACGGCAAGGGCTCAACCGCCGCCACCCTGGCTTCAATTCTGCATGCTTCCGGGTTGCGAACAGGTTTATATACGTCGCCCCACCTGGTACGCATCAACGAACGCATCCGACTCGACGGGAAGCCCATCAGCGACGACGATTTCGCCTTGCTGCACGACCTGGTCGACCGCACTGCTGAGCGGCTGGGGGAAGAAGGCGAGCTTCCATGGCATCCCAGTTTTTTCGAGATGCTGACGGCCATGGCGTTTGAGCATTTTGCGCGCAAGAAAGTCGATGTTGCAGTGCTTGAGGTCGGCATGGGTGGACGCCTGGACGCGACCAATGTGATCGAGCCTCTGGTAAGCGTGATTACTGATATCTCGCTAGACCATCAGAAATTTCTCGGCAATACCGTCGGCGAAATCGCACAGGAGAAAGCGGGGATTATCCGTGCAGGCCGGCCGGTCGTGGTTCTGCCCCAGCAGCCTGCGGCTAACGACGTGATCGGCAACGCGATCCTGGAGCTGGGAGCGCGCGGCATCAGCGCTGTGCCCTACGTTCCTCCGCTGTCGCCAGCGGCCGCTCCGCATCTGGGAAGACTGGAAGCAAAACCTTTCGCCGCCGAGAACGCCGAGACGGAAGAAGGACGAATCTGGGCTTCTCAATATTCAGTCCGGGTAATGGGAAAAGAGATTCGCATCGAGTCACCTCTGGTAGGACGCCATCAATTACGGAATATTGCTCTCGCTATTGCTGCGGCTGAAGAACTGAAAAACCAAGGCTTCAGCGTTACGCCTGAGACGATAGAACGCGGTATCCGTGAGACTCGCTGGCCCGGCCGATTTCAGGTGGTTCCGGCTACGAACGAATCTCCCGAGCTTGTCCTCGACGTGGCCCACAATCCGGCGGGGGCGTGGGCGTTGCGCTCCGCGCTTTCCGCCTGCTATGAGGACAGGCAACTCACCTTCATCTTCGGGGCTATGCGAGACAAAGCGATCGGAGAGATGGCCGAAATCCTGTTTCCGCTCGCCCAGCATGTGATGGCCACCCGGGCCGACAATCCGCGCTCGGCTACCCCTGAGGAAGTCCGCGACGCGGCCCTTCGGGTTTCCCCGGAGATCCGGCTAGCCCCCAGTGTAGGCTCGGCCTTGGCGCAGGCGCGAGAACTGGCCGGGCAGGCGGGGGTGATAGTGATTAGCGGGTCAATTTACATCGTGGGAGAAGCGATGCGCGAGCTCAGGTTGCGCATCTAAACACGCGTGCCTTTGGATACCTCTGAAATCGACAAGCACACCTCTCGAGCGAGCCGGATAGCCGAACTGCGCTCGACGCCGGCGGATGCAAGACCCGCCCCCACAGGGAAATACCGACTGCTCAGTCGGCTGCGCTCGTATTTTGTCTTCGCTCCCTTAATCTGGCTGTACACGGTCGTGATGGGCCTGTTATCCCTGCCAACTTCAGTTTTCAGTAATAGCGGCCGCGTCCAACACGACTTTGCCCGCGTCTGGGCCTGGCTGATCATGAAGACAATCTTTTCGCCGGTGACGGTCATGGGGTTGGAGAAGATCGACACCACCAGGCCGCACGTCTACGCCGTGAATCATGGTTCCGCGCTGGACATTCCGGTGCTCTATGTGCACTTGCCGTTCCAGTTCCGGATCGCTTTCAAGAAGGAGTTGCTGAAGTATCCCATTGTCGGCTGGCACCTGAGGCGATCCGGACAGGTATGCATTGACCAACAAAACCCGGCTGGCTCGATTGGCGCCATCCGCTCGGCTCGGAAGCGTCTCAAGCGCGGTTTCCTCGCCATAAAATCTCAGGTGGACGTAGTGCCGGTGGCGCTGGTTGGAACCTACGAACTGCTGCCCATGGACACCTATCACATCAAGTGCCGCCCCCTGGAGATGCGCGTAGGCGAGCCGATCTCGACAGCAGTTCTGACCCTGGATGAGATGGACACGCTCTCAGCGAAAGTGCAGAGCGCCATGGAAGAGCTGTATTACGCAAACGAAACCCCATAGGCCCAGTAGGCCAGCCGTGGGTTTGACCCTCCCCATTCCCTCCGTTAAACTCAAAAGATTCAGCAGGGTGCAAGGCTCTTTATGTCGGTCGGTAGCATCAAGATCAGACTCCCAGACGGATCGGTCAAAGAGGTTCCTAGGGGCACGACTGCCCAGGACATCGCCAAGTCGATCAGCCCGCGTCTTGCCGATGCCGCCCTGGCTGCCAAAACCAATGGCGACCTGATTGACCTCGCCCGTCCGCTGGAGAACGACACCGACCTGCGCATTCTTACCGAGCGCGATCCTGAGGCTCTGGAAGTCTACCGTCATTCCTCTGCCCACCTTCTGGCTGCAGCAGTGCTGGAGCTCTTCCCTGAAACCAAACTGGGCCATGGTCCTGCCACCGAGAGCGGTTTTTTCTACGACTTCTACCGCCCTAACCCGTTTACTGCCGAGGATCTGGAAAAGATCGAAAAGAAGATGCAGGAGCTGGTGCAGCAGAACATTCCTTACGCCCGCGAATTTCTGCCCCGGGAACAGGGCCTTACCGAGTTCAAAAAAGGAGGCGACTTCATGAAGTGTCATTTCATCGAGCAACTCACTCGGCCCGATGAAAAGATTTCCATTTACCGCACCGGCAAGTTCACCGACTTCTGCCGCGGCCCGCATATCCCGTCAACCGGCAAGATCAAGGCGTTCAAGCTGCTGAACATCGCGGGTGCCTACTGGTTGGGCGATGAGAAAAACCCGCAGCTACAGCGCATCTATGGGACCTCGTTTTTTTCCAAGAAAGAACTGGACGATTACCTGAACAAGATCGAAGAGGCCAAGAAGCGGGACCATCGCGCGCTAGGCCAGCAGCTAGACCTGTTCTCGATCCAGGAACTGGCCGGGCCGGGGCTGATTTTCTGGCATCCCAAGGGCGGCATCATCCGTAAAGAGATGGAAGACTGGATGCGCGAGCAGTACGTGAAGCGTGGGTATTCGCTGGTGTACACCCCGCACGTCATGCGTAAGCAGCTGTGGCAAACTTCGGGCCATGAAGGCTACTACGTCCAGAACATGTTCGACGTCATGGAGCTCGACGACGCCGAATACCGCCTGAAGCCCATGAACTGCCCCGGCCACATTCTCATCTACAAAGATTCGCTGAAATCGTACCGCGACTTGCCCGTGCGACTGGGCGAACTGGGCACCGTTTATCGCTACGAGCGCTCCGGCGTGATGCACGGCCTGCTGCGCGTGCGTGGCTTCACGCAGGACGATGCGCATATCTTCTGCACTCCCGGGCAGATTGAAAAAGAGATTGCCGATTGTGTGGAGTTCGCCCGCGACGTGCTCCGGGATTTCGGTTTCGACAAGTTCCAGACTGAGCTTTCCACCTGGGATCCCAACGACCGCAAGAATTTTGTTGGAAGCGAAGAGCAGTGGAACATGGCGACCCGCTCGCTTGAAAACGTTCTCAAGCGATTGAACATTGAATACAAGACAATTCCCGGTGAAGCCGCATTCTACGGGCCGAAGATCGATATCAAGCTGGTGGATGCAATCGGCCGTCTCTGGCAGCTCTCGACCGTCCAGTTCGACTTCAACTTGCCGCAACGGTTTCAGCTCGAGTACGTCGCGGAAGACGGCACCCGCAAGCAGCCCGTGATGGTTCACCGGGCGCTTTATGGGTCGATCGAGCGCTTCTTTGGCGTGCTGATCGAGCACTACGCCGGTGCTTTCCCGGTATGGCTATCACCGGTGCAGGCCGTGATGATCCCTATCAGCGAACGCCACAGAGACTACGCGGAGAAAGTCGCGGCCCAACTGAAAGAAGCCGGCGTGCGGGTGGAAGTGGACGCGCGCAACGAAAAAATGAACGCCAAAATCCGCGAGCACGCCTTACAGAAGGCTCCCTTTTTGCTGGTCGTAGGCGACAAGGAAGCCGAGTCCGGCAAGGTCAATGTCCGCATTCGCGGCAAAGAGAAGACCGAAGACATGCCCGCTACTGACTTCGTCGAGAGAATCAAGAACCTGATCGCGGACAAGAGCCCGACCCTGTAGTTCGCCGCAGACTACGTAGGCCCAGCCCCCCTCGGCTGGACAGCCCGCCAGCAGTGAATACGATGGTTCGCCTCGAGCTCACGACTTCAATTGCCGCTCCTGTCCAGCGGCGCTTCGATCTTTCCCGCGGCATTGATCTTCATCTTGCTTCAACTCACGGTACCGGTGAGGGTGCCATTAGAGTGTGTAACCAGCGGACTCACTGGCATCTGGCAGGACGTCACGTGAAAGGTTCGACAGTTTGGATCTAACGTCCGGCATGCCAGCCGCATAACGACTTTTGATCCGCCGCGCTATTCTCCGCATTCCATACAGAAGAGGATTTTCAAGAGCTACTGTCACGACCATCACCTCGAAGTCCATAAAAATGGCGGGCGGATGCGGGACGTTGTGGCAGGGGAACGGAACCTTTGGGTTGGATGGGACTGTTGGTCAAGAGAACCCTGCTCAGACGCCGGATGCGCAAGCTCATCACGCGCAGGAATCAATTCATCAGGCAAGCAGCCGAATCAATGGAGTAGCACAAATACATTGAGCGCTAAAGACAGGGTAAAAATAGCGTCTTGTTTTTTTGTCAGGGCGCCGCTTTCGGCGGTGCCGCCGGCAAATTAGGAACAGACATCAGCCGCCGAGTACGCTCGGCTGAGGCACGTGATTGCCGGCAGGAGAAATACGAGGGCATGTCCCGGTTTTAGCCGCTGAACGCACTCTGGTCGGCGTGAGTCAAAAGCTACCCGACCTTCGCTCGGCCGCCCAGAGGAGGGTGTCTGGGCCTACGCCAGGCTGTACTATGTTCTCGTGCACGATCTCGCCCGCAGGCTTCTGGAGCACGTCCGGCAGCAGCATCTGCTGAAGCCGGGAGACCGCGTCGGTGTGGCCGTTTCCGGGGGCGGCGATTCGGTTGGCTTGCTGCGGCTTCTCCTGGAACTCCGCCCGGGGCTCGGAGTTGTCCTTTCGGTCATTCACTTCAATCACCAACTCCGTGGGGCTGACTCGGACGCGGATGCTGAGTTCGTGGCCGGCATGGCGCGCGAGCATAAACTCCCGCTGTATTTAACCAGCACCGACGTGGGCCAACGCGCCACCGAAAAGCACCTCAGTATTGAAGCCGCCGCCCGGCAGTTACGTTATCAATATTTCGTCGGCCTGCTGGGGGAAGACCTGGACAAAATTGCCACGGGGCACACTCTCGATGACCAGGCTGAAACCGTCCTGCTGCGCCTTGTCCGGGGCACGGGAATGCGAGGTCTGAGAGCCATTCAGCCGCGGCTGGAACTTCAACCGGGGGACATCGTTCGCCCCCTGCTTGGAATTCGACGCCGTGAGCTTGAGCAATACCTGCAAGCTTCCGGCCAGCCATGGCGGGATGATGCAACCAACCGCGATCCGAAGTTCACGCGCAACCGGGTGCGCCAGTTGTTGCTTCCTTTGCTCGAGCGAGATTTCAACCCGGCCATCGCCGAGAATCTGGCGGAGCTGGCCGAGATCGCACGCGGTGAAGAAGACTACTGGGAGAACCAGGTTTCCGGTTGGATGGGCACCCTGGTCCAGTGGTCCTCCCGCGAGCGGGCTCGTCCTGCCCTTGTGCAACTTGCGGCCACAAGCGGCCAAGCTGCCCCTGAACGGGAAACTTGCGGTACTGCGGTGGGGAATGCCGCGCTGGATCTCGCGTGGTTACAAGCCGAGCCACTCGCGTCGCAGAGGCGAGTCATCAAGGCAATTGGCGACTCTGCCGGAATTCCGCTCGAATACAAACATGTTGAAGCGATTCTCAGACTCGCGGTGGACCAGGAAACCAGCGGCAAACAACTAGTTCTTCCGAGTGGCTGGAAAGCCGTGCGCGACGGAGTGAGCCTTCAATTCCGAGCCCCGGCGGAGGGGCCGGTTGCCTCCAACTACGATTACCGTCTCTCGGTGCCGGGGGAAATCAAGGTGCCGGAAACGGCGACGCTTTTTCAGGCGCTTCGAATTGTTCCCGGCACTTCTCCCTGCGGATACAGTCCCGACCACCTTTTCGACCCCAAACATCTGTCGAAAGAACTGATCGTTCGAAATTGGCGGCCCGGAGATCGTTTCTGGCCCGCCCATACAAAATCTCCCAAGAAGATCAAGGAACTGCTGCAGGAGCGCCACCTGGCGCAGCCGCAGCGTAAGCTTTGGCCAGTGGTGGTGAGTGGAGACGAGATCGTCTGGCTTCGTGGATTTCCGCCTCCTGCTGGACTACGCGCAGGGGGCGGCCAGGAGTCCGTGCTCATCCGCGAAGTTGCCATCGAGGACAACGGGAAAGAGTAAAGTATCCAGTATCTCGCGTGGGCAGCTACATCTTCCCGCATCATGGCAGACCAGGCTTCCAATTCCGAGTCGTTGCGGCCGGTAATCACGGCCGAACAAGTTGAGAAGCGTGTCCTCGAGATGGCCCGCCAAATCTCGGACCATTACCGTGGACGGACGCTCCACATCGTCGCCGTTCTGGAAAACAGTTTCATGTTCATGGCTGACCTAGTGCGCCTGCTGGCGGTCCCGGTGGTCTGTACCTTCATCAAGCCTCATTCCGCGAAGAAGCAGCAGGCAGAAAATGCGCCTCCCCTGGTGGAAATCTTCTTCAGCGCCGAAGTGGATATCCGCGGCCAGCATGTTCTTCTGCTGGAGGGGCTCGTGAACTCCGGCGTGACCACCGACTTTCTCATGGCTGATCTTCGGGCCCGGGGCGCCGCCTCGGTGAAGCTGGCGACGCTACTAGATCGCCAGACTGCACGCCGGGTGCAACTCCAGCCCGATTACTTCGGTTTTCTGGTGGACGAACCATTCCTGGTCGGTTACGGGCTGGCCTCTGCTCAGCAAACCTGCCGCAATCTGCCGTTCTTGGCCATCCCAAACCAGCAGGCCAAGTGACCTAAGTCATCAGACCGAACCGTGTTTTTTAACCGGGACTAGGGCCAGGAAACAGGTAGAATAGTCGCAAACCCAGAATCGGCAAATCGAGCAGGGGGGTTTCTTGCGCGGGGGCTGAAATTCTGGGTTCGGCGTCAAAGTAGGTGTAGACGGTTAAAAAAGAGCCGGTTAGCCTTGATCCGCATCTAAAATGGATGCGTGCGGGAGTGATAGGTGCGTCCGCGTAAGGCACTAGAGGAGTTCCCGTGAATTCGACGGTAAAAACAGTAGTGTTCTGGCTGGTCATTATCTTGTCGGCCGTCCTGCTCTGGCAGGTGGTCAAGAACAGCGGCGGAGGCCAGAAGGAAACCGACAGAAACTTCACGCAGTTCTTGTCGGATGTGAACCAGGGCACGGTGCAGGACGTCACCATCAACGGCATGGAAGTGCGCGGCAAGTACCGTGATAACAAGCAGTTCCACACTACCGTCCCCTCCAACTTCCCCGACATGTACAAGACGTTGCAGGACAAAGGTGTGCAGGTCAGCGTCCGCGATACTAGTGGCGGAGGCTGGCCCGGGTGGCTCTTCAACCTGGCTCCTATCATCCTGCTGGCAGCCCTCTGGTTCTTCATGATCCGCCAGATGCAGACCGGCGGAAACAAGGCTTTGTCCTTCGGCAAGAGCCGGGCCCGCCTGCTCTCCATGCAGCAGAAGAAAGTCACGTTCAAAGACGTAGCCGGCGTAGACGAGGCTAAGGAAGAGCTGCGGGAGATTATCGAGTTCCTGCGCGAAGCGCAGAAATTCCAGAAGCTCGGCGGACGCATTCCCAAAGGGGTGCTGCTGGTCGGACCTCCGGGAACCGGCAAAACCTTGCTGGCCCGAGCTGTAGCGGGCGAAGCGAACGTGCCGTTCTTCTCCATTTCGGGTTCCGACTTCGTAGAAATGTTTGTCGGCGTGGGCGCCAGCCGGGTTCGCGACCTGTTCGAGCAGGGCAAGAAGAATGCCCCCTGCATCATCTTCATTGACGAAATTGACGCGGTAGGACGTCACCGCGGGGCGGGTTTGGGTGGCGGTCACGATGAGCGCGAGCAGACACTGAACCAGTTGCTGGTCGAGATGGATGGCTTCGAATCCAATGAGGGCGTCATCTTGATGGCCGCGACCAACCGCCCTGACGTGCTCGATCCCGCGCTGTTGCGCCCCGGCCGTTTTGACCGCCGGGTAGTGGTGAGCCGCCCGGATGTACGTGGCCGTGAGGAGATCCTCCGCGTGCATACTCGCAAGATTCCTCTCGCCGACGACGTGGATCTCTCGGTCCTCGCGCGGGGCACTCCGGGATTCTCCGGCGCCGACCTGGCCAACATGGTCAACGAGGCTGCCCTGAGCGCAGCCCGCCAGAACCGCAAGGCAGTGCTTCAGTACGATTTTGAGCTGGCCAAAGACAAAGTCCTGATGGGTGTGGAGCGCAAGTCCATGATCCTCTCCGACGAGGAGAAGAAGGTCACTGCCTTCCACGAAGCCGGGCACGCTCTGGTCGCGATGAAGCTACCGCACTCCGACCCCGTGCACAAGGTCACGATCATTCCGCGTGGCATGGCTCTCGGCGTGACGCAGCAACTGCCTATCGACGACAAACATAATTACACCAAGGAATATCTCGAGACCAATATCGCCATTCTTATGGGTGGTCGTTTGGCGGAGGAAATCTTCCTGAACCAGATGAGCACCGGTGCCGGGAACGACATCGAGCGTGCCACCGAACTGGCTCGCAAAATGGTCTGTGAGTGGGGCATGAGCTCGCTTGGCCCGCTGACCTTCGGCAAAAAGGAAGAGCAGATCTTCTTGGGCCGGGAGATCGCGCAGCATCGCGATTACAGCGAGGACACAGCGATCAAGATTGACCAGGAAGTCAGGCGTCTGGTCGATAACGGCTACGGCACAGCGAAGGGCCTGCTTTCCGAGAACAAGGCAGTGCTGACCAGGATCGCCAATGCCTTGTTGGAGCGCGAGGTCCTGGATGCCAACGAGATCAAGATGATCGTCGAAGGCAAAGACCTGCCGCCGATCAAGGCTGTGCCGAAGGACGACGGCGTACAGCATGTGCTGAAGCCGGAGCCGGGACGCCCCGGAATCGCCAAGGGCGGCGACTATCCTGCGCCAGCGTAAGGGAGAGTTTCAACTTTCTGATTTCCAATTTCAGATGGGCGACCAAACGGCCGCCCTCGGTTCTTGGTTGTCATTCTAAGCGAGGGCTTCAGCCCGAGTCGAAGGATCGCTACCTCGATTTTCGCAGTCGGGGGATATGTTCGATTGCGTGTGGACTCTCTGCGCGAGCCCAAGCCGCGCATCAGCTGACCGGTACTGTGATACTCCCCGCAAGCCACACTCAGACGATCATCGTCAAGCCGTGTAGCGGAGAACGGCATGCACGGTTTGAAAGGGGATTTGCCGGAAACGGGTCAGATTCGCTGACCGCGCGCCATCATCTACCGATGCCCATGCAGCCGAGTCCGATTGCCGAGACCTGAAGTCCGCTGCGTCCTAACTAACCGGCGGGTCTGGAATTAGCGGTGGGAATTAGTGAATGAGTGATAGATGCGACAGCCGCACGGACGGACGATGCTGGGTATTCGAGGGGCTCGCGAAAAATCCTGCTACTGGGAGACTGAGATCAACAGCTTTCTTGCGGGCAGGACTTCTCCAGCTTCCACCGCTGGGACTCCGACAGCATTCAGCGCACGCGAGAGCTCAGAGGCGCCTTCGGCGGCAACCGAAATCAGAAGACCTCCGGCGGTTTGCGGATCAAACAACAAGGTCTTTAGATCGTCGCTGATGGCTTGCTCATAGCCCACCACACACTCAGCAAATTCGCGGTTAGCCCTCAGCCCACCGGGAATATTGCCGGCTCGAATGCACTCCAACGCCCCGTCCAGCACAGGCACGCGGCTCGCATAGATTCGGAGGCTGACATTGGACCCGAGCGCCATTTCGCGCGCATGTCCGATCAGCCCAAACCCGGTAATGTCGGTCATCGAATGCACAGCCCAGGTAGGGGCAGCCCCCCTCGGCTGTCCGGTCGAGCGCAGCTCGGCTCCTGCGGTCACGACCTCTGCCGCAGCTTTGTTCAGAGTAGTCATGGAGGCAATCGCGGAATTGATCCACGACTGCTTCGCGGTCGCTTTCTTGATCGCGGTAGAAATTACGCCTGTGCCCAGCGCCTTGGTAAGCACAAGCCGGTCACCAGGCTCGGCTCCGGTATTCGCCAATATTTTGAGCGGATGGATGACTCCGGTAACGGAATATCCAAACTTGGTCTCCTCATCGCGGATGCTGTGCCCGCCGACGACGGTACACCCTGCTTCCATCATCTTGGCGAGGCCGCCGGCAAGAATCCTCTCCAAGATCTCCAGATCGCCCTTCTCTGGGTAGCCCACCAAAGCTAGAGAGGTCAGAGGCTTTCCTCCCATGGCATAGACATCACTGAGTGAATTGGTCGCCGCAATCTGGCCAAAAGTGTAGGGATCATCCACGATGGGCGTGAAGAAATCGACGGTCTGCACTAGGGCCATGTCGGGCAAAATTTGATACACGCCGGCGTCGTCGGCGTGATCGAAGCCGACCAGCACGTTGGGATCCTGTTGCCGGGCTAATTTCCCAAGCACCGCGTCCAGCGCCGCCGGACTCAGCTTGGAAGCTCAACCGGCGGCTTTAACAGTCTCCGTCAGTCGGATAGTCTTCACCTCAGACATAGGCTCATTGTAGCGGAGGGATTAAGGTTGTGGGGGGCGCGCGCGCCCTCGTCCGTCCAGCCGAGCCAAGCTCGGCTGCGGCTGAAGCCCGCACATGTCTTTGGGTGACTTAGCGGTACGTCTGAAGACGTGCCCTGATACGATTGGAATCCTCCAGCACGGTGGGTCGTGGGCTCGGCTACTTGGTGGTTACCTCCACCACCCGCATTTCAGGGAACTGATGGTTCCACTGCGCCGAGATGCTTTCCAGAGTGAGGCGAAACGGTTTTCTCTGACCAGGACTCAGAGGCGAAGCGCTGAGGTCGACCGCGTCCGGATAAGGGCCGGTGGTCTTAAGGATGTGGAGGGGGAGCAGTTCATCCCCGACAACCTCCCCCATGTCGTCCTTGAACACGACGCGAACTACCGCATGAGTCAGAGTTTTGTCACCCGTGTTTGAGACAATCCCATCAAGGTAGGACACCGTCGCGCCCACAAAGCTTTCCGCCGCGCTCATCTTTAGGTCGGAAATCTGGAGCTTGGCAGCATACGGCGGAGGACCGGTGCGAGGCCGCGGCTCTTCGCGCATCGCCAGAACGATCACACCTACGACGACGACCACGATGGCCACACCAATCAAAACAGGGCGCCAGGTCGACTCGCGTTCTTCCGTGGAAACCGGCGAAGGCTGGATCAGTCCACCCATGAGGGAATTGTAGATTGTTGATTTTTGATTGTCGATTTCGGGCAATCTGAAATCCAAATCTACAATCTGCAATCGACTCACTCTCCTCCGACCGTCAGCCCATCAATCCGAAGGGTGGGGCAAGCCACCGCACCGCGAAACTCCAGGTCACTGGCGATGTCCGAGATGTTGAAGAACATTTCCTTCAGATTTCCCGCCACCGTAATTTCTTCCACCGGGTAGGTTAATTCGCCGCCCGAGATCCAGAGTCCCGAAGCTCCGCGCGAATAGTCACCCGTGACCAGGTTTACTCCGTGCCCGAGAAACTCAGTGACATATAGGCCTTCGGGAATGCCGGCGATCAATTCCTTGGGGGGCTTTGTTCCGGGCTGCAGGAAGTAATTACCAGGCCCGATGCCCGGAGTTCCCGCCAAGCCGCGCGAGGCGTTGGCCGTGGTCTGCAATCCAAGCTTTCTTGCCGTGTAGGTGTTCAGCAGGTAAGACTTGAGCACGCCATTCTCGATGACGATCGTACGACGGGTTGGCACACCTTCCCCGTCGAATGGACTGGTGCCAAAGCCGCCCGGCATGGTGCCATCGTCAATCACCGTCACGTTGTCGCCCGCAATTTTCTGGCCCAGTTTGCCCGCTAGGAACGAAGCTCCGCGATACACCGAATCCCCGTTCACACCTTCGAAGATATGGTCCAGGATGGAGTTTGCCACCAGTGGGTCCAATACGACAGGCAGGTGAGCCGTCTTAACCCTGCGCGCTCCTAGCCGCCTCAGGGTTCGTTCTGCCGCTACTTTACCCACCCCCTCCGGCGACTCCAGTCGAGCTAAGCTACGTGCCACCGAGTACCAGTAATCCCGCTGCATCGCACCCTTTTCGTCCTGGGCGATGGGGGCCACCGCGACCGAGCAGTAGGAACGGCGGAATTCGCCTACAAACCCATGAGAATTGGCCAGCACCTTGTATCCGGTAGCCGCGTCAAACGATCCGCCTTCCGAGTTCTTTATCCGCGGATCGTAATCGAGCGCCGTCTTCTCTGCTAGTCGCGCGTAGTTGATCCGCTCCTCTCCCGGCAACGAATAAACGTCTTCGTAGTACAAGTCGAGGTCGCCGGGAATCGAGCCCAATTGAGAGAACTCCGGAATCCCGGCATTCGGGTCTTCGGATGTAATCTTGGCAAGCTCCAGCGCTGAGGTCAGCATGCGATCCAGGGCCGCACGCGAGAAGTCGCTGGAATAGGTACTGGCCGAGCGCTTGCCGAAGAACACGCGAACACCGATAGCCCGGGAACCCGACTCTTTTAAGGTTTCAACTTGGCCCAGACGAACGACAGTTGAGAATTCGTCGCCTTCACGGACCACGCACTCGGCGGCAGTTGCTCCGCCGGTCATCGCGCGTCCAACGACGTCCGCAGCCAGTTCTTTCAGGTCAGTTCCGAGCTTCAAGTTTCTAGTTTCCAGAGTGGGATTTGACATGAATTGATTTCGTAAATACGACAATTCGGCAGTAAGGTTGAATCTTGTCTCAGGCAGTGCTCACTGCATAAATCCGCCCATATCGCGCTTAGCGGTGCCGCCGACGGTGAGCCGGTCCACTTTAATGGTCGGAATGCCGACACCCACTGGAACAGCCTGGCCGTCTTTGCCGCAGGTGCCAACGCCTTCATCGAGCTGCAAATCATTGCCAACCATGGACACCCGGGTCAGCACGTCCGGCCCGTTCCCGATCAGCGTAGCGCCTTTGATAGGGGCGGTAATAACGCCGTCTTCGATCAGATAGGCCTCGGACGCCGAGAACACAAATTTCCCGTTGGTGATGTCGACCTGCCCGCCGCCGAAGTTGACCGCGTAGATGCCACGTTTCACGGAGCGGATGATGTCCTGCGGGTCATCGTTTCCGGCCAGCAGGTAAGTGTTCGTCATGCGCGGCATGGGAATGTGCTCGTAGCTTTCGCGACGCCCATTTCCGGTATCCGCCATGCCCATTAGCCGGGACGAAAGCTTGTCGCTCAGGTAGCCCTTCAGAATTCCATTTTCAATCAGCACGGTCTCTTGGGTAGGCTGCCCTTCGTCGTCCAGATTGAGCGACCCTCTGCGCCACGGCATAGTGCCGTTGTCGACCACTGTGCATTTCTCGCTGGCTACGCGTTTGCCGATCAGGCCTGCGAAGGCCGAGGTTTTCTTGCGATTGAAATCGGCTTCCAGCCCGTGACCGACCGCTTCGTGGAGGAGCACGCCAGGCCAGCCCGGACCAAGCACTACTTCCATCTCGCCCGCCGGAGCCTCCCGCGCATCCAGTTGCAGAATAGCCTGCCGCGCGGCTTCCTTCGCAAAATACTCCGGAGTCTTCTCAGCGAAGAAAAAATCGAGTGCGACGCGACCGCCCCCTCCGGCACTGCCTCGCGCCGAGTTGCCATCGGTCTTGGCAATGCACGAAACATTCATGCGGGCCAGCGGCTGTGAGTCTTCGGCAAAGGTACCGTCCGAACCGATGACAAGAATGTTCCGAAGTTCGTCCGCATAGCTGGCGCGAACTTCCTTAATGCGGGGATCGAAGGCCCGTGCAGCTGCATCGCCACGCATGACCAGCTCAACCTTGGCCGTAATTTTCGCATCCACAGAAGGGAGCGTCACAGGATACAAGCTCCGGGCGGGCTTTTCCCGGAATCCTACGATCGGCTCCTTGGCTGGGCCGCTGGCGATCAGCGCAGCGGTCCGCGCCGCGTGCAGGATGCGCTCCGGCGAAAGGTCGTCCGTGTAGGCATAGCCGGTGCGCTCGTCCGATAGCACACGTACTCCGCACCCGGCAGAGATGCCTTGCGAAGCCGACTTCACCATCGACTCGTCTACCATTAGAGAAGTCGAGGATAAGTATTCGAAATAAAGGTCGGCATACTCGCCACCGGCGGAAACAGCGGCTGCCAGATAGCGCTCCAAATCCTGTTGAGTAAGGCCGTAGTGCTGAAAGAAGAACCTATTGGTCATCACGGTAATAATTCGATGCGGTGGGACTGGACTACTCCCCCAATTCATTATCCCATAAGCACTGTGTGGGTCCGAGCGTTTGACCCGCCTCCACACCGATTTAGAGGGCACCTACCCAGGATTCACTGGGCCGCGGCTTAGCACCTCCATGGACTTGGAGCACTCCTTCGGCCCTGTCTACGCTGGTGGGCTGCTTTGCAAGGGGCGCTCCTCTTTATGCCTTGTTCGGAGTAAATCAGTAAGAGACGCAAGCTTCCATCGCTGCTGTCCTGACCTTCGCAATCTTGTGGTCGAAGGGCTCAAATCCTTGCTCGCCGCCGCCAGCTCGGCCCGGAACTGCGAACGCATAGCTCACCTGAATCCCAACCCAGCCAAGTGGCGGCTGTTTGAATTTGAAGAACGAAAGATGAGTCACTGGGGGAGATCGAAAGAACGGGCGCTCGACGGCAAGAATGTGCCTGATTTCGTGAATCTAATCCGTCGCGTCGGAGAAGTGCGACGGCCGGAAAGCGCGCGCGACCACCCGCTGTTTCGCCTACATCCAGCGCGCTGGCTGGAGTGGCGGGTTATCCAAGAATCGCCGCCCCAGATGTCGATTCCCAGGTCCCCGCCTTCTCTGACCCCGCTCGCGCCATGATCGATGTCCCAAGTATTACCCGCGACCGGAGCCTGGCGGTGGTTGAGTTGAAGCCGACAAGACATTCACCTGCCACCTGCAAGGGTTGGATTCCCGGCGCCGAGGATTGGCACCACACCCGCGGCGAGTTCCCGCGTCTCGGCTATTTCCCTGATCGGGAGCTGTCACCGAGCCGCCACTGCCCTTCCTCGTCGCCCCAGCGCTGCGTGTGCATTGCACAACCGACACATTCCTGCATTACATCTCGCCCGAGGTGCAATGGACTTTACCGGGGAATCGATGAACGATGGCGGACAGCAGTGAGGGTTATCTTCCGCAAACACGCGAATTGTCTGCCCGGGCAGATTCCTCGCTGCGCTCGGAATGATAATCCGTGTAAATCCGGGGCCAACTATTCTTCAGGCCAAGCCCCGAGCAATCGGCGCAAAGCCACCAGCTGTCCGATATGGTATGCGTTATGGTCCGCGACCAGCAGGGCCTCCCGCAAGATTGTCTGGCCGTCGCCCCACCGAATCGGTGCATAGAGATCGGTTTTGGGATCGCTGACCAGTCGCTGCATAGCCTTCAACTCAGTCCGGAAGGACTTCACGCTCTTGTCCCATGCCGGCGCACTCAGCGGCGCCTCCCTTGCCGGCCAGTACCCCTTAGGCCAATCAGGCGACTTGTGTTTTCGATTGCGGCTGAATTCCAGAATGTCCCATTGCGCGATCCGCATATGTTCCAGAAGCATCCACGCGGTATAAGGCAGTCCTTCGGCTTTCTTCCCACGCAGATTTTCAGGCAGATCCGCGACAGCAGCATCGAAGGTCGTGTGCGCTTGGCTGCCTTTCAACAGGTTCAGAAGATGCGAGCGAAGGCTCTCGTCTTTCTTGTCGTCCATAAACCTACCCCTGCTCATCCTAGCCAAGGATCTATGTATTTCACTTCATCAACCTCCGGCTTCTCGCCCCGGTAAACCCGTGAAATCCCGCGCACGACACGACGCAAGGGCAGGATGCCCCTATGGTCCGCGAAGAAAATTTCACCCACTCGGCTGCTGCGGTAAAACCAGCGCTGGAGGATTGCCAGATGCTCCATGGTTTCCAGTGTACTGTGAGCAGACTCCGCCGGAAGCGCCGCCAGACGCTGCAACACCCGCGATTCCATGGACTGCGCTTTTCCGCCGGCGATCATTTGCGGCTGTACAGAAAACGCGATCGGGCCAGAAATCCTGCCACCATCGATACGGAACAGAGCGACCGATTCCGATTCCGCCGATGGCTGGATTATCACTCCCACCAAACGGTCCACCCGATGCACGATTTCAGGAAGCTGGCCCAGTACCGGCCTCAGCTTTTCCACCCGGCCGTGGATTGCTGCCGCATTTTCGAAATCCAGATTTGTCGATGCTCGGTCCCGCTCCGCCGAGAGCTCGCGCAACAACGAATTGCCCCCCGTATCGAAGTAATCCCGTACGTGCTTCACTTCGGCTGCGTATTCCTCATCCGTGCAGCCCTTGAAGCAAGGCGCCAGACACATCTTCATCTCCGAGTAGATGCACCCCGGGAATTTTGGGTCCGGGTGCAAGTCTCCGACGCAGCGCCGCATTTTGAAGAAGTCGAGCGAGTCGTTGGCGAACTTCTCGGCGGCGGTCCGAGAAGGGAAGGGGCCGTAATAAAGGGATCTGCCTCCCGCTCTCCCCATCCGCGTGGTGACAGAGGCCCGCGGATATTCGTTCTCCATATGCATCTTGACCAGCGGAGCAAAGCGCAACCGCAGGCGATCGCGGTAATTCTTGGGGAAAGTTGACCACAGGAGCTTATAAAGCAGGAATCCCGATTCAAAATTCGATCCCGTAGGCGTGTATTCAATCCACCGCACGCGCTGGCGTAGATTCAGCTTTTTACTTCTCTCTTCCGCGGAGCCCAGCAGGCGGGTTAGACGGCGGCGTAGGTTTGCGGTCTTGCTGACGTAGGGTTCAGATGGGTCCTCACCCCGAAGCAGGAACACGGCGGGCGCGGCAGGAACTGCGGAAACCACCTCAGCATTCCGCTCGGGCGTGAACTCGACACGATGGGTCAGCACCCGTCAATTCTAGGCCACGGATTCGACGGACGAGCACGGATTAGTGAATCTTGCCGGCACGGGACCAAAAGAAGCTTCCCCGGGGAAACCTGGCAGGGCCATAGAGTATTACCGATTATTAACCGCCGAAGTGGCCGAGTCTGCCGGGAAGACCGTAATCTCTCCGCGATCTCGGCGTACTTGCCGGTTAATTGTTAAACGAGATTCCTCGCTTTGCGAGGAATGACAAGATGACGGGGAATGCGTTACCGGAAATTGGCACTGCGGAACTTCTGTCGAAAATCCTGGCCTTCCATGCGAACAATCCGGCACATCTCATGTAGGCGGGAACGCATGCGCTCGCCGATCCGATCGCCCAAAGTTTCTTCGCGGGCGGCGCCCCGAGCGCCGCTCACGGTCCCGGCGGGCTCATTGTCGAAATTTGTAGTAATGATCGTGGTCCGGTTGTTGTTGTACCGAGTATTCAAAATCAGGCTGACCGTATCCCAGACCCATTCGCTCGGCTTGGCCGCGCCGAGTTCATCCAAGGCGAGCACTTCGGTTTCAAACACCGGCCGCAGCACATCCAGTTCGGTCGCTTTTACCGAGTCGTTATAGGAATTCTGAATCTGCTTGAGCAGCTCCCGGTAATCGTAGAAGAGACACGAAACGCCCCGGGTGAGGAGCAAATCTTTAATGATGCCGACCACCAGGTGTGTCTTGCCCACGCCAATCTTGCCGATAATCAGCAGCCCCGTGCCGTCGCGCGGATCGTATTCCTCAACGAATTTAGAGGCTGCAATCCGGGCGTAGGCCAGCGAAGTGTGGGCACCCGGAAAGTCAGTAGTGAAGCTGGAAAGCTCGCAGTGTTCGTAGCGTTTGGGAATGTGGGCGGCCGCCAGCAGCGTTTGCGCTCGGGCCTTCACTCGGCAGTCGCATCGGGCGACTCCCGAACCCCGCCCTGCGGACACCGTTTTCCAGCCTGTACCCCCGCAAATCGGACAAACGTCGGCGGACACCTTCATGGTCTCGTAGGCCTTCCTATTCCTCAACTGTGCACTGACCCGAGACATTTGCGCAAGTAGAAAACCCGGTCCCACTGTGCACATCCTGTGAAGTAGTTGACCTGTCTGTGGAGGACTTAGGAAAACTCCATGCCGATTAACAGGCATCCGAACCACGAGAGACTGATGGACGGTTTGAAACCGCTATCCGCCCCGCCAAGGCTGCTCTTCCGTACGGTCGGACATCAAACCGCTCATCTGGCGCGCCACTTGGAAGGGCACCCGTGCAGATTCGGCTACCCGCGCGGATTTTCACAGTTGACATTCTGGCAACTCGGAGGAAAATAGCTGCCGCAGGTTTCCACTCCAGCGCCATGTCCGCTCGTCCGGTGTGTGCCGGAGACTATAGAACCTGCCAGGAGAAACAATGAACAAAGCCGATCTCGTTGACAGAATCGCAGCCGGCGCCGGCATCAGTAAGGCCGCGGCCGGAACTGCCATTGACACGGCGGTGGACAGCATTACTGCCACCCTGAGAAAAGGAGATCGGGTAGCCCTGATTGGTTTCGGCACTTTCTCGGTTTCGCAGAGAAAGGCGCGGAACGGGCGCAACCCGCAAACCGGCGCAACCATCAAGATTGCCGCCCGCAAAGTGGCAAAATTCACTCCCGGGGCCGAGCTCAAGAAAGCAGTTAACAAAAAGTAGGCCCATTCGATTTCATGGAAGCGGCAGGGCGTCGGCCCTGCCGTTTTTCTTGGTGTGCCGAGCATGTCCGACAGCTCAGAGGTGTAAGTTCTCTACCCAATGATGGAGGTGAAGGGTTAGCAAAACGCAAGGGTGAAATAACACCCGCCGCGAGGCGGGGCCTCAAAGAAACGTGGAGCAAAGACGCGAGCCGATGAACAAGAACCGGATATGAGGCCTAGGGTGAGGGGCGAGCGAACCAATGATTGCGAAGCCCATATCCATCAAGTGCACTGGTGGTAAATCCGGCGGTTGTGCGTTGAAGGCGGTCGAACTTACCTCAGGAGATCTGCGGCAGGTCACAAAATGTGACTGAGGGTGAAGCGATTCACTCTGACCGTGCCGCAGAAAGTCATCAGCAAACGGTGGAGTACTCCCTGAAGAGCGGAGGAAGACCCGAACGGTACCCCGCCCAGGGGAATAAAGGGAAAGGCAAGTAAGCAGCGCGATCTCAGGGACGACAGACAAGCCAATATTGCTTGGCCTTCCGGAGGCAAGTAGGGGTGAAGCCCCGAGGGGCATCCGGGAAGGGACCGAATCGCCTCCTGGCGACGCACTATGCAGAATGCTTGGCTACTTCACACCTAGCTCAACCCGCCGTATGCGGACCCGCATGTACGGTGGTGAGGGAGGGGAGGACGGCTACCGTCCCCCCTATCCCGATTGTGCCGATTGCCCGCAATGCGAAGAGTGTGGCGCGGTCGCCCTCGTCCGGGAAGGAGACTTGGAAGATGTAACGCGGACAGTCTTGTCCGCGAAACCACGGATAGAGGTTTGTAAATGGGCGCTCTCGCCCGCGAACGCATAGTGCCGCTGGCTTTAACTTGGAAGCCCTTCAGCGCAATCCGAGAATAAGCAGGTCTGCATCGGACAAGACCACATCCCGAATCGCAGCCTTGCCGTTTTTCTTCAGTTCATTGATAGCAGAATCGACCTTGGCGGACTCAAGCCCGATCTCCCCCGTCAGGAAGTCCACGAGCTTGTCCTCTCCGACGACCTGCGCCATCTTCAGGTTTCGACTCATCGCCCCGCGCTCACCAAAGCCCACCTCGTATTCTTTCCCTTGGCCCCCGTCCATCTCGACGATGAACAACGTCCCTCCCCGTTCCGAAGAGGTTGTTGCGGATTGCAATTGCGACGGCAGGTGGACCTTATTGGACTGCGGCTCGAAACAGACGAGGCCATGTTTGTCGGCCAGCTTTAAAATCATGGGGACCACTTCGGTAGACTTATCGTCCATCACGGACATGATGACGTGGGCTCCCGAACGCTCGTGGGCGCAGGCCCAAGGGCACGCGTCCAAGTCTTCTTCGGCAACCATGTCAACTTCCGGGTAGTTTGCACTCAGCTCGTTGTAGAAGGAGTACACATCGATATGCTGCTCGATGGGTACCTTCCTCTGTTCATACAGCCTGGTGAACAGGTCGGCTGCCTCTTTGTCGGAAATTGCTCTCTCACTATGCCAAACGGCGAGTTTGTAGCTCACGTTTCACCCTGCTGGGATCAGGAGACTTATCGCCGAAGTGGCCAGGAAAGTCAAACCGGCAAAGGTGTCTAAAAACCTTTTTTGGTTTTTTAGAATGATGCCCAAGGCTATTCGAGTCCGTCAAGTAAAATGCTTGTAAGCTCTTCAGATCCGCCTCGGCTAGAGGCCTGTGGGGGGGGCACATTTGCTGAATCCCGCGTAACTCCTGTAAAATCTAAAAACTCGGAACGAGGATTTATCACCCCATGAAGGCAGCTATCCATCCCGCATACAACGAAGTGCGCGTGCATTGCGCGTGCGGCAACACGTTTACGACCCGTTCGACCCATAAGGGCGACATCCACATAGAAATCTGCTCCAATTGCCACCCGTTTTTCACTGGCAAGCAGAAATTGGTGGACACCGCGGGTCGCGTGGAGCGCTTCCGCCGCAAGTACGCCAAGGCTGGCGAAAAGAAGTAACTGGTCCGCGGATCTACCTGGATTTCACAGCCCCTGTTTTCGGCAGGAGCTTTGCTTTGCGAATTACAATAATCGAGTGCGCAAGTACTGGGACAATGCCGATGATGCGGCGCGGACACTCTCGTCCGCGCGCTTTATCCCCGAGCTGCTGAAGATCGGCCCGGTCGAAATCCGTCCCGCCACCGTATTGGCTCCCATGGCCGGCGTGACCGACACCGTCTTCCGCCGCTTCATCCGCAACCTGGGTGGCTGCGGCCTGATCATGACCGAGTTCACCTCGGCCGATGGAGTCCTGCACGCCAGGGACGAGAAGGCCAAGCGCTACCTGCACTTCTACCAAGACGAGCACCCGATCTCAGCGCAACTTTTCGGCAGCGACCCGCTGGTGATAGCCGATGCCGCCCGCATGGTCGAGGATCTAGGCTTTGATCTCGTGGACTTGAACCTGGGCTGCCCCGCCAAGAAGGTTGTCAAGTGTAATGGTGGCTCAGGCCTGCTGCGCGATCTACCTAGAATTCGTCGCATATTCGATGCCGTGCGCGCCGCTGTAACCATTCCGTTCACGGTGAAGTTCCGCGTCGGCTGGAACGACGAGGAGATCGTCTGCGTAGAGCTGGCCAGGATGGCAGAAGACTGCGGCCTCTGCGCGGTCGCACTGCACGCCCGCACCCGCGAGCAGGGCTATAGCGGCAATGCGCGCTGGGAATGGATTGGAGCGGTGAAGCACGCCGTGAAAATTCCCGTCATCGGCAACGGGGACATTCGGAGCCCCCAGGACGCTTGCGGCATGGTGGCGCAGACCGGTTGTGACGCGGTGATGATCGGGCGCTCCGCTGCCTCGAATCCCTGGATCTTCCGGCAAATTGCGCAGTATTCCGACAGCCACGTAGGAACAGCTGCCCCCGGCTATCCGGCCGAGCGCCGTTCGGCAGCAGAGCCTTACGACAAGCCCACCGACGCCGACCGCTTCCAAATGATCCGCACCTACTTCCAGATGCTGATCGAAGAAGAACTGCCCGGCGCCGCCGGCAAGATGAAGCAGTTCGCCTCCTGGTTCACCCACGGTGTGTCCGGAGGCGCCGCATTGCGGAAGGCCATCTACGAAGCCAAGGCCGAACGCGAGATCCTGGCCCGGGTAGAGGAATTCTTCGAACCAGTCAAGACCACGTAGAACAGCCGCCCCGGCTGTCGGAGCGAGCGCAGCTCGGCTAAGCGTCTTTCCTCGAGTCGAACGGCAGGCGAGAGACTGCCCGAGCGAAGCGATTCCTGCTTCTACGCGACTCCAACCGGCAGGCGAGGGTGCCTGCCTCTACGCAATCATCGGTTGCGCGACTAGCTTCCCTTCCGGATTCCTCTCCACATACGCCCACGGCATGTGCGGATCATGGGTGAAAACGGTCAGCCATTTTTCCGGGATGGCCTGCGCGTAGTATTGCTTCTTGCTCTCGATCGTCTGCAGAGGAAACAAGTCAAACGCCATGCCCCAAGTAAGGTCGATGTGACCCCTGGTGGGGATCAGATCGGAGATATAACATGCCGTCCGCCCCCCGCTCTTCAGGATGACAGCCTGCATATCTGCAGTGTGTCCGGAAAAAATCTTCAGGTAAATTCCCGGCAGAATCTCCTGGTCGCCATGCAGCAGGTGCATCTGCCCATTCTCGATCAGGGGATCGTAATTGTCGCTGATATAGCTGATGCGGTCGCGCTCCAGTTGGCGTCGTCCGTGTTGCCATTCGCCTTCCTGGACGTAATACTTGGCCTTGGGAAAGGTCGCGACTACCCTTTCGCCGTTGCGAATCGTATTCCAACCGCAATGATCGAAGTGCAGGTGCGTGTTGATGACGACGTCGATGTCCTGGGGAGCAATTCCTGCCGCTTTCAAATTCTCGAGCAATTTCGCCGGCTGCCCGTAAATCTTCGCCATCTTTTCTGACAGCTTGTTGCCGATGCCAGTCTCGATCAGCACATTGTGCTTCCCGGTGCGCACGAATAACGAGTTGAGCCCCGCGTGCACACGGTTCTTTTCGTCGGCCTTGACCTTCTTTTCCCACATCAGCTTGGGCACGACACCAAAGAACGCGCCGCCGTCCAGATAGTAGGTTCCATCGGAGAGAACGGTCAGTTCAAAATCACCAAGATTAGTGCGGTGCACGAATTCTGAGACCTCCGAAACCGTTTGGGGGCCGGTGCCCTCGCCCGTCGGGCCCAGCTCTGTCCGGCTTATTTCAATTGTTCTTGCAGAAAATCTTCCATCATCTGGTACAGATGTGCTCTCTCTTTGCCAGTTACTCCGTGAGTTTTTCCGGGATATAGCATCAGCTGGAACTGCTTGCCAGCCTGGATCAGTGAACTGATCATTTGAATGCTGTTTTGCAGGTGCACATTGTCATCGCTGGTGCCATGAATCAGCAGCAGCGAGCCATGCAAGTTGGACGCGTCCGCCGGCATTGAGGCCTGGCTGTAACCTTTTGGATTTTCTTTAGGAAGCCCCATATACCTTTCTGTATAGATGGAATCATAGTCATGCCAGTCGGTGACCGGCGCCCCCGAGATGCCGCAGCGATAGGCGTCGCTGTGCAGGAGCGAGTACAGCGTCATCGAGCCGCCATTGCTCCAACCCCAGATGCAGACCCGGGTTCTATCCAGCATAGGATACTGCGCCAGCAACTGATCGAGCGAGGCGAGCTGGTCTCTTAGCTCCACGGCGCCAAACTGGTGGCGCAGCGCAGTCAGAAATTTTCGTCCGCGATTGGGAGTGCCGCGATTATCCACCGCAAACACCGCATAACCATGCTGAGCCATCATCTCGTTGAACGGATTCGTGACGCCTGCCCCGAAAGCGTCCCTGACCATCTGCGCCGCGGGTCCGCCGTATACGTTGACGATCAGGGGAACCTTGTCCGCCGGCGGATTCGTCGGCATGACCAGCTGCCCGTAAAGAATAGTGCCGTCCTCCGCCTTAAACTCGAGGTCCTTGGGGGCGATGAAGCCGTACTCGGCGATGCCGCGCGATTCCCAGATCGAAAAGCAGGGGATTCCCGCCGCTGAACATACCGAGCGCCGCGGGGGAATAAGGGAGGCCGAGTAGCCATCCACGTAATACTTGCCATTGGGAGAGAAAGCGGGGGTGTGCGTGCCCGCCTCTTTCGCGATCCGCCGGAAACCCGAGCCATCGAGTTTCACGGAAAACACCTGTTCCTGCCGGGGATCGCCTTGGTTGGCGGCGAAATAGACGAGCCCGGCATCCTCGTCGATTCCTTTCACTCCCATCACTTCAAACTCGCCCTGTGTGAGTTGTCGTTCGAGCTTCGCCTCGGAGGCCAGCGGGTTCTGCTTGTCGAAGCTGTACAGATAAAGATGGGTGTGGCCATCGCCCCAGCTCGACCACAGAAACCGGTCACCTGATTTCAGAATCTTGAAATCATCGCTGACGTTGACCCACGCGTCCGGAATGGTTTCGGTCAGCACCTTGCGGGAGCGCCCGGATTTTGCGTCGATAAAATAAATATCCAGTGTGTCCTGCTTCCGGTTCAGCACCATAGCCCAGAGGAGTCCATCCCGAACCCAGCCAAATCTCGGGATGTAGATCTCGGTGTCGCCAGTAACCGAGATCCATTTGACGCTGCCGCCCTTGGCGCTGATTACGCCCATCCGCACCTTGGGATTGGGGTCGCCCGGCCTGGGATATTTCTCTTGCTCAACCTGCGGACTCAGAGGCACCCAGTCGGTGATGGGATAACTCGGAACTCTGGTTTCATCCATCTGCAGGAAGACGATCTGGCTGCTGTCCGGTGACCAGAAGTAATGGCTGCGTACATCCAACTCTTCCGCGTAAACCCAGTCCACCTCACCGTTCAGAAGATTCTCGTCTTTGTCTTTGGTGAGCTGCTTTTCGCCTTCCCCGGAAATCGGCCGGACATACAGGTTGTGCTTGCGCACATAAGCCACATTATTGCCATCGGGCGAGAATTTGGGGTCGTCGGTCGGGTCGGGCGCAGAGGTGAACTCGACCGCCGTCCCGCTCTCCAGCTTGAATAACCAGAGCTGGCCCAGCGAATCAAAGAGCAGGTATTTGCCATCCGGCGACCAGTGATATGCCGCCACGGAATAACGAGTGATCCGCTCCTTCTCGCGTTCGTTCTTGATCTTGTTGACATCCGGCGCCAGCGAGGACAGCTTGGCTTCACTGACCAGCACCTTCTTCTCGCCCGTCTGTGGATCGATGGACCACAACTCGCCGTGTTCACCCGTGTCGTCGCGCTGGACGAAGGAGAGTTTGGTGCTGTCCGGGCTCCACTGCACATTTTCCGGAGCGCGTCCCGTCAGCCCGCCTGGGGCCACGATCGCGTCAATGGTGATTATTTTTTTCTGGGGGTTCTCAGGGGCGGACTGTGCAAAAGAAGTTAGAGTTACGAGCAAGAAAAAGACAAGCAATCGTCTCACGATTACTCTCCGGGAGCAGGAAGATGCCAGACAGCTGGGCTGAAAAGTGTACACCGGCGAGGCACCGCCGCGCAGCGAAGTGCAGCAGCGAACCTGTCATCCTGAACGACACTTGTCCGCACTCGCGGAACAAGTAGAGTCGAAGGACGCCCCACCGAGAAGCTCCAGCTTCGGCCTCACCGCGAACCTCCTACGGATGTGGGTTGCATCCTCTGCCATCAAATTCCGCGCCAGATCCACCGCGCTGATGGCATCCTTGGCGTAACCGTCAGTGCCGATCTCCTCACCCCAGGGGCGTGTGACGGCGTGCCTCCTACCTCCTACCATGACCTTTACCCTGGCCCGCAGCCGGATTTCCCAATGCCTCGATGACGGTCTTCCGATTACGCATCGGAGTCGTCAACAGAGCCGAAACTCCCACGAGGTCCGCCCCGACCTCCAGCGCCCTGGCTGCAAACTTCTCCTTGACACATCCACGCCTAAGTCGTACACCCGAAACCCGTGAGTGGCGAGCAACGTCCCCACCAGCGACTTGCCGACCTGGTGGATGTCGCCCTTGGTTGTACCTAACACGACGCTGCCGGCCACGAGCCATTGGCCGCGCAGCTTCTTGAGGTCCGGATCCAGCACGACCATGGCGGTCCGCATGGCTTCCGCCGAAGCCATTATGTCGGTCACGAACATCCGTCCTTTGGTGAACCGCTCGCCGACCGCATGCATTCCCGGCACCATAGCTGCCGTTGATCACCTCCAGCAGCGCAATTCCGTCGGCTAGCGCCGGGCGAGCCAGTTCGGCGGCCGTCTCAGGCGCCCGTCAATGATGCTCTGCCGCATGGCAGAAATAGCTTCGTGGGACATGGTCTCTCCCGTTTGGATTGGGCCTTGCCGACCGCACAGGTGTCTGTGATGGTCTGTGATGTGTGTCAGGGGGGGAAACCGTGTCCCACGTGCTAAAATTAGGGGTCAGTTCGCAGTCCCAAATGCTCCCAGAGTTACAGAACCTTCTCGAATTACAGAAAACCGACCGGGAAATCCTTCGCCTGAACGAAGAAATCGCCGCGCTGCCCAAGCGGGTCGCGGCAATCGAGCAGAAGCTTGCCGGGACCAAGGCCGTCCTGGAACAGGCCGAGGCTGCCGTCAAAGCCGACGATGCCGCCCGCCGCAAATACGAATCCACCATCCAAGACCTGCAGCAGAAGATCTCCAAGTATCGTGACCAGTCCCTGGAAGTAAAAACCAACGAGCAATACCGAGCCTTGCAGCACGAAATTGATTTTGCCCAACAGGAAATCCGGGCCACCGAAGACAAGATTCTCGACATGATGGTCAGTGCCGAGACCCGCGAGAAGCAGGTCAAGGCTGCCGAAGCCGATCTGAAGGCTGAGACCAGGGAAATCGAGAAAGAAAAAGAAGAGGCTCGCCAGCGCAGCGCCGAAGATCAGCAGCAGTTGGCGGAATGGACCGCCAAGCGCGATCAATTGCGTGCCGGCGTCAGCGCCGACCTCCTCCGGCACTATGATCGCGTTGTCAAATTGCGCAAGACAGGTCTTTCAGAAGTTCGCGATCACAAATGCACGGCTTGCCAGGTCATGCTTCGTCCTCAGACGTATAACGAAGTACGCAGTGGCGAGCAGGTAGTCATCTGCGATTCCTGCCAGCGCATTCTTTACTTCGATCCCGCCGCCGAAGTGGTCGTGGAAAAACCGACCACTCCCGCCCGCCGCCGTCCTCGTCCCAAAGCCGATGCTCCCCAAGGCTGGTACTACCGTCCCGAATACAGAGAGCATGGCGAGGTTCTGCTGGGATTCTCGAACGCCAACAGCATGGCGACGCGCCGGATCTACGATTTCAATACTGGCCGCCAGATTGGCGACATCGTGCTTCGAGAAGGCGACTACCATCTGGCCTTTCCGGAAGACTTCTCGGGCGACTACATCCGTCTCAATGGCAGCTGGAACGAAGCTGAGGTGGAGTCATGGGGCAACGAAATGCCGATGAACGCCTTGGACTCCCTGCATGCCGACCTGCAAGCCGCCCGTACCGAAAACTCCAGACGCCACAGCGAACCCGCCGAAGCTGCCAGGTAAGGACGGAGCGACCCCCGCTGAAACACAAGGACCGTGTGGGGACGGAGCTCTGGGCCGTCCGGCGGAGCGAAGCTGCCCTGATTTCCTCGTCGCCGCGGGTTTAAGATTCCTTTATGCCCGCCATGCCCGAGAGATCCAGCGATTCCGCCCTCGCCACCGTGACCATCTCCGCCCGGGGCACGTTGCGTCTAAGGAGCGGCCACGTCTGGGTCTATCGCTCTGACATTCTCTCAGCAGACGGCATTGCTCCAGGCGCGCTGGTCAAGGTCTCCGATCCCCAAGGCAAATCGCTCGGAACAGCTCTCTACAGTACTGCCTCTCAGATCGCCATCCGCCTGCTTTCCAGAGGTCGTGTCGAAGATTTTCCAGCTCTTCTTCGCCAGAGAATCCAGGAAGCGCTGGGTTATCGAGACCTTGTGGTCAGAGACACCGACGCCTACCGCATCGTGTTCAGCGAGGCCGACTTCCTTCCGGGCCTGATCGTAGATCGCTATAACGACATTGTTGCGTTCCAGGTTCTCACTCAAGCCATGGACAGCGAGGCTGCTCGGCAAGCTCTGGTCTCCGAACTCTGTGACCGACTGAACCCTGCTGCCGTCGTAGAACGCGTCGATCCGCGCGTGCGCCGGCTCGAGCAATTGTCTCCGCGGAATGCAGCACTCGTCCACGGCGAGAATACCAACACGATCTTCACCATGAACGGGGTGCGCTTCCACTACGCGGCTCTCGAAGGTCAAAAAACCGGTTCCTTCCTTGACCAGCGCGAAAACTATGCTGCCGCCGCCCAGTATGCCCACGGCGACGCCCTCGATGTGTTCTGCTACCAAGGAGGTTTTGCCCTGCACTTGGCCCCGCACTGCTCGCACGTCACGGGCGTGGACAGCTCTCGCCCGGCCCTCGAGGTGGCAGATCAGAATGCCACGCTGAATGGACGCGAGATCGAATGGCTGGAGGCCAACGCTTTCGACCTGCTTAAGGACTACTCCGTGGCCGGCCGTCAATTTGACACTATCGTTCTCGACCCGCCCGCCTTCGCCAAAACCCGAAAAAACCTCGATACCGCGCTGCGCGGCTATAAAGAGCTAAACCTGCGTGCTCTGAAAATGGTCCGCCCAGGGGGAATTCTGGTCAGCTGCAGCTGTTCCTACCACGTCAGCCAGGCCGAGTTCCTGCAGATGATTTCCGAAGCTGCCCTCGATGCCCGTAAAACCCTCCGCATCTTAGAAGTTCGCGGGCAGGCAAAGGACCATCCCGTGCTGCTAACCGTCCCGGAAACCAGCTACCTGAAGATCGTAATATGCAGACTAAGTAATTGAAAATTAGTGTAATAGATTGCTTGACAGTAATAAACTCATATTTTATGCTTCTATTACACTAAATTTCTCATCTAAACGAAGCGCATAAAGCTTCTAGCAAGATTCGAAGGAGGTTGAGCTATGACAGTTCTGACTCGTTGGGATCCTTTCCGTGAATTCTCCACCCTGCAGGACCGAATGAACCGCCTGTTCCAGGAGTCATTTGGCCGCGAGGGCCGGGAAGAGTCTCTGACCACCACCAGTTTTGCGCCGGCGGTTGACGTCTATGAAGATGAACACAATGTCACCTTGAAGATCGAGGTGCCCGGCATCGACGAAAAGGACATTGATGTCCGCGTCGAAAACAACACTCTGACCGTGCACGGCGAGCGCAAGTTCGAGAAGGAAGAGAAGGAAGAGAACTACCGTCGTATTGAGCGGCAGTACGGAAGCTTCATCCGTTCCTTCACCCTGCCGAACACGGTTGATAGCGAGAACATCTCTGCCGACTACGACAAGGGCGTGCTGAACATCCGCCTGGCCAAGAAGGCGGAGGCCAAGCCGAAGCAGGTCAAGGTGAATGTTGGTAGCCAGAAGACGCTCGAAGTAAAGGGCGCGGGCAAAGCCGCGTAAAGATGCTTGCGTAGGGACAGGCGCCCTCGCCTGCCCGCCGAGCAAAGCTGGGCACTTTTCTGCGGGAGCGGCAGAGTTGCTGTCTCCCGCTTTTGATTTTGTAATCTTGTAATCTTGTAATTGGGCGGTTTGTTCTTGAATCGCCCGATAACAAAATTGCCGGTTACAAAATCGGAAACAAGCTCGTAGCAATTAGGAGTAAACCCCATGCCCATCCGTTGGGACAGATTTACGGTAAAGGCGCAGGAAGCGGTCCAGCGCGCCAACGACTTCGCCTCCGAGCACGGCAACCCCGAGCTGGTGCCTCTGCATTTGCTGGCAGCTCTCGTCGAAGACCGCGAAGGCATCGTGCCGCCGGTTCTGGAGAAGATCGGCATCGGCCCGCAGGCGATCCTGCGTGAGACCTATAGGCAGATCGAGCGTCTGCCCAAGGTGTCCGGCGGAGCCGCGCAGGCGACCACGTCCCCGGCGCTGAACCAGTTGCTGGAGCGCGCCTTCAAAGAGGCCGACAATTTTAAGGACGAATATGTCTCGACCGAGCACATGCTGCTTGCGACCACGCAGATGAAGCGTGATCCCGCCGAGCAGATCCTCAGCGGGGACGGTGCGAGTTACGAAGCTATCCTAAAAGCCCTCACTGCCGTGCGCGGCTCGCAGAAAGTCACCGACCAGAACCCCGAGGCCAAGTACCAAGCACTGGAGCGCTACGCCCGCGACCTCACCGAACTGGCCCGGCGTGGCAAGCTTGACCCGGTCATCGGACGCGACGAAGAAATCCGCCGCGTAGTTCAGGTCCTCTCCCGCCGCACCAAGAATAATCCTGTGCTCATCGGAGAGCCCGGCGTGGGCAAGACTGCAATCGTCGAAGGCTTGGCTCAGCGTATCATCTCCGGCGACGTGCCAGAAGTTCTGCGAAACAAGCGGCTAGTAGGACTCGATCTGGGAGCCATGCTGGCGGGAGCCAAGTATCGTGGTGAATTTGAAGACCGCTTGAAGGCCGTACTTAAGGAAATCGAAGACTCGCAGGGCCGGATCATCCTCTTCATCGACGAGCTGCACACGCTGGTAGGCGCCGGCGCCGCAGAAGGGGCCATTGACGCCTCTAACATGCTGAAGCCGGCCCTAGCCCGTGGCGAACTGCGTGCCATTGGCGCTACAACCTTGAACGAGTACCGCAAGCACATCGAAAAGGACGCTGCTCTGGAACGCCGTTTCCAGCCCGTCTATGTCGGCGAGCCGACGGTGGAAGACACAATCGCCATTCTTCGCGGGCTGAAAGAAAAATATGAGGTTCACCACGGCGTGCGCATCAAGGACTCGGCTATCGTCGCGGCGGCCACGCTGTCGCACCGCTACATCACGGACCGCTTCCTGCCCGACAAGGCCATCGACCTGATTGACGAGGCCGCCGCGTCGCTGCGCATCCAGATCGATTCCATGCCCACGGAAATCGATCAACTGGAGCGCCGTGCGACCCAACTCGAAATTGAAAAGCAGGCTCTCAAAAAGGAAGACGATCCCAACTCCAGGGAACGTCTGACGCAGATCGAACGGGAACTCGCCGACATCCGGGAGAAGTCCAATGCACTCAAGGCCGCCTGGAAAAAAGAAAAAGACGTCATCGCCCGCACGCGCGGTCTGAAAGAAAAGATCGAGCAGCTCAAAATCGAGGAGCAGAGCGAAGAGCGCAAGGGCAACCTGGAGCGAGTGGCCACGATTCGCTATCGCGATATTCCGCAGGCGGAAACCGAACTGAAGAGGCTCACTGCCCAGATGGACGGCGGCGGCAGCCGCATGCTCAAAGAAGAAGTCGACGAAGAGGATGTCGCCCGCATTGTCGCGAAGTGGACCGGCATTCCGGTTGCGAGAATGCTCGAAGGTGAAGTCAAGAAGCTGATCGCGATGGAAGACCGGCTGCGCCAGCGCGTGGTAGGTCAGGATGCTGCCCTGGAGCGCGTAGCTAACGCGATTCGCCGCTCTCGTGCGGGATTAGGCGATCTCAAGCGCCCGATTGGATCGTTCATTTTCCTCGGTCCAACCGGCGTCGGCAAAACCGAGTTGGCCCGGGCTCTGGCCGAATTCTTGTTTGACGATGAACATGCGATGGTGCGCATTGACATGTCCGAGTACATGGAGCGGCACGCAGTATCGCGACTGATCGGCGCGCCTCCCGGATACGTTGGCTACGAAGAAGGCGGGCAGCTTACCGAGCAGGTTCGCCGCCGTCCGTATTCGGTGATCCTCTTCGACGAGATCGAGAAGGCGCACCAGGATGTCTTCAATATCCTGCTGCAGATCATGGACGACGGCCGCCTGACCGATGGCCAGGGGCGCACGGTGGACTTCCGCAACACCGTGATCATTATCACCTCGAACATCGGCTCGACCTATCTGCAGGCCGAGAACACGCGCTCCGCCGCCGACTTCGCCCGTGCCACCGAGCTGGTTACGAATGCGCTCCACGGGCACTTCAAGCCGGAGTTCCTCAACCGCGTGGACGACATCATCGTCTTCCAGCCCCTGGGCAAGGAACAGCTCGTCAAGATCGTCGAGTTGCGCCTCGAAGACCTGCGCCGCCTGTTGGCCGAGCGCAAGATTTCGCTGGAGCTCACCGACCCCGCCAAGGAACTGCTATTGCTGGAAGGCTTCGACCCGAACTTCGGTGCACGTCCGTTAAAGCGCGCCATCCAGAGACTGATTCAGGACCCGCTGGCTTTGAAGATTCTGGATGGAGAAGTCCTGCACGGCGATCACGTAATCGTCGACGCTGACCTGAAGGCGAGAACAATGATCTTCCGTGTCAGCGAACGCGTCGGAGAAAAGCCGGTCGAAGCCAAAAGTTAGAAAACAGCCACAGATTAAAATTAAACGGGATCGCTAGCGTTTCCGATGCCCGTGAAGATTCGTGGCTGATTTTTCTCGCTTTGCCGCAGCAACTCAAAAGCCGCGACAAGCCCTGGGGATGGGTTTCCGACTCGCCCTGAACTTATCCCTTGGTTTCGCGGTTCTTTAGCACTTGGATAGCTTTCTGGAGCTGATCATCCTGCTGAGGACGCGCCCGCTTTTCCTGGTCAGGAGCGCTCTGCTGATCTTCGTCGGGCAGCAGGCCATCATCGTCATTGTCGGCAACGATGACATTGGGCGTCACCGCTGTGTCCTGAATAGCCTTGCCTTCAGGAGTGTAGTACTTGGCCACCGAGAGGATCAGAGCGGAGCCATCCTGCATTTCGATGACTTTCTGAATCGAGCCATCGCCAAATGTCTTGTCACCCACTACGTCGCCGCGAGCATTCCCCAGTACGGCGGATGCCACAACTTCCGCCGGCCCAGCCGTTCCGCGGTTCACCAGCACGACCAGCGGCAAGCTGGTGACGGCCTTTTGCGGGTCGGCGTTGAAGGCTTCGCGGGGATACTTCTGTCCCTGCAAGTAGGTGATGGTGCCGTGATTCAGAAATAAATTCGCGGTCGCAATGCCTTCCGATTCCTCACCCGCGGCGGCATTCCGCACATCGAGGATAAGCTTCTTAGCGCCTGACTTTTGCAGCGACTTGATGCGATTGGCGACTTCCTGGGCCTTACCCTTGGTGAAGGCATCGACCTTGATGAGCCCAATGTTGTCCTCCAGCATCTTGTCCGTGACCTGCGGGATCGCGACCAGGTCGCGGGTAATGACAATCTTCTGCGGCTCCGCGCGGCGCGGACGAACTACGGAAATCGTGATGTTAGAACCCGGCTGCCCACTCAACAGGTTGTGGATTTCGGCGAGGGACAGCTCGCGCGTGCTCTTGCCCTCGATGGCCTCAATGATGTCGGATCCCTCGACACCTGCCTTGTCGGCGGGCCCACCGGGGATCACCGAAATCACCGCAGCGTAGCCAAAGCGCTTAGAGACAGCCGCGCCGATATCGCCACGACCTTCGCCCTTGTGTTCCTTGTATTCCTTGTATTGGGCTGGGTCGAGATAGCTGGAATTGGCATCCAGAGACTCCAGCAGCCCATGCAAAGCGCCATCCGTGACGGCGGGAATGTTGGGCTCCTCGACATACTCACTGCGCACACGGGACAGCACTTCGCTGTAAACCTGAAGCTGTCGGTAAGCCCCGTCGTTGCTGGAGGCGCGCACACCGCTCAAGCCCAGCGCCATGAACAGCACAAGCGCAAGAGACGAAACCAGAACTACCGCTTTGATTTTGTTCGACATCGGATTCTTAATCTTCTCGGATGGAGCGACCACTTCCTCGGAAGTGCTTCCATTATAGCCGTTTTGATGCGCCCTTCCTATGGTTAGTTTCTGCGATTTTGGCTCAACGGTAACCAAGGCTTAATTGTCTTGTCCGTCTCGCCAAGGGCCGCTGCTCTCGTCTCCCGCAAAGAGCAGGCTTCTGGAGGGACGTCCGCCCTCGGCCGTCCGGCGGCGCGAAGCTCCGCTGCCGCGACTGCCGCAAGTTCTTGTTTTAGTGTTGAGTAGGCCGCCCTTCAGTGCGAAGGAGGCTGCTCCAGGAGGACATCCAGGAGGCGCCCCAGTTGGGTTCTCTTGTCATCGGAAGGCGCGGGCGCAGAACCGCTGCCGCTGTCAGCTAGCGCCGCGAGTTGGTGCGCTAGGATTTTTACGGCCACGGCACGCGGAAAGTAGACAGCGTCGGGGGGTAGAGCCAGTTCCCAGCTATCGCGGTCACGGCGAATCAACCCCCAATGCTGGTGTTCCAAATGCTTCTTGAGGCTGGCATGGCCTCCGACCAGAGCAGACGGGCCACTGATAATCACCTCCGCCCAGCCATTGTTTTTATCAAGGCGAATCTTGGTAACTTCAAAGCTGTCGAAAACGATCAGCGATTGGGACAGGTTGAACACGTCCTTACCACGCAGCCCTTCCCCGGTCAGGTTGAATGTTGCAAAGAGCGCCTCACATACCTGCTGAGCCGAAGGCTTGGCCAAGTTGATGATTTGCACCCGGGGGATGACCCCAAGCGGCGGATCGGCAGCCGGACTGGCCGGCGACGCCAGGCTTGGCGCATCCATTTCGGCGATGGGATGATGATCTTCGGAAACGGAATGGCGATCGGCAAGCAGCCGAGTATCCGTATCGGGGCCCGCGGCACCTGATGGCGCCAGGCGGGCGACCTCGGTCTTGGCCGCAAGAACACCAGGCGGAGCGGCTTTGACGTAGCGGAAGAAATGCGGCCGGCCACGGCGTTTCCAGTACTCTGAATCGTACCTCTCTACGCCTTTACCGGAACGCAACGCGCTGAAGAAAGAGTGCTGGGTGGGGTTGATCACCAGGCCCACGTGTCCGCGCCATACCACCAGGTCCCCCGGCTGAGGGCGTGTGACCGGGCGGAATGAATCCACGCCCTGGTAAAGGTCGGTGGAACTTACGTAGGGGTAGAGAAAACCGGCACGCTCATAAACTTCATGCACGAGATGCGAACAATCGGCATTGTCTGCAATGGACCGGTGCCGGGACTCCAGAGCGGCGCCTAGAACTGCCAGGCCCTCGTCCGGAGTCAGCAACCGCGATGCAGGTAATGGTTGTGAACTGGATGCAAGCCGAGTAGCGGTTCGATGAGGTGGTTCAGAGGGGGCGCGCTTCGTTTGCGCTGACAAAACACTGGGAGCCAGGGCGAAAAACAAAACAAATACCGGGGCTCCTTTGGCTTTGAGGCGCATAGTCGATGTTGTATCGCAGCTTCATCATGGGGCACAGGTCACCACGGTGCAACCTGGTCCGCGAAAAGTACCCGAAATCAGATGCACCTTAGGGGCCGGCAAGTTGTTGGCCAGGGCCCCCCAAAGTGCACCAGAGTACCTGAAGCTCAGTTACTTTTGGGGGCAAGTAACTGCCTACGCGGCTTCCGAGCGGGTGGCGCGGGGGCAGCAGACCGCCCATCAGATGCCGTGTTTGCCGTGTTCGTCCCCGAAGAGTTCGCCATGGCTTGCAAGTCCGAAGATTTGTACTTGGGCTCACTGATGTAGCCGTGAATCTGATTCTTGTCGATCTTATTTATGACCAGCTCGACGGGTTGCCCGTTCTCGGAGGCATAGAAAATGACCGGCTCGAACACGTTCACGTGCTTCTTGGAAACCTTGAAGTCATCCACCATCATCTCCAGATCGGCATACTGATGCTTGGTGTTGGTCTTCTTCAGGCGGATGCCAACCGGGCCGTCCTTCTGGAACTGGCCGCTCTTATCGATGTCGAACTCGAAGTAGTTGCGTTGGCCTTTCTTTTGCAGCAAGACAAGTTCGTCATGCGTCCGCGCAATCGAGCCTTGAAGTTCGGTGCGGGCGCTGCCTAAATCCTGGCGGGTGGCATCGATTTGTTTCTGCTGCTCGGACAATTGCGTTTGGATCTGCTTCCAGCGAGGATCTTCCCGGCGGGCACGCGATGCCACGCGATATGGGCGGGCCGGGGTCGCGGCGGGGGCTGGGGCCGGTTTGGCTGCTTGCTGAGCGCTAAGCTCATTCAGCTTGGACCTCAGTGCATCGACCTGACTGCGGGTCGCGTCCAAAGCGCTGGCAATTTGTCCGTTCTGCGCCGCAAGCTGGTAGGCCTGGGCGCGCTCGTGGAAGGCATAAACGGCGGCAGCGACCAGCAAGATCGCCAGCAGGACCAGCGCTATGCTGAACCGGGGGCCAGAGCTGGGTGTCGCAGCAGTTTTTTCTTCAGGGTTGGGGTTTAAAGTCTGATCAGACATGGGAGTTCTCCTGGAAAATCCGGCAGCAACTTACGTTCCAGTGTAAGTATCTTAAAACCAGCAACTTGTGTTTTGGATCCGTGCAGCAAATTCCGCGAACATGAAATCCTTTCCCGGGGCCGGGTGCAGGCGGGTCTCCCATCCGCCACGGCAGGGCCTAAACCTATAAAGTGTTGTGGCGCTGCCGTCCCGGCGGCGGTCAACGCGGGCACCGGAGAATGGAAAGCGCCAGGACGGGCCCCCCGCCTGAGACTTCGAAACTGTGCCTCACAGATTTAGCGCAGATTGCTCTTAAGTCTTTGATTCCAGGATGCTGGGCGGGGACGGGTATATCCCCCTTGGAGCTTTGTCCCGTCAAGAGCGCCACGGATTAGCATTAGCAGGAATCGGAGAATCCGATTGCCTCTGTGGCCGCGTTTTCGCGCGATGCAAACACCCGGTCCTTCGACTCCGGCGGATGACTCGCCCGCTCATCCTCCGGCTCCGCCAAGCTATAGGCCGGATGCCACGTTGGGGAAGGGCCAGCGGTGGCGACAACAGGATGTACTACGATCCGGTTGGGCTGGGGTTTGGTGACGCCGGGGATAGGCTTGCTCTGCGGGGGCGACGACGGCGAACCCACCAGCGTAAGCGATCCAAATAAATGTAGATGACGGGCGTGGTAAACAGTGTCAGCATCTGGCTGACGATCAGACCTCCGACGATTGTGATGCCCAGCGGGCGGCGCAGTTCGGAGCCTACCCCGGCGCCAAGTGCCAGCGGCAATCCGCCGAGAAGCGCGGCCATGGTAGTCATCATGATCGGACGGAAGCGCAGCAGGCACGCTTCATAGATGGCGTCCACCGGCGATTTGCCTTCGTCGCGCTCGGCAATCAGAGCGAAGTCGATCATCATGATGGCGTTCTTCTTGACCAACCCGATCAGCAGGATGATGCCAATCAAGCCGATCACGTTCAGTTCGTTATGCGTCAGCAGCAGGGCCAGAAGAGCGCCGACTCCGGCCGACGGCAGGGTCGAGAGAATCGTGATGGGGTGGATATAGCTTTCGTAAAGGACGCCCAGCACGATGTAGACGGCAACCAAAGCCGCAAGAATCAGCAAGGGTTCGCTCGCGAGCGATTGCTGGAAAGCCGCCGCCGTCCCCTGGAAACTCGGATGGATGCTTCCCGGCAATCCGATTTGTCGCTCCGCGCCCTCGATCGCCTTAGTGGCATCGCCGAGAGAAACGCCAGGCGCGAGGTTGAAGGAAATCGTCACGGAAGGAAATTGACCCTGGTGATTTACCGCCAGGGCTGTGTTCGACGGGGCAAAGTGAGCGAAGGTCGAGAGCGGCACTTCCGCTCCCGTCGTGGACTTGACGTAAATGTTGTGTAACGAATCCGGGCTCTGCCTCAAGCGCGGGTCCACTTCCATAACCACGTGATACTGGTTCAGCTGCCGGTACATGGTAGAGACCTGCCGCTGTCCGAAGGCGTCGTAGAGCACGCTATCAATCGTGGCCGTGTCGACTCCAAGCCGCGCGGCCGTATCGCGATCGATTTCGACGCGCGCTTCCAGGCCGCGATTCTGCTGATCACTGTTCACGTCACGCAGGCCGGGCAGCCCTCGCATCTTCTCGAGAACTCGCGGCGCCCAGGAATTCAGTTCGTTCAAATCTTCGCCCTGCAGGGTGTACTGATACTGCGCATTGCCCAAACGTCCTCCGATGGTCAGGTCCTGCGCCGATTGCAGGAACAGGGTCGCTCCCGGCACAATTGCCAGCTTTCGGCGCAATCGGCCAATCACCTGATCCGCACTAAGCTTTCTTTCATTCAGCGGCTTGAGCGTAGTGAACATGCGGCCGGTATTCGACGTTGCTCCGCCCCCCGCAAAACCCACAACCGTACTCACCGCCGGATCGGTTTTCACGATGTTCACAAACTGCGACATCTTGCCCCGCAGCGCTTCGAAGGAAATGTCCTGTGCAGCCTGCACCGCACCAAACATCCTGCCCGTGTCTTGCTGGGGAAAGAAGCCCTTGGGAACGATCACGTAGAGGTAAATGCTGAGACAGGCAGTTCCGATGGTGATTAACAGAGTCAAGGGCTGATGGCGCAGCACCCATTGCAGGCAGTCTCTATAGAGATACAAGACGCCATCGAACACGCGTTCGCCGAAACGATAGGCGCTCCCGTGCCGTTGCTCTCCGAGCGGCCGCAGAAACTTGGCGCACATCATAGGCGTCGTGGTCAGCGATACCAGCAGCGACACGCCAATTGCGATGCTGAGCGTGACCGCAAATTCGCGGAACAGCCGCCCAACAATGCCCCCCATCATCAGGATGGGAATGAATACCGCCACCAGCGATGTGCTCATCGAAAGCACCGTGAATCCGATTTCCTGTGCGCCTTTGAACGCCGCCTGCACCGGACCCATTCCGTGCTCCAGATAACGGGTGATGTTTTCGAGCACAACAATTGCATCGTCTACAACGAATCCGGTCGAAATGGCCAGCGCCATTAGCGAGAGATTGTCCAGGCTGTAGTGCAGCAGATACATCACCGCGAATGTCCCAATCAGCGACAGCGGCACCGCTACGCTGGGAATTACCGTGGCGCGCACCGTGCGCAGGAACAGGAACACCACGAGTATTACCAGCACGATCGAGATCATCAGCGTGAACTCGATGTCGGTGACCGAGGCGCGAATCGTGGTGGTGCGGTCCATCACTACATCCAGGTTGATGGACGGCGGGATCGACGACTTCAGCAGGGGCAGCACGCCGTATACATGGTCTACGGTGCTGATGATGTTCGCCCCAGGCTGCCGGAAAACGATGATCAGCACCGCCGGCTTGCCGTTGGCTAACCCGACGTTGCGCGTATCTTCGACCGAGTCCTCGACCTCGGCCACATCGCCCAGGCGCACCGCAGCCCCGTTGTTGTACGCGACGACTAGAGGCCGGTACTGCTCGGCGCGATAGATCTGATCGTTGTCATTGATCGCCCAGGCATTGATAGCATCGGCCAGCTGTCCTTTTGGCCGGTTTGCATTGGCAGCGCCTAAAGCGGTGCGGACCTGATCGAGACTGATTCCCAGCTTGTTCAGCAGCGTTGGATTCAGTTCCGCGCGAACTGCCGGACGCGCGCCGCCGCCGACAAATACCTGGCCAACGCCACCGACCTGCGCAAGCTTCTGCGAGAGGATGGAATCGGCAACATCGTAAATGCGCGGAAGCGTGATTTCGTCGGAACTGAGCGCCAGGATCAGAATCGGCGCGTCGGCAGGGTTGACCTTGCGGTAGCCGGGATTATTCGGAAGATTCGCAGGCAGTTGCCCGCGGGCGGCATTGATGGCGGCCTGCACATCGCGCGCCGCCGCATCAATGTTCCGGTTCAGATCAAATTGCAGGGTGACGTTCGTCGACCCCAGCTGACTCGTGGAGGTCATCTGGGTAACGCCCGCAATGCGTCCGAACTGGCGCTCCAATGGCGTGGCCACGGCGGAGGCCATGGTTTCAGGGCTGGCGCCGGGCAGGCCGGCGGATACCGAGATCACCGGAAACTCCACTTGCGGCAGCGGAGCGACCGGCAGGAAGTTGAAGGCCAGAGCTCCCGCCAGCAATAGCGCCACGGTGAGCAGCGAGGTGCCCACCGGACGCTTGATAAATGGAGCAGAGATATTCATCCGCTAGCCTGCTCCTGCGGGCTCCTCGATGGGATTGCCAATGCGGAAACGCGCGAATCTTCGGGCGAGACGGTCGAACCAGAGATAAACGACCGGCGTCGTATAAAGCGTGAGCAACTGGCTCAGCAGCAAGCCACCGACGATCGTAATGCCAAGGGGATGACGCAGTTCGGAACCTGTGCCGGTACCCAGCGCGAGCGGCAAGCCGCCCAGCAGCGCGGCCATGGTCGTCATCATGATGGGACGGAAACGCAAGAGGCTGGCTTGATAGATCGCTGCTTCCGGCGGTTTGTGTTCATCGCGCTCTGCCTCCAGCGCGAAGTCAATCATCATGATGGCGTTCTTCTTGACGATGCCGATGAGCAGGATGATTCCGATCAGCCCTACCACGTTCAGATCATTACGCGTGAGCAGCAAGGCGAGAATGGCGCCCACACCCGCCGACGGCAGCGTCGAAAGAATCGTGACCGGATGGATGTAACTTTCATACAGCACCCCCAAAACAATGTAGACGGTAACGATCGCAGCCAGGATCAGCCAGGGCTCGGTCGAGAGTGAGTTGCGGAATGCGGCTGCGGTCCCCTGAAAGCTGGAATGGATGCTGGCGGGCAGACTGATTTCGCGCTCCGCATTTTCCATCGCCTGAGTCGCCTCTCCTAGCGACACTCCCGGCGCGAGATTGAAGGAAAGTGTCACGACCGGAAATTGGCCCTGGTGGTTGATTGCCAGCGAGGTGCTGGTTTGCTCGAAATGGCTGAATGCGGACAAGGGCACTTGCGTGCCGCTGCTGGATTTCACGTAAATGTCCTTCAGCGAATCGGGCGTCTGCTGGAATTGCGGGTCGACTTCCAGCACCACGTGGTACTGGTTCAACTGCGTGAAGATAGTGGAGACCTGGCGCTGGCCGAAAGCGTCATCGAGCGTGTCGTCAATGGCCTGGGGCAGAATGCCGAGGCGCGAGGCCGTGTCGCGATCGATGACCAGGTCCGCCTGCAGACCCGCATTGAGCTGGTCGCTGGCAACGTCCCAAAGCTCCGGGACAGTTTGCAGTTTCGACACCAATTTCGGCGCCCAGGAATTCAGCTCCTGCGTATCCGCGTCTTCGATCGTGTACTGAAACTGCGTGCGGCTGACCCGGTCCTCCACCGTCAGGTCCTGTACCGGCTGCATGTAAAGCGTAATGCCCATCACCTGCGCCAACTTCGGCTGCAACCGGCGAATGATTTCGGATGCGGTCTGCCTCCGTTGAGCACGCGATTTCAGGTTGATTTGAATGCGGCCGCTGTTGGGAGTCGTGTTAATGCCATCCACGCCAATGAAGGAAGACAGGCTGGCTACATCGCGATCCTGCAGAATAATTTTCGCCAATTCCTGCTGGCGCTGCGCCATGGCGTCGAAGGAAACCGTCTCCGGGGCTTGCGAGATGCCGAGAATCACGCCGGTGTCCTGCACCGGGAAGAAGCCCTTGGGCACGACTATATAAAGAAAGAGCGTCAAGACCAGGGTGCCGAACGTGATCAGCAGGGTCGCGGTCTGATGACCGAGGACCCATTTCAGAGTCCGGCCATAGTAATGAATGACGCGCTCATAGAAGTTCTCCGAGGCCTGGTAAATGCGCCCCGGCTCCTTGCCAGCTTTCGACTTCAGCAGCTTGGCTGACATCATTGGGGTCAGGGTCAGCGAGACAAGGGCGGAAACGATAATGGTTACCGCCAAGGTCACGGCAAACTCGCGGAATAGCCGGCCGACTATATCTCCCATGAACAACAACGGAATCAGCACGGCAATCAGGGAAACAGTCAGTGAAACGATGGTGAACCCGATCTGTCCGGAGCCTTTCAGCGCCGCTTCCAGCGGAGGATCGCCTTCTTCAAGGAAGCGTGCAATGTTTTCGATCATGACGATGGCGTCGTCGACCACGAATCCGGTGGAGATCGTGAGCGCCATCAGGGTCAGATTGTTCAGGCTGTAGCCCAGCAGATACATCACACCGAAGGTGCCGACCAGTGAGAGAGGAACGGCGACGCTTGGAATGACGGTTGCCGACAGGTTCCGCAGAAAAAGGAAGATTACCATCACCACCAGAGCGACAGTGAGCATCAATTCGAACTGGACATCTTTCACTGACGCGCGGATCGTTTCCGTCCGGTCGGTAAGGATTGAGACCTTTACTGCCGAGGGCAGCGACGATTGCAGTTGCGGCAGGAGCTTCTTGATGCGGTCAACGACGGCGATGATGTTCGCGCCAGGTTGGCGCTGGATGTTGACGATGACCGCCGGTACTGTGTTCATCCAGGCCGCCTGCTTGGCGTTTTCCGCGCCCTCAATCACGGTGGCCACATCGGAGAGCCGAATGGGAGCGCCATTCTTGTAGGCGATGATGAGCGGCCGGTAGTCGTTGCTCGAGACCAACTGGTCATTGGCGCCGATCGTGAAGGCCTGACGCGGGCCGTCAATCACACCCTTAGCTTGATCAACATTGGCCTGGCCGAGTGCGGTACGGAGGTCTTCCAAGCTGAGACCATGGAACGCGAGAGCCGTGGGATTGGCCTGGATTCGAACCGCCGGCTTCTGTCCGCCGCTGATCGAGACCAGGCCAACACCTGACAGCTGCGAAACCTTCTGGGCCAGGGCCGTGTCCGCCAAGTCCTCGACTTTATTGAGCGGCAGTGTGTCGGAAGTCAGAGCGAGCGTGAGGATGGGCGCATCTGCCGGGTTGACCTTGCTGTAGATCGGGGGATTGGGCAAATCGCGCGGCAGATAAGTGCCGGATGCGTTGATGGCAGCCTGAACTTCCTGTTCGGCGACGTCAATATTCTGATCGAGGGCGAATTGCAGGGTGATGATCGAGCTGCCGAATGAGCTTGTGGACGTCATCTGGCTCAGGCCCGGAACCTGGCCAAACTGGCGCTCCATCGGAGCTGTCACCGCTGACGCCATGACATCCGGATCAGCACCCGGATAAAAGGTCACTACCTGGATGGTCGGGTAATCAACTTCCGGCAATGCCGAAACCGGCAATTGCCGGTACGCCACAATCCCCACCAGCAGCAGGCCGATCATGAGCAGTGAAGTCGCGACCGGCCGCAGAATAAAGATTCGGGACGGACTCATGGCGTGGGATTTCCCGCAGACGGGGCTGGTCGACTGCGTGGCGAATTGTTGGCCGGGGCATTGATAGTGGGTGCATGATTTCTCCCCGGCGCGCTCGTGCTGGGAGCATTGGCAGGATTCGGGGGAGCCGCTGTGCGCGCATCCACCTTGCTCCCCGCCTGCAGCTTGTCTTGTCCGTCGGTAACGACCTGATCGCCCGGCGCCAGCCCCTGTCCGATCGCGCTGGTATGGCCCTGGGTCAGCACCACCGTTACCGGTCGCACTTCCACCGTCTTGTCCGGCTTCACCACGAAGGTGAAGGTGCCCTGCGGGCCACGCTGGATGGCTGCCGCCGGAATCACGATGCTATTTTTCCGGACCTCCAGCAGAAGATGCGCGTTCACGAACTGGTTGGGCCAGAGCGCATTATCTTTGTTGTCGAACACCGCCTTCAGCCGGCCAGTGCCGGTGGTCTGATCAATCTCGTTATCAATCGTCAGCAGACGGCCGGTGGCCAGCTTGGTTTGATCATCCCGGCTGTAAGCGTCCACCTCCAACGCGCCGCTTCTCATGCGACGTGAGACCGAAGGCAGCTGGTCCTCGGGAAGGGTGAAGATCACGGTTACCGGCTGCAATTGCGTAACGACCAGCATGGGATTCTGATCAGAGGCGTGTACCATGTTGCCGGGATCCACCAGACGCAGACCTATGCGGCCGTCGATGGGCGAGGTAATGTGGCAGTAGTTGAGCTGAAGCTTGGCGTTATCGATTTGTGCCTGGTCGTTGCGAACCGCTCCTTCATACTGGTCAACCAAGGCCGCCTGTGTATCCACTTGCTGCTGCGACATGGCGCCCGAACTCTGCAGCAGATCTTTGAAGCGCTGATAATTTAGCTTTGCATCACGCAGCAGGGCCTGATCGCGGAACAAGGTCGCCTCCGCCTGGCTGAGTTGCACTTCGAAAGGCCGCGGATCGATTACAGCGAGGAGCTGGCCTTTCCGGACCTGCTGGCCTTCGCGAAATGCAACCTGGGTCAACTGCCCGTCGACGCGGCTCTTGATGCTGACCGCATTCAGGGGTGTTACCGATCCCAGGCCCTCCAGATATACCGGCACGTCCTGCTGCTGAGCAGGGGCAACCGCTACCGGGACTGGCTGATTGGTGGCAGCGCGGACGTTACTTTTCGAATCGGAAGAGCTGCAACCGATGGCCAGCGCGAAGATGACAACGATAATGGCAAGCGACAGCAATGACGGTGCGGCGGGTCGCTTGCTCGGACAAGGGGAACCCCTCAGTTGCGCGCAATGTGCGGCGCCAAGGCGGTAACCTCCTGGTCGCGAGAGTAATCGTTGCATAATACGGTCCTAGAGCTGCGCGTTGGACGCTCTTTAACGTAGCCGGGTTGCGGAATCTGCCTCGTTTGCCCCCCCGAGATGCTTTTGCCTCGCACGCCGGAGCGGATCCAAGCGCGCGCGACTTATTTGACTAAGTACAAGGTCAAAAAGCTGTTGAGTTTACAAAACTTTACCTTGGCCAGCCTGCATGCCAGGCGCCATCAATCAACAGCCAAGCGCGCAAGAAAAATACTATCATCCTGCTTCGCGAGCGGGACGAGCAGCGGGTCGGTGAGCCCAACCCGGTGCATTTCTGCCCTCCTGCTTGTCGGGACAAGGATCTCTCTAAGAATTTTTGGTGTGACACGCCGGCGGTGTGGTAAACGCGTCGGTCTGGAGGTCCCCATGGTGATCGCATCGGAATTAAAGGCAGGCATGGCCATCCGGGTGGAAGGAGAGATCTACGAAGTCCTGGAAGCGGAATCCAAAGCCGGGACCGCGAAGCTAGGAGGAGTAGTAAAGACTAAGCTGCGCAACGTGCACAGCGGGCGCATGTGGGAGCCCCATTTCCGGCCTCAGGAGCGGATGGAAGACCTCGAAGTGGAGCAGCGCCTGATGGAGTTTCTCTTTTCTGGCGGAGACTCCTGCACCTTCATGGACCCGCGCAGCTTCGAACAAATCGAGATCCCTAGGGCCATGGTTGGACGGGCAGAAAAATTCTTGCCGGCGGGTATGCAATTGCTGGTGGAGTTTTTTGAGGGCCAAGCGATCAACGTTGTTTTTCCGGATATCGTCGAGGCGCGGGTGGCCCATACCGCGCCGCCTGCGCATTCGCAACAAGACAGCACCTGGAAAGAAGCCACTCTCGACAATGGCTTGGAGATTCGGGTGCCTTTGTTTATTGGTCCCGGAGAAGTTGTGCGTGTGGACTTGAGAACCGGCCGCTATGTGGAACGTACCCGGGGTGAACGCAGGCGCAGCGCCTGATTCATGGGGCGACGGGGCTTCGATCCGCCTGAGTCAAAGTCCCTAGGCCTAGGCGTCGAGACCGATCCACCGAGGGGGCTGAAAATATCTGAGCAACGCCTACTGTATTTTGCCCACCACAGTTTGTGCCTTGGAGACCAAGTCAGGCGGCAACGTCGCATTACCCATATTGCGGGCCATCACTTGACCATCCTGCAAGGCCCAGTCAAGGAAATGTCCCAGCGCATGGTTTCGTTCGGAGGGAACCACCGGAATAGGGAGATAAAGCCAGGTGAAGCTGCTGACCGGGTAGGAATCCTTACCCGGGCCGTAGGTAATCGATGTTCCGAAATCTGCAGGAGATCGACTCTTCTACGGCAGCGCAGGCAGCCGCGATGCTGGCGGAGGTAGCTTTGATGAAGTGACCAGCCGCATTCTGCACCTTGCCATAGCCGATGTCGGAGCGCCGTGCGAAGTCCACCTCGACATAGCCGATAGCGCCCGCAGTGGCAGCTACTTTTTCCACCATGTCCTCACCGCGGTTGGGGTCGGCTCCCAACCGCCATTTGGGGGAAGGACTCTTGCCTATCTTGGAGCGAAACTCGGAACTTGTCTTCGAAAGAAAGTCGCTGAATATGTAATTGGAGCCCCTGCCCGGCGTGCGGTGGACAATAGCGATCGGCAGATCGGGGAGGGTGATCCCAGGGTTCAACTTCGCGATCCGCGGATCTTTCCAGCTCTTAATGTTTCCCAAGAAGATATTCGCCAGTAGTTCGCCGGAGAAGTTGAGTTCCGGACCGCCGGCCAGGTTGTAAATCGGCACGATTCCCACCAGCACGGTGGGAATTTGCCCGAGCGTCACCTTGGCGCTGCGTGTCTGCTCACGGGTTAGTGGCACTTCTCCCCCTCCAAAATCTCCGCATCCTTCGCTGACTTGTTTCATGCTCTCGGAAGTGCCTAAAGGAAGTGCCTAAAGGAAGATAGCGCACCTGAATATTGGGATTCTTTCGGTTGAATTCGTCGATCCATGCCCCGAATATGAGGTGGTTCGGCACATTCGATCCAGACCCGACGATTGAGACGCGGGTTTGAGCCAACAGCGGAGTTGCCGGCAAGGGCTCGATTACGATCGCGGCGAGGCAGAGCGAAGCGAGCACTGCTTTCGAACGTGGCATTAGCATCTCCTTGGCGATGGATGCGACCAGATCGGTTTGTCTTTGCCAGTAAGTTTAATCCCCTTCAGCTTCTGACAACACTCGTACTCTCCGCGACAAGTAACTCTGCTGGTTATCCAAAACGTCGCATTCCAAAACCTCACATTTTGACGAGTGCCCATGAACGCTTGTAAGATGCGCCAGCATTTCCGCTCCAGCATCTTGCAATTCAGAAATCCAATCTTTCTTTTTCTGGCCGCTGTGATTGCCGGCATGCTGAATTCGGTTGCCGGTGGCGGCAGCTTCGTTTCCTTCCCCGCGCTGCTGTTTGCCGGTTTGCCGGCCGTGCAGGCGAACGCGACCAACACAGTGGCTCTGTGGCCCGGCTTGGCCGCCAGCAGTCTCGCCTATCTGAAGAGACTGGACGTTCCCCGACGACTCCTAGTTCCTTTGCTGGTGACCAGCATCATCGGCGGCCTGAGCGGCGGGTTGCTGCTGATTAAAACCCCGCAACACACCTTCCTGCACCTGGTCCCATGGCTCTTGCTGGCTGGGACACTCATGTTCGCCTTTGGCCATAGGTTTCGCGCCTTGGCAGGAAAAACCGCCAGCGATCATGACCTGCGCCAGACAAGCTGGCGGACGATTACGTTCATAGCGGGCCTGGAGTTGCTGGTAGGGATCTACGGCGGATATTTCGGCGCCGGCATTGGGTTCATTACCTTAGGCATGTTGGCGGCCCTCGGCATGCGCAATATCCATGCCATGAACGCGCTCAGAACGCTGCTTGCCGTGGTCATCAACGTGGCGGCGGTGGCCACCTTCATCGCGGCCGGCGCTGTGTTGTGGCGGCAATGCCTCGTCATGATCGCCGGTTCGCTCACCGGCGGCTGGTTCGGTGCGCACTACTCCCAGAGAGCCGATCCTAAGGTGATGCGTTACCTGGTAATCGCCGTGGGGTTGGCAATGAGTGCTTATTTCTTTGCTACCGTCCGCTAAAAACTGCGCCCAGTGATACAAGAAAGGTCTATGAGTCGATGTGAAAAACGCTGTAGCACTGACCGGGGTTCTGCCCACTATCGCTGATTACCTCCACAGGGAAAGGCTGCTCAGGTTGGCGTCCAGGGAATTCTGAGAGTGACATCTAAGCCGCAAAAAAGTTCCTGCTAAGGTTTTGCCAGGCCGACTCTAGTCAACAGCGCAGAAGTCTCTCTCTAATTGTCGATTCGCTGGACAACCGAGAGAATTTTCCACACTCCATCCGACTTGGAAAGTGTCATGTAATCCACCCAGTGCAGAGCGACCAGTTTGGCAGAAGCGATGTCTCCCGAAATGTCCAGCACGCTGATCTGCTCCGTTCGCTCTGCTTGGGGAAGGTCAGTGGGACCTTCGGAACGTACGTCCTGTACCATCTGCCAACCCGTTTTCGTCCTCATCGGGATGTTTCCATGAATCACATGCTTCAGATAGTGGGGATGCAGCGTTTGCTCCATCCGGCTGGCATCGCCGGTGTAATAGGCTTCGATGTAGTCCCTGACCGTGGCCCGCACGGCGGAAAGATCGTCGCGGGTAGCTTTGTTCTGTTGCGCGTGGATTGAAATGGTGACAAGCGGAAGCAGCAGGCATAGGCCGAGGCCCAGAAGGAAGATTTTCATGGTGGATTGTCTCCGGCACCGAAGAGATCGAACATTGCGATTATGCTCCATCCTTGATGGTGATGAAGCACACCAAGGTCCAGTATCCGTGGGACCCGGTAGAACAAGCCGGATTCAATTGTCGCGACCGCGCCGCATCGGTGCGCCTTATTGCCGCACAGCCCCAAGCGATGCACTCTGGCGAGAACTCGGTCGGCTGGACGCCGGCAAAAAGTCAGCTCCCAACTGGTGATGATTAGTGGAAAGACGCTTCCTTGCTTAAGTTTTTGCGCTGCCACTCTTCGGCTGTGCTTCGCTCCCGCCGCGCTGGCTGAAGGAACTTCGGTACCGGTTCAGGCGGACGGATATCGAGCAGCGACATCGTCAGGAACTCTTGGTCAGAACTCTTGTTCAGGAACTCTTGGCTGGAATATCCATGCTCAGTGGCGGCATCGTTCACTTCAAGGAAGGCGAAGGTTTCGCGATCATATCCGCATGGGCCGTGAGTTATTCGCGAAGGGTATCCCCAAGAACTTCCAACTCTACCTTCCTGGCGGCCTCTTCTGTGTTTGTTCATAGGTACGTCGGGATGGGCGTCCAAACCTTCGCCCAACGCATGGTGTGTTCCGAGACCGCCGGCAGTTCCGATTCTCGAACAGATCATTGGGCGGTCCGGTGATCTGGATACATTTGACTAATGCAAGTAATCTGGCATGAATTTAAGGTGGCAACTCAGCTGGACGATCAAGCCGGTCACGTTACAAACAGGCTCATGTGTAGCCGATACGGACTCTCCCGCCGTAACGGCATCCTCGCCCAGCATTTCGGCGCAGACTTCGCGGATCCGAGCATCGGCGCTTGGGGTTCGGCTTGCGCGCGGTTCTTGCGCGGGTTCCTCAAGCCGGTTGAGGAAAAGCGTCGCGACGGCCATCCTTTCGACCAATTCCGCGGCGAATCGCGGGCCAATACCGCCCTTCGTCGAGAAGGGCTGCATGAAATTGGGAGTCCTAAGCGAGATACGGTTGCCGATTAGAACGAAACGTTGACGGCAATCGCGACGCCGGGATGGCGTCGGTTGTAGATGTAATACCCATCGTTCACGTAATCGATGTAAACGTCGTCGGTTTCGTACCAGGTGCGCGACCAGGATTCCGGCCATGGATCGATCATGCTGAACCAGAAGCCCGCGTACTGGAACCGGGGGTATCCATCCAACTCGATGATTGGAAGGTTGTGCACGCGAAACCAGCGTGCGCCGCCAAAATACGCACGGAAACGGTCTTCAGGGATGCGGTAGCCTCTGTAGCCCCCGCGTTCACGCCAGCTGTGGTGCTCGCGTCGCCAATGCTGCGCACGCTGACTCTGCCAGATGTCTCGCGGTCTGAAGTGTTGTTCCTGTTCGTGCCAGTTTGCCTCCCGCATGGATTGCGGCCCGCGTGCCTGCGGGTGACGGGGCTGCTGCCGTTCCGGCCTGTTCTGCTTTGCCCACTTTTGTTGGTGGGGACGTTGTTCGCGTCGCTCCGGCCCATTCGCCTGCCCTCTGTCCGAGTACTGCTGGGCAGCTGAGTGTCGGTGGTTCTTTTGATGGTTGTTTCCTTGCTGCGCATGGGAATCAGCCTTCCCTCCGTCGTCGTGGTCGCGCTGTGCGCTGGCAAGAGGAGGCGCTCCTAGAAGGAGGCCGAGTGTTGCTGTACAAATGATTGCAACTATTTTCATCATGAGTACCCGATATTAACGCCAGTCTAGTCCACCTCAGTGGCGCCGTCCTAGTTAGCAAGGCGGGGGTTCTTAGGCGTTCGCCTCCTCCTTGCGAACCATCATGCGAATGGCCTGCCAGATCGTCATTCGATCTTTCGCGCGCACCCCGGTTCCGGGCTTAATTAAGCCCTAAACCCCTACAGGCAGAGTAGCGCCTGGAGGTGATGTCTTGCCGACCTAATGTTGCTGCCCGCCGCAATGGTTTGAGTACAGGGAAAAAATTAAAGTTCTTCTGGGCCTTTACTTTGCACTTGACAGGGTGCGTATAATCTTATGGTCCACTTAGCGGACCAGTTGAGGCTTCCCCGTGGCGACCACGCTCAACGACGATTTCGAAGCGATTCGTAGGAACAAAGTCTACGAAGAGGTCGCAAAGCAAATCGAGCGGCTGATCCTGAAAAAGCTGCGACCGGGCGACAAACTCCCATCCGAACGCGAATTGGCAGAGATGCTCGGCGTGAGCCGCAGTTCTATACGCGATGCTATCCGCAGCCTCGAGTTGGTCGGCCTGGTCGAACCGCGGCAAGGCGCAGGCACCGTCGTGAAGGAAATTTCGACCAGCGCCTTGGCGAGTCCTCTCGGTGCGGTGCTGCGGCACAAGCGTGAGGCCGTCAGCGAGCTTCTGGATTTTCGCAAGATGCTGGAGCCGCCTTTGGCCGCCCGCGCCGCCACCCACGCTTCCGCGGAAGAAATCGCCGAAATGGATGAAATTCTGAATCGGCAAGAAGAGAAGGTCTGCCGAGGCGATGTCGCAATCGAGGAAGACTCCGAATTCCATTACAGCGTAGCGATGGCGTCGGAAAACTCCGTCATCCTGAAAGTTTTGGACGTGGTGATGGACCTGCTGCGCGAAACCCGGGAACGCTCGTTGCAACTAGAAGGGCGTCCGCAGAAGTCGCTCGCCGGCCACCGCCGGATTGTCGCCGCGATTAAGGGGCGTGATCCGGAGGCCGCCGAGAAAGCCATGCGGCGCCATATCCAGGACGTAGAAGAGATCGTGCTTAAGAAGATTTAGAAAAGAATTAGAAAAGAAAAAGAATTAGAAAAGAAAGGGAGGCTCCCCAATGGGCCGGTTATTCGCAATCGAGATTATTTACCGAGGCATCTACCAGAAAACTCTGGCGAGCCGGATCAGTCGGGCCATTGTCCTGGCGGCGCATCAGGAAGGCAAGCCCGGAATCTCCTTCGGTCGGTACGGCGATAGCCCGGAGCGTAACGGGATTCCGGCGAAGAACTTCGCCATCGTCGGCACCGACCAGGAGACGCTCGAGCAGGGCATGGCCAAGTACGAGCCTAAGGAAGTTGACATCACTATCGCGGTGGATGACACGCTCTTTAAGGGCGTTGAATCCTGGGCGTGGTACGGACTGCAGCCGGTGAACAAGCTGTTGAAACCCGGCGGCACGCTGATCGTCACCTCCCGCGAGACGCCTGAAGCGCTCATCAAGATGGCCCATCGCAAGGAGACGCCTTATCAGCTGGCCATTGTGAAAGGCACGCCGAGCTTCTCCGGCCTGTGGGTTTACAAGGACGACCACACCGATGTACGTATTTTGGGCGCCATTGCCAAGCTGTTGCCTGAACTGTTCAGCCTCAAGTCGGTGCAGAAGGCGATCGTCAATGAATGGAAAGATCCGGTGAAAGCCGAATCGGCGGCGCGTTCCTGCGAGCGGATTTCGACCACCGAAGTGATGCCGAACCAGGGCAATCCCGAAATTCCTTACAAGTTCGAATTTCCCAAGTGGCACGAAATGGGCGAGGGTATCGCCATCCCAAGCATCCCGGCCGGGCGGGCAGTCGAAGATCCGGTAAGCCATGCGACGGGCGGGTTCCGGCCCGATCGCAATCCGACCTTCAAGAAATTCACTACCCGCACCATGCGGCCGGTCGTGAACTTTGACACTTGCATCAAATGCACGCTGTGTTGGTTGCAGTGTCCCGATTCCTGCTTCGATGTGACTCCGGAGGGGCTCTACGACGCCAACATGCAAGCCTGTTGCGGATGTGGCGTCTGCGAAGCAGTTTGCCCGGTGAAGGATTGCGTCACCATGGTCAACGAATCGGAATTCGGCGATAACGCCAGCCAGTGGGAGGACTGGAAAAAGGACAAAGCAGCCTACAAGATCTGGCTGGAAGATAAGATCAAGACGCGCTCCGAGCGCTCCCACGGTTTCCGTTATCGGGGGCAGTACGAGGAGCAGATTCCCGAAATGTTACGGATCGCCCGTGAAGGCTAGCGTTCAGGAGGAAAGTTGTCATGGCTCAATTGGCCACCGTTTTGGAAGATCAGCGTCAAACCGATGAAACAGCATTAATCACGGGCAGCGAAGCCATTGCGGTGGCTTGCAAGCTGGCCGACGTGGACGTAATCACGGCATATCCAATCCGCCCCTACGACACGGTGATGCAGTATGTGTCCAAGCTGGTGTCCAACGGGGAACTGGACTGTGAATACATCGTTGCTGAAGGCGAACACTCGCAATTCGAAATTGTGAAACACGCTTGCGCGGCGGGCGCCCGCGTTTTCTGCGGCAGCAGCGGCGTCGGTTGGATGTATGCCATGGAAGCGCTGACCGTGACGCCAGCGTTGCGGGTGCCCATGGTCGCCATGGTGGGCAACCGTGCGCTGGACGACCCCGGCGCCTTCGGCGTGGAGCACAATGACGCGCTGACCGTTCGCGACCTTGGTTGGCAACTTGTTTGGGTCGACACCGCCCAGGAAGCTCTGGACACAGCGCTGATTGCCTACCGCGTGTCTGAGGATCGGCGTATCTTCCTGCCGTGCGCGATCAGTTGTGATGGCGCCTTCCTGACCCACTCGCAGGCGCTGGTGCAGATTCCATCGCAAAAAAAAGTAAATGAGTTCCTGCCCCGCTATAACCGGGCAGACCTGCTCCTGCACCCTGACAATCCAATCACCGTGGCGCCGCAAGGCAACGAAGATTGGGTGATGGAAATCCGGCGGCAGAACTACGCGGCGATGGAGAGGGTCTCCGATGTACTGCGCGAAGCCTATGACCATTTCGAGCGGATCTTCGGGCGCTCTTACGGCAACCCGTTCTTCGAGGAGTTCGAGACCGACGATGCTGACATTGTTCTGATGGGTATGGGAACGCTTTCAACCCCTGTCAAGGTTGCCATCCGCAAGATGCGCAAGGAAGGCAAGAAAGTTGGATTCGTGCGCATGCGCTGGTTCCGGCCGTTTGCCGCAGCGGAACTGGCGGAGTGCCTGAGCCGCTTCTCCGCTGTCGGAGTCGTGGACCGGGACTACTCGTTCGGATCGCCATATATGAGCGGCGTGCTGGCAACTGAGGTGCGCAGCGCGTTGTATTCAGCTCCGGGGAAGAAGCCGCCTGTGGTCGGCTTCATCGCAGGTTTGGGCGGACGCGAGGTGACCGTACCCGATGTAGAGAGAATCACTGAGGGCGTCTACAACGCCGCACAAGGCAGGCCCCAACCCTTGACCCAGTGGATCGGGCTGCGCGAGTAACAAGGATTTTTGACTGATGTGTGGTGACCATCAGAAAGGATAAGGAGAGTTATGGCTACGTATGTTCAGATTGATCCGACGCAGAAGCTAGAGCCTTTCAAGGCAGTGAAGAAGATTCCGCTGGAGGAATACTTCACCTCCGGCCACCGCACCTGCCAAGGCTGCGAGTCGGCGCTGGTAATGAAGATGATGGCTAAGGCTGCCGGGCCGAGAACGATCGTGCTGGGCAGCACCGGGTGCATGTATGTAGCTAATACCACCTACTACAGCACCTCGTGGGTAGTGCCGTGGATGCACACCCAGCTCGGCAGCAGCGGGTCGGCTGCGCTCGGGACGGCCGCCGCTCTGAAGGCCCTCATGCGCAAGGGCAAGATGAAGAAGGAGCCCATCAACGTCATCGCTTTCTGCGGCGACGGTGGCGGCGCCGACATGGGCGTGGGCGCGATTTCCGCGACTCTGACCCACCCCGACTACAACTGCCTTATTTTGTTGTACGACAACGAGTCTTATGCCAATACGGACATCCAACTCTCGGGCAGCACGCCTTGGGGCGCGAATACCACGTTCAGTACGCCGGGCAAAATGAAGCGGATCATGCACCGCCGCTGGAAGAAGAACATGGCGGGCATGATGGCGGCGGGCCATCCGGAATGCAGGTATGTCGCAACGATTTGCATGTCCTACGGATTGGCTGGAATGAACTCGATTCGCAAAGCGCTGACTATCGGGGGACCGACTTTTATTCATTCCCTTGATCCGTGTCCAAAGGGTTGGGATTACGACCCTTACCAGTCCCATGAGATGGGAGAGTTGGCGGTTAATACCGGCGTTTGGCCACTCTATGAGGTTGAAGATGGCGTACTCAAGCTGACCGGCCGAACGCAGCAGATTGCTGCCGGCAAGATCAAGCGGCAGCCGGTACGAGATTACTTATTAAAGCAAGGACGATTTGCGCACTTTACCAACGATGATATCGATTACTTCCAAAGCAAGGTCGATGCGATGTGGGAAAAGTGGCTGGTTCCCGGTGTGATCCCGTTCCGCAGAGAGGTTGAAGAGGACCATCCGCCTGCCTAGGCCCACAGGCGAGTGACTCTCAAGTTGTGCACACCTCTTCGGTCACTGGCAACCAGGGAATCTGCGTTACAACTGAAACCCTTAAGAGTCTGACGAGCACCGAGGAGGTGTGTCTATGGCCGAGTCCGCCGCAGCCCATCCGAACATTCACCCGTCCCGTATTTCCAATCGTTGGGTCCAGTTAATTGCCGGCATTATCGCGATGATGGCCGTCGCGAACCTGCAGTACGCCTGGACCCTGTTTACTAAACCCTTACAAGCCCATCTGCATGCGACTTTGACAGCGGTGCAGTGGACATTCTTTTTGTTTATCTTGCTAGAAACCTGGCTCGTGCCGTTTGAAGGTTACCTCGTCGACCGCATCGGTCCGCGCCTGATGCTGGGGGTCGGCGGCGTCCTGGTCGGTCTGGGCTGGCTAGGTGCGGGAAACGCCGAATCCCTCCGTAGCCTTTACTTCTGGTACGCCTTGGGCGGCATAGGCGCTGGCGTAGTCTACGGCGGAACCATCGGCAACGCCCTGAAGTGGTTCCCCGACCATCGGGGCTTGTGCGTCGGCTTGACAGCGGGCGCCTACGGTGTCGGTACCGCCTTAACCGTGGCCCCGATTGCATCGATGATCAAAGCCTCGGGCTATCAACACACCTTCATCGTGTGGGGCGTTATCCAGGGAGTGCTGGTTCTGGCCGCGGCGTTGTTTATGGCCAAGCCGCCAGCGGACTGGGCGCCACCGGGATGGAAGGAGAAAGAAGCTCAGATCAAAGCCCACGTGCAGAGCTCCAGCGTGGACATGACGCCCTGGCAGATGGTGCGTACCGGCTCATTCTGGATGATCTACGGCATGATGACCCTGCTGGCGTTCGGCGGCTTGGTGGTCACGGCCCAGCTTAACCCCATGGCGGTCTCTTACCACGTGGACAAAGTAATCATCATTTTCGGATGGACTGCCCTGGTGATGGCCATCGAGGTGGATCGCATTTTGAACGGTCTCACCCGGCCCTTCTGGGGGTGGGTATCGGATCATATCGGCCGGGAGAACACGATGTTCATCGCCTTCAGCCTGGAGGCGCTAGCTGTGTTCGCCTTGCTGCAGCTGATCCACCGGCCCGTTTGGTTCATCGCGCTGTCCGGCCTGTGCTTCTTTGCCTGGGGTGAAATCTTCTCCCTGTTCCCGTCCATCACAGGGGACGTGTTCGGCAAGAAGTGGGCCACCACCAACTATGGCATTGTTTATACGGCCAAAGGAGTGGCATCTTTTCTTGCTGGCCCCGGTGCTGCCTGGATGTTTGCCCGGACCGGATCTTGGACCAAGGTCTTCTGGGCGATGATCGCTTGCGACCTCATCGCAGCATTCCTGGCTTTGCTCTGGCTGAAGCCGCTGGTCAGGCGCAACATTGAAGAATCCGAGAGCGGTCTGCACGCCCCGGCGCCCGCCGTCGGTATGCGCAAGAGTGTTGCCTGAGAACCCGGTTGCGACAGAAAGGGCCCCCTTCGCGGAAGAAGGGGGTCTTTCTTCAGGAACTTGGGCAGAGATGAGGCTTGCCCCCTCTCTTGCGTGTTTGTCCCAGACGCGGCAAGGCGCGTCGCTACCACGAAAGGGGACTCACTCAAACCAGATCAAACTTCAATTCACCCAACTTCTCTACACTGCAGGCGACTTTATCCCCCGGCTTCAGCCAGACTTGCTTGTCTTTGGGTTTTCCCAAGATCACACCCTCCGGCGTGCCGGTAAAAATAATATCGCCCGGCTTTAGCGTAAGGTGCCGGGAAATGTAGCTGATCATTTGCCGGCTGTTGAAGATAAAGTCGTTGGTTTCCGACGACTGCCGTGTTTCGCCGTTGACGCGGCATTCTATTCTCAGATGGTCAGGATCGATTTGATCGGCGGTTACGAGATAAGGACCCAAGGGCGCAAAATAGTCAGGTGTTTTTCCAATCATCCACTGGCCGCCGGTTTCCAACTGGAGATCGCGCGCGCTGAAGTCGTTACCAGTCGAATAGCCGGCCACATAGGCGAGCGCCTCGGCTTCGCTTACGTTCTTGGCTTCTCGCCCCATCACGATGACTAACTCGACTTCGTAATCAAACTTTGTAGCCACCTCTAAGGGAAGCTTGATGCTGCCGTTTTGGTGATGGAGGGCATTGTTGTATTTGTTGAACAGCACCGGTTGCTTGGGAATGGGCATGCCGATTTCCTTGGCATGCCGCCGATAATTCAACCCCACACAGACAATTTTTTCCGGCCTGGTCACTACCGGTCCAAATTCAATGCTCTCCTCTTTCAGGAAAGCGCCTGCCGAAGCTGGAGACTTGGAGGCGGCCGCCACGAGCGCACTCAGCCTTGGCCCGTCCTCCTCCTGCAGCAGGTCATCCATGGTGGCGGGGGCTTGAAGGCGCAGCAGCTTGGCTGCCTCTGGAACATCCAGAATGCCTTTGCTGGTTTTAGCCGCTAGACGGTATTCGCCGTTGCGACGCATCGTCAGCAGAGTTAATCCGCGAGCGATGCCGCGCTCGCGTTTGTCTTCGGATTGGGCCTGGGCGCTGCCCGAAGCACCTGCTGTTGCCAGAGCCACGACTGTACCTGCTCCTTTAAGAAAGTATCGCCGATCGTGTTTCACGGCTTCGTACTCCTTACGTCAGAGATCGATTGTTCGATTGTAAGAAGGTTCACACACCGTGATGGCTGACGGACTCTAAGCGACGGCGCGCGCTCTGTCAAGCTCAAGTTCGCTCCGCTCGCTCAAGTTCGCTTGTTTCAGTATTCGAAATCGTGATGATGTGGTGCAGAATGCGGAACAGGCCGAGCCGGCCGAGCAGTGAAGAGAAACTTACCGATTGCACTTCTGCCGCCTTAAGTCCACATCGACTTTTCCTTGATTGACCTGACTGGAGCCGATTGCCTTGGGTCTTTACCTTGCGCCTTCCCCGCCAATCAAGTAGGGGATCCAACGCCAACGCACCTCCATAAGTTGAGCCCGGTCGGTTGTGCGTCGTTCACTAGGTCCAACGCGAACTTCACAAGACCCGTGCGGCCCGCGATCCACGCATCCTGCAGCTGGGTCTTAAACTCGGGGTTCTGAATTAAAAACCTGCGGAAAGCGGCCCTCCCCCAAAGGCCCCCTGGGCGCGAAGAAGAGTGCCGGCGGGAACCAAGCAGATTGAGGTCGAAGCGGGCAACAGCCCTGAACTGTTGACTGTTTCCCCCCAAGAGCTCGAGGTGCGGCGGCCAAAATTTGTACATTTTTAACTTGTTGGTTATAACGTAATAGAGATAAGATGGAGATCGGCGACGCCAACTCCGGCCGAGCCTCCTGTCCGGTATGTGTTTACCTTCGGGGGAGGGCGACGCATTCCGTCTCATCTGTGCTCGGCCCGTCTTAGTCAAATACCTGATACTTTGCGAGGAAAAGAAGCCAGCAGTGGCAGTCGTCCTGAACCTCGATGGATTTTTTCGGGAAGCCTACGCACCGGCTGCCGCTACCCGCTCGACAGATTGCTTCGACGGAGCCAGCGCGATCAGGGGTACGCCGATGGCAACGAGGACCGCCATGCCCCCCAGAGTAGGGCGTTTGTTCGCAGTCAGGAATGCCTGCAGTGCGGTAACCGTATCGTGAGCAAAGCTCGAGCACGCCGTGGAGGCGATCAGGCTGCGATTCGCCGCTGGGTTACGCGCCGCTAGCAACAAGAAAATCCCGAGCATGGTGTAGAGGCTCAGCATCACCGCATCGGTGTATCCGGATTGATCCCGTGTCGCCATAAAATCATCGTCTGTGGATATATCCCAGCCAGGAAGCAATCCGATCAACACCGTCACGGCCCTCAAGGCCCGTTCTCGAAGCATCGTGCCCTCCTGCCAAGAACTAAAATCGCGAAAAGTACATCCGTCCAGGCCGATCTCGTACAAGACCATTGATGGGGAATCTTAGTTAGGACGGGTCGGGTCGTGGGTCGAGCGGCACGAACCTCGAAAATGCGGGGCCGTCCAGCACCCACATTCATTCGAAAGGGCGTTGGAATGGTGGCGGCGGTTGGACTCGAACCAACGACCTACGGATTATGAGAACCCAGCAGGAATTTGCAGCGTTCTGAAAATTTTCTACTCTATTCGATTCTTCAACTCCTTACAAGCTCGACTGTGTCGGCAGTTGTATATCCGATTTGACGGGTTCTGATCCTTCCATCATTACAATTTCATTACAGCTTGGGTGGCCGCGAGTGTCACGTAATTGATTCCACCGAAAATCTATCGAATCCAAGGTCGACAAAAAACTTCGCCCGCCGATTTTGAAGAAGTGCATCCGCTGCACTTGGTGACTGACGAAGCATTGCGGTCTCTACAGATCCCTGGGGTCCACCTGTTGGTGGATCAAGCGTGTGGACCCAAAGAGTGCCCGGAGTAATGGCAACACACGGTGATATACGTTGTTGAGTACAATGACCAGCTTCATCTGACAGGAGGCCTTAAACTGCGGGCAAAGCAGATTTCAACGCAGCCACTGACGCTGGCAGATCGAATTGAACGGATGAACCGTGCGCTGACCGCCAAAGAATTGGCACGAATCTTTGCCGTTTCGCACATCACAGTTTCAAGCACGCAAAAGCTGGCAAGATTCCTAGCTTCCGTATTGGAACCCGTGTACGTTTCGACCCTAGATCGGTAGCAAACTGGCTGCGTACCCAGGGATGCTAGGTCGGTCCTATATTGACGCGGCCAGCGTCCCGCCCTACCATTCGAACGCTCAGGAGTGTTTCCCCAGTTGATCGGCCGAACCATTTCGCACTACCGCATCATCGAGAAGCTAGGCGGCGGCGGTATGGGTGTGGTCTACAAGGCGGAGGATACCGAGCTTGGCCGCTTCGTAGCCCTGAAATTCCTGCCCGAGGATGTAGCCCGAGATCCGCAAGCTCTCGAACGATTTCGTCGGGAAGCTCGGGCCGCTTCCGCGCTGAACCATCCCAATATCTGCACAATCTACGAGATCGGCAAATACGATGAGCAGTCATTCATCGTCATGGAGTTCCTGGATGGCGCTACCCTGAAACACCTGATCGACAATCGTCCATTGGACTTCGAAACGCTGCTCTCGGTCGCGATTGAAATTGCCGATGCCCTGGATGCGGCGCACTCGGAAGGCATCATTCATCGAGACATTAAGCCTGCGAACATATTCGTCACCAAACGTGGTCACGCCAAGATTCTGGACTTCGGCTTGGCGAAGGTGAAGCCGGTGAGCAGTCGGATAGCGGAAGCGACAGGCGTGTCGGCGCAACCGACTGCGCTGAGCGAGGAGCACCTCACTAGTCCGGGTTCGGCATTAGGCACGGTGGCTTATATGTCTCCCGAGCAGGCAAAGGGAAAAGAGCTGGATGCCCGAACTGACCTATTCTCCTTCGGTGCTGTTCTTTACGAGATGGCGACCGGAACCGTGCCGTTTCGGGGTGATACGTCAGCCGTAATCTTCCATGCGATTTTGGAACGTAGCCCCATTGCTCCGATTCGCCTCAATCCCGACCTGCCTGCGGAGCTGGAGCGAGTCATCAGCAAAGCGCTGGAGAAGGATCGAAACCTGCGCTATCAACATGCCAGCGACGTCCGAGCGGACTTGCAACGATTGAAGCGCGACACGGATTCGGGTCGAAGTGCGGTGATGCCAGCGTTGGAACCGGGCAGTCGGAACCTGCAGAGCGCGGAAGCAATCTCGGCTGTAGAATCGGGGAACACCTATCAACCCGGAACAGCACAGGCAACATCGACCACATCACCGAGCGGAACGGTCATTGCAATTGGAACTTCCGGTTCCGGTGCCTCGATTGCAGTTGCACCCATGAGGGGCCCTAAACGCAAAGTTCTATTATTTGGGCTAGTCATTACGCTCTTGCTTACGGCGTTAGGAGTGGGTGCTTATTACTACACGCATCGAGTGTCCGGCAAGATTGAATCCGTGGCTGTATTGCCGCTGGCGAATTCCACCTCCAACGCAGAGTTGGACTACCTTGCAGACGGTATTACAGAAGGAGTGATCAATCATTTGTCGCGGCTGCCTCGTCTTCGGGTGATGGCACGGAGCACGGTCTTCCGCTATCGGCAAGCGCAACAGGACCCCCTTCGCATCGGTCGCGAGCTAAGAGTGGGAGCGGTAATTCTCGGCCGACTCACTCAACATGGCGACGTGATCAATGTCGCGACTGAGATGGTGGATGTGAGCAATGGCTCGCAGATCTGGGGTGAGCAATATCGGCGAAAAGTTTCCGAGATCGCGACCGTGCAGGACGATATTGCGTCTGATATTTCCGACCAGCTGCGGGTGAAGCTGACCGGCGAGGAGAAGAAGCGGCTTGCGGAGCACGCAACAGAAAACAGCGAGGCTTACCAGCTGTACGTGAAGGGCCGCTATTACTTGGAAAAGCGCACTCGCGAGAGCCTCTATAAAGCTGTAGATGAGTTTAATCAAGCGATTGGCAAAGATCCGAACTATGCGCAAGCCTATGCAGGATCAGCTGATGCGTACATAATTCTGCTTGATCGCGGAATCATTCCCACAAGCGAAGCAGCGCCAAAAATCCGCAGTGCAGCACAACGAGCATTGGAGATCGATCCAAGCTTGGGCGAAGCGCATGCCGCTTTGGCGGTTCTGAAAGAAACGGTGGATTGGGACTGGGCTGGAGCGGAAGCCGAGTATCACAAGGCGATCGAACTTAACCCGAACGACGCGCTGTCTCACCATTTTTACTCGGTCCTGCTAGAAAACCTGCTGCGGCTCCCAGAAAGCTGGGCGGAGAATCAGAAGGCCTTGGCGTTGGATCCAGCCTCGCCGCAGGTGAACGTCAACGAAGCAGGACTCCTTACCGACATGCACCGCTATGATGAAGCTCTCAAGAAGCTGAATAGCCTCATTGCTGCGAATCCAGAGTTCCCCCCTTACTATGCATATCGCGCGGTGGTGTACTGGTACGAGGGAAATACCGACGCGTTCGTGGCAGACTCGATCACGGCGATGAAGAAGGGCGGCAATACGGACAAGGCGGAGGCGTTCGCGGCGGGATATCGACAAGGCAAGCTGAAGGGTGCGTGTACTAACCTGATCGAATTGCTGAAAGGGAAGTCGCAAATCGAGTATGTCTCGCCTTACGAGGTAGCAATGGACTACGCCCTGATAGGAGATCGTGATCATACATTTGAATGGTTGGAAAAGGCCTACCGGGAGCGCTCAGGACGTATGGAATACCTTAAGGCGGAAGACTTTATTCAGCCGTTCCACTCCGATCCACGTTATGTGGACCTGTTGCGGCGCATGGGACTGCCGCAGTAAGAAGAGTTTTCACCATTGAGTGTCAATCCCGACATCCCTTTCCCGAAGATGCCAAGGCTCAGTGCGCGAAGCTGCGGGAGAGGGAAATTAAAGCTGGTGACGGAAGGGGAGTCGGGCCGCCAAGGTACTCGCGCAGCCGACGAAGCTTGCGTCCTGCGGATTCTGGGAAACGCCGGAGTTGATCGTGCAGCGGATTCTTCGCCACAAGCCGAGTGCCCGATAACGCGTACGAATTACATTCAGACTCCCACCACGGACGTAATCGATGCGATGGAGAAGTTCGAAGAGTTGTAGAAAACTGGTCCTCCAGTCTTCTACTTAGCTGCCAGTAAGTTCTTGAAAAATTTGGTGGCGGCGGTTGGACTCGAACCAACGACCTACGGATTATGAGACCGTCGCTCTAACCACCTGAGCTACACCGCCATGCACGATCAAGGGAAGACAGGAGTGGAAGAAGACGCTGCCTCCAGCAAAGCCATTGCTGAAACCGAAGCCCACTGGATCAAAGCACAGCCAACCACTTGATTCTAGAGACCACCTTCTGACGTGTCAAACCTTGCTCTTCACCCCAAAAACATCCGGCTGATGGGCCGGCTATGTTTATGATGGAAGCCCGAAAACAACGCG
>QIAU01000283.1:0-485 GCA_003225055.1 Acidobacteriota bacterium
ACATTCCAGTGCCAACGGCGGTGGCGACGGACGACGCTGGAAACATCTATATCGCTGCTCCGGGGGGAGATCGAGTATTTGTAGTGGACACGTCCGGCAAGATACGCGTCGTGGCCGGCAGCGGTGTGGAGGCTTTCCATGGCGACGGTGGCCCGGCAAGAAACGCCTCCCTGAACATGGGCGTCAACAATGTTCCCAACGGGATCGCCGCAGACCGTAACGGAAACATTTTTTTCGTTGACAAGTTCAACAATCAAATCCGCAGAGTGGATGTCGGCACAGGGGTTATTACCACGTTTGCTGGAAGCGGTCCCGGGGGTTATTACAGCGGCGGCTACAGCGGCGACGGCGGTCCGGCTACCAGCGCCAGTTTGAATCTCCCGGGCGAAATCGCCTTTGATACAAACGGCAATCTCTTCATCGCCGACTCGCAGAACGGCCGCATCCGCCGCGTAGATGCTACCACCGGAATCATTACCACTGTC
>QIAU01000283.1:590-3801 GCA_003225055.1 Acidobacteriota bacterium
AGCTGGCAACGGGCAGTTTTCCTTTGGCGGCGATGGTGGCCCTGCCACTGCCGCTGCCCTCTGGTTTCCCATCGCAGTTCGCGTGGATGCCGATGAGAACCTCTTCATCGCTGACCTGTATAACTATCGCGTCCGCCGCGTGGATGTCTCCACGGGAATCATCACCACGTTTGCCGGCAACGGGCAAAGCGGGTTCAGCGGTGATGGCGGCCCGGCCACTAACGCCGGCATGACTCCTGTTGGTGTGGCCTTTGACCCGTCCGGCAATCTTGTCATTGCTGATGCGAACAGCAAGCGTATCCGGCGAGTCGATATCTCAACCAACATCGTTACCACCGTGGCGGGTAATGGGGACTTCTGCTTCTATGGCGATGGCGGCCCGGCCCTCGTTGCATCCCTGTGCGCACCGCAGGGGCTAACCGCGGATCCCTTCGGCAATCTCCTGGCTTACGACACTAAGAATGGTCGTATCCGCCGAATCGATGCTGCGACAGGTGACATCACCACCGTGGCGGGAGGCGGCAACCCTGCCGATGGGTTGGGAGATGGTGCCCCTGCCACGCAAGCTACCTTCAGTGGCAGTGGAGTGACGACGGATTCTAAGGGTAACATCTTCATCACAGATTGGCGCAACTTTCGCGTCCGCCGCGTGGATGCTGCCACCGGCATCATCACGACCGTCGCCGGCAATGGCATTCAAGCATTTACCGGAGATGGCGGACCTGCCAGCAACGCCAGTCTCGGTTCGCCAGCGGGAATGTACTGTGCCCGGGATGGTTCCGGCAGAATCTTCATCTCCGATACCGGCAGCAACCGCATCCGCGTAGTCATACCCGGGCCTCAGTCACGCGGAGATTCATTCTGAATGCATTAAGCGACACCATCCGTACTTGGATACTTTTTGAGTGCAACGATGAGATGATCTGCAAGGTGAATACCTTATGATTCCGTGTTTCGCGTTGGTTCCAGCTTCGGCGTTTCCGGCTCGAAGGTCCTCCCGCAACCCGGGCAGCGACCGCGACGGATGCCAATCCAATCGTGATCCTCATCATGCGCCTGCTTACGGGGGCGTTCGTGGTCGATGATCGAATCACGTTCACAAGCGGGACATCGCCGCAGAAGGACCTCGGCGCATCCTGGGCCCAATCGACAAAACATAGATGCGTCGAATGAATTTTGGCCAAGATAAACAGACAATTCCTACGGAGAATTGAAGACGGGCCTTGTGAGCTCTTCCGGGGATGACTCCTCAACCGGCCCTGGATCAAGTTTGCGATATTCTCCCAGCATCAAATCTACGTGGCCTCGCCATCGGGTTGACCAGCAGCATTGAGGCCGCACATGTCCGCCTCGAACTCCATGGTGCGCGTGATCGTGTTGGTCACGGGCGTCATGAGAAAGAAATAAACGGACAACCCGATAATCGCCAGCGGCAGTATGGCCACGTCGGTCATCCCCCGGATGCCCCAGTTCTCTCCCCAGCGCGCGAGGCCAAAGTTTATGCACCTATTCAGCAAGGCGGACCCTATCACCACCACGACCCCAAACATGACCAATCCCTTGTACTCGTGGTTGAGAACTTAATGGCCCATCTCATGTCCCATGGTGGTCTGAATCTCGGGCAGCGTGCATCGTTTCAAGAGATTGTCGTTCAGCGAAATTCGCTGAGTCCCGCGAAGCCGCTGACGTTGGCGCTAAACGCTGAAGCAATGCGTCGCTCTGCGCGGTGCAGTTAGTGTCTCGGTTCTTGTTGTGTTGCCCGGCGGTCTACGCCGCTTCGTCGGTCGTGACCGTCGCGCCGCTCCGGCAGCGCGATAGCCCAGCTAGTGGTTCTGCGGCAAGTGGGGCAGTGCCGCTGGCTGGGTTGTTTCTTCCAGGCTTCCGGCAGTTGACCTTCGTGGATCGGGAAGGACCCAAATCTGGCACAGCCTTCACCCTTGAGAACCTACGCTGGCATTCGATTCCGACTTGAGCCAGCCAGGCACCACGGCAGAGGTCGGGAATAGTCCCGGCGCAAAAACTCGCTTTTCGGGGGCGTGACCGTTTGGGGCACGCTCTAAGTTCTCTCTTACATTCATCAGCGATAGGAAAGTGCAGAGGATGCGTCTTTTTAGGTCGTCCGATAAGCACAGGTTGCTGGTGAGGTGGGCGAGGAGCAAGGCGCATTCGCCGACGTAGGTGGCCATCTCCGCACGGCGTTCCACGGTCGCCTTGCGCAATGCAACTTGGCGATGCATCTCAGCGCACGCCTCCTCCACGCTCCATGTGAAATGGTGGACGCAGAGACCCACCGAATCGAGTTCCGTCGGTACAGGAAGCTTGCAACGGGGAATACAAGCGCGATGCTCGATAGGCTTACTCATCCGCACACCCTGCCCCATTTTGTGCAATAGGGATGCCAATCCTCAATAGGAGCAGGGGTTAAACGGCCAACAAAGAAGCTGAGTTCGCAAGAGTCTTTCCCTTGGCGTGCGCACCCAAGCGGCACGAGCCATCCTCCCGCTGACTCAAAAAAGCGCCCCGCCATGCGTTCTTCTCACGGGACGATTGAGCCCCTAATCCTATTATCTCTAAGTCTCTATGATGCAGGATATTAGCCGCCGAAGTGTCCGCTGTTTGGCGAATCCAGGAAAGGACACTTCGCTGCATTTCTGGCGCAGTCAGCTTCCTCCGTTGTGTTCCTCGTCACTTCAAGTTAGTAGCCTGATGTGTATTCAGCAACCTGAAGGGGACTATCCAAGGCGTAATGTTCGCCAGAAGTTGGGCAAACCTGCGAATCAAACGCTTCAGTACTCCTATAAGCTACCCACTAGTACTCCTATGAGGTACCCAAAATGTGAAATGAATTTCCCCAAGACTATTGGGCTCTTCTATGGCTGGCGGAGAGCGTGGGCGTGGGATTAAAGCTAGTGAGGAAGCGTGAGGAATGGTCTTAGGGGCGTTTGTAACTGATGCGAAATCTACAACTTGCCAGTTCGGCATCGACCGGAAACTGGCCGGCGCCGCATGGCGCGCACAGATAGTAGGGACGGGAGACGCGAAGCGAGCCGACGATCGTCAGGACGGGTTTGGAGCGGAGTTCCTGGTATTGAGCGTGATGGCCACACCGACACGGCAACTGGCGTTGCTCGGCCGCCGGGGCTTCGAATTTCAGCAGCTCGGTTAAGGCGGCCGCTCCCGCTTGGTGGAGAGCGGCTCGCAAGGCCGATTC
>QIAU01000284.1 GCA_003225055.1 Acidobacteriota bacterium
GGGCCCAGAAGTCGCAGCGTTTGCCGTGGGTCGGCATTTGAGATCACCACGGGTGCGGCGATGAATTCGCCGCCTTCGAGAAATACACCCTCGCCGGGTGCGATCCGTGCGACAGGGACTGTGGTGGCCACCACGGCGCCCGCTTCTCGCGCGGCATCGCAAAAGTAGAACGAGACCATACCCATGCCGCCTTTTACGTAACCCCACATACCGGGCATGCCGCACAGCCGCCCCGATGAATGATGGAAGCGGATGCTGGCGGTCCCAGCGTCGAATGGGCTGGCGTTGGTCCCGATCACCCCTTGCCCGAGGTACGCAGTCTGAAGCCTTTCGTCACCCAAGTAGTATTCGACGAATTCAGCCATCGACCAGTCGAAGAGCACATGGCTTGCTTTCTCGTCTTTCCCGAGTCGCTCTTCAATTTGCTCGCGGGTGGGCGGCTCGCCAATCCACAGATCGCCATTACCTGCCGGACGCAGGGCATCGCGCAATCTGCGGAGCACGGCTGTCATCGCACGCCAGCCTTGGACATCCCCCGGCGCGAAGTTGCCAATTTCCGCCTCGCAACGGTCGTCACTGTCCCAGAGTTGAACGCTGGAGCCGTCGAGGAAGGGAACGAAGAGTCCATTGACCGCGGGTGTCCACTGAAAGCCGCGCTGGGGCAGGTTCAATTCCGAGACAACCAGGGGATGCAGCAGTCCCGCCAGATACGCGCATGGGGACATGCGCACGCCGGGGAAGGGCTCCTCTAAGGTGCAGGCGCCACCTACTCGCGCGCGACTCTCCAGCACCAGCACCCGCTTGTTCGCTCGTGCCAGGTACGCCGCGCAAGCAAGACCGTTGTGGCCCGCTCCGACGATAACCATGTCCCAGCGGCGCGAGGCCAATTCACGGACGGGCGCCGGCAATCCAATTTCGCCCAGGACGGCGGCCGTGGCCGAGATCATCGTCTTAGTATCGACTCAGATGCACTAAGTTGGGAAGCTGATACCTCCCGATCACGGGCTACTCGGACACGACCAGGTGATTTCGAAAACGTTAAAACTGCAACGGCCCCCACTCAAGGAAGGGATCGTGCGACGCGTCTGTACCGAAACTGTACCCGACTACGGCGGTTAGAGCGGTTCCAGCGACAAGAGCGACACGCAAAATCAGTAAGTTGCGTGCTCTCAATACCGGGAATGCGTTCGAATCCCACCCTCTCCGCCATACTTCGCTGTCCTACGGGCTCGAAGCCTTACATAAACTTTACTTGCGCAAGGCCTATATTTTTGAGGCGCCAACTTACTCGTATTTTCTGATCGACGATCCTCTCTTATTGGTCGTTACCAAGATGGAATTGCGTTCGTAACGGTGGTTGACGATTTCGAAGAGCAAGTCCGCGGCATGCGCGTCATAGGCGATGTAACCGATTTCGTCAATCTTGTGCCGCACAAAATCAGATTGCGACCTGTGGTGGGGAAGTCCAGGGTCAGGGCGCGTTCGATCCAGGGGCGATCGATTTTTTGGCCCCCTCCCATTCGAAGTCGGCCATGGGTTTTGAAGCGACGAAGGCGGGCCTTCTGCCACCACACAGCGCTGAAAGATTGACGGGCAGCGGAGCCGGCGCCGAGGTTGGCGGATTGGCGATGGCGGCGCGCCAAGATAAAGGCCACGGAAGAGAGGCGCGGGGTGTGCGATGACTATGGCGCCAGTGAACTGGCCATCGCTCTTCAAGAAGCCTGCAGCAGCACACGAGCAGGCGAAGGAGTTGAACGGTAAGATGAGCGGCCGATTCGCCACGCTCGAAGGCAGCCTGAAGGCCTGGCTTTCCGGGACTAAAGCGGCCAAGCGGCCGGAAGGCGTGGAGCCGAGAGCTTTGCGTTTTTGTTCGAGCACAGCCTGGTGGTGAGCAGGGTCTGCGACGACGTCATGATGGTCATAGGAGCGCGGGTGAGAAGCGATTTCCGTTGAGCCGTCGAGCAGCCGGAAGGTAGTGGGCGAGGCGACCAACGTCAAATCCCGGCCCAAGGATTGAGGGGGGAGGGAATAATCAAAACGCGTGAGCGGGAAGAGGCAGCAGACGTGATTTCTCTTCCTCGAACACTTGAGCGACGATGCGGGATCGAGGACCCGGCTCAAGGCCAGGATCCTGTGCCGAGGCGGCCTACCGTCTCGTTCTTTGCACCAAGAGAGGGGCGCAGGAAAGGTTGATCCGTCACGCAAGATTTCAAGCGTCGGCGGTACTCTCGTGGGCGGTCGCGGTCATCGTCACGTCCGTAGGAACTCTGTTGATGGCGGCGGTTGGCCTCGCGGAGCTAGAGGCGGCGGGCTTTTTCACGGCAATGCGAACTGCAATAACGCTGGCCGCGGTCACAATGACGGCAGAGATAAAACACCGCGCCGCAGGGAGGAAAGTGACTACGCGGTGGCGAAAAACAATAGAACAAGCAACCGGCACCGGCTTCGCAAAGGAGCACTGGACAGCCGCCGCCGACCGTGGGAGGATGACTCGCCCTCAATACTGGAGGTCCTCTGATGGGGGCCGCCAATGAAAAACCCCGGTTGCAGAAACAACCGGGTTCTCCTTCTTACGCCTCCCGGACGCATCCTAGCAAATGTCGCGTCTCCGAAAGCGACTGCGACGATGATAGTATGTTGTCCCTAACGTGCCTACGGCGATGATGCTATCGACTCCGCAACCGGCCTCTATTCAGAAAAATACGTTTTTCAATGCGTGCGAACAATCGGCTCCAGCTGGAGGATTGAAAATGCCCATCCGAGTGATTCTCGCGGACGATCACACTGTTGTCCGCCAAGGGATTAGGTCTTTGCTGGAACGCGAGGGCATTCGAGTCATCGGCGAAGCTGGGGATGGTCA
>QIAU01000199.1 GCA_003225055.1 Acidobacteriota bacterium
TATGGATAGACGCCCGGATTCGTAAAAGTGACCCTGAAGCGCGTTGGGCCGAACGGAGTCTGCGGCAGCCCGGTCTCATCCTGTGGCGCCGAGACGATGAAGCCCGAATGGACGTTGTCCGAGGTTGACGAAGTGGTAGCGTGGAGTGCGCCGTCAGCATCCACGGTCACATTCGGTGAAGGAGGAAACGGGTCGTTCGGTTCCGCTCCGAACGTAATGGTGTGGGGCATGCTGGTGTCGTCATTTGTCCATTCCACAGTCGCGCCTGCATGGACTATCAATTCGGGCTGAACAAACCGCATCAGCGAGATGGTGCTGTGTCCGCCGGCATTGGCCAGTGTTTTTCCGGCTCCGACGATCACCGAATTGGGAGGCGCCGAGTGATGATGCGCCCGTCCTGGATTGAGTTCAGCCAGCAGATCGTGAGCCTGCTGGGCGGCTTCCTTGTCGTAAAAGGTCTGATCATGCGGAAGCGGAACCGAAGTGTCGAGAACATGCACCACGCCAGTCATATCAGGATGAACAAGGCAGACCAGCTTGAAATTACCCGCCGTCGGAAACATCACGTTGAACGTTTGACCCGAGACCATCGGCGGAGTGCTAATACACGTCGAGTAGTCGAATGACGCCGCCCCAACAGAAAATCCGGGACAACCGACGAAGAACGGTGGGCGCACCTGTCCAGTGGTGAGGAAGGTAATGGTGTGGATCTCATCAGCATTGACCGTCCATTGAATGGTGTCTCCCACGTCGATCCAAAGCTCGTTGGGAAGAAAGGCGACGACTTGGCGGCCCTTGTCCTCGCTCTGTGCGCCAACGGTGGCATTCCATTGGGCGCCGAATGCAGGGACGAAACTAAGCACTGTGAAAACTAATGCGGTGAACCTGGAAAGTGACGTTTTCATGATCGCTTCTCCTGTTTGTCTTCTCTTCCTTGAATCCATGTGATTCCGAGCTCTAGTGTTTGCGCGCTGCAGCGTGAATAGGCACTGAGTGTCCTTGAAATCGGGGCCAAAGTCCTTAGAATGTTCTGAAAGTTTCTGAAGAATTCTGAAAGCCGCATGGAACGGCCTCAGACGTATATCTACGAATTCGATGATTTCCGCGTTGACCCCGGGAGACGTTTGTTACTTGAGGGAGATGGTCGTCCACTGCCCCTGACCCCGAAGGCATTCGACACGCTGATTTATCTGGTCCAACATAGCGACGTAGTTCTCGGCAAAGAAACGCTTATGCGGGCAATCTGGGGCGAAACCGCTGTCGAAGAGAACAACTTGAATCAATGCATCTCCGCGCTGCGCCGCGCGCTCGGCGAGAAACGAGCCGAGCACCGTTACATTGTTACGGTTCCAGGACGGGGCTACAGGTTCGTTGCACCCGTGACCAAGCGCAAGCCGCCTGTAATCGCAAGCAGTGCTGAGTCCATCCCAAGCATTGCCGTGCTTCCTTTCCAGCCGCTGGCACCAAATAACCGGGACGAAGCTTTGGAAATGGGCATGGCGGACACGCTGATCGCCAGACTCAGCAGCATCCGGGACGTCGTCGTGCGTCCCATAAGCTCGATTCGCAAATATGCTGATTTGAAGCAGGACGTACTTGCAGCGGGGCGGGAACTGGGAGTGGAGTCTGTGCTGGAAGGAAGCCTTCAGCGCCAAGGCAAGAGAGTCAGGGTCACTGTGCGTTTGCTGAATGTGTCAAATGGCGCTTCGTTGTGGGCGGGAACCTTCGATGACGAAATGACTGACATCTTTGCTCTGCAAGATGCAATCTCCGAGCGGGTGGTGCAAGCGTTGTCACTCGAACTCAGCAAAGAAGATCAGTCACGTCTCGTCAAGCACTATACACAAAGCACAAGAGCGTACCAGCTTTACCTGAAGGGGAGATATTACTGGTGGAAGAACTCGCCCGAAGAATTCAACAAGAGCCGTGACTATTTTCATCGCGCAGTTGAAGAAGACCCTTCTTACGCGCTCGGCTACTGTGGACTGAACAGCTTTTATGGCTACGGGGCGGCGTGGGGCATCATGCCGCCAGACGAAGGCTGGCCGAAGGCAGAGTGGGCAGTTACGAAGGCGCTCGAACTCGATGACCAGCTCGCCGAAGCACATCTCGATCTAGCTGCACTCAAGATGGTTTACTACTTAGACTGGGTAGGCACAGAGAGAGAAGCGAAGCGCGCCATCGAATTAAGCCCTGGATTCGACGAAATACATTACGCGTATTCCTTTTTCTTGCTGGTAATGCGCCGTTTCCGCGAAGCCATCGCAGAAGGCAAGCGGGCGTTGGCATGCAACCCGTTTTCGCTTCGTATTAGCCAGCACTTGGGTTATGCCTTGTACTGCGCGCGCAGCTACGATGAAGCAATCCAACAATACCAGAAAGCAATCGAACTCGATCACAACGACGCCTCAGTCCGTGAAGCACTCGGAGATATCTACGAGCGGAAGGGCCAATACCAGGAAGCGGTCGAACAGTGGACAAAAGCCACACTCTTGGCCAATGATGCGGAGCTCGTCGCCACTCTCCGCGCGGCCAACACTAGCGGGGCCTTTGACAAGGTTGTGCGTGCTGTAGCTGCGACGAGACTCGAACGGTTGCAGTCTAGCCGGGATAATGGCGCTTACGTACCTGCAATAAAATTCGCGCGCGAGCATTTGCGGGCAGGTCATCCAGAAGAAGCATTGAGGTGGCTCACGCGGGCCTGCGAAGAGCGGAATGTATAGTCACTGTTGATTGCCAGCGATCCCTTCTACGATCCACTGCGGGCCGACAAGCGTTTCGCCAAATTGTTGCGGCGCATGAAGCTGGACACTTAATCTCCTTCCAATTCATTCCCCCACGTTATGCGTGGTGCCGACCGATCACTTCCATTCGTAGCGAATAACGAGCTAACCGGAAGTTGACCGGGAGCAAAGCAGACTTATCGGGACGAATCCCCTGCGGTCTTCGCTTTGGAGTACCTCCGGCTTCTCGACCACTAGCCTACGATCCCCAGCATCCTCGAAAATCGTGTAGACTTCCGGCCGTGAGCTTTCATGCCGTGCGCATTCTTGCCTGTCTCTGTCATAGACGTCTTGGCAGAATCGATCGCCTGCGGCCGTCGTCAGGTCGCCAAACGGTTATTTCAGCCATCAAATACGAATCTGGAGTTCGATCATGCAGAACACGGCTACAGCTAACGAAGGAAGTTTCCGCATGCGTGGACGCACCACGAAGTTGACGCTCGGATTCGTCGCCCAATTGCTCATGCTGTGTCAGGCAAGCGCACAGCAAGCTCCCGCAGATCGTAAGCTAACGGATAGCAGCACCATCTCGCCAGACGGAACGGCCTACGTCACCCGCGTTGTGCCCGTCCCCACCACCATCAGTTCGGAGGCGCAGAAGGTCCTGGCGCGCGTGGAATCAGACACAGCCGTGCCGCAAACCCTCGAGCAGCGCAGAATCGGCACGGACAAGTGGCAAGCCGGTGCAGGAGAAGCCTCAAAGAAGCTGTATCCGGTAAATGTGGCCACGGACACTATTGCGGGTGTGCCCGTGCGCGTCGTCACTCCGCTAACCACGGCGCCGGAAAAGCGCGGCCGGGTCCTGATCAACCTCCATGGCGGGGGCTTCAATTCCGATTCCGGCTCGCTGACGGAATCTATCCCGATCGCAAACCTTTCAGGAACAAAAGTAATTGCTGTGCTCTACCGCTTGGCTCCCGAGCATCCGTTTCCAGCGGGACTTGACGACGCGGTGGCCGTGTACAAAGAGGTGCTCAACTCCTATAAGCCGAACAACATTGGGATCTATGGCACCTCTGCGGGCGCGATTCTGACAGCCGAAGTAACCGTGAAGCTGAAGCAATTGGGGCTGCCCCTGCCCGGCGCGACGGGAATTTTCTCAGGCATGGGCGACTTCAGTCAGGTCGGTGACTCGATCGCCCTCTATGCCTTGAACGGCTTTTCGGGCCACCTGGACCCGCCAAAGTCAAACTCGCACCAACTCGAATACTACGTAGGCTCGACCGATCCCAAGAACCCGGTGCTCTCTCCCCTCTATGCGGATCTCACCCGATTTCCTCCCACGCTTTTCATTACTAGCGGTCGCGATCTACTCCTGAGCGGAACCACCATCCTGCACCGCGCCTACCTGCGAGCCGGCGTAGATGCCGAGTTGGTGGTCTTCGAAGCCCTCCCCCACGCTTTCTGGAACAATCCCGCGCTCCCGGAATCTAAAGAAGCCCACCAAATCACGGCTGCATTCTTCGACAAACAACTGGGCAAATAGCGGCGCTAGTGTGACGACGAAATATACTTGTGATGGGGAAAAACCGGGAACAGACGGAAAGTTTTCTGATATTTATCATCTAGCTAAGCTAGGGATCACAATGATCGTAACGTGACCATCAGCAAGAGCGACAAGAAGATGTTGTTCCAGACGAATGCGAAGAAGGTGTTCGCGCTCTAGACAGAATTAACCCGGCCGAGCCTTAGATGTGGCCTTTTCCCGGGACCGTGGCAATAGTGCCTGGATCAGGCAAACCGGAAGTAATGCCTCTGGGTTGGCAGATTGCTGCCGATAAACGCTGCTGGTCACAAGATCGGGGAGAGGATCACGCTTTTCGCCGCGGCACAGGAGGCCGCTTCCAGTGGCGAAAAGCAGACGCAAACGAGCCCCGAAGGCAGTTCTGAAGCTGCCAGATCTTGAACAATCGAGGTCGGCAGTTTTGAACAGTCTGACATCGGCGAGTTCAAAACGCTCCTACAACCATGCGATTCGCGAATTCATCGACTGGTACTGCTCGGAGCCTCGACTCGCCTTCAACAAAACGGTAGTCACGCGGTACCGGATTGCACTCGAAGAGCACCCTTATGCTCCGTCGACGATCAACCTGAGATTGGCGGCGATACGCCGGCTGGCGTATGAAGCGTCGGACTGCGGGCTCTTCAGCCCTGACCTTGCAGCAGGTATACGTGGCGTGAAGGGTGCCCGTCGACTGGGAGTACGTGTCGGAAACTGGCTGACGGCAGACGAAGGCAAGAAGTTGATCCCATCAGGAAGATAAGCCGCAATGAATGCACGGTAAGCGGAGGGATCTGTCGAATTTGCGGCTCATGGGTCCCCAGCGTCGCGACCCCATCGATTGGAAAGCTACTTCAATGGAGGTACACATTGCCGATGGTTATGTGGCATAATGTACTCATGGTACGGACGGCGCCGCCAACGGTGACAACGGCCAAAATGCTGAATGAATATCTTCAGGATTGGCTTGGCACGCGTGCTCAATCTGAGCAAAAGATCGTAGACCTCGTAGAAGGCGGGTTGCCAACGAAGGTGGTCAACCACCTAATTGAACGGGGCCTGACGCGCAAGGAGGTTTTCGACGTAATCATTCCCTTGCGCACCTGGAAACACCGCAAAAGCCGGCGTCAGCCGCTGTCGAAGGAAGAGTCCGAGCGCGCGGTTCGGGCCGCCAGGATCCTTGCTCGTGCGCAGGCTGTATGGGGAGATCAGGAGTCTGCTTTGAATTGGCTGCGGGCGCCGAAGAAGCGGTTTGAAGGTCGTTCTCCACTTCAGATGCTCTCCACTGAAACTGGTGGTCGTCTGGTCGAGCAAATGCTGGTCCAAATTGATGAGGGCATGTTCGCCTGATGTTCCTTTGGCGGATCAGCAATCATCCCACTCTCGATGGTCGAGGGGGACTGGTCGCTTCTGCCCGTTGGCACACCGAAGGCCGACCGGTGGTCTACTTGGCCGAGACTCCTGCAGGGGCACTGGTCGAGGCCCTTGTGCATCTCGAACTCACTCCAGGCAATCTGCCGAAGTCTTATCGACTCCTGAAGGCAGAAGCTCCTGACGGCTTGCCAAGCGCCGCAGTCACGGCAGCCGATCTAACAGGAACGGACTGGATCCACGATCAAATTGCAACGCGCACAATCGGAGACAAATGGCTGGCGTCCGCCAGCAGCACAACACTGCGAATCCCGTCCGCCCTCGTGCCTGAGACCTTTAACGTACTACTAAATCCGGAACACCCGGCCGCAGCCCGTGTGCGGATTTGGGACGCCGAATATCCCTGGGATGAACGACTGCTGAGGGGTTAACGCGCAACCGGAGTCCCCTTAAGTTGCGCGAATATGTTGAAACTCGGGAACGACCTGAAACGGAAATTCGGGGCGACGGAGTGCCTCGCCAGCTTAATCTTGTAGAGAAGGTGAGGAATTCCCAAGGAACCGCGACGCCTCGTGAATATGCGGGATGCGATCTGGTTCAAAGCCCATCAACCTGGCACAAGTCGCGTCAGCAGCGACCGGATCGTCCGCCAGAACGACTGTCCAGAGTGGCCGGGGGGGGTGCCGTTAAGGGGACCATTTCCTTCCATCGCGATAATAGCGTCGGCGATTACGAAATGAATCGGCACCGTTGCACAAATATCCAGAATGCTCTGCTGGATACCTCTCCAATGAAGAATGTTCTTAGGCCAACCGTACTTGCTCCCCGGGACAACCCCGAACATGTTCTTCATGCTCAGAGTGACACCGGACCAGTGGTGCACCTTTACCTTTGGCATGGAGACAATGAAGTCCGCCTGCAAGATTGTTCTGGGAAGCCAGAGGTATTGCAGGTCGGTGTACGAAGCGGCAAGCCGCGTCCGGATGAGTTCGTCGCGGTTGAGATCCACGAACGGAACTTTGTGCAGCTTCAACTCCTCCTCATAGGCGCTCTGGGAAAGCACGAGTTGAGTGTCGCGCTGGTGTCCCGGGCCCTCGCCAACAACCACGTTCCGTGCACCTCCACCAGCTTGCCTGCGCCGATGCGGGTTGTCAGCCCAGCCGATCTCCAGCCAAAGGCTGTGGGAAACAACCCGACATTCGATTTGTCCGGATTCAGCGTTCCGAAGGTGCGATAGGCTATCGCGCAATCGCGAATGACTTCGCCACTTTCCAGCTTGAAATCTCCGATGCGAGCTGTTTGCTGCTCTTGAGCGGCAAGCAACCCGAGGAATCCGGTCAGCGACAACAAGGCCGCCAAAAGGACACTCTTCATTGTTGGATCCTCCGAATCAGCTGAGTGGCCTTATCCGAAGCTGGACATGGTAGCAGCGTCTGCAACTAGCTGAACGTGCTCTTCCTTTGACGCAACCGGAGATGTACTCCGCTTTGTCACCTTACGATTGAGGAGCGATCCGGAGGTTATCGGTTCGTCCGTCGGATTAGTACCGAAAAACGCTAGTGCTGTGCGTCATTCAAGGTTTACCCTCCCTAAACGGATCACGACCGTATTTGCCGACAACTCTCCGGTTATCTGCGGATTCTTCATAGGTCGGACTAAGCACGATATTTTGCGTGCCCTCCACTACCAGCCTACAATGCTTCGGCAATGAGAAGAAAATTTCGCAGCTACACGAAACGAACAATCTTTTGACACTCCGCTCTTAAGTCCAAATTTGACTGTATCTTCACTGGAGTTTCAGCTACGCACGAGATGCGATCAATAACGCCAGAGCGCCGGCCGTCGCGAATCGTCCAGGCCTGAGTACACCGTAGGGAATCCGAACGGGTGGTTCCAGAGCGCGGGGCCCCAGAAATACATTCCCGCCTAGCGAGGTTGCCGCACCAACCGTCACGTCATTACGCGTATTGACCCTGAATTCTTCGCCACTCTCAACAAAGTCGGCTTGGCACTGCGATCGGCAGCAGACCTCATCTGCCTTCTCAGAACTTCTGTTAAGATTCCCCGTATTGGGCTTTGTGGAGGGCAAAATGTCCAACTTCAGCCGGCGTGAATTCCTGAAGACCGGGCTTGCAGCCGGAACTCTTGCTGTTACGGGGAGCCTTCCGCTCATTGCACAGCGCCAGCAAGCAACCGACCTCGTGACGCTGGGAAGATCTGGTATGAAGGTCACGCGGCTTGCGTTTGGCACTGGGAGCTTCAGCGGCCAGGTGCAGCGCGAGCTTGGGCAGCACGGGTTCACGTGGCTCGTGCACTACGCCTATGATCACGGCATCCGCTTCTTCGAGACAGCCGAGTCGTACGGCGAGATGCACAAGATGCTCGGCATCGCCCTCAAAGGCATCGCACGCGACAGCTACCGGCTGATGTCAAAGGTGACCACCCGCGACGGTGTCAACCCGCAGGACAAATTCGACGAGCTTCGCAAACTCGCTAACACCGAGTATTTCGACATCATGCTGCTCCACTGGCAACATACGGGCACTTGGCCAACCGACACTCGGCGCTGGCAGGACGCGATTGAGGAGGCCGAATCGAAGAAGATTATCGTGAGCCGAGGTGCGTCGGTGCACGGGCTCCCAGCGCTGCGCTGCGCTCCGGGAAACAAGTGGCTCGACATTGCCATGATCCGCGTGAATCACAAAGGCAAGAGCATGGACGCCGAGGACTACGCGACGCAGGGACTAGGTAACGTTCCCGAAGTGGTCGAGCACGTGAAAGAAGTTCGCAAGGAAGGCATGGGCGTGATTTCTATGAAGCTCGTCGGCGAAGGCACCTTCAACCGCGAAGACCGGCAGAAGGCAATGAAGTTTGCCTTCAGAAATGCCGGCGTCGATTGCGTGACCGTCGGCTACAAGAGCACCGCCGAAATCGACGAAGCCATCGAGAACGTCAACGCGGCACTTGCGTAGTAATTCCAGAATTGCTTCTCGCGTCGGCGATATGCACGTCGCGCACATCTGTGGCGTTGACCACTTCGTGGTCCTGCACTGTAGCCCAACAGTTCCTCCGCAGGGTCCCATTGATTCTCTTGCCCTCGTGCCGCCCGAGCGGCTTCGTCGGGCTACTCTTCGCCAATCGGTTAGGACGCGTAAAATAAATAAGGGAATAAAAGATCGCGGCTGCGAACAGCGCGCGAGGCATCCAGTTCCATCTCATCTGGAGTCTCCGTCTTTCCAACTCATGATTCCAGCTTTTATTGCTATTATTGCTCCCAAGCTGCGGCAATCCTAGGTGGCAAGGTTTCCTGTCCTCCAGCTTGAGCGGGATCAGGCTCATGACTAAATATGGATAGGATTAAGATTGCCCCCACCAGCAGCCCGACCAAAGCCATGACTACGGTAGTAGCATTCTTCTCCCGCGCTTGCTTCTCAGCGCGACGTCCCATTTGCTCAATCTGCTCTTTGGCAGCCTGCTGGGTTTCCACATGGCGAATCCATTCCCGCAGCTGGTGAATTTCGTGTTGGACGCGGATAATTTCCGCTTGCTTGCTGGTTATTACCTCGTACACATGATCCATTTCCGACCTCCGCGGAGCGTAGAAATAGGGGGAGTCGAAACTGGTTAGTTCTTTACCTTGAGTTGTAGTTCATATCGGGGTCTCCAAGCCAACGGCAAAGGGCTGTCAGCAGCAACACTTCCAGTGGCTGCTCCTCGGTATAGACCATGATCAGCCAGATCCATTCCCGCAATTCTGCCGAATTTTGGGGACGCCCAGAAATGGTTATCTCTCGGCCCATCTGGCGCTTCATGCTCGTGACTCGCTGGATGGCTTGGTCGATCAGAGCCGGATCGATCTCTTCCAGGTTGATTGGAAAAGCCTTTCTATCCAACACTGCTCGGAATCGTTCTCCTGACATTCGCAGTACGACACATGCCCCCGAGCGTCGTAAAACGCCTTGGTTGGTCCGTGCTTTCCTGCCTCTTCCCAACAGTCGGGACAGCGAGCCTTGCACAGCGCATTCCGGCGCAATCGTGGCGATCTTGCGCACCGATTCAACTCCGTGCATTCCCGGCATGGCATAGTCGAGCAGCACCACGTCTGGCTTTAAACGACGAACCATATCTATGGCACCCAGGCCGGTCTTGGCCTCCCCGCAGACGGCCCCACCCTGCGATGCAATTACCCGAGCAAGCACACCAGGTTCTTGCACCTGCTGCAGCGCTCCAACGTTGCGGGTCAGCTCCCGTCGTGGCATGGGTCACTCCTGGGCAGGTTTAGCAGAGAGTCGCGTGCCTTTCGACCGGACCGATTTTCTCCACTTGGGCACGTCAGCTCAATACGGGCGATTCCTGATTACGAAAGGCCAAGGATAGGGTGTCCAGAAGTTCAGTGTACGTACGGCGTCTTCGAGCGAGAGCGAGACCTAGTCAAGGCAGCCACACTCCCGGAAGGATTTTTCCCGCTTGACAAGCTCCGTAAGATTGGGGCCTAATCAGCGGCGGTTCGGGGTAACCAAAAAGTACTAGGGCGCCCTGACAAACAAGGTCACATCGTTGCTGCGGGGACCACTCTGTTCCATCAATCGCTAGCTGCGGCCGTGGGGCGTTAGAAGCAATCGATGGCCAGTATCTGGAAGGGAGCTATGTCCATGCCGAAGACTGTAAGGCTGCTGGTGGTGCTGTGTCTGCTCGCGCTGCTGGGCGCGAGTGCTTGGGCTCAAGGAATTTTTGCTACCCTGACTGGCGTTGTGTCGGATCGCTCGGGATCCGTCGTGAGTGGCGCTAAAGTCAAGTTGACGGATGCCCTGTCGGGGTCCGCGCGCGACACAGTTACTAATGGCGAGGGCTATTTCACCTTCGCGTCGGTGCCAGTTGGAACGTATGAGCTCACGGTGGAGGCGCAAGGCTTTCAAACCTACAAAGCGACCGACATTCGCTTGGGTGGAGGGGAGCGGCGCAAGAACAACGTGACGCTGGCCGTGGGCAGCACCCCGCAGACAGTGGAGGTCACCGCCATTTCCGACTTTGCGGTAGCCACGGTGGACTCGGGAGAGAAGTCGTTCACGCTGGCCACCAAGGAGCTGCAGAACTTCACGCAGGTCGGCAGCAACGCGGCTGAGTATGTCAAAATTGTGCCAGGATTTGCCATCGCCAACGGCACGTCGAACAAGTCGAATTACAACGGCGCTACCATCGGCATCAATGCTAATGGAGATTCTGGCAGCCAGAGTCCGTTGAACAATGCTTTTTCTTACAACGGACTGCCATCGAATGTGCTGGACATCGCGGCCGACGGTGCGCACGTTTCCGATCCGGGCTGTAACTGCGATACGCCAGTCAATCCCAACTCCGACTTCCTTCAGGAATTCAGGGTTCTCACCTCAAACTTCAGCGCAGAGAATCAGAAGGGGCCGATCCTCATAACGTCAGTGACGAAGGCGGGTGGCCGGGACTTTCACGGCAGCGGGTTCTTCTCGGCCAGAAATCACTCGCTGAATGCGAACGACTGGCTGAATAATTTCAGCGGCGTCAAGCAACCCGCCAACTCCTACTATTACCCGGGAGGTTCCATTGGCGGACCGGTCATCATCCCAGGAACCAACTTCAACAAGAGTCGCAACAAGCTGTTCTTCTTCACGGGCTTTGAATACTTTCATCAAACCCTTGATACCGGATTGCTCAGGGCGACGGTTCCTACCGACGGCATGATAAATGGTAACTTCTCGCCTACCGAATTGGCGAAGTTAGGTACCAAGACCGCATCCGGCCTTCCACCGGGATCAGTTGATCCGTTGGTCTTTCCAGGCTACCAGATCCCAGCTTGTACAAGTGCAGGTCAGACCGCTTGCATTGACCCCAACATGCAAGCCTTGATGAAGTTGCTTCCGCGTCCAAACGCAGATCCGAACGCCACGGGCGGCTATAACTACACTCAGGCCGAAATCTTCAGCCAGAACAACCGGCAGTGGGTGATCCGCGGGGACTGGAGCATCAGCGACAACACGAAGGTCTTTGTTCGCTATAACTATCAGCGCGAGCTGCAACAGTTCCCAGTCGGCCTGTGGTGGCGCAACGGCGACCAAGTGCCATATCCTACTCCGATCCAGGGGAGGAACAAGTCGGATTCCTGGACGGGCACGGTTACTCACGTCTTCAGTCCAACGATGACCAATGAAACCATCGTGTCCTATTCGTTCATTGCCTTTCCAAACGTGTTCGCCGATCCCAACAAGGTAGACCGAACGAAAGTGGGCTACACCTATGCTGGCCTGAGCCTCGTCGGCAAGAAGCCCATTTCGCAGATCCCGTCCTTCGGCAACTTTGGCCCGAGCGAGGCTGCGCTGATATTCAATCCGGGTGGATTTGAGGCGGGAGGTGCTGGCCAAGGTCTCTACGCCAACAAGTACATGCCGAACGTAAGCAACATTCTTACCAAGGTCATCAAGAATCACACACTGAAGGGCGGTTTCTTCTGGGAGTGGATCCGAAATTCCCAGCCGGCCAACAACAACACCAACGGTCAAATGCTATTCCAATCTCCCGGCAATCAGTTCAGCTATGGAGACGAATACGCGGACATGTTGACCGGGAACATAACGAACGGTTACAGCGAGACAAACTTCAACCGCCTGAACAACATTTCATACAACACGTATGAGTTCTTTGGGCAGGATTCGTGGAAGGCCACCAAGAAATTAACGGTCGAATTCGGTCTGCGGTTCACTCACTTCCAGCCCTGGATCGACCGCGAGAATTTTGGCTATTCGATCTTCAATCAAGCGCTTTATCAGCCTAGCTGTGCGGCCACGCCCACCTTCTGCGGATTCGTATGGCACGCCAAAGACAAATCGACTCCGCTCGGCGGATTCCCCACGCGGTCTTTGTTCTACCAGCCACGTTTTGGAGCTGCTTACGACCTCTTCGGCAAGGGCAACACCGTGTTGCGGGGAGGCTGGGGACGCTTCTATTTTCACTCCGGCCAGTTCACCAACGGCTTGGATGCCTCCGCGGGCGTAGCCGCTGCGAGCATCTCGTCGACCACGTGGGTCGGAGGCGCCGGTTGCCCGACGAACCCGCCCGGTGGGTCTAAGCTGTTCGCACGATACTTGTCTTGCGTCAATGTCTCCGCATCACCCGCTTCTCCCGCGGCAGTTGATTCCAACGATGACAGGCAGCCGTACACTGACAGCTGGAGCTTTACGATCTCACAGAAAGCACCGTGGCAGAGTCTGCTCGAAGTCGCATATGTTGGCAACCGCAGCCGGGATCTGGCCAACAGCGGCGGATACGGCAGCAATACCAACCTGGTTCCTGTCGGTGCAATGGTGCAGAACGCCAGCGACCCCGACCCGGCGCACGTCGATCCCAAATTCTTTCGACCTCTGAATGATAAGGTCACAGGCGCGGGCTACGGTGATCTTAACCAGGCCACCAACAATGTTTATGCCAACTACAATGCTATGCAGGTGACGTGGGCACGTCATCAGGGCCGCTATACCATCCAGGCCAATTACACTCTGCAGAAGGCTCTTGGCATCCTCACCGAGAATGCCAATGGCCAATCCAACGGGTCGGTGTCGCTTAACCCGTTCAATCTCCGCGCCAACTACGGGGTTCAGCCGACTGACCGACGGCAAGTCTTTAACATTGCCTATTCCATTGATGTAGGCAATCCCCTGCACGCGCATGGCTTCCTGGGAGGCGCGACGGCAGGCTGGCAGATCTCGGGCATCACGCAGTTGCAGAGCGGAGCCAATCTCACCTTCGGCGGCGGCTACAACTCCAGCACCAACTTCAACATGACCCTCTTCTGTGATACGTCTACCCCGGCCAACGCAGCCCTGTGCAAGAGCATACAGAATAACAACGCGGTCATCCCTGGCACTTTCAACGCGTTTACCCCGCAGGGCCTTGCCATGAACAATCAGTCCATGTTGGGAACCAACGCCCTGCAATTGAATCCAATCGTGACCTGCAACCCGAGGTCCGGGTTGGGATCGCATCAGTTCATCAATGGGAACTGCTTTGCTGTGCCCACAGCGATTGGCCAAAATGGGCCCACTCTGCTGCCCGTGGTCTACGGGCCGAAGTATTTCGATTCCGACTTGGGAATCTATAAGAACTTCTCCATTTCGGAGTCAAAGAAGTTGCAGTTCCGCGTTCAGGGCTATAACTTCCTGAACCATCCATTATGGTCGTTCCCGAACAGTAGCAACCTGACCCTTCAGTTCTCGCAGGATCCGACAACGCAGGCCTTCACCCAGACCAATTCGAACTTCGGAAAGGCAACAGTCAAACAAGGCGGCCGCATCGTCGAGTTTGCCGTGAAGTTCTACTTCTAGTTGGGAAAGAGCCTTTCAAAGCTAAAATGGGATGGCCGAAGCCATCCCGTTTTTATGTGTGCGGAATCAAGGTTGGAGTCCATGTCGATCTACGAAAGGTTGCATTTGAGAGCCGACGCAGCAAGACTTCCATGCCGGAGAGTTCGAAGCGGCGCTCCGCAAGGTAACGGTACTATTAAAAGAGTCGCGCTTGCCGCGTGGGGTCCAGTAATGGATATGTGGAGAGCCATCTTCCTAATCGTATCCCTCGGCATCTTGACCCTCGATGCCATCGCACAGACGCCTCAGGAGTTGGTCCAGGACGCGATTTCGAAGCAGCAAGCAGGCGATCTCGAAGGCGCAGTCCGAGAATACAGACAGTTTCTGAAGATGCATCCCGAAGCGGCGGGTGTTCGATCAAATCTGGGCGCCGCCCTGGCCGGGCTCGGACAATTTGCCGAAGCGATTACCGAGTACAAGGTTGCTCTCAAGCAAGCCCCTGCGACTCCCGGGCTTCGCCTCAACCTTGCATTGGCGTACTACAAGACGGGACGCATCAGTGACGCCGCCGCCAAACTGGTCAAAGTACACGAAGACAGCCCCGAGAACAACCAGGCGATCCTCCTGCTAGGCGACTGTTACTTGCGCATGGGACAGAATAAAGATGTGATCCGCCTTCTGCGGCCCGAACATCAGAAGAATCCCGATGACATGGCAATCGTGTACCTGCTGGGAACCGCGCTCATTCGCGATCACCAAGTGGACGAAGGGCAAGCCCTGGTCGATCGTATCTTGCGTAACGGTGAGTCGGCCGAGGCTCGCTTCATGCTAGGCAGCGCCAAGATGGAGGCCTCCGATTTCGCAGGCGCGCGCGAGGAACTTGCCAAGGCCATCGCCCTAAACCCGAATCTCCCCGGCGTGCATGTTCTCTACGCGCAGACCTTGCAGATTACGGCCGGTCCCGAAGAAGCGCAGAAAGAATTCAAAGCCGAACTGGCGATCGATTCCTACAACTACATGGCGAATCTCCAGATGGGAGCGATGCTGCGCCAGGACCAGAAATTCGATGAGGCCAAGCAATACCTCACGCGCGCACTGGAGACGCGGCCCGGCGACTTCGCGGTGCGTTATCAACTGGCAGCGATTGCGCTTTCGGAAGGCAAGGTCGATGAAGCGCGGAGCGAACTAGAGTCGATCGTAAAGGAGTCGCCGCAGTTCACCGAAGCGCACGTTTCGCTCTCGCTCGCCTATTTCCGCCTCAAGCGTCCGGCCGACGGAAACCGGGAAAAAAGTATTGTCGAAAAATTAACGGCGGAAGCGCAGGCCAAGCAGCCCGGAGTCAAGGCGCAGTGATACTTTCCGACTGCCCGCGTCCCCTGACAATCCCTTTATGACGATCTCGAGAAGAGAGTGGCTGTGGCTCGCGGGCGCATGTGGCGCGACGCACTTGTGGGCTCGGCAAGGCGTGAGCACGCCACCAGAGCCGCTATTCGCGGAGGTGCCGGCATCGGCAAGCGGCATCGAGTGGGTGCACGACAACGCCATGTCAGCGAACCACTACCTGCCCGAAACATTGGGCCCGGGTTGCGCATTTCTGGATTTCGATAACGACGGCTGGATGGATATTTTCCTGGTTAACAGCGGTCCCAGCGATTTCTGGAAGCCGCCCAAGCCGGTGCGCAACGCGCTCTACAAAAACAACCGCGATGGCACTTTCACCGATGTGACCGAGAAAGCGGGTGTAGCAGGTGCGTCATTTGGAATGGGAGTTGCGGTAGGGGACTACGAGAACGATGGCTGGCCAGACATTTTTGTCACCGCCTACGGCAAGTGCACGCTGTACAAGAACAACCAGGATGGTACGTTCACAGATGTCACGGAGAAAGCGGGCGTCGCAACGCCCGGCTGGACTACCAGCGCCGTCTGGTTCGACTACGACAACGACGGCTTGCCGGACCTGTTTGTTTGCAGCTTTGTCGACTATTCGGGTGAGCACAAGTTCGAGTGTGGCGATAACAGGATCGGCAAGAAGTACTACTGCATTCCCCGGGTCTTTCGCCCGACCGCAAGCTTCCTCTACCACAACAACGGCGATGGCACCTTTACCGAGGTGAGTAAAGGCACCGACATCGCCAAGGCGCTAGGAAAAGGCCTGGGCGTGGTTGCTACCGACATCAACAACGACGGACGCATGGATATGTTCGTTGCCAATGACACGGTGCAGAATTTCTTGTTCGTGAATCGCGGTCCTGGCCCGAACAGACGCTGGAAATGGGAGGAAATTGCCCTGCAGGCTGGGGTGGGATTCAGCGAGAGCGGTCAGGCCCGGTCCGGGATGGGCGTGGATGCCTCGGACCTGGACAACGACGGCTGGCAGGACATGCTTGTCGCCAATGTCGATCACGAGATGTTTTCGGTTTACGAGAACAATAAAGACGAAACATTCCGTGACGTCGCTCAAGCTAACGAGGTTGCTCAGGCCACTCGCCTGCTGAGCGGCTGGGGATTGAAATATTTCGACTACGACAATGACGGTGCAGTCGACTTGATCCTCGCCAACGGGCATCCTGATGACATGATCAACGAGTACTCGATGCAGGTGAAGTACAAAGAGCCGCTTCTGCTATTCCACCAGGGGGACGATCACCGGTTGCACAACGTCAGCGATCAAGCGGGTCCAGCGTTTAAGAGGTTTTTCCCGGCCCGAGGTCTGGCGGTGGGCGATTATGACAATGACGGTGCACTGGATGTGCTGATCGGCAACAATGGCGGCGCTCCCCTGCTCCTGAGCAACCATGCCGGCAAAGGCAACAACTGGCTGGGATTGCGACTGGAGGGGGTGCACTGTAATCGCGATGGCGTGGGCGCTAAGATCTGCTGGACAGCAGGCGGGAAGAAACGGTATCGGCTGAAGAATAATGGAGGCAGCTACTTGTCTTCTCACGATCCGCGGGAAGTGTTGGGCATCGGCAGCGCGCTGAAGATCGACGAACTCGAGATTCAATGGCCAGGACCAGGCAAGCAGATCGACAAACTCACAAACCTGCCCATTAATCGGTATGTCCACGTGATGGAAGGCAAGGGAATTTTACGTTGAGGAATATGGCTCGGGCGGTTCCAGGGAAACAATGAATATTTGTTCAATCGGAAAAGTTTATGAAAACGCAAGCGTTGGTTGTTGGCGCGGGTCCGGTACGAGCTGGCAGCCTACAAAGTTGCAGTGCGTATCATCGACAAAGCGCCTGAGCGGAGCGACAAATTCAAGGCTCTCATTACCCGGAGCCGTACCCTTGAACTCCTCGAGTATTGTTGCTGCCCCGGCGCGGTACAGGTCACGGATTCAATGCATCACGAACTCCGTCGCTGATTTGGCGTCGCGCAGCCTGCGTCTCAGGCTGTTTACGCAAGGCGTTGAGGAGCACGATTTCATGGATCGTCCTCTTGTAGCGCATTTTTGGCTTTTGGTCTATTCACATTTGAAGAGAGTACTCCCCCCATTGTTTGAGGAGTAGTGAGCGTAAAGGCGATAGTGCAATAGTGAGATGAGAGCCTATTTGAAAACCGGCAGGTCTGTGTTCCTCTCCGTAAATTCCAACGAGAGTAAAATCTTAAACTTCTCTGCGCCCCAGTGCATGACGCAGCTTCCCCCTGTGTGGTCGAATGAAACAGTGAAGTTGGCGACGGGTGCGGATGTGGTAACAGACATGGGGAGTGGCGGTAACTCTGAAGATCGGCCCTTCTCGGTCTGTTTTCTCATCCTCAAAGTCCAGTTGTTGTGAGAATCCTTCGCCGGGAAGACGCTGTAATCACCCGAGGGCACACCTATGCCTTTGACCGTCACAAGGTCCTCATCAGTCGCCAACCGGTACTCCCTACGCTCGGAGGAGTACGTCACGGTAATCGTCCTTCCGTCAGAGAAATTACACTGTGCCTGTCTTTGAGGTTCTGGCGCCTCTTGAGCAGCGGTTCGAAGTGTGAGAAGAAACAAGAACGCGAGAATTGTCTTTGCCGTCATACGCGTCGCCCCTCCCTCGCTGCTGATTCATTCTAATCTTGAATGGGCCACGGAGAGTCCAGAAATTTGAGTATTTGAGTAGCTGTTGTAACCTCAAAACTCCCTAAGCCCGTACCTAGCGCCAACGCGTGCATCGCCCAGGCGCAATTTGGGTTCACTCGGAGAGGCCTTGAGTGTATAAGTGAGCCTATCCGAAAGGTCAAAAACGGAAATCGCGGCTTATTAAGGAGAGCAACATCATGAGCTTGAAACCATCGATGCTTTTGGCTGTAATTCTCGCACTGGGAGTAGTCGGGTTTGCGCAAGGGGTCGCCTCCGACGTGGGCAAAGCCGCAAAAGATACGGGCCAAGCAACGGAGAAAGCGGCTAAGAAGACGGCTCATGGCACCAAAAAGACAGCGAACAAAACCGAGCACGGAACGAAGAAGGGCGTCAGGAAGGTCGCGCACGGAGTGAAGAAGGGCGCCAAGAAGACGGAACAGACGGTGAAGTGAATCGCCGCCTTGATTGCGGCGGGATTTCTGTTGGGGCTCGTGCAGGTTATTGGGTCCGAACTCTGTCGGAACTCTGCCGCGATATGTAGTTGGCTTCTGCTTATCCGGTTGTTTCAGCACGCCACCATCTGTAGCGTAGGTACCCCGGGCTGCCGTTTCCGTAGAATTTGCGCTCACGGAGGGTACGTCATGAAAGCGTGGCGAAAGATCATCGTCTACATCGCGACGAGCGCTGACGGTTACATCGCCAGACCAGACGGCGATGTCGAATGGTTAAATCGGCGACCACGCACAGTCGATTACGGCATGCGCGCGTTCTACCCCACGATTGACACCATCCTGTGGGGACGCAAGACCTACGACTGGGTTCTCGACTATTACAAGGAAAGAGGCAGGAAAGGCGGAATGTTCGACACGAAGCTCGCCAACTACGTGTTCTCCAGGAAACCGCCGAAACGGGAGACTCCAGGCGTGGCATTCGTGTCGGAGCCGGTGAAAGCCTTTGCGCGACGCCTGCGCGCGACGCCGGGAAAACACATCTGGATGATGGGCGGCGGGGACCTGATCGCTTCATTCCTCGACGCCGGCGAGATCGACGAGTTCGATATCCATGTCATTCCTACCCTCATCGGCGAGGGCATTTCACTCGTGGCACCGCGCCATCGGGACGTGCCGCTTCGCTTGCGCTCAGCCAGGAGGTACTCAGACGGTGTCGTCCGACTGCGCTATGAGGTCTCGAAGTAGCTCGCAACGGACTGCGAATCGCAACATATGGTGGTCTGCTGAAACAACCGGATAAGCAAGAGTTGGCTAAGCGAGCTCGTCTGCACCCCGGCCACGAATTCCGGGCGGCGATGTTTCAACAGCTGGAACCGGGGCAGCCGGCACCGGTGGCTGCCGAGAACTCGTGTTGGTTCTTGGGAACCCGACTATCAGGAGGTCGCTTCAAGGATGCCTTTTGTCCCCGTGATCCGTGCCCGCAGTTCAGGCCTCTCGCCGCGTTGGACAAGCGCATGGCTTCCAATTCGCTGAAAGGCTTTGGACAACTCGGTGGGATCTTCATCCGCAGCCGCGAAGCGCTTGATATGAAAATCGAAATCGCTGGACGTTACGCGCGCCCTACCCAGCAGGCTGGCCGTCGCTTCATGACGGCAAGCACATGTACCACACTCGGACGACGAATGGTGTAAATGACAGCGTAAGGAAAACGTCGAACGAGTCGACGCCGAATTGATCCGAGGACGCTTTGACCAGCCTCAGGGTGCGCAAGGATCGCATCAGCTCTCAACTTCTGCCAGGAACGCTGCTCCGAGGCCGGGGCTCTCCAGTTCATAGTATTGGGCGGCATCGTTCAGCTCTCGTTCGGCTAATGGGTTGAAAGAGACATTCACTTCAGGCGGGCTCGTGCGTTACGGAACACGTCATCGCTGGGACGGCCCATCGTTAGGTCTGCATCCCACGCCTGATCGCGCCTTTTCGCCTCCTCGGCCCAGAGCCTGGCGTTCTCTTCGTCCGACAGGTGCTCAAGGCTCTCGAGAAGTTTTTCGGCCAAACGAGCACGATCGCTTGCCGGCAGCTGCACAGGTCGGCGCCGGCGCAATCGAATACATCACCTTAGATAGGCGGCAGCACGTCGCGTTTATGTCGGAAGGGTTCTCCGGAGCCCTTCTTCCATGAGCGCTATGCTCTCCGCAAACTGGAAAGCACAAACCGTGAGCTTCCGTGATCAAACATCAGGCGGACGACAATCGCTCCACATAGGAACTCGTTCCGGATGTTAACCGGAGGGTTTACGGTGGAATTCCATTACGGCCAAGGGTGGTGAGCATAGAGGCTCGGGTCTGTCATCCAACACCTGCGGTCCGCCAACGCTGATGAAATAGACAACGAAAAACGTCGAGCTGTCGCACTCGGTATCTGGACAATTGCAGGGGGCGTGAAGAGGACAGATTCCATCAAGCGCCACTCGTGCCGATGACCACGGCGCTGGCTTTCGTCGTCGCCCCATGGCCGGTGGAAGTACTTGCTGCGCCATTCCGGAACGCTAGCTGCCGGAACTTGGGCCGCTGCATTGCGACACATAAAAATCTGCCAGATTCGACAGGAGACTACTTCCCGCGCCGGTTCGCCGCTTCGCCGCCGAACCGGTTTGTGCAGTCTTGCGTTCATGATAGAGTCCCGGCTGACGGGGATACCACAATTGCTCGCCAAAACGGAGATGGAGGCTTTGTCATGAAACCAGGTCTTGTGTTTGTCGCAACCCTGTTGCTGGTCGGTTTTAAGGCAATGGCCCAGGCGCAGCACGAAGAGGCGTGGCTGCCTCTTTTCAATGGCAAAGATCTGAGCGGTTGGAAGAGGAACGGGGATGAGAAATGGGTGGCCGAGCAGGGTACGATCCTAGGCGAAAGCACAGCCAAGAAATACGGTTACCTAACCACGGAGAAGAGCCACCGCGACTTCGATCTGCGACTCAAGTTCAAAGCTGAGGCGGCCGGCAACAGTGGCTTGTTTTTTCACGCTCGGATTACCGGCAACGACCCGCAACACGGGCCGGACATCGAAGGCATGCAGGTGGAGGTGGATCCCAACGTCGGCCACCATACCGGTGGCCTTTACGAAAGCGGCGGTCGCGGTTGGGTTATAATGCCCACGCCCGAAGGCGAGCGGGTGCTAAAGCCGGGCGAGTGGAATGATCTTGAGGCCTCGGTTCGAGGCAACCACATCGTAATTCATCTCAACGGCGTTAAGGTCACCGATTACAGTGACGCCTCGCCGAAATTCACTGATGGCGTGATTGGTTTACAGATTCACACCGGCGGCGGTGTGAAGATGCGATGGAAGGATATTTACATCATGGACAAATAGAGGCTTTTCCACCATCCCCGGGTAAGCAGGTTCTTTTTGCCAACAGATGCGGCTATGAATAGACGGAACCGTCGCGCGTTTCTTCAAACTTCCATGGGGGCTTTAGCAGCCAGCCTAGGCCCAACGAGATTCGCTGCGCGGAGCGGAGTTACTCTGGATCACCTTGCCGGGGAAGCTGGCCGAGCGCAGACCGCTCCGGCGGTAGCTGCCAACCAAGGGAGGAAGCCGCTGCGGCTCGGCCTGATCATTGGCATTGGCAAGGCTCCCGAGACTGCCGTGGCCAAGGTCCACGATTTGGGACTGCCCACATGCCAGGCATTCGTGGAGAATTTCGAGTTCGGGCTGGCAGGGCGGCTGCGTACGACACTGGACAAGCATGGAATTGAGGCTACTTCGCTGGTCGTCGGCGGGCCCGGAAAAGAAATATGGGATTTCTACCAAGGGCCCCTCACCATCGGTTTGGTTCCGCGAGAGACCCGTGCGGCGCGTATCGCGCATATCAAGAAGGCTTCGGACTTTGCCAAACAGTGTGGCATTCCTGCTGTCCAGACGCACTGTGGGTTTATCCCTGAAAACCCGAATGACCCGCTATACCGAGAAACCGTGATCGCTATGCGCGAAGTGGCCGTCTATTGCAAGGGTAACGGCCAGAATTTTCGTTACGAGACGGGGCAGGAGACTCCGATTACTTTGTTACGTGCCATTCAAGACGTCGGAACGGAGAACCAGGGCGTCAACTTCGATCTTGCCAACCTGATTCTCTACGGTAAGGCCAACCCCGTCGATGCCATCGAAGTGCTCGGCCCCTACGTGCAGGGGATTCACGCCAAGGACGGGCTCTGGCCGACAAACCCCAAGGACCTGGGGGAGGAAGTACCGATCGGTAAGGGCAAGGTGGATTTTCCGCGGATCATCGCACGCTTGAAGGAGTTGGATTATCGCGGGGCGGTCACCATCGAACGGGAAATTTCCGGGCCGCAACAGGCAGAAGACGTGCGGGCCGCGAAGGCGTATCTGGAACGACTGATCGGATAATTCGCGGCGGCTTGGGGGAAGCCGATTTCCTTTCCTAGAGGAGAAGAAAGCGTGCTGTAAATTCACGAGGAGCTTCACGCCATCTAGCCAGCAGGAGGAGGGGTCTATGTCAAAGGATGCAAGCCAGGAGCCGAGCTCCCCCCACAAAGTCGATCGCCGTCGATTTATGGGCTTGGCCACGGCCACGGCCGGCGCGATGTTGATCAGGCCCGGGCTCGTGCGCGGCACGACTGCCAACTCCCAAGTCCGGGTGGGTCTGCTTGGTTGCGGCGCGCGCGGCACGGAAGACGTATCGAATCTGGTGGATACCGGCGGCGCGCGCGTGGTCGCCTTGGGCGATCTGTTTCGCGATCAGCTGGACGCTGCCCGCGCGCGGCTCGATAAAATCCAGCAAGCTAAAGGTTATGCTGCGATCGACGCGGCACAACTCTTCGTCGGTCCCAGAGCTTATCAGCAAATCGCCGCCTCCAAGGAGGTGGACGCCATCGTGATAGCCACTCCCCCTTATTATCATCCCGAACATCTGGAAGCGGTCGTCGCCGCTGGTAAGCACGTCTATCTTGAAAAACCCGTCGCCGTTGATGTTCCCGGAGCACTGAGAGTTATCGAAATCGGCAGGCGCGCGGAGGCGAAGCTCAGCCTGGATGTCGGATTCCAGATTCGCGATTGCCCGCCATTCGTCGAACTGGTCCGGCGCATCCATGATGGGGCGCTGGGAAAGATTGTCTGCGGAGAAGCTCACTATCTTACCGGCTACATCGACCGGCCGGCGTGGCCGAACACGTCACCTGCCCAGCGTCGCCTGCGCAACTGGATATACGACCGTGTTCTTTCTGGGGACATCATTGTGGAACAAAATATTCACGTGATCGATATCTGCAACTGGATCCTGAAGGCCCATCCGCTGAAAGCGTCGGCAACAGGAGGCCGCCAGGGCCGCCCTGTTAGTGACGGCGACGCCTACGGAAATTACAACGTGCTCTTCCATTATCCTGACGATGTCGATGTGACCTTCAGCTCCACGCAATTTGCCAAAGGCTGGTGGGACGTCACCGAGCGTTTCTTCGGCACCCAAGGCACTTCGCAGTCTCCTTACTCGGGGCCACTCGGTATCTGGGGGGATGAAGCTTGGCAAGCCACCCCCTCCCCTGCGAAAGATGCTTCTGAGCCTCAGGCATTTTCGGTCACGGGACGCTTTAGCTCCAATCTGGAGTTCGCCGATTCGGAAAAGAAGAAGGCCTTCGTCGAGAGCATCACGAGCGGCAATTTCCATAACCAAGCGGCCAAGGGCGCCGAATCTGCTCTTTCCTGCATGCTAGCGCGCACCGCCGCGTACAAGGGACACGAGGTCACCTGGGATCAACTCATGAAATCGACCGAGGTATGGGATCCGAAGATCGACCTCGATAGACTCGTCTAGTTTGACCCTCGGCAAGTGAACGAGGGCAGGCAGCAAGCTTGGGAGGTGTGCAGATGCGCCGTCCATCGCGTCGCGAGTTCCTGACATGTTCGGCCACCGCCGCGGGCACCGCAATTCTGGGCGTTGGAGAGTTGAGCCGCTCGTTGGTGACCACGCCGATCCGCATACCCGCTGTCAAATCCCCGTCTCCCTCTCCGCTTCCAATCAAAAAAGGCGTGCTGCTCGATATGTTGCCGGCAAAGCTCAGCTATTCGGACCGCTTCAAGATGACGCGGGACGTCGGCTTCGAAGTCGTGCAGGCGAGGACCGAGCCGGACGAGCGCAAGGCCGAAGAAATTAAGAAAGCGGCCGAGGGCGCGAACATCCGCATCGACTCCGTTATGAACATGGATCATTGGAAATATCCGCTATCGTCAAATGATCCTGCCGTGGTTGAGAAGAGCCTCGCAGGGATGCGCACCTCTCTGCACAACGCCAAGCTCTGGGGCTCGGATGCCGTGCTGCTCGTTCCAGCAGTGGTAAATCCACAAACCTCTTATCGTGAGGCCTGGACGCGCTCGCAAAAGCAGATCCGTACGCTGATACCACTGGCTGAGGAATTGCAGGTCGTGATTGCGATCGAGGAAGTGTGGAACAAATTCCTCTTGAGCCCGCTCGAAATGACTAACTACATTGAGGAGTTCCACAGTCCACGGATCAAAGCTTGGTTCGACGTGGGCAACGTGCTGCTCTATGGCTATCCGCAGGACTGGATTCACACCCTCGGCAAGAGCATCGTCAAGGTTCACCTTAAGGATTTCAAGCGCAGAGAAGATGGGTACACTTGGGTGAATCTGGGTGAGGGGGACGTAGACTGGGCGGCCGTGCGTCAAGCGTTTGCCGATACGGGCTACTCCGGCAGCGCCATTACGGAACTCGAAGGGGGCGACGAGGCCTACTTACGCGATTTGAGCCACCGCGTGGACAGGCTGGTCCTCGGACGATCTTAATCGTAAGAGCGATGCTGATTTTGAATCAGAAACGGAACAATCGGAATCGGTTGACGCGTTCCCGAGCCATGCCGGGAGATTCTGGATATTGACCCGCTGCGAGCAAGCCTCAAACTTCAGGCCGAGGTGGCCGAGGTAAGCGAGCTTGAATTTCGCAGCGGATTGCCTTACGGCTCTCATTAGAGGCAGGGCATGCCTGGTTAGCCTGTGGAGAGAATGCGCTGTAAGGCATCTCGGTGAAGCGGGAACCCACCGAAGAGAGTTCGCAAAGCAGCGAAGCTTCTGTAGGAATCCTCTCCCTATAAGGTAGAGGAGGATGTCAACCAAACTCTGGGAACAATTTCACATCGATGCGGTCGCGAAAGCAGTTTCTGGCAGTGTGTGCGTTTTTGCTTTTACAGTGGCACGCAAAGAATGGTGTTTCCAAGCCGCTTTCGGCTCCCGCTCCCATTCGTTTTCAAGAGATTGCCCAACAAGCGGGACTGGATTTTGTCCTTCAGAATGACCCCACCCCGCGCAAGCACATCATTGAAACCATGCCCGGAGGCGTGGCAGCATTCGATTACAACAATGATGGGCTGACTGATATCTTCTTCACAAACGGCGCATCGATTCCCTCCCTAGAAAAAGATTCACCGAAATTTTTCAATCGGCTTTACCGAAACGATGGAGGTATGAAGTTCACTGACGTCACCAAGGAGGCCGGGATGGCAGGCGCCGGCTATTCGATGGGCGCAGCGGCGGCGGACTACAACAACGATGGTCACGTGGACTTGTTCGTAGCCGGGGTGTACCGGAACATTCTCTATCGCAATTTGGGCAACGGTAAGTTTGAGGATGTGACCGAGGCCGCTGGCATTAAGAGCGATAAGTGGTCGGTTGCTGCCGGCTGGTTCGACTATGACAACGATGGATGGTTGGACCTGTTTGTAGTCAATTACGCACACTGGACGCCCGATTTTGATCGCTACTGCGGCGAACGTGATCGCAACCTGCGCGTCTACTGCCATCCTAAGTATTTCGAAGGATTGTCCAATACCCTCTATCGTAACCGGCATGACGGGACTTTCGAGGATGTGAGCCTCAAGTCCGGCATCGCCGCGTACATCGGGCGAGGTATGAGTGTTGCTTTCGCTGACTACGATAACGATGGTTGGATGGACGTCTTTGTTACAAATGACAATCTGCCCAACTTTCTATTCCACAATAAGGGTGACGGAACCTTTGAGGAGGTGGGGCTCCAGGCGGGAGTCGCTCTTACGAACAATGGATTGCCTATCGCCAGCATGGGAGCAGACTTTCGCGACTTCGATAATGACGGATTGCCTGACCTCAGCATTACGGCTCTGGCGGGCGAAACCTTCCCCCTATTTCGGAATTTAGGCAAAGGTGTGTTTCAAGACGCAACCCACAGCACCAAGCTTGGCCCCCTCAGCGTCGCGCGCAGCGGGTGGAGCAATGGCTTTTTCGATTTCAATAACGACGGCTGGAAAGATCTGTTTACCGCGAATTCAGATGTCAATGACCTGATTGACCTTTTTCAACCCACACACTACAAGCAGCCTAACAGTGTCTTCGTCAATCTCGCGGATGGAACCTTCCGCGATGTTTCCTCGGAGGCGGGCCTGAATCTCTCTCGCGCCCACCGCGGCAGCGTCTTTGCCGATTTTGATAACGACGGAAGAATTGACGTGGTCGTCAGCGCGCTCGGCGAGCCAGCAGAGCTTTGGCAGAATGTCAGTCCAGGTGGCAACCGCTGGCTGATCCTGAAGCTGATTGGTACCCGAAGCAATCGCGACGGCATCGGTGCCAAGGTCCGGCTGGGCCGTCAGTCCAACCAGATGACCACAGCAGTGGGCTACTCTTCTTCCAGTTCACAGGGCATACATTTCGGAACCGGTAAGCTGGAAAAGGTCGATCGGATCGAGATTCGCTGGCCAAGTGGTACAGTTCAACTGCTGCGCAACGTTGCCACCAACCGAGTTCTCGAAGTCCATGAGCCCTCGAAATGATTTCGACGGACCAGAACTTCTCTACGGTGGTGTGATCTCCACATCCAATCGCGAGGCCTCTCTCATCGCCGCAACAGATCCTTGAATCTTTTGATAACCGGCTAAGATCTGTTGTGCGAGCTGTGGCTGGCCATTCATCTGATAGGCTTTCGCAAGCTGGTAATGCAGGCTGCCGTTTTCGTCGGTGGCCAAGGCGAGCTTCAGATGCGGAATAGCTCCGGAAGGGTTTCCGGCGGCAAGCTCCGCGCGAGCAAGGGATTTGTGCGCGGGCAGCAATTTCGGGTCGCGCTCCAAGGCCTGCTTGAGGAAGGGAATTGCTTCTTGCGCCCGCTGTAGGTCCAGCAATGTGTCCCCCACGAGATAATTTAACTCCGCCGACCCTGGCGACCGCCGAAGGAGATCTTGGAATACGGGTAGAGCGCCACCATAGTCTTGGCTGAATTTGAGACTGATGGCAAGTTGTCTCTGAATCTGAGGATCGCCGGGAGACAGCTTCAAGGCCTCCCTCCATTCGCCGGCGGCTTCGGTGTATCTCTTCTGGCCATCGTAAATATGGGCTTTCAGTTCGTGCTGTTCCGCAGAGGGCGGCAGCTGACCGAGGCGAGTGAAGGCCTGAAGAGCTAGCTGGTTGTACGCTCGCGATCGCCAATAGTACGACTCGGGAGTATTGGCATCTTTTGTGGGTGCCACAAGCACACTGAACTGCTCCATCCCGAACTCGCATTCAAGTGTCGTAGCGTGGCAATCCGGTTGGGGAAGCTGGCGCTCCTTCTCCTCCTCGACCTTTGCCCAGTCCGGATGTCCGGTCTGGCGATAGATCTCTGCCACAGCACTGTGCATCCCTCGCATGGTCGGCATTTTCTCCAGCGCGTGCCGGTACAAATAAAAAGCGCTCGAGAATTGCTGCTCACGGAGTCGAGCCTCCGCCATCAGTCCCAGCCAGTACCCCGACTCGGGTGCGATCTTCTGCAGCTCATTGAAAGCGCGGACGGACAGCGATTCATAACTGCGCCCCAGCCCGTACCACGCCGGCGAACTTTCGGGATCAAGATCAGCCAGCTTTTGGTACTGCTCGGCGGCCTCGCGGGCACGGCCGAGTGAAAGCAGAGCGGAAGCGAGCATCTCAAGCCCGCCCCGATGATCCGGTTCCCGGCGTAAAACCATCTTAAGCGGCTCGACGGCTGCCGATGTCCTGCCCAGTTGTAGACGAGCCGCTCCCAGAAACAGCCATGCGGGAGTTAGTTTGGGATCAGCCTTGACGGCAGCTTCCAACTGGGGTATCGAGTTGCGCTCGTCGCCGACCATGTGGAGCGCCATACCGAGGTTCAGCAGCAAACCCGGGTTGTTGGGCACAGCCTGATTCAGTTCGCGGTAGAGAGCAATGGCCTGGACAAACTTGCCCTCCGCCATGAATTGCTTTGCGCGCTGCGACTTCATGGCTAACTCGTCCGAGTGTGCCGAGCCATTCAAGTGCCCTAAAATCGAAAAAAGACACAAGATGAGCGCCAGCCCAGCTTTTATCGTCGTCGCCATATTCCAAAGACAAGTAATTATAGGCAGATGGCTTCCCGGGAGTCACCACGCAATCGGATAGCGCAATCGCGCCGCTCCGCCCTGCCGATTTCGAAGTGTGCTTTCTTCAGAATTCTCGTCAGAAATTCATTCGCTGGTATGGAAGCCGAGCAGTCGTAAACAGCAACAAAAACAATGGGCGCAATCCGTTCCGGCTGGGCCTCAACAAAGCTCTGGGGGCACACGCTGTCGCGGTGCCCCGGGCTATGATTCAGCAGATCAGAAGGCCAGACGTAATCCGAAGCGGAACTGACGCTCGTCGTCCTTGGCGCTATTGATTTCCATGAAGCTGGCGCTGGTAATGTCGCCATTGGGGTCTTTGAAATGGGGTGTGTTGAAAAGATTCGCAGCGTCGGCGCGAAATTGAAGTCCCAGGTGTTCGCGAATGTTGATCGTGCGGAACAGGCTGAAGTCCAGGTTCACGGCGCCTGGTCCTAATAGAGGATTGCGACCTACGTTGCCGTACCCACCAACGCGAGTCACTGGAGCAAACGCGGTTGGGTCATAGTAAGGATGTCCGGGGCCGATTCCGCCAAGTTTCTTAATCGGCTTCACTTGGTCAGGCGTTTGCCTCTGGCCGACGGCGTTCAATGACGCGCCGGACGCCGTAATATCTGCCGTATCCCCCCAGCCAGGGTGGCCTGAGATAGCGCTGAAGGTGCCACTGGTTTGCCATCCACTGAGGATCCTGGTAGCCGCGCCGCCACCCCCGCCCCATGTCTTGCCCTTGCCAAATGGCAGCTCGTAGACGTATGCCAGTTGGAAGATGTGCGGCGTATTGAACCCAGCCGCAGCACGGTTACGGCGCAGGATCTTGGGATCGTTCCAGGCAAGGCTAGCCCACCCGTCATCATCTGTATAGTCAATGGCCTTCGAGTACGTGTAAGCGCTCTTGACCATGAGGCCCTTCGAGAACTGGCGGTTGATGGTCGCCTGGAGGGAGTGATAGTTAGCGTTCAGAAATCCCTGCCAAAACAAGGTTTGAGCGGTGCGGAACCCGTACTTCGCAGTGTTGAAAGGCTGCCCGGCCTGACCTGTGCCAGGGAGTGAGGCATTGAGGTCAATGTCAGCGAACTGGTGAACCGTCTGCGTACCGACGTAGCCCAACGAGAAAAAGAAGTTTGCCGGCAGTTTTCGCTCCAGCACGAGGTTCCATGACTCGATATAGCCCCGCTTTAGCAAACCAGGACCAACGCTTCTCTCCAGCGCCTGGGCGGGGAGCGGAATGGTTCCACTGCTGATGTCCGGGCAGCAGACAGGTGGGATGCCGACCGGAAGAGGTCCTCCGGGAAGCGGCGTAGCCAGCTGCGAGAGTGTCGCCGCTGGAACAAAGCCGTTTGCTCCGGCAAAGTTCGATCCCACCGTAAGCGGGTAGAAGCCTCGAAGCGGTCTGGCAAGAGGCAAGGGATCGACCGTAATTCCGAAGCCCGTCCGCACCACAGTACCATCGTTAATCTGATAGGCCAATCCGACTCTGGGTGCGAAGAGCCGCTTGCTGGTGGTGACTCCGAGGTGATCGGGATTGCCGCCGAGGCCGCCGAGCAGCACGTTACCTGTCGTGAAATCATAACGATCAAACTTGAAAGGGCCGTTTCTGGTCATGAGTGGGTAGTATTCGTAACGGAGACCGAGCGTCGCGGTGAGCTTCGGGGTGACGCGATAGCGATCCCCGACGAACCAACCGAATTGCCATTCCCGAGCCGTCGCTTCGATAAATTGTTCGCTCTTGCCTACTCCCACTTGATTTCCGGCGCCCACGCCACTCTCGCCAGCCAGACCGAGTTCGAATTGCGCCAGAGCGTTGAACGAATTGGGAGCAGCAGTCCCGGACTTGAGTGCCGTGGCGCCGCCGCCGAAGTCGAATTCGCCGCGCGGGCCAGCCCCCAGCTCGGGCTGCCAGTGATTCAGGTGATGGTGGATGATGTCGGTCCCGATGCTGGTTTGGTGCTTGCCATGAGACCACCTGAGGTTGTGAGAACTGGTGAAGCTCCAATCGTGGCGGAAAGCGGGGTTCCATCCCTCGGGATTGCCAATATCGGCAAAACCAGAAACGGCGAAGAAGGGCATACCACTACTGCGCAAGTCAGGAGGATTATTGGTACCCGGAATCCCCAGCACGTCGAGACCGATGTTCTTGCCGAAGTCTGGGGGTTGGCCGAACTCGCTCATGCGAGTAAAGCCTACGTTACCGTCAAGGACCAAGTTGGGCGTGAGGGTCAGGGTGTGGCCGACTGTGACCAGCTGCACAAAAGAATGAAAGTCACCGAGTCCGCCGTCACAGGCACAATCGCCAATGGCATCGCCCAGGCTAGGCACACCGTGAAACACCGACTTCATGGCGCTGTACTTGGCAAAAAGGCTGTGCTTGGAGGCGCGGTTCCAGTCGATCTTCGTGTCGAAATTGTTACGATTCAGACTCTGCGTAGCTGACTTGAAATAGTTGTCGGTGAGACGGGCGCCGGGTACGTTCGGCAGCGGAATCAGGGCCAGGATCTTCGCCGCGATGGGATCAATTGGGATGGCGGCCTGGTTAGGAAACGGTGTGCGTCCGGTACCGTCCGGGTTTCCGGTAAACGGGTTATAGATTATCGTCCCCGTGCCGCTAAAGTCGCCGGCACGAAGGGCTGCCGTCGGTACCGTCACAAGACCAGTGCTGCGGTTATCGCGCTCATAAGTTCCATCGTAGCTCCCGAAGAAGAACAATTTGTCCTTCTTAATGGGGCCGCCAAAGGTGCCACCGAAATCATTGAGGATGCTTTTTCCCTTCCTACGACTTACGCTCGGAGTTTCAAAGTATTGTCTAGCTCGGAGGGCTTGATCCTGATGGTACTCAAACAGAACACCGTGGAACTGGTTGCTCCCTGATTTGGTAATGACTGTGACCGCTGCCCCTCCGGTCATCCCCTGCTCTGGATCGAAATTATTGGTAGATATGTTGACTTCCTGAATGGTTTCCGCGGGCGGGACATAAACGGTGTGGTGAGGGAGCCATACGAACACGTCCGCAGCGCCGTCTACCCGCGTGTTGTTATTGTTACGGTTGGTACCATTGATGTTCGTGCTCAAGGCGCGTTCCGGGGTGTCGGCGATAGCGTTTTGAAAGACCCCTGGGGTGGCGCCGGGCACGAGATTGATTAACGTCTGGTAATTGCGGTACTGATTGAGCGGCATCTGGAGGATAGCTTTTTCGGTGAGCTGAGTGTGAACGTCGGTTTTTTCGGTCTGCAGACTCGCCAAGGACGCTTCGACGGTGACCTCATCGGAGAAGGCGCCAACTTGCAGTTTGGCGTCGGCATTGGCAACCGTGTTGGCCTCTATCCTTAAATTTGTCTGTGTGAGAGGCTTGAACCCGCTAGCTGTAACCTTCAGGTCGTAGTCGCCCGGGGGCAGGTCAGTGATGATGTAATGCCCATTCTCATCCGCATTGCCTTCGCGCTGAACACGGGTAGCGCGGTTGGTGACGACTACATGGGCCTTCTGCACAACCGCGCCGCTCTGGTCAGCGACTGTGCCGCTAACCGACCCATACAACACCTGAGCTTCGAGAACGGGGATGAACAGAACGCCTTGAACGACCACAATGGCAAGGGTAACAAGTCCGAGCAGAAGCAGGCGACGTGCCTTATTCATGACCCCTCCTTCAAGAGCAAGCGAAATCATTGAGAAAAATAAGACCCAGAATTCCGGACAAGCTCAACCATGACGGGTACTTCGTCACAATCACGCTCTCTGAGTTCCCAGCCGGGGCCATTCATCGGTTTGTCTACCCTTTAGTTTCCTGCTGAAAGAGGATGACACAAGGATGGTCGAGTGGGCACCTATACCGCTCTAAAACAGCGGTTGTCAAGCAAAAACTGCTGATTCATAAAATGGATAACCAAGGCGCACCATAGCGGTTAGTTTCGAGGTCTCTTGCCTCAACAGAATGTCGCAGCGACGCGCGCGCTGGGTGGTCTGGAATGTCCTGATAACAATCGGTGAGGAAGATGCGCGATCCAGATACCGCCTAGGTTGTCGTCAACAAGGAGAGCATTCAGAACTAAGCCAAGCTGCGGCATTGCTTCCAGTGCGCGGTGGATTCCCAGGGTCTTGGCAGGTGAATCTCAGCCGCCCCCAAGAATCCTTCGGCCAGTCCCATGGCGGATGGTGACAATTTGGTCGGCTTGGATCTTGTCCCAAGCCTCAGCCGAACCATTCGGCCAGTACACAGTCAGGCATTCAATTTGGGCGTCCTCTCCCAAACCAAAATGAACCCGGACGTCATTCGCGCTTAAGTAGCTTGAATCGGTGTGGGCGCGCCGTGTGAGTTTTTGTCCGCGGCGACGAACCTCGACCTTGGCGCCCATCCCAAAGCGATTACCACTCCCCCCGTCCAGCCGAACCAGGAGCCAGTGATTGTGGTTTATGGAGTGAGTCTGGTTCAGCAACAGCCGTGCCGGGCCATTGTTGTTGGCGATTACTACGTCGATGGCGCCGTCGTTGTTAATGTCGCCAAAGGCCGCTCCCCGGCTTATCTCAGAGATGGCAAAAGCCGGCCCGGCAATTTCTGTCATGTCTCGAAATTTCTTTCCGACAACCTCATTGTGGAACAATTGATTCGGTTGGTTGAAAGGGTACGGGCTTGCTGGCAACGACTCCATGCGGTTCACGGCACCATTGGCTATAAACAGATCCAAACGGCCGTCATTGTCGTAATCAAACCACTCCACGCCGAAACCCGTGTAGGGAAAGGTTGGCAGCAGGAGGCCGTATTCGGCGGCCGCGTCATAGAAGTTTCCCCGACCATCATTGACGTAGAGGTTACAGCCTTCCTTGGTCAAGTTAGTTTTCACAATGTCCTCGTCTCCGTCATTGTCAAAATCTCCTGCAGCCACGCCCATGCCGGCCTGTGACATGCCTTCGGCGTTATAGGCAGTTCCGGAGGGTAGGCTCGTCTCCTTGAAGGTAGCGTTGCCCTGGTTGATCCACAGGTGAGCGGCGGCGCCGTCATTAGCAACATAAATATCCGGCCAACCGTCGCCGTTGAAGTCAGCGCAGACAACTCCAAGGCCGGGACCAACGGCGGCTCCGATTCCAGCCGCCTCGCTGACATCTTCGAACGTGCCATCGCCGCGATTGCGGAACAGGCGGGCCGGCACCGGCTGGTACATCTTCGGCGTGCAGTAGTCTCGCTCGCCCGTGGACGCGTAACAGCGCTTGTTTGCCTTAACGTTGAAATCAAGATAGTTCGCTACAAAAAGATCGAGGTGCCCATCGCGGTCAAAATCGACCCACGCCGCACTGGTACTCCAGCGAAGGTCATCGACACCCGCCTGCACGGTAACATCCGTGAAGGTGCCGTCCCCGTTGTTGTGATAGAGAACGTTGTGTCCAAAGTTTGTGACGTAGAGATCCTGGAAGCCGTCGTTATCGTAGTCTCCAACGGCGACCCCCATTCCATGACCGATGTGGCCGACTCCTGCTTTTTCCGTGACGTCCACAAATTGCAGCTTTCCAGTCTCGCTCAACAAGTTGCGGAACAGTCGGTTGCCTGGCTTCCAGCCCGCGGGAGGAGGAAACTTTGCCAGGCGCGGGTCCCGCGTTGGGTCGAACACGGTGCCCTGCACCAGATAAACGTCCAGATCGCCGTCGTTGTCGAAGTCGAATAGGGCGACGCCGGCGCCCATAATTTCGGGCATATAGTATTCGCCCGTCGCACCGGTAAAGTGATGGAATTTGAGCCCCGTCTGCTCGGCCACTTCCCGGAAGAGAAAAACCGGAGAGGATTGGAAACCAGCCCTGCTTCGGCGCGTACCGACGCAGGCCGCAAGCCCCCAGGAGAGCAATTCCAGAAACTCGCGGCGCCTCCAAATCTGCTTGGCTTTAGGAAGCTCTCTGACGGGGTCGCGGTCTTTCTCTCTCTCTTTCACTGCGGCGCTCTCGGCACTTCGAGGGTGCGTAGATCGCGGTCAATGCTGTCCACTAATCCGGATTGGCCGAGTGTTAGAGCACCCTCGCGGGCTTTGTGGATGTAGCGCAAGCCATTCTCGCGGTCGCCTGAGCGTGCGAACGCAGCTCCTAGCGCATAGATGTATCGAGGCGTGTTTTCATCCTCCCGCCCGATCGTTTTTTCCAGTTCCTGGATTCCTTCCTGGTACCTCTCCAGATTCACTAACACTCGCCCAAGATTGAAGTGTGCCTGGCGATCGTAGGGTCTGTTCTCGATCGCTCTCCGGTACTCGGTCATCGCGTCCAGCAATCTGCCCTGCCGCTCAAGGAGGAATCCGAGGTTGTTGTGGGCGTCCGCTTGAAAGGGATCGATCTCGAGGGTTTTGCGAAAAGCGCTCTCGGCCTCTTGATATCTTTCAGCACTCAGGAGAAGAACTCCGTAATCGTAATAGTTCTCCGCAGAGCCCGGATCGAGCTGGGAGGCAGCGCGGTAGTGCTCCTCCGCCCTCTCAAATTCACCCAGTCGCCCGTATAGCTCGACCAACTTGACGTGCGCCTGAACCAATTGCGGATTGATTTCGAGTGCCTTCTCGTGTGCTGTCACGGAGTCTTCAAGCTTGCCTTGCTTTTCGAGCTCAATACCGATCTGCATCTGGTAGGTTGCACTCCGGTTGAGTGCGCGAACCTGATCCAGTAGCGGGTCACCGGACGGGGGGAACCGGTCCCTATTTCTCTCGTAGAGGCGAAGCTGTTCGTCAGCTTGGCCGCCCTGGTCGAGCGCGCGATCGACCAGAGCCAGAGCGTAATGGGCAGGTCCGAATTCGGGAAACAGCGCGCACGCTTTGCTGTAGGCCTCCGCCGCGCCGGCGAAGTCGTGGCGGGCGGCGCGCGCCCGTCCCAACCCATAGTAGGCATCGGCGTTATCGGGGTGAAGCTTGATTATCGCTGCATAGATCTCTTCACTCCCGTCCCAATCTGCGGAAGTCAGCAGGCAGTTTGCCAGTTGTAACTGGGCGGGGACATAGTTGGGATCGAGACGCATGGCAGTGCGAAGGGTGGAGGCAGCCTTGTCGCAATACCCTTGCGCAGCCTCAACCACCCCCAGGTAATAGGCCCACCGAAATGCCGAAGGGGCAAGCCGGGCTGCCCTTTCATAAAACAGTGCTGCCGACGGGAAGAGTCCATAAGTGTGTAAGATCATTCCTAACCGACCACTTGCGTCGCTATCGTTGACATGACCGCGAGCAGCGGCGTACGCAACTTGAATCTGATCTCGGATGCCAGGTGAGAAATTATCAAGAGTGGAGCGGGGCAACTCCGGAATTGATTGGGGCTGAGCGCCTACACTGTAGCACATGAAAATCAGGGCGCCCAAAAAGATAAAACATCGCGTTTTTCGCATCAGTTCATTCCACCAAACGACGATGCTAGCACCGCTTAAAAAACTCGGTCAATCTTTCGGTCCAGGAGTGTCCGGAAGAAGACAACTGCGGCTCGGCTTCTCCCGAAGTCTCGCTAACACCCGGCCCGACTGTAGAAAAGCATTCGCGTACGATCGGGACCTTACCCCTCGTGTTCGGGACGGAGCGCCCTCGGCCGTCGAGAGCCACGCGGAAAGCGGATCATGTCACACACTCCGCCATCCTTCACGCCCGTCCTTCATGCTGCGTTCTTAAGCCTCAGCGTACCGACAAATCTCAATGTCGAGAGCCTTGGTCAAAGCGACTTCAAGAACATGCTGACGGTGAACAGTATTGAGTACGTATTCAGAGCACTCGACAAGCCCCACGCTGACGCACTCTGGGATGTTGCGGGAAATCCAATCGGCCGGACGCGGTTCGTGCTGCGCCCCGCGGAGGACAGACGGCCTCGTAACCGCCTCGTAAAGCCTCGTAAGCGTCGAATGCCCGGAGTAAGGATAGTGTGAGAAAGTAAGGAATGGCGGGGTGTATATGCAAAAGCAGGCAACTATCACTAGCAAAGGTCAGATCACTGTGCCTCGTGAAGTGCGCCGCGTACTGGGGGTGCGGACGGGAGATAAATTGCTGTTCGAGAGCGATGGAAAGGGAGTTCGAGTCTGGCCAGTTCGAACCAGGAGTGCATTTTCCAAATATCGAGGAATCGGCACCCCCGGAATTGCAAGCGGCCGAAAAAGCATTGAGAAATGGCTCCGCGGGATGCGTAGAGAATGACGACAGGTGTCGACGCTAACGTGATCATTGCGTTGTGGGATAAGAATTCTGCACTTAGCTTGGCAGCCCAGAACGCTCTGGAGGCGGCGTTCAACCGGGGCATTTGGTCGTAGCGGCTCCGGTATTCGCGTAGCAGCCCCAGGGCGCACCGAAGCATCGTCGGATCATTTCTCGAAGAGACTGGAGTTGGCGTTGACTGGGAATTGGGCCGAGCAGGTATGGCGGTTTGCAGGACGAGCGTTCAAGGCATATGCGGAGCGCCGTCGTAAAAAGCGCGACGCGGGAACGCGTCGCATACTTGCTGATTTCCTAGTCGGGGCTCATGCAGTGTCGAACGGTTTTCGCCTACTCACATTGGACGGTCGGTTATATCGAGTATCATTTCCTACTCTCGTAATCGAGACGTTCTGAGGATCAGCCACAACAACGGGCCAGATTTCGGACGCGGGGCGATGACCAATGATTATATCGATTTCAACAACATCGACATGATGTTGGTGATGGGCGGGAATCCTGCCGAAAACCACCCGTGCGGGCTACAAGCGGGCCATCGAAGCAAAGCGCAACCATAACGCCAAGATCATTGTTGTAAATCCTCGCCTCACGCGCACCGCCGCCACCGCCGACCAAAAGTCGTTAGTCTCATGAGTCCAACCACCTGTCTTCAAGTCGATTTAGGCGCTGTAGGGATTGACCACAGGGACTGAAAGGTCTTCGAAGTGGCTGGTGTTGCGGGTCGCCAGCGTGGCACGGTGGGCAAGCACAATTCCGGCGATCATCGTGTCACGCAGATCGCCCGGCCTGCCTCTCTTTTGCCGAGCAGCCATCAACTCCGCAGCTTGAGTCGCAGCTGCGGCATCGAATGAGGCGATCCGGTTCCCCATCGCGTCTAGCGCAGTTTCGAATGCCTGCATCTGAAGCGATCTCCGTTTGCCGGTCGCCATGATCTGCAATCCGAATCGGATCTCAAGGATCGTCACCGAGTTCGTCCATATCGATGTTCGAGGCTGCCGGTCGAGCCACTCGATCACGTGCCTGTCGGGCGTTTGCCGCATCAACGCCGAGAGGACGTTCGTGTCGAGAATAATCATGACTCAAAGAGCGCAGGGTTAATCTGATGGCCTCGCAGCTCGTGGATGTCCGCATTTAGACCCAGCTTCTGGAATAAACCAGCGATCTCGCTACCGAGCTTGCCAGCCGGTACTTCTTCCTCGTTGGCGACATTTCTGAGGATGTCTCGCACCTCCTCTTCCATGCTTCGGCCGTGGCGCCTCGCCCGGCGCTGCAACTTAGCTTTCACAACGTTCTCGATATTGCGCACGATAAGCTGCCCCATGAGTAGATTCCCTGGATAATGATATCATGATATCATAACTTTTTGGTGCGCACGAGGGTTCTCGTTTTCACAACCGTTGTTGTCCTTGCCTTCATTCCTGCTGTTCAAGCGCAGTGCTTCGATCAGAACACAGTTCGCTACCGGTAAAACGATCGCGTTGACTTCCCTGGCAAGCCTCCTCTGCACTGGGGCCAGAGCGGATACAATCTTGGTGAATGGTGCGTTTCCCAGAACCATCAAACCCCACGCCACTGTTCGGCCGCTCGGTTTGCCGGTCCACTATAATAAGCCGTAGGCAAAGGCGATCTGAACTTCAGATCCCTGATAGCGTTAAAGCGGAACGGATGGCGTCGTGGAGGCCTGCGGTCTTCGCGATTCGCGATCAGCCGCTTGATTTCTGAAAGAAGGGGACTCGCGAACTTATTAATCTACACTTCTCATTTCTCACTGCCTCGATAACATGCGCTGTGATCGGTTCCATCCAAGTTTTCCACTCAAATTCACAGGAACTCACAGCACAATTCTTTCTGTCCTTCCGGTAGAGTAATGGCTGCATTAGCACGAAGAGTCCAAGAGGCATAAAAAAGGATCGTCATAACCCAGTGGTGATCAGGGAGAGAACGACCGCTCGGTCCCAGGTCGGGGAGTCCCGTGGATCGTTTCCCGACGCCCTGCCAGCGGCCGAAGCCCGGGTGCGCGAACTAATCGCCGGGCGACACTCGAAAGCCGCGCTCGAAGCGGCGAAAGACCTGCACAAATGCTATGCGACGCCGGGCTCGGAGGGTTTGCTCGTTGAAGCCTACGAGGCTCGCATCCGTGATCTATTGAGACACGGAATGTCGATCGAGGCCAAGTCACTGCTGGACTTGGTTATCCAGAGGTTTCCTTCGGCGCGGGCGCGACTCGAAGAAGTTTTGTTCGAAGTGCGCATGAACGAGGGGAATTTGGATGCGTGGGTTGCTCCGCTTCAGGATCCGAACCTCGCTCCGGCCGTTCGCGAGAGGATCGAGACGGCTATCCGGCAACGGGTATTCGACTTGCCGGCTCTTTCCCAGGCTTCCTCACTTCTGCCCACTCACAGTTTGCGGGAGGGGGCGGCCGTGCTGATTGCTGCCCTGAAGGCGGTGACCAGCGCGCCTGTGGGAGAAGCCGACTTGGTTTTGCCGCAGGTGTCGCGCCGCGGCCCACTGGCATCGTGGAAGGCATTGGTTAATGCGATTGCGACTTTTCACCGGCGCGATGATGCAACCTGCCGCATGTGGCTCCAGGCGATCGCACCCGATTCTGTTCCCGCCCGCTTAGTACCCGCTATACAGGTGATGCTAGGTTCCGCAACGGCTCCCGTGCTCAACTTTGCCGCCCAGAAGTTAGTTGCTGCTACCGGAGCCGGCGGGGAAACCCTCCGTTCCGCCCTGGCGTCCCTCGAATCGGCAATGGCAGCTAAGAGGCGCCCACCGATTCTGCAAAAGGCACGGGCGGCCGTATCGGCCTGTGAGCGGTTTGGTCCCGATCTTCGTGAGAAGTTGCGCCAATACATTTCGATCCGCTGCATGGTACTGGGCTTTGCCCCGGATTCGGTGCGTGATGCCATCGGAGGTTCCCCTCGAAAAGATGCCCGATGGTTCCATCTGGTAGCCAAGGCCATGGAGGGCACCTTCGAGAGCTTTGAGGATTTGGCTGATGCCCTCATCGCCTGGGAAGCTTTTCGAGAGCGGGCCCTAGAAGAGAAATTGTTCACGGCGAATACTGTGGAAGACGGAGTGCTATCGCTGCACATGGCAGAGTTGGCTGCTCGCATACCCGCGGATGTGGCTGACGACCTCCTGTCGCTTGTGTACCGGCGAAATTCCCCTTTGAGCAAGGGTGGATTGACGCCGCAACGGCTATTCTCACCCGCCGCTCTTTACGAACGAGCATGTGCATCTGATCCGCATTCGGACGCCTTCCAGTCCTGGCTGGTGTGGGCTAAAAAGCAGCGCGACTGGAGAGTGGCAGACCGGGTTGCCGAGTCCTGGCATCAGGCGTGCGGCAAGGATGTGGCTCCGCTGTTATGGCTGATGGAGTCCAGCGAGAAGCGCAGTGCCTACCAGAAATCGCTTAAGTACCTGGAACACGCCGAGCAACTGGACCGCCTCAACCCCGAGGTTCGCAAAGCCAAACTGCGACTCCTACTGGCCGGCGTCTTGCGTCATTTTCGCCAAGGCAAACCTCACTTGGCCTCCCAAGGAATCGAACGCATCGAGGCCTCAGCCGAACTGGACGGGAGCTTGGCTGCGTTGGTGAGCGCTCTGCGCAGGGTTTGTGCGGCACTTGATAAGGACTCCGATGCGGTCAACCGGCACGCTGCGGAGGTAGAGGCGCGCCTGGAAAGTTGCGTGGCCGCCTACGCTCTCCATCAGGGCATCGCGGACGCGGCTGTTCTCGCGCCTGAGGAGATCTGGCTGGATCCGCTGGACATGAAGTCCTATGACGGTGTGACGCTGCTCAAAGGTTTGGCCAAGGCCTGTGTTTTGGGTGATTCCGTGGGCATGCCCTTGGCGATTCCGGAGAAGTGGGAAGACCGGCTGAGCTCTTCCTTGAGAGCTTCCGACCCCGCGCTGCACACCGCCGAGCTACTGGTGCTTGGCGAGGCCGCCATTCGCAGCCAAGCGTCCGGCTTGGCCTTTGCCCTGTCCGTGGCAGGCATGGCATGTGGTGGCGCTGATGCCAGATTTCTCTTCCTGCGTGCGCGGGCGTTGCCCCCATGGGCTTCTGAGAGACGCTATGATTGCCTGTCTGCCGCCCTGGAACTGGCCCGCCGCGAACGCAATACGGACTTAGCCGGAAAACTGCTTGACGAATTGCGCTGCTGCCCAAGCAACATGTTTGCCCCGGACGACTTTCTTGCCGAGGTCGGGCCCGGTGGTTACTCGATGGAACCGGGTTTTCTCAATGAGATCCTGGCGTCTGAAAGAGCGGAGAAGCAATTCCCGGTCCCGAGCCGGAATCTGCCAGCGAGTGATGGGTCGGACGAGGTGGACACATTCCGGGATGAAAACGATTTTGCAGATTTCGAAGACATCCCTGCAAACATGCCTCCGGAACTGGCCCGCGAGTTGACCAAGGCCATCGCCCGAGGCGCCAAACCCGAGGAGATCTTGAAAGGGATTTTGCCGGGCACATCAGGGGCTGCAGAGCTTGAGGACTTGTTCGGGTTGCTGGTTCCTGAGCTGTTGCGGGAGGTCAAGAAGGCCATGGCTCTGGGCGCCGCTCCAGACGAAATCTTGGCGGAGATGGAAGACGTCCTTCGTGGTGGCGATTCCCGGAAAGGGCAGTTTCCCCGGGGGGCACAAAAGAAGGAGAACCCCAGAGCAGGGCGTCCTGAGCAGGGAAGCCTGTTTTAAGGATGAAGCGATGCAGAAGTCGAATCTTTCACTAGACCCACGGATCGTGCTAGGGGTTGCCGAGGACGCGACCGACGAACAGATTCGTGCGGCGTATTTGAACAAGCTCAAACAGTTCCCCCCGGACCGCAGCCCTGCCGAATTTGAGCAGGTCCGGGACGCCTACGAATTCCTCCGGGACCGCCGCCAACGCTTCCGACACTTTCTGATCTCCATCGATCCGCTTGCTCCGTTGGACACGGTGTTCGGGAGCGGTTCGAGTGAGAGGAAGTTCGTTGGACCGGAACCCTGGCTGGCCGTATTGAAGGAAAAATAGATCCGAATGGGCATGAACTCTGACGGCTCGGAAAGCTCTGTGCATGAAATCCGCGAGATCAGCCTACGTGGGTTCGAGACGTGGTTGGACAGCGCCCTCGCTGGAGAACAACCGCCTCCGGGCTTAGCTGCGGACTTGCTGACCGCGATCGAAAATGGGGAGCCGCTTGCGCCGGTTGAAGGCCGCTGCGACCTGTACGCTCTGTGGTCGGCGATAACGGCCCTCACGCAGGAGGTCAAGCTGCAAAGCCGGACCTTCAAGCAAGTGGGCGATACATTGGCACAGCTGCCTGAGGCGGTGGCTGCGGCGATGGCACGGGGCTCTGCCGCCGAGCTCATGGATGTTGAGGAGGAGGAGGAGGAGGAGGAGGAAAAACAAGAACCGGAGGCAGCTTTGGGGGTGGCGCATGCCTGGCGTCCTGCGAACCAACATATCGACCTCCTGCTCGACCTGCGCGACCGTCTCGAGCGCGGCCTCAATTCCCTGCGTGAAGCCAGTTCAGGGTTACTGACCAACGCCCGCCGCTCCAGGTGGTCACGTTGGTTCGGTAAGGATAAGGAGGAGCCACCGTCCCAGACTCGGCAGGTTCTGGCCGCCCTGGAAAAGGGCTACACCCTGACCTTGGACCGCCTCGATGAGGCGCTACAGGATTACCGTGTCAACCCAATCCTCTGCCAGGGGAAGGAGTTTGATTCCCACCGGATGACTGCTGTCGAGCGGGAAGAAACGGACTCGGTGCCCGAGGGAACAGTGGTGGGCGTTTATCGCAACGGTTATGAGTGGGAAGGGGAAGTTTATCGTTTGGCTCAGGTCAAAGTGGCACGCAGGAAGTCGAGCGATCGAGAAATTGACTAACAGGTAATTTGCATGGTCGTAATTGGGGCAGGGGGAGCTTCAGCAAAGGGGATCAATTCTTGATCCCCACGATGTATCCCCGGGCGGGAGCCAAGAGACTGGATACAAAAGAATTATTAAGGAGGATGGAGGCTGATGAGCGAGCTTATCGTAGGTATTGATCTGGGCACTACTAATTCGGAGGTGGCTAGCTTTGTCGACGGTCGAGTGCAAGTTCTCGGCTGCGGGAAGACCAAGATACTCCCTTCAGTTGTGGGGCTCTCTCCTTCTGGGGACGTGCTTGTGGGCGAGCCAGCGCGCAATCAGTTAATTGCTTACCCGGAGCGAACCGTGCGCAGCATCAAGCGCAAAATGGGGAGCAAGGAAAGCGTAACCCTGGGCGATCGCCAGTTCACTCCTCCCGAAGTCTCGGCCTTGATTCTGCGCGAGCTCGCGGCTTGGGCCTCGTGTAGCGTCGGGCAGCAGGTGCACCAAGCCGTGATTACCGTTCCTGCGTATTTCTCGGACGCGCAACGCCAAGCCACTCGGGAGGCTGCGGCACTAGCGGGTCTGGAGGCAATTCGGATCCTCAACGAGCCCACTGCAGCCAGCTTGGCGTATGGGGAAGGGGAGCGGCACAGCGCTATGGTCTATGACCTCGGTGGCGGTACCTTCGACGTCTCCATCGTTGCCTTGGAAGGCGATATTACCGAGGTGCTGGCCAGCCATGGCGATAACCACTTGGGCGGCGACGACTTCAACGATCTATTGGCGGAGCATTTGCTGACGGCCTTCCAAACGGAGCACGGCGTTGATTTGCGGCAGGGACATCCCGTGGCGTGCGCGCGTATCTGGTGGGCCGCTGAAGAGGCCAAAAAGCGGCTGAGTTTTGAGCCGGAAGTCACCATCCGAGAAGAAGCCCTGGTTAGCGAGAAAGGGAAACCCCTGCACTTGGAGTTGGAGGTCACACGGGAACAGTACGAAGCGATGATCCGCCCGTTGCTGGAGAAAACGCTGGAGAGCGTTTCCAAAGCTCTCGCCGACTCTCGGAAAAGCCCCGGGGACCTGGACACGATCCTGTTGGTCGGCGGTTCCACGCGCACACCGTTGGTGTCCCGGCTGTTGCTTGAACGCACTGGCCTCGTGCCCCAGGAAGAAATTCATCCGGACCTGTGCGTAGCCTTGGGAGCTGGTGTACTCGCCTCTCGACTAGCGGGGCATGAGGTGGACCGGGTGCTGGTCGATGTATCCCCCTACTCATTCGGCGTCTCCTATCTCGGAGAACGCGGCGGTGTTCCGTACCCCTACTGCTACAAGCCCATTATCCGGCGTAATAGCCCGTTACCGTTGACCCGTACTGAGCGTTTCTTTACCTGTGTTCCGTTTCAGGAGCTCGTCGACGTTTGCGTTTACGAAGGCGAGGACGAAGATGCGCTCAAGAATATCCTCGTCGGCATTTTCAAGGTTAAGGACTTAAAGAAGCTTCCCGATCTCAGCGAAGTTCTCTGCCGCATGAGCCTGGACTTGGACGGCATTTTGCATGTGACTGCCGTCGAGAAATGCACCGGAAAGTCAAAGCACATTACTATTGATCGAGCCCTGGAGAAAAAGAGCGACGCGGAAATTGCCGAGGCACGCAAACGGCTGGAGGCTCTGTCCTCGAGAGGTATTTTCGAAGCCATCAAATCGGAAGAAGAAGAAGAAGAAGAAGAAGAAACCGAGGAATTGGATGAGGACGCCGAGGCGGATAGAAACGCGAACGCCTTGGCTCTTACTGAGGGCGCATGGGCAAAAGTTGCCCGCGAGGCCTCGGAAGTAGCGCAGCGCTCGCGCCGGTTAGTCGAACAAATGCACGAAGAAGACCGCGAGGAAGTTACCGATCTCAACCAGAAGATCGAAACCGCCATCGCCGCCAAGGATGAAAAGACCCTCACAGGCGCGATCCAACAGCTTGCGGAACTGTTGTTCTTTGTGGAAGGGAAGCGGTGAACGCAAACAGTCCGCAATCGGAAGCAGCCGGCCGATGCCCGGTATGTCAAGCCCGCTTTCGCGGCGTGTCGACGTGCTCCCGCTGTGGGGCCGATCTCATGCCGCTGATGCTCCTTGCGGCACACGCCTATTCTCTCCGGCAGTCCGCCCGGCGGTCGCTTCGGGCGGCAGACGCGCGGAGCGCCCTGGCTGCAGCCAAAGCGGCTCAGAAACTGCACACTACGGTTCAGGGGGGCATTTTAGAGATGGTAAGCGCCGCAGCGGTGGGTATAGGACAACCATCGTCGGTTGCGGTCTCGGCGGGCCCCCGAGAGGCGCCAAAACGTGCCCTGAGCGAAACGGAAGGCGCCTCGCTGCCCACTCCCGCACATGAGGAGAACCCCTCGTGCCCGATCGCTAGGTGCCAGCGATCAGAGATAGCGTTCCCCGTGCCTTGGAAGGGTCTCTGCTTGTCAGCAGCGGCGGCTCTGATTGTGGTCATGGGTTTTGGGTTGGGCCGTCACAGGCCGCGCGCCTGAGGTCCTTAAGGCTCGACCGTTCGCAGCGGCTAGGCCATCGTAGGTGAAATCGAAATCCGACGTGGTGATTCGCATCCAGGCCCCACTTTTTTCTTGACCTCGCCGTTCAGGTAGCCGTTCTGGGTCATGTGGAAGCCGTTGGTCAAATGGTAGGAATCCATGATCGCGCCCACATGGGCTTTCTTCACCGCTGCCTTGAGCGCAGGCAGATAATTCTCGCACACGGTGTGCTCGTCAATCATCGAACCGATGTGGTTGCGAGCGTATTCCTGGTTATTTGCCCATGAAGTGCTTGGTGGGTGGGTGGTCTTGGTGATCGCACTCACGCCCTGGCTCTGCATGCCCTTGATGTAAGCGGCGCCGCTGCCCGGGAAGCGGGAAACTGGAAGGGACCACAGCTGATTTCGCTGGCGCCTGAATTGGCGGTAGCGAGAGTCGACAGGTCCGGTCGGCGGCCCATCGCCCCGCTAGAGTAATCGTTGGATCGTTGCCGGATGTTGTCACGGTCTCTTTCCACATCACAGAGCTGGCCTGGCCGCGCCACCACGACGACGGTAGCCGTATCTCCCTTTAGGAGAGGATGCTGGCAGGGATGCCCGGACAAATCGTGTCCTGGGTGCGAAATGAGAAAATCCGCTTCCAGCGGCCGAGAGCCGGTGCGTTGGCGGCCAGCTTCTGGGGTGCCAGCCAAGGAAACGATCCTCCGCAATCCGAAAAAGAAATTTTCAGGAGATTCCTGGTTTCGGCGCGGCCTTCGCCGATGCGGCCTTGAACCAGCTCTCCCTACCGGCACGAGAAGAATTGTTCCACGAACTCTTTTCACCCTTCAGAGATGAAGCTTAATGTCTGCTGCACCTGCATTGGATCGAGCGACTATTCGACAAAAATCTATAGCTATGATGAATCCGGGGCTGGAGCGCTCTCGATCGAACACGACCGCAGGCACATTTTGCCGATCCTTCGGGGAGCCGGAAAATGAATCCCGACGTCAGCTGCTTGGTGCAGTTCTTCACCCGAAACCAAGGTGATTGGGTTTGCCAGTCTCCCTCAGCTCCCGACCATTCTGAGGCGATTGCGGGGTGTAGATCGGTTCGGTAGAATGGTAGATATATATGGTAGAAGAGTTGCCACATGGGGCTGAACATCAAGAATAAGGAAGCGCACAACCTGGCACAGGAGCTGGCCAAGCTTACTGGAGAAAGCATGACGGAAGCGGTTACCGAAGCCGTTCGTGAGCGCCTGAAACGAGTTCGTCGTGAACGCGGTGCCGCGCTTTCCGACCGATTGCTACGCATTGGAAAGGATTGTGCGGCACATCTGAAGGAGCCCTTCCGCTCCATCGATCACGGCCGCATGCTGTACGATGAGAAGGGACTGCCGCAATGATTCTTGATACGTCGGCAATCGTCGCAATCCTTCGCGATGAGGCCGAGGCGCCTCTGTTTGCGAAGGCAATCGAAAAGGCTGTCCATCGGCGCATCTCGGCAGTCAATTACGTCGAAGCAGCTGCTGTCATCGATGCCAGCCGGGATCCGATCGCGAGCCGGAGATTTGATGACCTACTTCAAGAAGCAGAGGTAACCGTGGAGTCCGTCACCGAAGCTCAAGCACGAATTGCACGGCAGGCATACCACGACTTTGGCAAGGGCAGTGGTCACCCGGCCAGGCTGAATTTCGGCGACTGTTTCGCTTATGCCCTTGCAAGGTAAAGAGGGAACCGATGCTATTCAAGGGTGACGACTTCTCGCACACAGATGTGACGCCTGCTCTATCTTGATGCATCAAGGATTGACGAACCCAAGTGAGCGCCAACTCCCATTAGACCTCCATTACCTCTTCCAGGACCTTCCCGGCGATTCCGGTTGCTGGACTCGGAAAATATTCATAGTTAACATTCACGTTCAAACGGATCGCACCAGTCCTCGGCGAGTCGCGTCGGAATTGCGCACCAATATCAGAACCAGAATCATCGCCACAAACGGAACCAGTCCCGCCACAATTACGATGGGATCGAAGGAATGCCCCGCCATGGCCCGGCGGGCGTCGGAAAAATGCCCAATAAGTTCGAAGGCGACTATCGTCCCCAGGCCCGCCGCAGTTCCGCTCATCCCGCTGACCGTGGCCACCGATTCACTGCAGAAAAGGTCCGACGGCAAGACATTGGCCATGGTCGAAAACGAAGCATATGAGAAAGTTGCCAGCGCAAACAGAAGAGCAATCAAATAAAGACTGCTGGTAAGAACGGTGGGCAGCACCATGCTCACGCCCACACCCCCAAAGAGGACGACAGCTTTGCGGGCCCTCCCGAGGGGCCACCCGCGTTTGATAAGGTAGCCGGAAACCCAACCCCCAAAAAAGTTTCCGAGATCAGCCGCCAAAAATGGAATCCAGATCGCAAACAGTCCCGTTCTCAGATGGAATCCTTTGGCCACCAGATAAATCGGAAACCAGTCGGTAATGAAGAACCAGACCGGATCCGTCAACCCTTTTGCGATAATCGCGCCCCAGGTTTGTGGTAACTGTAAAAGGACACGCCAGCCCAGCGTCTCCCGCTTCGTTTCCAGGGCATTCAACTCCAAGCTGTCCACCAGAATCATCTCCCGTTCTGCTTCACTGATTCTGGGGTGAGACTGGGGCGGATGGTATAGCCAGCGCCAAACGATCAGCCATAAGAATCCGAGCGTTCCGGGAATCGCAAATGCCAGGCGCCAGCCCCAACGGAAATAAATCCAGAGGATGAACCAGGCGGCGATCGCTCCACCAACCGAGGAGCCGCTATCAAAGAGCGCAGTGGCCAGTCCGCGTTCACGCTTCGGGAACCATTCCGAAACGGCTTTGGTAGCGGCCGGCCAGTTGCCCGCTTCGCCAGCGCCCAGCAGGAAGCGGATCGTGGCAAAACTGTAAAAGCCTCTGGCCAATGACGTCAGCACTGAGACAACGGAATAGAAGGCTACGGTGAGGGTTAACCCCCGCCGCGTCCCGATGCGATCCATGAACCGGCCGAACAGCGTCTGCCCAAGCGAGTAAGCAACGCGAAAACCGATCACGATGTTGGCGTAGTCGGTATTGGTCCAGTGGTACTCGAGTTTGAGGTAAGGCGCCAGCAGTGAAAGCGTCTGGCGATCTATGTAATTAATGATGGTGGAAGCAAACAAGGCGGCGCCGATCCACCAACGCAAATTCGAGATTGGCCGGCGCAAGGTCAATTCATCCTGGGCGGAAGTCAACGTAATTGTCGGCTCTTTGATAAGGGCGCCTCGGTAATCGGCCACGCTCGGTTCAGAAGCGCAGCCGGGCTGACTTGAAATCGAAATTTAATTACTTGCAACAAAACGCGGAATCCCAGGCCTTCTTGGCGTCATACCTTCGCGATCCGCAGGCGCAAGTTGCGCAGATCACGGCGTTCAACCCGGAGTACTCCCTTGACGTTTGCGCGAACCCGCATGGTTCCTGCCGAAACGCCGGGTAAAACCGCTGCCGGCGAGGATGACACATTAAGTTCTCCCAGAATGAGCTCATAGACGGTATCTGGCTGCAGGCCAGTGATGATTAAAGAATCGCAAGTCAGGTCGGGCCGTCCTGTTCAACGCTGGGCTGATTTACTCCGTGCAGCAGCCAGGCCTTCCGAAAAGAAGAGTTGTTGCTTACGACGCGGTCAAACACAGATAGGACGTTTTGCCCGGGTACGTAGAGAATCTCGCGAGTAAAGCGCCGTATCTTTTCGCGGGCCGGATGCGGCTTGCTTTCCGCTTGCACCTCCGCGTGCGCAGCGGCTCTGCCGATCCGTGTTCCGGCCCCAACCGCCAAGCCACCCACGCCATACAACCAGTCACGGCGATTGATCAAAACTGATTGCTCCATTCCCCGCTATTGCCCGGGCTCGAGCACGGCCGTTGCGATGTCTACGGGCCGATTCTCTCCGTTGACCGAGCCATGCCAGACGCTTCCTCCGAAGGTGGTGATGTAGATCTTGCTATGGTCCTGCGGATCGGGAATCACACGTTGTCCCCACTTGAAATTGAATCCGGGAATGCGCGTCCAATGCAAACCGCGATCCGCAGATCGCCACGCGGAAGATTCGAATCCCGCCGAGTAGAGAATGGCGGGATTTGATGGATCAGTCGTGACGTCGTAAACATGGCGATCTTTTTCAAGCACTCGCTTCCAGCTCTTGCCGCCATCTTCGGAAAGAAAGACGCCGCCGCCGTCGCCGTGCAATCCGGTCGCCTTAGCCCATGTTGCAAGGTACAGACGATTGGGTGAGCGCGGATCCACTGAAATGCCGTTCGGACCGTTCGTTCCCTCGGGCAGCTTTATCGGCTGCCAATGTTCCGCGCCGTCCGTCGAGCGGTAGAGAGCGCCATCGCCAGCGTTGCCGATGCTTCCGTCTTCCGATCGCCGCGCTATGACGGCATAGATAGCGCCATCAGAGCTGAGCGCGAGTCTCCATACAAAAGGCTGCGACTGCGTGATTCCCTGATTCTTCAGAGTCCAAGTCCGCCCATCGTCTGAACTTTTGTAAATACCACGGCCAAAGCCAGCTACGTACAGTACCCGCGCATTCACCGGACTCTTGGGGTCGAGAAGAATATGGGTGGCCGCGGTCTCTTCCATCCCATCGTTTGATTTCGTCCAGGTCGTGCCGCCATCGTTGCTGCGGCAAACGCCGCCTTTATAAGTCGTCACCGAGTTGTGCCGCCACATCTTGGGCCGGGGCAGATCGTGCGTATAACTGTTCACGCTCCACATGCGGCCTTTGACCTTGGGATCGAAAATGACCCAGTAAGTTGTATTCAGCCATTGACGGGGAACCCCGGTGGTGGAACTCTTCCATGAAGTTCCGCCGTCCTCGCTACGAAACAGGCCAATGTCGGTATAGGTTATGAACTGGCGCTTGGCATCGAAGGGATCAAAATGGATGCCGTAGCTGTTGGTGACGTCGAGGCCCACGGTGGTCCAGCCTGCATTGTCGACTTTGCGGGAATATAAGGCGGTCCAGGTCGTACCGCCATCTATGGTTTTCATTGTTCTTCCGAGATCCGTACCGTAAGCCAGATTTGGATCCTGTTCAGCGACTGCAAGGTTCAGAGGATTCTCTCCCCACCCCGGGCCGAAACGTTCCGTGATCCAGGCGTCGTGGATATTCTTCCCGCCTGTGTCGGCTTCTTTCCACACCAGCTGCCAATTTTTGCCCGAGTTTGTGGTCTTGGCCACACCGATCCAAAACTTTGCATCTAGAGCCAGGTGGGCGTATGAGACGTACGCGACCTCGGGATGATGCAAGCTGGTGGCAATCGCGCGCACTTGCGCTCCCTGGCCCGGCAGCTCTTTTTTGTTCCAGGTCGCTCCTCCATCGGTCGAGACGAACACGCCTTTCTCGGATGTGGCATAAAGTGTCGCCTGCGCATCTGAAGCGAAGCCGAGGGAAAGATCATTGGCCGTTTCCGGAAGCGGCAGACTGCGGACTTTGTCGGCCGTCACCACGAAAACAGCTTTGGAACTCGCTATGAATGCTTTGGAACTCGCCATGAATAAGGTGCGTGCGCCCGCTGGTGAATGCGGATCAACCCATATACGGCGGGCCCTGGCCGGCAGGTCGGCCTGCTTTTGCCAGGTCTTTCCATAGTCGCGCGAAACGAAAAGAGCAAAATGCTCCTTCTTGAAGGCGGCTGCGTACAATATGTTTGAATCACCAGGATCAACGGCCAGCGCCGAAATTTCGCCCAGAGGATCGGGATCGGCAAGAATGTGCTCATCGGAGTGATCGGAATTCATCTGCACGCCCGTGACCGCACCCGGATCCGGATAAACCAGCTTCCACTGCTCCCCACCGTCGCTACTGCGCCATAGACCTGTTTCGTGGACGTACATCGTTTGGGGATCTCGCGGGTCGAATACGAAAAAATCCGCCACTCCGCGCAGATTGAACATGCGCCAGGTCTGCCCTGCATCGTGCGTGATGTAAGAGCCAGTCATGTCACAGGAAATCAGAACCGTGTTGGTGTCGTGGGGGCTGATGGTGGGATTGAACATGGCGCCGCCGCCGCCCGGCCCGATGACGCGGAAGTCTCCCGGACGTTCAGCGAAAGCGCAGGCCGCGCACACTACGACTACCAGTGCGGGAAGAATACGAAGCTTCATCGCTCCCTGCCTGATGTCGGCCGCCGGGTCGCGCGGCGCCGAAGTCGTGCGGCGGTTCTGTTTACAACGCGATTGGAAAGATGCCACCGGTCAGTTCTGCTGTCCGACATCGCGGCCGGATTCTTTAACGCGGTTTGACGCTAGAACGTAATCCTGAGTCGCAAACGTATGGTGCGCCGGCTGTCCACGCCCTCCTGAGAGAAAGTCTGGAATGCACGACCGAAATCGGCATTCGGGCTGATATCGTCAGGAATAGTAGGCCCTACCAGGTTTAGTGTGGCTGGATCAACGTGGATGTTGAAGCCGCCGAGGTAAGCGAATGATCCGCCGCCACCGCCGAAGTCGGCATTGGGCGACCGCAGCGGGTGATTGAAGAGGTTGTTTGCATCCGCCCCAAGCGTGGCGATCACTCGCTCACCGAAGTGGAAGGTTTTGTGCAGTCCGAAGTTCACTCCCCACGAACCCGGTCCCCACAACAGGTTGCGTTTGGCAACTTGAGGGTTATCAAAGACATCGGAACCGATCGTTGGTGGGGCGAAGGCGCTCGGATCGAACAGTTGATCACCAACGTGATGCTTGTAGTCGCCGACAACGAGCGGACGGTAGGTGATGAAGTCGCTAAAGTCTCCTACCGCGCTCACAGAGGTGACGGCAATGTTGCCGGGAAGGGTTGAGCCATTCTGACAGTTGTCACAGGTCCAAAATGGTGTAAAGCCGGTTCCGGTCTTGGCGAACATCTGGAAGGTCGTCTGCCAACCGCCGATCAAGGCATCAGCCCATCGCGCGAACGAACTCCCCAACGTTCTACCACGGCCTACGGGCAAGTCGTAGATCCCGTATAGGACAAACCGGTGCCGGGATACCCAGCCATCCTGGCCGTAATCCGCTTCAGGGTTGAATGGATTGTAGGCGACGCCGCCCAGACTGGAGTTGCCGGAATCCAAGCCGGTAGATTTCTGATCCAGGTACGTGTAAGACGCGCTCAGCATCAATCCCTTGTTGTAGCGGCGATCGAGTTGTGCCTGGAAGGCGTTCGACTGACTGTGGCCAAAGTTCCCGAAACTCATCAGGTAGTCACCCAGCTTGGGATAGGGCAGGCGCGCGAGATCCGCCGCTGAGGGAATACAATCTGCGTTGTCAACGTTGCAGGCGGTAACCCCATCGCCGGTCGTCGTGTCCCATCCCCTGTCATTCGGTTTGATTTCATTCAGGTCCTTGCCTGCAATCAACCCGTGCGCCGTGCTGCCGAGATAGGAAAAGCGCAGAGATGTTCTCAGTCCCAGTTCTCGTTCGTAGGTGCCGTTGTACTGCTGAATGAGGGGTTGGTGAAGTCCGACTGGTACGGCATTGACTGAAGGGAGCCCGCCCAGCGAGCTGGTATCGATATCTCCACCCGTCAGAGGCGTCGGCCATGGCTGCAACGGTTGCGGATTGATCCCGGAATCGATCTTTCGGAGAGCTTGGTTGAACGCATTCGTGGAGAGCGGATCACGGATTCCCTGGGCGGCCGCAGTTGGGAAGTAGACTCCGTATCCCCCCCGCACTACAGATTTGTCAGTCATGCGCCAGGCAACTCCGAGGCGAGGCGCAAGGTTATTTTTGTCGGTTCGCACTAAACCCCGGCCGATGCCAAGTCCTGATTGAGAGGCCGTGACTACCGGTAAGATGGCGGGAATTCGGGGATCCAGGAATTGAGTTGTTTTATCCGAGGAGATCAGGAATCGCCCGCTCCCGCCGCCAAAGGTGGGGTCAAAGTTCAGCATGATGTCATTTTTGTCGACGAAGGGCGAAACCAGTTCGTAGCGGAGGCCAAGATTAAGCGTCAATCTCGAGTTGACTTTCCAATCGTCCTGGAAGAAATAACCTTGCTCCCAGTTATGCACGTCCATGGGCGGACGCGGGTCAGCAACGAAAGTGACGCTGGTGGGCGGCAGCCCGAGGAGTAATTCCGCGAATGGATCGGTCGTGGCGTTGACACAGGAGCCATTTGCACAGGCCCTAGGATTGGCATAGGCCATCGTCCCCCGCGGATTGCCACGGCCCGAGGCAAAACCGTCCTGGCCCACATTTCTCACAAAATCAGCGCCCATCTTCAGGTTGTGATTTTTGATGACCCACGTCAGCGTATCGCCGAATGTAGTGAGGTACTGGCTCAACTGACGTTCCGTGTTCCTTCCGCCGGTGCCAAGACCAACGAATGTCCTGCCATAGGTGATTCCTGTGTGCCCGTGAGTGGCCAGTTGTGATTGACCGACAACTGCCGCATAAGCATCAATCGCACTGGCATCGAAGCCGATACTCGACAGGAACCCGGCGAGGGTTGTGTTGCTGTGACGGAAGCTGTTTTCCCGATTGAATCCGGCACGAGCTTCGTTGATCAGGTTATTGTGAATTGTCCGCACATAAGAACCGGATATGGTGTTATCGCGGACATCGTTTTGGGCAAGACCCAGTCCGGTGAAGGGCGCAACCACAGGGGAAGTGGCGCCAAGATCAGCCTGCGCGTTATAGACCACATAAACGCGATCTTTGTCCGTAAAATCGTGGTCCACGCGAAGGGTTCCTAAATCCCGCGTCGAACCGCCGGGGATTAACGTCTCGAAACCCCCGGCGATCTTGCCATCGACACGGCCGGAGGCGGAATTCACTCCCATCTGGACGCCAGTGCTAATTTTTGGAAAGTAGGTGCTGATCAGTTTCTGCACATTGGAATTCAGAAGTTCCGGGGGTATGCTCACGAACTGTCGGCCCATGCCCTGGTACGTGAAAGAGGGATCCACACTGACGCCGGCGGGAACGTCGGGAAGAAGCCCGGGATTGGCGGTCGCGGGATCGCTGATGAGACCTGAGAAATCTCCTCTCCAAAACGACGGATGAGGTAGCTGGTTATTAAAAATGTTGATTGGAGACCTGGCGTAATTCCTCTCGTAGGCAGCGAAGAACCAAGTCTTCTTCAGGCCCGGGATCGGACCCCCCAAAGACCCTCCAAGATCGTTGTAGTTGAAATAGGGGGTGGGATAGTGGCTGACGAACTGATTAGGCACGAATTTCGCCATGCCCTCCTTATCCTGGATCTGCAGCGCGGCGAGTGCCGAGTTCTTGTTGTTGTAAAAGGCTGACCCGTGAAATTGCGCTTCGCCTCGCTTCGTTGTGATGCGGATATTCGAGATTCCCGCATACTCCGCACTGAAATCGTTGGAGAGGACATTGAGTTCGCCCACAGCCTCCAGCGGGGGTTCGCTGCTAGTGGGTGACCCGAAAATAGTATTGGTGGAGCGTTGACCGTCGATCGTGAAATTGGCTCCGTAGCTTTGGAAGCCAATGAATTTGAATTCGCCGGCATCTACGCCTTGCGTGATATTCGGGTTGAGAAAAAGAAACGAGTAGACGTCGCGGCTGTCACGGGGGAGGTCAATGATCTCCCGGCTGGAGATGGTGTCGCTGATGGTTTGATCGCTGGTATTTACCAACGGCGCTTCCGATGTGACTTCGACACTTTCACTGGCAGTGGCTAGCTTCAGCACGGCATTGGCCGTAAGTGAGTCGCTGCCCTTCACGTCGATACCGCTAATCTGTGTTGTCCTCATGCCCGGCGCCGAGACTGAAACCTGGTATCTTCCGGCGCTCAGGCCGAAGACGCGGTATTCGCCTTGCGCATTGGTCTTGGTCTCGCGCTGTGTGTTTGTGGCGAGGTCGAGAATCACCACTGTCGCATTGGGAACCACGGCGCCTGTTCCGTCAGTTACCAGGCCTGCGATCGTGCCCAGGTCGGTTCCTTGCGCGAAAGCCAAGTTGGTGCCCCCGAAAATTGCAAGCAGGACAGTGAGGAGCATTGCAGAACAGTTCAACTGCTTCATGGCGCGCTCCCGGTTGTAATCCTTGGTCTAACGGTCGACCCTTTTACTACACTTCAACACTAAAAGCAAAAGAAACAATAGGAAATGAAAACATATGACAAGCCAAGCATTTGCTCACACAGGAACCGGCATTCGGCGTCTTTTCCCACTCATCTCTTGGGCAGGCGTAACGCGAGAGTCTGCACCACGCGTTGATCACGCCATTCTCCGATGGCGAGTCAGGCAGCAATCCCTCTTTCCAGGCAGCGGAAAAATGCCAACAAATGACCTAGGATGAGTCAATCACGGGAAATTTTCCGTTCGGCTTCATCAGCCCTTGCATTCAATCAGCACCTCAGCCTCGCTGGGTACATCGCGAGGAACCTCTTTGCCCAGAATTATCTTCAGAAGCCCTCGTTCTTCCGATCGAACTCGCGCAGCAGGTCGGTTTCATGCGCGCGAAGCGTTGGGTCTGACGACAGGAAGCACGTGATAAGTGTGTCGCCATGGACATAGCTCATGGGACGATGGTGCAGACCGAGATAAGTCTCGCAAGTGGTCGTGCCCCTTGCCTGCCTGCGGTCATTTGGAACCAGTTGAGGGCGGAGCCAATCCGGTTCCATGTTCGGGATAAGGACATAAAATGAAAACGGTCTAGGAAGGAAAACAACAGAACATAATAAGCAAAAGAAAACAACAAAGCAGATTGGAAGGGGCTTAGATATACTCCTCGTGGCCGCGCGAGACGAGCCATATCCATGCGTCGTAGAGACCTGCTGAAAGGCGCGATTGCGTTGCCTGCCGCGCTCGCCGCCGACGTTCCCTCTCACCTATGGCAAGGCTACGACTTCGGCTCCGGCCCGCCTGTTCGGGGGCGCCTAAATCAAGGTCCGTTTGATATTGAGCAAGACCAGGGTTGGCAAACCGTGCTGTTCACCACTCCCTCCGAGCGGCCGGTTCGGACTCCCGGGCTTGGACTGGGTGGAGTACGCATGGGAGGAGAGCGGGCCGTCGCTGGCCACACGGGCAGGTCGGGAAACGTTTGCGCAACACGTCGAGAAGATTTCGAGTTTGCCGTTTGTGGATGTGCTTTACATCCGCTGTGATTGGCGCAACGTGCAGTCACGCCCGAGACAACTCGACCTAGATCCGGTGTGGCAGCTCACGCTGGATGCCGCCAAACGCAAGGGCTTGCGCGTGGCATTTCGAATCCAACTATCGAACACATCATTTCAGCCTGAGCAAGTGGCCCTGCCGGAGTTTTTGCGAGATCGCGTGCCGCTGGTGAAGATTGGCAAGATTCCCGGAAAGGAACCAGGCGAATACCGCGAGCCCCGTTACGATCACCCGGAATTTCAGAAAGCATTCGCAGAATTGACCGATCTCCTGGCGGCCCGCTTCGAAGGCGACCCCCTGATCGAGTGGATGGACCTGATGCAATACGGCTTTTGGGGCGAAGGACACACCAGCAATTAGCGCAACCCCTTTCCCGACTACCTGACCGCCGAGCGCACGTTCGTGGCGATGACCGAGCGTCAGCTTGAGACCTGGAAGAAAACTCCGCTGGCCGTCAATACGCAACCTGACATCAGCAATGTCGGCAATCGTACGGTCATAGATATGGCGGTGCGAGCCGGCGCCTGGCTGCGTTCCGACAGCATCATCGTCGAGGAGCCAATCCAGATCGAAGAGCTTGCCAACCGTCCACCTTGGCTGGCGGCGATCTTAGAAGATGGCTACCTGCGGCAATATGACGCGCAGAAGATAAAGCTCGATGCCGCCGGTGTGAACGAACTTGAGAACTACATGCTGCACCTCCTGGACGTGAAAGCCAATCATTGGGGTCTTTGGACCGAGTCCGACAACCTCGCGCACTACTATGAGAGATACCCGCGGGGCTTCGACCGGTTGCGGCTCAACCTGGGGTGCCGATCGAGTCCTTCCTGGGTGTGGCAGCGGAAGCGGTATGGCACCTCAGAGCTGATCGTCTGTGTTTCCAACCGCGGTGTGGCTGGAGTTCCGGGTGGGTTGTGGCTCGAAATCGAAAGCCTTGATCAGAGATTCAAGCTACGTGGGGCGCTGGATGCGGGGCATCCTTACGGTGGTGGTCTGCGAGAGGCTTCTTTTTTACTCCCACAAGGTTTCAGTGGCAAAGTTCAGCTATCGGCGCAGCTTGAAATTCGTCCTGGTGTAATGAAACCGGTGGCCTGGGCGTGCGAACAACCGCTAAACCCCGATGGATCAATTACCGTTGAGGTCAAGACCGCTGAAGATCGCGGTTGGCGAAAAGGGGTTTAACCAAACGGTCATTCCCGCTTTTCTTGCCAGGCTGAAGCCAGGGTTGCTGGACGAAGCAACGCGGCTGACTGTTGGTCCAGATACACCGTCGTGTTCGGATGAGTCCGCAAGATGGAAGCAGGGGCCATCGGACTGATTTCACCCTCGAAACACGCTTTCACAGCCTTGGCTTTGCGGGCGTCAGGGACGAAGCACAGGATTTGCTTCGCCTTGAGAATCTGACGCACACTCATCGAAATAGCGCGTTGCGGTACATCTGCCAAGCTGGCGAACCACCCTTCGCCGAGTTGTTGGCGCCGGCAAGCCACATCTAACTTGACGACCAAATACGGGTCTTCGATTTCGAAGTCTGCGGGAGGATCATTGAACGCGAGGTGGCCATTCTCTCCGATTCCGACAAAGGCCACATCAATCGGCGCCGAGAGCAATGCTGCACTGGTGCGGCGGACAACTTCCTCGGTATCCTCTTCCGGGTTGAGCAGATGGTGCTGGGTGATTCCCGTCTTCTGAATCAAGCGCTCTTGCAGGAAGCGGCAGAAACTGGCGGGGTGCGACGCCGGTAGGCCGATGTATTCGTCCAGGTGAAACATTTCGACCTTTGACCACTCGATTCGCGGAAGGTTTGTGAGCACTTCGAGAAAGTCGAACTGGGCCGCGCCGGTGGCAGCAATGAGGCGAGCCTTTGCCTGTTCCTGTATAGCTTGTCGCAAAATTGAGGCAGCCTGGTCGGCCGCGACCTGGGCCATTTCGCGCTTATCATGAAAGCATTTGATCACCACGTGAATCTCCCAAATCAGGATTTACCAGAAACCTGCCCGCGCGTGCTCTGCTCTGCCGTCTTTGCCATCGCCAGGCAAAGCTCCACCGAGGGAAACACGTCCTCAATCGAGGGATGTGGGGCTTGTTTACGCGTCAGCGCCCGGATGAATTCTGCGGCGCCGTCATAGCATCCGTTCAGCACATCTTCCGGCATATTGTCGGAAGCAGTTTCCTCAATGGCCAGCCGATTCTCGCGGTATGCTCGCCAGCCGCGCTGAGGCCCGAATGGGCAGGTGACGAGGGCACGCAAATCCTCACCCATCGGCTCGTAACTTTCTTCGAGCGCTCCGGCCGCGGGTAGGATGTCAATGCGACCCGAGACGCCGCTCGCGAAGCGGAAGTCGATGGCATACCAGTCCGCGGCTCTGCCAATGTTTTTTAAGGTTCGGAATTGTGCATCTTCGACCTCGCCAGCAATGTGGCGGAGCGCATCCACGGCGTGAACCGCAGTCACCCACAGGAATTCAGGTTCTGTTCGCGCGTGCCGAGCCAGGGTGAAACGCCGGTTCGCGGAAAGCATGTTACGCGTATGCGTTGCACGGGCCGTGTCGAATAGGGCCTTCACTCCAGAAATCGAGGCGCCGAGTGGTTTCTCGATGACACATGGAATTCCCAAATGAAGCAATTTGGAGCCGACCTCAGAAATATCTTCGGCCGGCACCACGGCTATACAACCGTCAAGTTTTTCTGCGGCTAGCATTTCCTCGCTGCTTTGATAGGCTCTCGCGACATCATACTTGCGGCAAACCGAAACCGCAGCATAAGAGAGCAACCTTGCGGACGGACTTTTCCGTATCCACGCTGAAATAGCGCTGTGCCATCGAGTTGGTGTTGTATCCGAACGAAACCATGATCGTCCTTGACTGAAGGAGGTATTACCCAACCGAATTCGCCCGAAACATGCATAGTCTTCATCTCTGGGGGCAGGAATGAATGAGCCCGCTTATCCCACCCACGCGGGCAAGAGATGTGATCACCAAGACCAGGCAAAACGGCATGTCGTCGTCTTCCGCAAGTCTTTCCATAATGCTATAAACTACGAGGCGTTTTGTCTTTTCGGAGGATAACGGTTCACTGACAATGCCGAAAACTGAAACCGCAGGACGCAAGCTACGACGGCTGCGCGAAAGCTTGGGTTTGACTATGCACGATGTCTACGCGGCGAGCAAGTTAGTTGCAGGTGCCAAGCGCAGCCGAAGGTTCCTGCTCCCGCCTGGTCGGCTGTCGGTCATCGAAAGCGGAAAAACGGTGCCCAGCATTTATCGACTGTACACGCTGGCTTTCGCGTACAATACGCGGATGCGAAAGCTGCTGGTGCTTTACGGCGCGTGGTGGCGTTGAGTGCAGCGGGAAAGAACCAATCCTGTGCGGGAGTTCATTTTTTGGCTAGCCACGACTTGATCAGTTGATCTGACGTTTCCGATGCATGAAAGCTTCGACAGAAAACACCTTAAGGGCGACCGGGGTTGCGATTGCGGTAGGCACGGGGGCATGGCTTTTTGGCTTCGCACAGAGAATTTGGCCCGCGCATCCGGTACTTGCTCTACTCCTCCTTACCATTGCCGTTACTGTGATTGTCAAAGTGTGGCCAACGACTAAGTCAAATCTGTAGTGTGGACCGACACTTTGGAGCTAGGCCGCCACGGCCTTGAGGAGTCGGGCCTGCACCATTTCAGAGTTCCTGCACCCGGAGACTCCAGCGAGGCTGCGTCCCTCCACAACCTGGCATTGTTGTACGCGAACCGCAAACTGCCCATCACGTCCGTCAGCTACTGCCACTGTAAGAAGTCGTGCTCGCTCAAGGTTGGCCCTAGTCTCTCTCTAGAGAATTGCCGAACTGACACCGAGTTCACCGTCCGAACCGTATTGCCCAGATGGCGATAATAGTGGTAATAGTGGACTGTTCACATGGAT
>QIAU01000285.1 GCA_003225055.1 Acidobacteriota bacterium
GCCGACGAAATCTGGCATGGTGGGCATTAGCTCCAGGATACTGGCAAACGATGGCAATAGACTGCAGCTTGCGGTGCGCACTAAACTTGGCTCCGCCCCAGTAACGGATCCTGGCGGAGAGAGCTATTCGATGAATATGTCCATCGAGGACCTAAACAGCTGGCCAGAGGAACGATACTGGTTTGAGCCCGGGCACACGCTCGAGATAGGAATCGGACAAATGGGAACACTGTTGATCAGTGGTGAGTTGCTGGACCACATGCCGGCTCTTCCTTATCAGCCGGATGAATCCCTCAATCCTATAAAGAACCAGTTCCGCGTCGTGTCCCCGATGCTCATTCGAGACGGGGCAGTCGTGTTTGACGAGGATGGATCGGAATCGACCTATTCCGGGCCGGATGCGGCTCTGATGCTTTATTTACCGGGGGAAGGCCGATATCTAGTTTCGACTGTTCCGTTCGACGGTGCCACTGAAGGCACAGTAGAGCGGGTTCGCATTAAGTTCAATTTAGAAGGGCGCCGGTATTTATTCGTAACTGGGATGCCGGCATGTCGCTCAAGTCGCGTGTGGGTATTACACGATCCGAAGTATAACTTATCTGACCATATCCAAGGTGCGGCGGACAATCGGCCCATGTTCATGGCTGCAAGCTTGAGACAATTGTTGCAGCAATGAAATCTTGCGAATCTGTGCGACAGACGCTCTAGGTGGTCCTGTATATATCAGGGGGAAACACGTCTCCGGGAGGTGTACCTCGGCTGATGCGAGAGCTTGTGCGAAAAGTGGGATGAAGGTCCGCGAGGATCTTGTCCGCTGCCTGTACTGTTCTTTGCAAAAACTCGATCCGTCTCCTTTTTCCAGCGGCAGCAATTATTGAGTTCGAATGCCCCCTCCTTGAGGCCGACTTGTGCCCCGGCGAGGCGAGGCCGCGCTGACCCTGTTTCTCTACAACCCCGTAACGCACTTTGACTTCGTTAACTACGACGATGATCAATACGTATTCGGCAATGGACACGTGCGCTCCGGGCTAACCTGGAACACGTTATCGTGGGCATTCCGCTCGGATGATGCCGCTAACTGGCATCCGCTGACATGGCTGTCGCATGGCCTTGATTACCAGCTTTTTCACATGAATCCTGCGGGCCATCACTATACGAATGCGCTGCTGCACGCTTTCAGAGGGGTTTTCTGCGCGTGAGCTACTCCGGACTCGACCTTACCTTTGCGATCAGGATCTCGAACACGACATGGCAAGGCTAGACGCTGTGATCCACTTCTACACAAAGGCCTCCAAATCGCGAATTTCATTGCTGAGATGTTCTCTGATAGCCCTTAATCCGTTCATTAGCTTTTGCAAGTCGTCCATGGCTGCTTTCGCGAATTGGGGATCACCGTGCACCGCCGTGCACAATTCATCTCTATGCTCCGTAGCTGATGCCGAAATGTTGAGAAAACGCTGGAAGGCCTCAAAGATGTTATCTGAGACCGAGGTCAGACCATCGTAGCGGTGCGAGGCTGGCTTGTCCTCAAGCACTTTTCTTAGCGCGGGGAGAGCGCCCCACTTACGTTCCGTTAGCCGGTAATCCATCAGCATAGTCAATAAATTAGCACGAGAGTTGGGATGTCAGCCTGTGCCTCGCCAAAATTCTGTCCGGCTCTGAAATCAACAGCTTGCACACTTTCCTCACCCGCAGTATCTGCTATGACAGTTGCTTATGTTCCGCTACGTGGGATTAGGGTTGGGCCTGCTCACCCGCTGCTTGCAATCGCATCGAAGCCTGCTCCTAGAAAATCTCGCTCTCCGACAACAGCTGGCCGTGCTGAAGCGCAAGCATCCCCGACCCCGGATGGGAACGGTTGACAAAATCTTGTGGGTATTCGCCCGCCGTTTCTGGGGTGCTTGGAAGCAGTCTCTCGTGCTCGTCAATCCTGAGACGGTCGTCCGCTGGCATCGTGCAGGGTTTCGACTGTATTGGAGTTTGATCTCAAAGGCGAGAAAACAGGTCGGTAGGAAACAACTGTCGGCGGAAGTTCGAGAGCTGATCTTCCGTATGGTGCGGGAGAACAAAACCTGGGGCGCGCCTGGCATTCACGGTGAACTGCTCATGCTGGGCTTCGATGTCTCTGAGAGAACCATCTCCCGCTGGATGAAGCGAGCGCCGAGAGATCCCCAGCCGGCCCAGCGCTGGCGCGCGTTTCTTGCGAATCATAGGGAAGCGATCGCTGCCATGGACTTCTTCACCGTGCCCACGATCACCTTTGGTGTCCTCTACTGCTTCTTTGTCATCCGCCATGATCGCCGGCGTATCCTGCATTTCAACGTCACCAAGCATCCGACCAGCTGCTGGATCATCCAGCAGTTGCGGGAGGCGTTTCCGTTTGGGGCGGCTCCGAGATTTCTAATCCATGACCGGGATGCAAAATACGGGACGGAGGTCCCGGCAGCCATTCGATCCCTGAAGATAAACGCCGTGCGGACGTCGTTCGAAAGTCCCTGGCAGATGGTGTCGCCGAGCGTTGGGTGGGGAGCTGCCGCCGTGAGCTGCTCGACCATGTGATTGCTCTGAACGAGCGACACCTGAAGCGGCTCCTTTCCGAGTACGTCTCCTACCATCACGAGGACCGCACACATCTTGGACTGGGCAAGGGAACGCCGGGGTGCAGAACTCGCTGCGTAGCCTCTGGTCGCGTGCTTTCCCATGATCGACTGGGTGGCCTAGCCAGAAGACCTTTCCGTCCCTCCTTAATATATGTGTGTGCCCTGTCGCGGTGTGGGCCGCAGGGAAGCGCATGGCTGGGTTAAGGGCACCTGCGCGTTATCCAAACGCTTGGTCAAATGCAGGCTCAAAGTTCCCGCTTGGGCGAGAAAGAATCGATGCCACTCTCGGCAGATGACATTTCGGCGAGCCACAACCGCGGAATTTTCGGTAGCCACAAGTGATCGAAGTTGAGCGGGTAGCAAAATCCAGCGCGCAGGAATAAGCATGCAAGTCGCTCTTTCTATTGATGTTATAGTAATGGCAGTCTAGGTTGTGCAAAATATACAATCGTATTGGATATTTAGCATATGTGG
>QIAU01000286.1:0-1944 GCA_003225055.1 Acidobacteriota bacterium
TATTGCAGACGGAAATTCGACGCCATAGCTTCGACACCTTTGTAGACGAGCCTCCTAGCGTGGCTCAAGGCGGTAAAGGTGTCAGGGTTCGCTGCCCGGCGTCGCTGGAAGCGGACGTTTACTAGTACGTTGCGTCCATCGCCGGGAATCTCAAATCGGCGGTATCTTGAACTGTGCGAGACATTGCCACACACTCCGAGACAGAACGTAGAAAGGCGACCCGCCATGGCTTCCAAGCGGCGGCAGTAGTAACGGAAGCAGGTTCTTCCAGGATAATCGTTGCGCCTACTAGTGAATTAGGCCGCTTCGGATGCTTCGTTCAAGCAGCGAGCACGTTTCCCCAAGGGACGAGAATTCATATCGTGATGACCAATGAAGGCGCCACGTTCGAGGCGACCGCCACAGTGTCACACGTGACAGAGGAAGGAATGGGCATTGTGTTCATCACTGTCGAAGCCGCCGATCAGGAAATTCTGGAAAAATGGTTAGCCGATGAAAGAAGGAAGCCGATAATCCCCCTACAACGTTTTTGACGAACCTTCCGCCGCCATCTCAATCGATAGCGAATCAGTTGACTCCCATGAGCATTCGTTTCGTGTGTGCCAGCGAGGCCGGATACGGTCGAGCGGCAATCGAGAAGGTTATCCAACTGCAACCCGACATCGTGGTATTCCACGCATCGAGCATCGAGACGATGACCTGTGGAACGCAAGTCCGGGCGGCGTGACTCTCCGTGACTCTGCCTTGCTTAACGCACTTCAAAGGAGTACGCTCACGCATACCCAGTTCATTAGCATCTTTCCGTGGCGTCCCGTCGCTCCGGTTCCGTGGATCAATTCGCGAGAGTGCCCCATGCCGTTTGAATTTGTCATTGCCTGTGCTCTGTGTGGCAAACAATTCACGCCCGGGGCGTTAGGGACCGGCAGGAGGTTCCCCGGAGCCAGGTGGAATCTCTTTCCGCAGATTGGGCAAGTAATCTCCGCAATGCTCTCCGGTGCCAGGCGGCGTAATTCATAAGTCGCCGTCATTCGTTGTGGGCTCTCTTCCCAGGGGGAGCAAGTGTATAGCGTTCGCGTCCTCGTAGCCGATGACCACGATGTCCTTCGCAGAGGTGTTCGCGCAATCCTTAAAGATAATACCAATTGGAAAGTTGTGGCCGAGGCGAGAGACGGCCGGGAGGCGATCGAAAAGGCGAACGAGTTCAAGCCCGATGTGGCTATCTTGGATTTCAGTATGCCCAAAAGGAACGGCTTGGAGGCCGCACGGGAGATCCTCAGAAACCTGCCACAGACCAAGATATTGATTCTTACCATTCACGACAGCGATGTTCTGATCCAGGAAATGCGTCAAGCTGGCGTTCACGGCTATGTCCGTAAGCATGACTCTGATCGCGATCTGATCTCTGCGATCCAAGCGCTAGTGAGTAATAAAACCTTTTACCCACCTGCAATGACACCTAACATGCAACGGCCGCTGCAACGCGACCGTAGAAAGCCTCAGCCCGGTCTAACAACTCGCCAAAACGAAATTGTCAAACTTCTCGCTCAGGGATTTCACAGTGGAAAAATTGCGGAAATGCTTGGCATCAGCAAGAAGACTGTGGAAACACACAGACAGAATATCCTTTCGAGGACGAATTGCCATTCGACAGCGGACCTAGTGCGGTATGCGATCCGCAACGGAATCATCGAGGCTTAACGCGCCGGAATCAGATCCCGCGGGCGGCGGGAGATGTTTGATGGATTCAGGGGCCGGCGCGAGCGTCTTGGCGATTCGCAGCAATCCTGCGCCAAAATCATTGGAGTCGGCGTTAGTGCTTTTGTTTCTGCAAGTCAACGGGTGGGTGCTTTCCTCACATGATTCGACAACGTGGCGAACAGCTTTTCCCAACTTAAATTGGCAATGCACTTTTTACCCTTCAGTCCAGTATGTCGGTAAAAGCGG
>QIAU01000286.1:2010-3260 GCA_003225055.1 Acidobacteriota bacterium
TGACTCGTTCCTCCTGTAGGGGCGGCGATTCTATCCCAAAAATCAAAGGGCCGGAACCTTGCAGCCCTGGCCCTGACCCGAGAACTAAATCGGCGGTGGTCCGCGAAATCAAGTCGTGGTACCGTGCCCGGATTTCGCGTTTGCGGCATCCCGGCATCGCTGGCACCCCTTGGCCATGTTCCTCGATAGTGTACGTCTCGCCTGAGCAGCCGCTGGGGCCTGAAATAAGAGTCAATCAGTTGGTTTACCTTGCGGCAGGTATTTTCAGGCGAGCGTCCGCTCGATGCGGCGGTCGGGAATTAACCAGATCACAGCCACGGCGACGTATAGGCCAAGAGCCAACCATCGGTTCGCGAATGCTAGCGGCACGGCGATCGCATATAGAAACACGGAAACCTTACCTTTTACGTCCTTCCCAACGGCGGTAGCTAGCGGAGAGTTCTGGCCGTGGTAGCGAATCAAGGCGCGCGACAAAATGTAATAGGCGATCCCGGCCATCAGCAGCACGGTTCCGTATAGCGCAACGGGCAGAGCTGCAAAATGATTCTCTCCCATCCAGTTTGTAACGAATGGAACGAGCGAGAGCCAAAAGAGCAGATGGAGATTGGCCCACAGGATGCTCCCGTTCACTTCCCGCACGGCATGGAGCATATGATGGTGATTGTTCCAGTAGATTCCGACGAAAATGAAACTGAGCAAATACTTACCGAGCGTAGGCATGACGCTTTTGAGCGCGACCCAGTCCGTACCACTCGGGATCGCCAATTCGAGCACCATGATGGTGATGATGATGGCGATGACGCCATCACTGAATGCCTCCAGGCGGCCTTTGCTCATTGAGCGGCTCCGTGCAGGGTGTAACCGTCGCTATTACAGGATACCTGAGCCGCATCTCCTATTCTTCGGTCGATGAAGGGCTAGATTACACATTCTGGCGCAGAGTTCGCGGCGATAGGTAATGTCACCGGAAACGTGACCCCAACAGGGATGGGTATCGTTTTCACCGAGATCGAGGCGAGTGATCGAGCAATCCTGGAGACCAATCCAATCGACATGAGGAAGGCCACAGGCGGAAAGAACCTCAATCTCGCGGTCCACGTCGTATTCCAGACGCCGGATTGATGGCTCGGACTCATCCAGCAAGAGATATGCAGCGCGGCAGTCGTCGCAAGGAAGACCAGCGCTGCCCGTATTGGCGACGATCATTCCTGAAACTCTCCGAATATACGGACGATGGATATGCGCATAGA
>QIAU01000004.1 GCA_003225055.1 Acidobacteriota bacterium
GCATTTCTAGTCGGCTCTGAGCTTTTTTGAATCTCGGCCTTGGATTTCGGCCTGTCAATCGCGATCAAGCACAATGAGACAAACACTAGCAATGCACGCCTGCAAATTACTGCTCGCCCGTGCTGATATTGGCGGCATCACGCCCCGCAGCGGCAGCAACAGATTTTCCATTCGTGCTGAACACTTCTGGTGAGCCCGTTGCGGAGATTATGGCGTCGAGTCCTGGTTCGTCCTGGCAGAAGACAGGCGCGGAAGCCGCCGTCGCGACAATCGAACTGGATGGCAGTTACGACCAGGATGTCGTGTGATACACCGCGGCCCAGACGAGCAGACTTATTCTGTGTTCCTCGGCCCCCATCGCTGCGGGTCGGCATCGGTTGCACATCGAACGAAGCCCACGCTGGTCCGCTGCAGGCGCTGGCCTCGAAGTACGAACTGTTAGTGTTCACGTAGTCGCCGCGGCAGATCCTGAATACCAGGCAATTGAGCACGCACCCATCGGTTACGCCCGGGCGGACACATTGGGCCACTTTTCCGATGTCCCGATGGTGATGTGGTACGAGCGTCTTCGCGACGGCGCCGACCAAGTGTTGCAATACAGCTTGCTCTTCAGCAATGAAGACAGCGGCACACCCACGGACGCGCTAATGGCGCGCTGCGGCCGCGCTTGTGACATTGAGTACATCTACCGCGTGACCCTGGGAAGTAATGGCGAAATCAAAAAAGAAATCTTCCAGGGCATGGAGCACGATGATCGCCCATTCCAAGGCTCTAAAATCGGCCGTCATCCACTCATCCTGGTTGCGACGCCAAACAACTGTTTTGCGGATACCGGCTTTTCGCCAGTGCAATACAGATTGCTGCCCGTCTATCAGGACCTGAGTCAACACTCGCGTGATCGGCAACGTGGCAACTCAAACCCCAGAGCTCTACTTTGACACAATTCCAATATCCACCAGTTCCAAGTGTCCTTCCGGCAAGCTTGCGTGAGTTGCGCCACGCCCTTCTGTCAACGTCCGACTGTCCATAGGAGCAATGAAAAAACGGCATAGGAGAACAGGAGACGACAACGACCACGACGACAACCGACGACGACCATGATCACGATGACAAGGGACGATTACCACCACGACGACGATGATCATGGCAACGATGAACAACAGCAACAGCAGCGGCGCGGCCAGCAGCAGCGCCGGCACCACCCGCCGGCACCGCCGCAGACGCAGCCGCCATCGGCGCCCTGTACGGGGCTGCACATCCGACCGGGCGAGGCACCGGTGACGAGCTTCGATGGCGAAGGGCAGGAAAGCGGGAGGACTATTTCGCGGCGGCCTGGGCGACGGTTTTGGCGACGGAGAGGATCTGGTCGCCGATCGCAGTGCGCATCTTCTCCAACAGCAGGTCTTTTTCGGCAAGCTTCTCCCACGACGCGACGGTGCGGTCGGTGGTTTCAGTGACGATCGGCCACAGCGGGCTTGCGGGCAGTCGTGCTGTATCGGCAAAGCGCCGCACCTGGTCGGTGGTGATTTCACTGAGGCTGCGGCTGCCGCCGAAGGTAAGGGCGAGTTCATCGCGCGTGATGTAAGGAAGCGTGGCGACCAAATCGTAGGCGGGCGATAAGACAGGCGTGCGGCGGTCGGGATAGAGCAGGGACCAGTTCTTGAGGTGCATGTCGGCGTTGCCGATCAGCACGGAAAACACGAGCCGCCGCAGAAACTCGTAAGTACCGGTTTCGCCGGTTTCCGCCCACAGCACGGCGGCGATATTGGCATAACTGCGGTGACGGTACTTGTCGTCGGGATAGAGGCTGAACACCTGCGCGAAATCTTCCATGTGGATGGTCTCGCCTGCGGCTCCGCGGTCGAAGCGCTGCACGGCCAGAGCCTTGCCTTCCATGGCGACGGCATCAGCGGGCAGGCCGCGGATGTCACGGATGTCGATCAGCTCAGTACGCGGCACTTCGATTCCGACGGTTCGCGCAAGCGCCATCATCGTGTATTCGTTTTCGGGTACCGAAGCAAAACGGCCCGAGGGCAGCTTGACGACCCATGAGCCGCCCATGCCGCCGGCGGGAATGGTCAGGCCGCCCGAGGCTTCCATCACGGCGGAAAACTTGAGCTGCACGCCCGCCAGTGAAAATCTCAGCGCGGTTTCGGGCAAGCGCTCATCGTGATTGCGATCGCCCCCCTCTTCGGCAGCGCCTTGCTCCGGCTGATCCATGGGCGCCACCATGAGCGCCCCGGGAAGATCGGCGCCGAGCACGGCGAGGAGAAAGAATTCACGCTGGGGCTTCACGTTCGCGCGCGCGGCAAGATAGTCGCGCAGATGCCCTTCGGGCAAGAGATTCGAGAAGAATACCGGCAGGCGGGCGGTAACAGGACGCGTCGGCACGACCAGCCCGCCCCTTTGCCCCTTGAAGGAAAGGCTGAGGGTGGGGCGGTTTGCATCGTCGATGTAGTCCTGCTCGAACGAAAACAAATGGCGGTCGCCGCCGATGCGATTGATCACACCGATGCGACGACCATGGAGCTTGACCGCGAGCGCGCTCAGGGTTTTGGGATCAAAATTCATCGCGGTGCCTGTTCTCGGGTGCGAGTTCTTCATCGTCCGCCGCATAAAGCGGCCGCTCGGCAGATTCGGGCTCCTTCTGGGCGCGGATGAGGGACTGCACGGCGGGGACCAGTGAGCGCGGCACGAGCAGGAGGTCCAGGTCGAGGACGCGCACGATGTCGAGCAGCGTGTCGAAGCGCGGCACGATCTCGCCGGATTCAATGGCAGAGATGTGCGGCTGCGGTAGCCCCACCTCCGCCCCGAGCTTCCGCTGGCTCCAGCCGCGCTTGAGCCGCGCCTCCTTTATATGCTCGCGGAGTTCCGCAGGTAGACCCTTGGGCCTGAGCGGTTTGATACGTTTTGTTATATCACTTTTCATGGTTTATATAATAAATAATATCAAACGAAATGGCAATAGATATATTAAACTATATCGACCAATCTTGTACATCTACTATAACGTATCAGCGCACTCTGAAGGCATGAGCGATCAGCGTCGATTGCCACACTCATGAACGTCTACGGCGCGGCAGTGACTGATGACAGAAGGGGGGCACACAGCAAGGCAGTGCAGATGCTGCGAGGAATTCGGCCGCCGTCTCTATGCCGAAGCCTGGCGGCGGGGCTGGGCTCGGGCCGACAAGAAAGTGGTGTTGGGCGATGGCTCCGAATGGATCTGGAACCAGGCCGCTCTCCACTTCCCCGATGCCACCCACATTGTCGATCTCTATCACAGCCGGGAGCACCTCGGGACCTTGGCGGCCAAACTCTATCCCCAGGATGAGCCCGCCCAGAAGCGTTGGGTCATAGTGGAGAAAGACAAGCTGGACGACGGGAAGATCGAAGACTTGGTCGCCTCGCTACGTGCCCTGGAGACCTCCCATCCCGGTTCGGCCAAGGACATTGAGACGGAAGCCAACTATTTTGAAGGCAACAAGGAACGCATGCGCTACGCCAAGTTTCGCCAACAAGGGCTGTTTGTCGGCTCTGGGGTGATCGAAGCCGGCTGCAAAACTGTGATCGGCCGGCTCAAACGGTCAGGAATGTTCTGGACGGTACGCGGAGCCAATGCCATCATCGCCCTCCGCTGTTGCCAACTCAGTGGTAACTTCGAGGACTACTGGGAGGCCCGACGGGCGTAATTCCCATTCACTTTAAAGTCGCGCACCTCTCGTGAGCTCCAACCTTGTGTAAGCATTCGCATCTGATGTATGATGCTTGATGACAGGACCTAGATGCGGACTACCCTTGTAATCGATGACGACATTTTGAGTGCCGCCAAAGAAATGGCAGCCATTGAGAAAAAATCGGTGGGTGAGGTAATCTCCTCTCTGGCTAGACGGGCGCTGGCGCCCGCAGAATCCAAGGTCAAGACTCGAAATGGCGTGCCGTTGCTCAAAGTACATAAAGGGGCGCGTCGGGTGACTTCGGAATTGGTCCATCAACTTCGTGAAGAGCTGCCGTGATTCGGTACCTCCTCGACATCAATGTATTGATTGCCCTGATCGACCCCGCTCACGTTCAGCATGATCGGGCGCACGAATGGTTTGCAGCGAAAGTGGGGCACCCTCGATACCCGAACTCTCCTGGTTCTCCGGCAGCAGTTGCGGGATTATTGGCTTCATTTCGGCAGTTGCCCGGCCATGCATTTTGGCCGGGCGATGTGTCTCTGCTGGATCGGGAACATGTGAACGCGGCGCGTCTTCTGGACTCCGCTCACGTCACCGATAGTTATCTATTGGCGCTGGCGCGCAAGCACGATGGCAAGCTGGCCAGCTTCGATCAACGTCTGGTTACTGACGCCGTGGTTGATGGCCACCAAGCATTCCATCTGATTCGGTGAATCAGGTCGCGCCTGAGTTTTGGTTCGAAAATCGGATTTACTCGGCAGCGAACAGCAGTTTCCTATCATGTTTCAGGCCTAAGATTTTTGCCCGTCAAAGCGGATGTCAAAGGGCTTTCTGCCGTCGGAAAAAGAAATTGCACCATCACCTCATGAAACGCGTATCTTATCTGCGAAAAATCCCGCAGCTTAATCCCAATCTAATCGTCTTTCCGGCATGATCAGGAGCGCTGGACATGGAAAGTCAAAGGCTATTGTGTTGGGAACTTGTTTTCGGGATGATTGCGGAGATCATTATTGGATTCATCTAGGGGGGCGCGTCGCGAACAGTTTCGTTTGGCCCCGAGCATTCTGATCCGTGGTGGCCTTACAGTCGCGATAATTGGCGCTCTCATCGGCGCGGCTCTGGGGTCCAGTGGATACTCAGCCGGTGTTGCGATGACAACTTCCTTAAGTTCAGAATCGGCGGCCCGCTTCTGTGTGCAATGTGGTCAGGCTCTTATTGACGGGATTCTTTTCTGCGGTGCTCGTGGCGCTCGAAAGGGTAGGTCATAAGGGTTCCGAGGGACTTACAGCAAAGAAAATAAAAAGGCTGGCGGAGAGAGTGGGATTCGAACCCACGTTACCCTTTCGAGTAAACACGCTTTCCAAGCGTGCGCCTTCAGCCACTCGGCCATCTCTCCGGCGAGGCAGTTGCTGAGGGAACGCAAAATGCGGACCCATCGAGAAAAACTGAGCCTTCTCGATCGCTCCTTCGATTCTATGGGGTGTCGCCGAGAACCGCAACCAGCGCCAGTTAACTCGGTACTAGATACCGGGCACTAGATGCTTGTCTTCACTTCTCTTCTTTATCGTGCAATTGCTTCCAGCCAGTCAATGTGCTCTTCCTCGTCGGTCAAGATCTCTTCCAGTAGATCGCGGGAGCCGTTGTCGCCGGCCTCGACGCACGTGTCAATACCTTTATTCAGGCGTTTCACGGCCGTATATTCGACGTTGAGGTCGTTCTGCAGCTGGGCTTTGACGTTCTGGCCGATGTTGATCTTGAAGTAGTCGCTCATGTTGGGAGTGCCATCCAGCAGCAGAATGCGTTCCATCAATTTCTCCGCGTGTTGCATTTCTTCGATCGACTCCCTGCGCGTGTGCTTGGCGAGCTTTTCATATCCCCAGTTTTCGCACATCTCGGCATGAAGAAAATATTGGTTGATGGCTGTCAATTCGGCTTTCAAAACTTCGTTGAGGACTGCAATGACTTTCGTGTCACCTTTCACCTTCGCCTCGCACCAGTAGTGTGATTGGGTTAAGCCGGAGCTGTGCGCGCATCGCCGGCTTTACCGACAAGACTGCATGCCCAGCCACGGCCGCTGGATGCGTTTACTGTTCGGAAAGAATATAGCCTCTCAGCGGCTTTGGGAAAAACGGGGATGAAACCGGCGCGGTTAGGAGGCTTTGTCGGAGCCGGCAGCGGAGGCGGCTGCGGCAACGGCTTGATTACCGGAAGAAGTCACGGCGGCTGATTCTGAGGCTGCAGGCAGTTTTGCGCCCTCAAGCACACGGTTGTGCAGACAGTAGAGCGCGAGTTCCAGGCGATCGGCGACGCCCAGTTTGTCGTAGACCTTGCGCAGATAATTCTTGACCACCTGCTCGGTGGTGCCAACCTTCTGTGCAATTTCCTTGTTCTTCATGCCCTGCGTAACGCAGGACACAATCAGAGCTTCTTTGGGAGTCAGCTGAACCTTGGTGCGTCCGCCAGCCGGCCGCGTGGCCTGTGTGCGGTAAGCTTCCAGAACCCAGTTCACGGCCTGGCCCTCCAGGAAGGGCTCGCCTGCGGCTACCTTGTGCAGGCAGTGCACCAGCATCTCCGGCTCGACTTCGCGGGAAACGATGCCATGGGCACCGCGCCGGAACAATTCCAGGGTCAGTTCCTCATCCGGCTGTTCCGTCACGACCACCATGCGGCAGGCGGGCGAGTAACGCAGAATCTCACCCACCGCCTCGGACGGGTTGGCGGACAGCGCCGCCTCGAAAATCAAAATGTCACCGGAGAACTTCTTAACGGCAGTCAGAGTTTGACTGTAGCTCTCCGCCTGTCCGACCACCCGGATATCGTCTTCCAAAGCAAAAATCTTGCGCAAACCGGCGCGGAAAATGGCTTGAGTGTCGGCCACAATGACCCGAATAGGAGGCGCCTTACCGTCGCCCTCACCCGGCTTTTGGATGTTGTCTTCCACGCTCACCGGAATACTCGCCATCGTTTCCTTGCCCGCGCTTAGCGCTCAATACGGTATTCGTCGATGACCACGCCCACCCCGCGGCGGCCGTCCTCATCGAAACTGCGCACCACTCGCCCCTTGCAGTCCACGCGCACATCGTTATCCGACCCCACTACGTCGGCGGGGAACGAAATGGTGAAATCCACCATCGAGCCTACGGGCATATCTGAATCCAACCGGAACAAGACGCCATTGGCGGATATGTTCTGGGTCTCGGCCGCCTGGCTACCGGATCCGGACTTGACCGCAACCGGCAGCTTGATCGGAAAGCGTGCCGCACTCTGCATATCGGGATAGCGGCTGCGCCGGCTGTTCACTTCTTTTGCCTGTTCCTTCCCTGATTCGCTTGACACCGGTTGCGACCTTCCTCGCCGGAGTTCAGCGGAATTCCGTTTTCCGCCGGGCGACCTTTTTCCGGCATTTCGTTGGCAGCTTACACCTCCAGCAAAAGCTGTGGAAAGTTACCGAAGTCATGACACTTACATTGACTCGGCTTCTTGCAAGCCGTTGGGAGGGAGGCGCTTAGAAGGACTCAACGATAGCACAAAACAGGGAGCAGAGATACAAAAAGCTGAAGCTGAGATGAAGCCGAGGGCGGTCATGTTTGCTGCCACTGGCCACTGGCCGCTGACCCACTAAAACTTCGTGACTTCCGTAAAATTGAATTCCCGTACCTTCATGGGGGGCACCACCATATCGAACGACTCCTCACCGCTGGCGCGCACCGGCTTGCCCATTTCCTCCACACTGGAGAGCATGTGCAGGAGGCTCTCGTTGAACCGAAAGTTACGGACGCCATGGCGGATTTTCCCGTTCTCGAGGTAAAATGTGCCGTCGCGGGTCATCCCGGTCAGTATCTTTTCGTACGGATCGACCTCGCGGATGTACCACAGCCGGGTCACCAGCACCCCACGCTCGGTCGAGGCAATCATCTGATCAACGGTCTTGGGGTGGTCGGGGGCGCCAAACACGATATTCGTAGGCGCTTCGCCCATTTCGTTGGGCAATGGAAAGCCATGGCCCGTAGGTTCGATGGGACCAACCTTATCCTTGTGCTCTGACTTCTTTAGCTTCTCGGCGGTGGCTCGGGCATGGACTAGGCGCTTCACGACTCCCTTTTCCACCAGCTGCACACCTTGTCGGCGTACCCCCTCGCCATCGAAGGGAGCTCCGGATTGCAGCGGATGGGCAACATCGTCTCCTATGTTGATGTTCTCGCCGAAAATCCTGGTACCGACGCGGTTATTGAGAAATGACCGCTGATCGAGGATAGCCATGCCGCCGAAGTCGTAAAACATGAAACCCACGATGTCGAGCACCGCAGCCGGCTCTAGGATGACCGTGTACTTCCCTGCCGGAATTTCGCGCGGGCTGGCGGACTCGAGAGCTTTGCGAGCCGCCGTTTCTGCGAGCGTCACTAGATCCAGGTTCTCAACATTCGGCGAATTAGCCTTCTGCCAGCCGGAGGAATCCGAAGCCAGCATGGTGACGGAGATGTCGGAAGAAGTCTGGGTGTGCCAGCCAGATGCGCCGCGCGAATTGAAAATGCCTTCGATTGTTTCTGAGGTGGCGAAGATCCCTGCGGCTGTGAGCTTGTGCGTCTTGGCGATTCCGACCATCTTCTCTACGCCAAGGGCCCGCTGATCAGGAGTAATCGCTGCCGTCTGCTCGAAGTGGCGCTTCGGGATTGCCTGGGCGCCGCGCGCGCCCTCGCCCGAGTTCGGCATGGGCAGCAGATCCGGGTCCGGATGCTGCACTCTTGCCAGGCTCTCGGAAGCCTGTACTACCCGTCTCAGACTTTCTTCATCGAGCTTGTTGGTGCTGGCCCGAGCCGTTCGCCCGTTAAATACGGTACGCACCGAGACGCCATAATGCTCTTCGGCCACATTCTGGTGAATGGTGTTGTTGGCAAAGCGAGTGAGTGCGGAATGACCACCGTAGAATAGCGCCTCGACTTCGTCGGCGGAGGAGTGCTTCTTAATTTTGTCGAAGATCACGCTTGCTTGGTCTTTCGTCAGCATTTCGGCAAAGTACTTAGCACTTGGCACCTAGCATTTGGCCATCAGACGCCCGGCGTCGACCCTGTTTAGAACTGAAGTAAGCATTCTTCCCAGCTCCCGTAAGTCCTTTATGATCCCCTGGTACTCTGCATCCGGAAGAAAGCCCAGTCGCGCGCGAGCAACTAAGGGGATAGTCCAGTTCGCCGGCGGAGCCTGAAGCAATCTGCAGATAACGCTGAAACTCATTGTTCCCACCCCTCGGCAAGGTTGCCCCGATCGATGTACTCGATCGGCGAATCTGGCTTGTGAGTGCGCCTTTTTCCCATGCCCCGGAGATCTGTGAAGTCCTTCACCTTAGCACCTCCGCTCAGAGGCCAAGTGCTAAATACCAGGTGCTAAGCGCTTCGGTGATGTTTGGTTACGTCAAATGGTGCCCTTTCGCCTCCAGATCTCGGAAATCCTTCACTGGGCAGCCCGTTCAGGGGCTAAATGCTGATTGCTAAATGCTAACTAAGTGTGCGGTGACGACTCTCATTTTCCCTTGTACGCGCTCCCCACCTTGATGTTGCTGAACCGCGCTGGGGCCGCACCGTGGCCAGTCCCCATGACTTGTTGTGGCTGTCCTTTGCCGCAATTTGGCGTGCCCCACAGCGTCCATTCGTCGCGAGAACAAATAGCATCCATCGAGTTCCAGAAATCGGTGGTAATCCCTGAATACGAGCAGTTCTTCAGCATGCGCGTGCGCTTGCCGCTCTTGACTTCCCAGCCAATCTCGGTTCCGAACTGGAAGTTGTAACGCTTGTCGTCAATAGACCAGGAGCGGTTGGTCTGCATGAAGATGGCGTGATCCGTGCCGGCAATCAGTTGCTCCAAGCTCAGCGGAGTCTTCCCCGGCAGAATGCTGATATTCGTCATGCGGATAATCGGCAGCCGGTTCCAGCTCTCTGCCCGCAAGGTTCCGCCGGAGCGGTTCGCGCCAATTGTGTGGGCGGTCTCTCGAGACGAGAGATATCCAGTGAACAGACCGTTGGTAATAATGGGGGTGCACTGCGCGGGCACGCCTTCCTCATCGAAGGCGAACGTGCCGAGCCCCGGCCCGTGCTCCTGGCGGGCATCGGCGACCACCGTGACCAGTTCGCTTCCGTAGCTGAGCTTGCGCAGCTTGTCCAACGTAAGAAACGATGTGCCGGCAAAGTTTGCTTCCATCCCCAGAACCCGATCAAGTTCGATGGGGTGTCCGATGGATTCATGAATCTGGAGCCCAAGCTGCGAACTGTCGAGGATAATCGTGAACACGCCTTCCGGACACTGCTCCGCCTTGTGCAGTGCTACTGCTTCTTCGCCGATGCGCCGGGCGTTCTCCAGCAGATTGAGTTCGTCAATCAGCTCGTAGCCCTTGTTCTGCCATTGTCCGCCGTAAGAAGCGGGGTAGGACCGCTTCTGGATATCGTTTCCCGCGAAGGCGTAAGCGGCGTAACCGGTGCCGGTCGAGTACTTGGTCTGATGGATGTTCGAGCCCTCGGACGAAACGAACCACTGCTCCTCGCGCCGGAAGTTCAGGTTGGTTTCGGCCAGCGTGACACCGGGTACGGAGGTTAACTCCTGGTCAATTTTGAAAAGCAAATCCAGGTTCTGCTCAACCGAAATGGTAAAAGGATCAATCTCGTGGGGAGTGGTCCATTCCGCGGTAACCGGCTTCTCCGGCGCGAGGCGGACGTCCTGCTGTTTGACTTGGGCGGATGCCTTGGCAACAGCCACCGCACGTGCTGCGGTTTCCTCGATCGCTTGGCGGCTGAGGTTGTCGGAAGCCGCAAACCCCCATGCCCCATTCGCGATCACGCGCACTCCGATGCCGAGTGACTCGGAATCGGAAGCATTACCTACTTTGCCATTCTTGGTGGCCAAGGCGCGGCTGCGATCGTCCACCAGGCGAGCATCGGCGTAAGTAGCGCCTCGCAAGGTGGCAACATTCAGAGCCCAGTCAGCAATCTGCTTCATGGCACAAACTTAAAATCTACCACACGCTGTTACGCCTGTGTTCTTGTCGTCCAACCTGAATTTGTCATCCTGAGCGCAGCGAAGGACCTGCTTATCGAGGCGACCCAAGAATCTGTCCGCCTTCTCTGTGCCTCCGTTTCTCTCTGTGGGGGCGGAAAAGTCAAAGGAGGATCTACTCCGGAGGCACGGAGACCCGAAGGTCTTGAGAAGAAACACCTGGCCCGCTCGTTTCGCTCGCCAGCACAAGTGACCGGTCGATGCCAACTGCTCACCTTCTCTTGTGCCCTGTGTCACTGACCATTCGCCCAGCCACGGGCTTCAATAATCGGTTGGGCAATCGCGCCGGCGGAGCACTCCGTCGGCCCAGGAGACCATCATGAGCACGTTGGCGCTGGATAAGAAAGCCGACCTGGCCGGACCGGGCATTTGGCGATTATGCGGAACTGGAGAAAATTTGGCCAAAAGATTACCGCTCTCTCCTGTCCCCGCAAGAGACCCGGCAAGCAATCTTCCAGGTGAAGCGCTACATCGAAGATAACTCTGCAAAGAACTCAACCTGATGATGATGGTCGAGGTGCCCCTGATCGTGGATGTAGAGAGCGGGATCGATGACATGCTGGACCGGGAGGCTCGCGCACGCCGATCCAGTTCCACCTCTCAACCGACCACGACAAGCACCCCATCGCCGCACAAGTCGTGCAGGCCCCTACCAAGTGGAAAAGAGTCGTGCTCCGGCAGTTGGAAGGCAAAGTCGGTGAGGGCATCGGCACCGACCCGTGC
>QIAU01000200.1 GCA_003225055.1 Acidobacteriota bacterium
TGAATTTGCCGTGCCCATCGTTATGAAACGGCAGATTACGTCCGGCAGGCAGCCCGCGCGGCCGCACATGACCGGAATGCCTTTCCACTGGCAATATCCGCCGGAACCCGGCGCCGGGATCTTGCTTACACGAGATCGCAGGGCACAGAAGTAACTAAACCTTGGGCATTTGCGGTGTCTCAAAAGACGCGAGAAACTCGATGTCGACTTAGCTGCCCCTTCCCCCTCAGAATGCGATGCGCATTCCGCGTCCCCTTTAAGTTTTGCATGGCCGTCACGCCTATGAAGAACACAACTACGCTTGCTATTGAACGCCCAGAAAAAGTGAGCCCAGGGCCATCACTGTTGGCGATTCTTCTGATTGTGATTTGTGCGACTATCCTCTCCCCTTCAAGCGCAGTCGGCCAGAGCATTAGCGTGGCGGCTGTGGGGCCAAGCCGGGTAGATTTCGGGCCACAGGTTTCAGGCACGACAAGCGAGAGGCGCGTGATCCTGTTGATCAACCCCGGATCGGATGATCTGCCGGTTACCCGAATTACCCTAAGGGGCGATTTTGCGGCTACACACGATTGCCCCGATCGGCTTGCGGCTGGAGAAGGATGTAGAATATGGGTGTCATTTAAGCCTTCATCAGAGGGAGTTCGCGCGGGTCAGCTGACCATCACTGACGAGGCCGGTACCCAGAGAGTCGTCTTGCTCGGAAAGGGAACGCGGGTACTTGAGGCATCACAACAATAGATTTTCATCCCCGTTGTCCGGCGCCGAAGACTGGGCTCCAATACGTCATTATTACGTTATGAGTCCCCACGATCCGCCACCCAGGAGCAAGGTCTGTGCCGCCTGACCGGTATCGAACAGCAGCCGCTCAACTTATGCGCAGTTGAAAGCACCACCGGCCGGATGCGGCAACAAACACTCAGGTATCATCGGCAATCTGACCGAGCTGAAAAGTACAGCGGCATAACTGGCCATCCGGCGAGTGAAGGCAGGAAATAACCGAAATTTTTGCCCCTTAGTGATGTACTAATGCCGACTCTACAAGTGAACTTCTTGGAGAACGCAGTATTCACCTTCCGTACTTGACTGCGAATTGGTTACGACTCTACATTGCTCTTACTGTTTGTGGTCACAAGAGCGGATCGACCTAGAAGATCAGATCCACCTAGATCCTCGCAATACCTGGCTGGCACATCCAGCCCACTTCGTGAACCAGCATGGACGTAGGTTGGTTCCAGCCGAGCGTTGGGACGAACTTCCTGTGGTCCTTTCAGTAAATCAATTCTAATTTGCCGCCGCCCGAGTGTATCTAGCTTCGCGCGCAGGGGGAGTGTGTCATGAAGCGCTGGAATGTACTGGTTGTAGCCTTATGTCTGATCCTGTTTGTAGTCTCGCCTAGAGTGCTGGTCGCTCAAAGTGATCCGGCGCCCAATCCCAACTGTACACTCACTGTGCCCAGCAACCCGCTAACGGCTGAGGGGCTCGCAACCCCTTATGAGCTGATGGCCACGGATCCGCTTCAGGGCGAGTGTCATGAAACGAACACAAACCAATCGGCATTTGTTCAAGCGGCGATCTTAGATTGGGCGACCGGCCAAATCTCGATCTATAACCCGTTGGTGATTGACCGAAACACAGTGCCGGCGATACCCCCTGTGGTCCCAGTGCTCCCAAGCAAAGCGATTGTCGCTCTTTGGTTTGGATACAACGGTGATGTTCTGACGCTTCAGGCTGAAGATGGCGTCTTGGCAGGCGCTGGTTGTGTGAATGGTGTCAAGAACAGCAACTTCGGACAGTTCGCGTATTGCAATGCGCCGGCTTTCTTTAGAGCGGCTCACCACGTCATTCGTGGCGGGAAGCTGCATGTTCCGGCTTTGGGAATCGCCAGCGATGGCCAGCCTTGTCCTTCGGTTCGTGACTTCGCGGTTGTCGACCAGGATCAAAGCGACAATTTACCGACGACCTATCTGGTGACCGATATCGGGTTAGCCCAGAATAATCAGTCAAACCTGGTCGCATTTCCGGAGGCAACTAAACTCGGTAACCCTAGCGATAACCGCCTGGTGGACGTAGCCCTGGATGGAAATCTTGGTTGCACGCCATGGAAAGCGCCTGATTTGGCCGATCCGGGCCGGATGGTGCCGGCCTTAGCGCTCAACGAACTGCAGGCGCGAGCCCATCAAAAGTCTCCGGTTGCACTGGTTCCTGCGGGCGATCCCATGGTCCTCAACAATGGGGCAATTGACCTTGAAAAGGTCAATGCCTATCGTCGAGGCGTTGACCAGCCCCCGGTCGGCAACGGTTGGCAGGCCGATACGGCTCGTTATTGCCGGCACATCTACAGACGAGCACCCGCGAGACTCCTGCTGGACCAACTTTTGTTTACTCCTGATGCCACCCATCCGACTCGAGGCCTATCGCCGGATACCGCGGTTGCAAATTCCCTATTCACCTTCCTGGCGCAACGCTTTGTAGCCACGTACAGCATCCTGGGATGCACCAAGCTATTACAGAGACCCGATCCAGTGACAATTACTATGGATGCGCAAGGTGTGGTTACCCGCGCCAAGGTTGATCGGATCACTTACAGAAGGCACCAAGAGGATCTTGCGGCTTGCGAGCGGCAGGATGATTCAGTCGACGATGCCGGCAAAGCGGCGGCAGCAACAGAGTAGCGAGATTTAACGGCGCCACTGAAGATACTAAGCTACGGCATTCCAGGGGACGCGGTATGTCCCTTGGCCTCCCCTGCCGTAGACGCTCGAGAGACTTCCGTCTGGCCGAGCAAATATGCTCTCACGCGAGAGCAGCCGTGTATCGCCCTTTGTTAGTTCCGGATGATCACCGAGTAGTACAGGGGGGAGTCTTGCTGGGGACTCAGGTGCTGTTGCAGGCGGTATTTATTTTCCTCACGGCGTTTGCTACTCCGGCCGCGCCGGAGACCACCCCTGCCGCCTCCACTCGGAATCCCCATGGTCCACTGAACCTGCCCTGTGAGAACTGTCACACCACAAATGCATGGATGCCCATTCGCAGCAATCCCGAATTTGATCACCAAAAGACCGGCTTCCCTCTCCGTGGCATGCACACGAAGGTGCCTTGCCAGGAATGCCACATCGAGCGGGTTTTCGCCAAGGTTGGCAACGCCTGCCAGGATTGTCACGCCGACATCCACCGCCGGAAAAACGGAGCTCAGTGTGACCTGTGCCACAGAGTTACTGGCTGGCAGGTTTCGATCCACAATATCAACGAGCACCAGGACCGTTTTCCCCTGATCGGTGCGCACGCTGCCGTGGATTGCTACTCCTGTCACCAGGGCGGGGGCGTCGGGCAATTCAACCGCCAGGGACTGTCGACCGATTGTGTCAGCTGCCACCTAAGAGCGTTTCAGAAGACGACGGCGCCCAACCATCAGGCGTTTGGATTTTCTATGGATTGCCGCCAGTGCCACACCAGCATGGATAGCTGGAGGATTGCGCCATCCTTCCGCAGAAAATTACGGCGCTAAAAGGCAAGATGGGGCCAGGTGGAGCAGCCGCGAGTGAAGGTGAGTAATGAAGGGCATATTACAGGTGAATCTTTTCCTGCTGCTGGTATCTGCAGTCGCTGCGGCGAGCGACAGCAATGCGGCTGAAATCCGAAAGGTGCAGGTCAAAGGAAGCGTTGACAGAATACAAATCGAGGTGACTCTGACTGCTTCCGTAATTCCCAGCGTGATCCTTGCGACGCGCCCTGACCGCTTAGTCCTGCAACTGCCCAATACCGCCTCCCCCGCAAAGCAGCAACGCGCAGCCGTGAATCAGAACGGCGTCAAGGCAATACGCGTCGGGTTGAACTGCGCTGATCCACCAGTCACGCGGGTGGTAGTGGACCTAGACAGGGCCCATCCCTATGAACTCGCAATGACAGGCAACACGATCACTCTAACCGTGCTTGCGGCCCGGATTGTAGAGGGGTCCCGCCAGCGGAGCGAAGCGCCCCTTCTGACAGCATCCAGTTCGGTGATTGGGAGGTTGTTTCATCGACCGCGGACGGACACTCCTGCGACGCACGGCAGCACCACGGTATTGAGCTCCTCGCCAGAAGGTCTACGCATCAACTTTAGAGTGAAACACGTGGCGGAGGGCGTTGCTTACTTGAATGGCGGACGCAGTGCCGGCCTCGCGGAAGGCATGACGCTGCTGGTATGGAACTCCAGTCCGTCTTGCGCACGTTCTGCCACCTCAATGGCGGAGGGCTCGGTTGTTGCTGAACTTAGAATAATCGCGGTCGCACAAACGTCCGCGGTGGCAGAGATTCGCACCGCCAAGCGCGCCATAAAACCTGGCGACTGTGCCTACGTCCCCGCCGAAGAGATCGAGAGGCTCGAAGCGGAGCGCGCTTTAAACGCTACTGGCATGCGTCCCCTAATGAGTACGTTTACGGAAGGTAACTCTCCAATCGACCAGGGACGGGGTGCCGGGTCAGGCTCACCTTCGCCGGAGGACAGCCGGGTGCGAATACGAATTGGATTGGACTATAGCGGCATTCGCAGCAGGGGCTCGACACATGGCAGCAGCACTCAGCGCGGTTTGGCATTCCGGAGCGATATCACCCGGATTGGTGGAACTTACTGGAACCTGCAAGGCTACTGGCGAAGGAGACTCACCAAGAACTCGCAGCCTGCCGAGGAGACCGTGCGAGATTACCTCGACAAGACCTACACGATACAGTTGTACTACGACAATCCGAATTCGAAATGGGTTGGCGGATTTGGTCGCCTTTACTTGCCTGGGGCTGCCAGCCTCGACACGATTGATGGCGGATACGTTGGACGTCGGGTTGCGACGGGGGTAACTGCGGCAGTCTTTGCCGGCTCCACGCCCGATCCCGCCTCATGGCACTATAACCCTGATCGGCGAATTGGAGGGTCTTTCGTCAACGTCGAAGGCGGCAGTTACGATCCTTTTCATTACACCGGCACCGTCGGTGTCGCATTGAGCACACTGAAATGGAAACTCGATCGACCGTACATCTTTTTTGAAAACGCGCTTTCTTCTGAAAAATACTTCTCTTTCTATCACTCGCTCATAGTTGACTCTCCTCAGGGTGTCACCAGAGATGGATTGAGACCGGGCGCCGGAATTAGCCGTAGTTACCTCACCCTGCACATTCAGCCGAACCGACGCGTCTCGTTCGATCTCTATCACAACTACTTCCGCGATGTTCCGACCGCTGTTACACAGCTAATTGGTACCGGCCTGGTAGATAAGTCGCTTTATCAGGGTTTGAATGTGGGTGTGCGCGCGGAACCTGTGCGGCACATTTCCGTCTACACTGCGGTTGGACAGAGTTATCGCACAGGAGACACCAGGCGTAGCCTAAACCAGACGTACGGGCTCACCTGGAGTGAGATCGGGCACACAGGCCTTCGTGCCGATCTCCACTATTCGAAATTTGACAGCTCCTTCGCACGGGGCGACTACTGGCTCATGTCCCTTTCGCGACACTTAACCGATCGGATGCTCTGGGATGCCCAGGTCGGTAACCGAAGTCTTATGTCACCGTCAACAATGAACAACAGGTCGCTATTTGTGGATACCTCCTTGGACACGAATCTGGGTGGTCATTCTTTTCTACAGAGTGGTTACACCGTTGAACGGGGTGCTCAATTGAATTACGATCAGTGGTACGTGAGCCTGGGCTATCGTCTCGACGTCAGAGGACCCGCGAAGTGAGCGCGAAAGAGTGGGACTGCCGCTGCCGTTGCCTGCACTGGCGCGCGCGTTCACCCCTCTCACCGGAACAGCACGACCTTCCACGATCTGCCTTCTGGCCGTCTCAATGAGCCTCCGAGCGCTTGCGGAAGGGCTGAACCTTACTAACCGTCGAGGCCGCCCCGCGCGGCCGTAGGGCGTAAACGACTTCGGTCGCATGACGAGTTCTTTCGTGCGCAGTCTGGTATCCGATGCGCTGACGAGGTCCGCGCCGAAGCTGAGCTTTGGCCTTGTCATTCTTCGCGAGCGCGAAGAAGTTCTCAACGTCCTCCAGAACATACCGCTGCTTGGCCTTCTGCGACTCGGTCAGGCCTTGCCACGTCGATCGTGAACGCAAGATCGCGGCCATTACCTTGATACTTTGGAAAAAGGGAGGAAGTTTCGACGCAGAACATCTGAAACCGCAGGCAGCTTGAGCGTCGGGAAGAGAAACCCAGGCCAATTCCCAGAGTTCATGCCCGGCGGTAGCTCATCGGTTCTTGTGAGGCTCGGGTTCGAGGGAGTTCAGCACCGAGTCTCCGTTTCAATTCTATGCCCCTCGCACGACCCAAAAAAGCCGCAGGCCAGGATCATGGTTGGCACTTTAGCCAACGCTTTGCTTGCGTAACTTCCGGAGCCGAAGGCGTCGAGCACCATCGCGTCATGAAACCGTCGAGCCAAGACCAAAACCCCTCCAGGACTGAGACCGGGCTGGATGCAAGCGACAACATCCATGTCTCCGCGGAGGGGAGGGGAAGAATTTGTTTCACGGCAATTCTCAGTAAGGGTGGTAAAAATGGGGGCTTCACGAGGATTGACGATCTCATCTTTTGCGATCGAGCCCTTGGGCAGACAATAGAGGCTTCGATTCCATTACTCGAACCAGCTGGCCCTATCCACACTGCGACTTTTTGTTCAGCGCGCTCGATTGCGGTGCGCAGATGCTGATTTCACAGTTTCCGGATCAGTACACGGCACAAGTCTGCAATAAAGACGTTAAATCCGGAGAAATGGTTCGCGGAATACCGTCCAGACGGGCCAAGGGAAAATCTAAGCCGGACCGGTCGGAGTGTTCGCAGTCGGACCGAAAGCGGCTACGCGTCAGGATGTGCTCGGGCACCAGTCTGGGCCCTAGCCTTGGGCAAGCAAAGCGAGTTCGAGTTCGAAGTTGCAGGATTCGACAGCGACAACCGACTCGACGTTGGCCTGAAAGACCAGGCTGGCAGTTAGTATGGACCGCACGGGCGACAAATTATCCTGTGCGGTTGTACGCCATCCTTCCGGAACAGGGTGCTTATCTATGGAACGTTTGTGCATCTCCGCGCGCATGGGCTCGACTCTAATGTTCGCCGCTCTTTTCTTGCTCGCAGGTTCAAAGTATGGCCGGGATACCAGCAAACCCGGAGCACGCTGGATTGGCTCTTGGGCAGCATCTCAGCAGCTCGTTGAGCCAGGCCATGCGCTAGAGGCAGAAGACCTGCGCGATGCCACCCTGCGCCAAATCGTGCATTTATCTCTCGGCGGAGCCGAAATTCGGCTCCGCCTGTCAAATCGTTTTGGGGCTACACCACTGCATGTGACGGCTGTACACGTGGCCAGACCAATCGCTCGAAGTTCCGACAAGATCGTGCCTGCCAGTGATAAGGCGCTCACATTTTCCGGGTTGGCGGACGTCACAATTCCCGCGCACGCTGACTACCTTTCTGATCCAGTCTCGTTTCCGGTAAACGCGCTTTCCGATGTGGCCATCACACTGCATATCGATGTGCCGCCGGACGAACAGACCGGGCATCCGGGGTCACGGGCAACATCTTATCTCGCACATCGAAATTTAACTTCTGCGGCTGAACTTTCCGGTGCTAAAGCAGTTGATCACTGGTACTTCATCGCCGGAATTGACGTGACTGCTCCGCCTGAAGCTAGAGCAGTCGTAGTCCTCGGGGATTCGATTACCGATGGGCACGGCGCCACAACCAACGGCAATGATCGGTGGACGGATGTTCTGGCGCAGCGCCTTCAAACATCACCAACTACACGCAATATAGCCGTCCTGAATCAGGGGATCGGAGGGAACCGTCTGCTGACCGATGGTTTGGGACCCAATGCTTTGGCGCGCTTCGATCACGATGTGATCGCACAGCCCGGGGTCCGCTACTTAATCGTTCTTGAGGGAATCAACGATATCGGTATGCTGACGCGCAGTGGCGAGGTTCCCCGCGCTGCGCACGATGCACTGGTTCGGCGGATTATAGCGGCATACGAGCAAGTAATCGCGCGCGCTCACGCTCATGACATCAAGGTCATCGGCGCGACGATAATGCCGTTTGTCGGATCGAACTACTATCATCCCGGCTCGGGCAGCGAATCAGATCGGCAGTCCGTCAATGAATGGATCCGCGCTGGCGGCCACTTCGGTGCGATCATCGACTTGGACAAGATCACCCGTGACCCTGCGCATCCCGAGCGCCTCTTGCCTGCGTTTGATTCTGGCGATCATCTTCATCCCTCGCCCGCAGGCTACGCCGCAATGGCTCAAGCCGTACCGCTCTCGTTGTTTGCGCCGTCCGCGCAACCGGTGCCGAAAATTGCGATCACCTTTGACGATCCGCCGGCAGATGGCCCCTCGCCTCCCGGAGAAACACGAAAGGAAGTGATCTCAAAGATCATTGCGGCATTACGCGAAGCCAATCTGCCGCCGACGTATGGTTTCGTCAATGGATTACGCATAAAAGAACAACCAACCGACGCCGCCGTACTGCGCGTGCGGCACGCAGCGGGAAACCCTCTCGGCAACCCTGGCTGGTCGCACATGAATCTGAACCAGCATTCGTTGGAGGATTTCAAGCAAGACGTCGCTCGCGATGAGCCCGTGCTGGCACAGGTGATGAAAGATGAAGATTGGCACTGGTCCCGATATCCGTTTCTGGCAGAAGGAGACACCCCTGAGAAAAGGGCAGGCTTTCGCACTTTCTTGGGAGAGCGTGGCTACAAAATTGCGGCGTTCAGCATGAGCTTCGGTAACTATTTGTGGAACGAGCCTTACGCGCGGTGCAAAACGAAACGGTGATGAGGCAGCGGTCGCGACCTTGGAGAACGGCTACCTTGCCGCCCCCGATGAAAGCATCCACTACTATCGGGGCATCTCGCACACTCTTTATCAGCGGGATATCCCTTATGTGTTGCTCATGCATGTGGGCGCATTTAACGCAGAGGTGCTGCAAGGTTTGCTGCAACTGTATCGCCGCAAAGGCTTCGAGTTCGTGACTCTTCCAGAAGCCGAGCGCGATGAATTCTATGGTGGAGCTACCGATCTCAATCTTCCTCCAGGCTCCGAAGCCCTTGAAGAGGCAATGACTACTCGTGGGCTGATACGGCCGCCTCGCACGAATTTTGCTGCGCAGCTTGATTCTGTCTGCCGTTAGCGCGATGGGATTCTGAGACACTGGAACGCTGAAACAAACGTGAACCTTAGGAGGACTCGGAAGAGGGGTTCTTCTTGTTTTTGCAATACTCAGCAATTTCGAGGCGCTCGTCAGACGCGGTACTCTCCTGCAGGGTCAGCGAACGACGAGCCGGCGATGCGGATTTGTGGTTGGAACCGCCGCGCGGTCCGTCCAGCGATGCGCTAGAAGATAAGTTTTCCTCCAAACCACCACTGCCGCTGGCCACCGCTACCGCCGAGACTGGCATTCGTGGTGACCAGAGTGGAAGTGACCCTCCCAAACGTGCTGCTGTTGCGGTCGTTGGTCGGGTTATTGAAATGCGGAGTATTCGTAACACCGAACGCCTGGGCCTGTAACTGGAACGTGAACCGCTCGGAGAGTTTGAAGTCGCGGTTCAGGCTCATATCCAGATCAAAGTAGCCGGGGCCGCGTAGTATGTTTCGTCGGGCGTTACCGAAGACATGCGGCGTAGTGACATGCTGAAACGAACTCGGGTCGAAGTAGTAACAGGAGAGGCTCGGGGAGCAACTCGAGGCTTGCGGTTGCCCGTTCAGAATCCGAATGGGAGCTACGATGTCCGGCACCTGGGTGCTGCCGGGCGCGTTCAGGATACTCCCGTTCCCGTCTGTGACGGTGAATGGTGTGCCGCTCATGGCGCTTAGCACCCAGCCGAGCTGCCATCCTCCGGCGAGTTTGCTGACGATGCGGTTCTGCGCCCAGCGCTGGCCCGCGCCAAACGGCAATGTGTACACGCCGTAGGCTTCGAAATTGTGAGTGCGATCGAACCCGGCCAGCGCTCTATTCAAGAGATAGCGCGAGGGGGTCGGCCACAGCAGGAAACCCAACTCCTCGTTGTCTTCGTAATCAAGGGCCTTCGAGAACGTGTATGTAAAACCAATTTGCGAACCATGACCGAGGCGACGGGTCAATTTTGCTTGCAATGAATCGTAATAGTTGTTGCCAAATGGAATCAGTTGGCCAATATCAGGCCATCCCTTGCAGGGCGCACTCGGATTTGTCGCGGTCGGACAAGTGTTGCTGCTCTTATGGCCGAACTGGGCATTCAGAATTCTCCCATCTTGTCCGAAAGTGGCCGGCTGACCTTGGATTGCCAGTGCCGGATTGATGTTTCTGTTGGTGAGAGGGCGTATCCCTCGCGATCCGACATAGCCCACATCCCCCACAAAACCGGCGAATTCCTGCTCGACAGTGAAGTTGAGAGAGTGGATGTAGCCTCTGCGGAAATCGCGCGGTATCGTCGTGGTGCCGACCCCGTCCGGCAGAGGATACACGCCGGGAGTTGTGCCGCCTGTCAACGTGATCTGCGGAATACCAATAGGCAGGTTGGCGTACGGACCCAGCGCGTTCAATCCCGTCAGGCTGCCTGCGGGCGCGAACGAATTTCCTGCCAGCCCGGTAAAGTCAGAGATAGTAACCGCAGGATAAGCATTTCTCAGAAACCGCCAGTTATTCGCGTCGGCGCTGATTCCGTAACCCACACGGATGACTGTCTTACCGGTCGGGCGATAAGCGATGCCCAGCCTTGGCAGGAATAAGCCATGTCCGACATCCACCCTGTCGTCGATGGGAATGCCGCTGCTGCCACCACCCACTAAGACGTTCATCAGGTTCGGATCCAAAACTCGCGCTCCCCCAATATCGCTGTGGGCCATGGGGAAATATTCCCAGCGCAGCCCGTAGTTGATGGTCAAGTTCGGGGTGACCTGATCTTGGTCGCGTGCGTACCACGCCCATTGCGACCACCGCAGCGCGTTGGGGTTCAGGTTTTGTACCGCCTTGCCAACTTCATCGGGTAGGCCGAGCAGGAAATCGGCAAAGGAGTTGTACTGCGCCGAAGCGGGTGTGGCTCCGCCCCGCAGTTCGGTGGCTGCGCCCGTAAACCGAAAACTTCCGCGAGCCGTCTGGAAGGAACCGCCCTGCGGTTGGAAATGGTTCATCTGAACATGGTTGTATTCGAGTCCGAAGCGTACCTGGTGGCGTCCTTTGATCCAGGTTATGTTGGCATTGCTAACGTACTGGTTATCGCGGAATACGAAGGGATTGCCGGTGTTTGGATTGCCCAGGTTTGAATACGTATTGAACTGAAAAGCTGGAATTCCACCTTGCAGGCGGCCCGGACCGTTGGTCCCCGGAATGTGAAGCGTGTCGAGGCCGAAGTTGCTGCCGATATCGGTACTCTCAGCGTTGATGCGCTGGCGCGTGAAACCGGTATTTACGTCAGCCACCAGGGTTGACGAGAAAGCGTACGTGCCACCCAGTCCCACCACCTGGACTCGTGAATACGCGTTTCCTAGCTGTCCACCAAGGGTGGCATTCCCTTCAGCCTTCCCCAGCGCTGGAGGATCAAAAATGTAGCTGCGCGACAGCGAGTAACGCCCGAACACGGTTGAGCGATCGTTCGGAACGTAGTTCGCCTTGCCATCGAAATTGTCGCGGTGAAAAAATCCTGTTTGGGAGACGAAATAGTTGTTGGTCGTACCCGCCAGGTTCGTCTCCGGGATCAGGGACAACATGGTGAGGGCTGCAGGATCCAGGTCGGAAAGACAAATCTCGTCGACTGCCCCATGGCAGGAAATCGGGGAACGGCCGCTTCCATCTGCCGCGCCACTCCTGGGATCGTAGACGTGCAGCGGGTTACCCGCCTTGTCGGTAATCAGACCTCGAAAATCAAAGAAACCATTTGTCTGTGCTTCAGCGTGGGAGAGTCCCCCGGCCGGTACGGTTTGGAGGTTGCCGCCGTTGGGGGCCTGCACTTGACGCGTAGATTCCCAATTGCCAAAGAAGAACAGTTTGTTCTTCATGATCGGCCCCCCCAGCGACCCGCCGAACTGGTTAAAGACGTTTAGCGGAATGCGGAAGGTGGAGGGGTTGAAGTAGTTCAACGCGGAGAGGGCATTGTCGGTGTGGAACTCGTGCAGTTGTCCATGCAGCTTGTTCGTGCCTGATTTGATCTCGACGTTCACGGCGGCTCCTCCTACCATTCCCTGTTCGGCGTCGAAGGAGTTGGTGGTTACGTTCACCGCGTCAATCGCGTCAACCGAGGGCACATAAGCGATATTGGCCGGCAGCCAGGGATAGGCGTCCTGAACCCCGTCGATTCTCGTGTTGTTGCCCTGCGAGGACTGGCCGTTGACGTTACTGCTCATGGCGCGCTGCGGGTTCCCTGCGGCAGAATTGTTCTCGAGGGGCAAGGTTGCGCCTGGAATGATTCTGTACAATGCCTGAAAGTTCCTGCCTTCGGAGGAGATAGCCGGGAGCACGGAAATTTGAGTCGTGTTCAGGTCGGTGTGCACGTCGGACTTGTCCGTTTGCAGCAGCGGCGCCTCCGTGGTTACCGTAACGCTCTGGGTCGCTTGCGCTAGGTTGAGCTGCGCATCGACACGTTGCACCGCGTTGGCGGTGACCACCACATTCGGCGTTTCCTGGGTGGCGAATCCCGGCGCTGAGATCGTCACTTTGTACGTCCCAGGCAGCAGAGTAGTGAACCGGTAAATCCCGGTCGGATCGGTGGTCGCCTGCTGGGTGACAGCGGTTCTCAGTTCCGTCGCCTGCGCCTTGGCGCCAGGGATGGCGGCGCGGCTCGGGTCGGTGACTGTGCCGGTCAGCGATCCATAAAGCACTTGGCCATCACTGCTCAGGCAAAGCGCGCTGACCAACAACACGGTTCCGAGGACTGTCTTTAGTTCGAATATCGAACTATTACTTTGCACGAATGCTAACGAATGTCTCGACATAGTTAACCTCTGCTTTCTTCCGGCACCCGGGTCGGGGCAACGCGGTGCTCGTGGCCAGCGCCGTTCACAGTCTCTCCTGCTCTACATCGATGAGCTACTTCTACTTGGTTGAAGGATTGCTGCTGTCGCGCACCAAGGAGGTGGACAATGATGGGGCGATGAATACCACGAGTGGTCTCGCGGGTGGCTAACTTCAGCGTCATTGGAGTCGCTCTGACGCATACCAGTTGCGCAATTGGAACCCCGTGGTGAAGCGCACCCTCGTTAATTCGAGGGCCGAACTATATGCGGCACAGGGAGCCTTGTCAAGGCGGCGTTTGCCAGAACCTGGAGACACCCCGTCCCTGACCAATCGAGGTAGGTTGCGTAATCCAGATGAGCCGAAGATTTGCCTCCATTCAGTGGGGACGCGGTTCGGAAGGAATGGCGTACAACCTTACTCTGTAGATACGGTGCTGATGGGGATCCATCAACAGCTGCCTACCCTGGTTGCTTTGATCTCCGTTAAGACGCTTCTCTATTGTCCATTGTCCGGCATGACGCGAGACTTGCTCAACACTCTCGATGCCGGCGACCCCCGAGTCGACATCGGGGTGCGCGCAAAACTGACCGTAAGACCGCTGCCGGCAATGTAAAACTCCTCCGCACCCGTCTCGATGATCAGCATCGCGCCATCATCGGCCAGGAGGGTCTTAACCGGCCAAGAACGCGAGAGCGTGGCCTCAAAAAGATATCCTCCCAGTGCAACGATTTGCGTTGGCCGTGGGCTCGCAGAATGCGGAACCAAACCGCGGGTCGAGTCGCTTGCTTGCGCGGACAGCAAGAGATCAGCAAGACTATCGAGCAGGTCGTACACCTGCATCATCGCGGGTTCACTCTGGTCATTCTGCGGCGCCCGCAGGCTATCGATGCCGAATGGAGAAAAGCCAAATGCCCGTGTTTCGCCGTACGCGTAGTACGCGTTGTAGGGAGCGCTTTCCATCCGCGCCTCAGGGATGAAGATGGGATTCCCTGGAATTTCATACCGCTGCACCCAGTATTCGAAATTAGGCCAATAGATGTCGGGCGAATAGAAATCGACACTGGGCGCCGCTGCGCGATAGACCTCCAGATAATAGGGATGCGGGCCTCCGCTCGGATACTCGCCCGCCTTCTCGAGTGGGGCAGGGAGTTGCGCGTTAACATACATCGGCAGCGCATATTCCCGCTTGCCCGCATGGGCTACGGCCTCGATGTAAGTTGCATAGTTCCAGGCCATAAATACTTCATTTGCCGCGTCTCCAAACACTTCCTTCCAGGTACGGCCGTGCTCATGGAAGTGCGACGACAGCACGGGCGAGAGCTGTAACCGTTTTGCCTGCAGACTACGGACCAGCGTCTCGGGAACCGGCGCGCGGAACTGCCGATTGGCTTCGGCAGAGCGGTCGCGGCCCCATCCCAGGTAGCCGACTTCATTTTCAACCTGGATCATGAGCACGGTCTGCTGCTCAGAATCCTTCTCGCGGACGTGGCGCATCAAGGACGCGAAGGCGCGGCTGTCGCACCGGCGAGCTTCCGACGAGAGGGTCGAAAGAATCTGCAGCGGCGCTCCATCAGCACCCTGAGCACGCGGAAACCGCCTTACGTCCGATTTCACCCACGATGGCGCGTAGTTCGAGAAAGCATTTTTCCAACTGCCGAACCACAAGATCACCAGGTGCACGTTGTGCTGCCGCGCGATCTCGATCCAATGATCAAGGATGCTGAAGTCAAAGCTGTCTTCCTTCGGTTCGATCTGCTCCCATGCTACCGGCATGAGGATGGTATTGACGTGCATGCGGGCCAGGTTTGGGATGAGCACGTCAGCTTGGGCTGCCGTGCCGGCGGAAGAATTGCCGAGTTCGCCTCCGAGAATTAGAAAAGGTCGGCCGTTGACGATGAGCTGCCCGGACCCATCCTTCATCTGTAGGTGCGGCAGTTCTCCAGCATGCAGGGTCTGGGTGACGATGAGAAGACAAGCAAGAAGCGTGGCCCGTAATTCGACCTTCAATTGCTGGCCCTCCAGAAGGAACTCATGTTACCCGAGGTTGCACGCTCAAGGTGAGCTGAGATGGCGGCGCCCCTGGGCGGGGACGCGTCCAGTTATCCGAGTACTCTCACTTGAATCAAAGCAGCGGGAGATCAGACCGTCTGGTGACAGCCCAGGTAAAAACCTGACCTGAGAGGGGGATGTAGCGCAGCAGAACCTGACGAAGGCGGGCCTTGCCGGTCGGTTCTCTGTGTGCGAACTACATCGACCGACTGCTCCAGTTCTTGCAGCCGTGCCTGCGCCGGTTGAGTGCCGACAAACTGGCGCCGGCGTTCGACGAATGGGGCAAAATGCTTCTGTAAGACCAGCCCAACCGTGCCGCGCAAACGGGCGATGCTCGGTTCCGCCGCCGGCCGGATACGCGGCGGTTTTCCGACCAGGACTGAATCCGCCACCTCGGCTTCAATCACCGGCCCCAAACGATTCCACAAGCGCGTGAACTCTCCTACAAACACCGCTTCCTCGGGGGAGAGAGAGGGGGCAATTATCGTTCGCATTCCACGCCCGATCGCATGGGCCATGGAATCCAAAGCTTTACCGGCAAGCGTGTATCCGCCTTCGGCGAGTGACAGCAGGTCCTGGAAGCTTGGGCCATTCGGGGCTGGGTTGGATTGCGCTCGTTAGGCGAGCCGTCCATAGTGTAGCGAAGCTTTCTTGCCACCTCTTCCCTTCCGCTTCCCTTCCCCCCAGCTAGACGGGACACTCAGGGATCTGTTGCTGGGGTTATCGCCTTATTGCCTGTGGCTCGTGAAAAATCAGGAAGGCAGCGGGGGAATTCGATTCAGTATTTCACTGTGTCAAGTGACGTAAGATTGTCGACTCGGCCGTGAGTCATGTGCTCGCCCCCTCACAGTACCAGGCTTTCTTAGCTGCAGTACACTTTCGGTGCACAAACTCTTCCTCTGCCACAGCTTACGAGACATTCCATGGGTCAACAACATCAAGACCGCAGTCTTTGAAGTCCGCAACGTTGCGAGTCGCGAGCTTAGCCCCTCGGACTTGGGCGATGGCCGCTATCTGCGCATCGGCGTGGCTGATAGGTCGGCCGAGCGCACGGCGGTGAGCGGCGATTTTGGAAAAAACGCGGGCTGCATCGCTCTCGAACCCGAAGATCTGCCCCGCCAGATCCTCGGAAAAAACCGCTTCCGCGGCTGCCAAGAGCCCCTCGCGACGCTTGCCCTTGGTGAGCAACTCAATTCCATAGAAGATTTCTGCCTCAGTAATTGATGTCGTAAAGAGTTCTGTTGCTGGTTGTCTCGCAACCCACGCCAGAACCCGAGCAGAGGGCTTGAGTCTCATCAGCTCTGAGAACACATTCGTATCGAGAACGATCATTCGGCAAATTCCGGAGCCTGACGCACAGCGTCTCGTCGGGGCAACTCAAGTTCAAGACCGCCAAACTCTGCGAATCGTCTATGAATGGTCTCCGCCAGGTTTCTCTTTACCGGTGAGGAAACGGTCAGGGCTGAGCGCAAAATCTCCCTGGCCTCCTCCTCCATCGAACGTCCATGATGGGCAGCACGCACCCTCAATCGGGTCTTAGTTTTCTCGTCGAGTTGTCGAATGGTTAATGTCGCCATGCTGTCAATGCTATCATTGCTAGCTATGAATGCAAAGCGGAAATCTGCGTTCGGACTGGCTTTTTCGCTCCCCGGCCGGGCAGACTCCGTTTCGTACCTTTCGGTGTACACCTAATTGAATCCGCCCGGGCGCGCCTCTTTCCGAGTACATGCAAAGTAAAAAGACTGAAACTGGCCTCAAAAACACAGATCGTCTGGATCTGGCTTTTCATGCGTTGGAATTTCTTAAGGTGGAGATCGCCGCTGAAAGATCGGCAATCAGATCGTCAGGGCTCTCCAGCCCGATACTAAACCTGAGGAGCCGATCACCGTACGTCCCTGCGTTGGGAGACTCTGCTAAGTCGGGCAATGCAACGAGACTGGTCACTCCGCCCCAGCTGTAGCCGATACGGAAGAGCTTCAGACGGTCGACGAACGCGCATATGCGAGTGCGATTGATAGGAGGTCGAAACACGACGGAGAACACTCCGGACGATCCTGAGAAGTCTCGGACCCACGCATCATGCCCTGGGCACGACACGAGTGCCGGATGCAGTACGATGGCGATCTCTTCCCGTGCTGCCAGCCATCGTGCGATGGTCAACGCTGAGCTCTCGATGACCGAGAGGCGAACAGCGAGCGTTTGCAGGCCTCTCAGGGCGAGACTGCAGTCGTCCGGCGATGTGGCCATCCCTAAATCCTGTAATGTGGAGCCTACCCGCTGATACACGGTCTCGTCTCGCACACTCACAGATCCGAGCAAAAGATCGCTGTGCCCGCCTACGTATTTCGTGAGAGCTTGAACCACCACGTCAACGCCGTGGCGGAACGCATCAAAGAGCACGCCTGCTGCCCAGGTGTTATCGAGCGCTACCGTCACCCCCTTGCGGTGAGCCGCTTTCACAATTGCGGGGACGTCCTGGACTTCCATCGTCAAGGAACCCGGGCTCTCGCACCAGACCAACCGCGTGCTCGACTTGATAAGCTCTTCGATAGAGGCGCCAATCAACGGCCGATAGTACTCCACCTCCACACCATGCCGACTAAGCACACGGTTCGCGAAGGCACGGCTCGGTCCATAGATACTGTCCGGCACCAGCACGTGCGCACCAGACGCAGTGTACGACAGATAAACAACCGCAATGGCCGATTGTCCACCTGGTGTGATGAAGCATCTATGTGCACCGTCGAGCGCGGTGAGTCGTCTGGCTAGTGTGAGGGTAGTCGGCGTGCCGTACGTCCCGTACGTATAGGGCACGTCGTCGTGGTTCCACGTATCGACCATGTCAGAAGCACGGCTGAACAGAGTCGTTGATCCCCGAAATACAGGTGTAGCTAGCGAACGAAATCCCTCGGGAACAGAAACGTCTGAGTGAATGAGTCGCGTTCTCCAGTCTTGTCCCATGGTGCTTCTCCAGTCCGGTCCATTCGTGTGCGCCCGGAGATGCCGGGCTTCCGATATTATCCTCGCCCATTCACTAGACGAGCTACGTCCGAAGGCGGTGTGTCAGGGATGTCCCGCGGTAGTCAACAAATAGCCGGCTGCAACCAGGCGACGTGGTTGTGATTGCCAATCTTGACCCGCGATTGGGCAACGCGGCATGAGACAGAAGTGTTCTTAGCCTCATCGTTGATTGATTTCTTGGCGGGTATCCGCTTGACCCACCAGGTCGCAATCGCCGGGGCCAATGTCAAACCGAAACCACAATCCGTAGGGGTTGGGTGAGTGAAGCGTATACCCATCGATTTCTTTTACCAGAGCACGAACTACCACTGCGGTTCGCTGCTCCCTCCCAGTATCTTTAATCATTTAGGGGACAAGCTCCTACTAGCCCAAGCCCGAGACCGAGGTTTCAGTCTCTGCCGGTTTCCTGGCCCAGAGCCCGAAATCTCCTCAGAGGAGCGGTAACCGCGCTCATATGCCCGATTCGAGATCATATACGCTCAGCTCACTTGATAACCAGCGGGTGGGAGCTGGGGGGCTGCTGCAAGGACAGTACAGCATGAATCGCTCCAGCGACCCGTGAACGAGGGGTACTAGAGAGGCGCCGTTCTCGTAGGGGACAAAATCTAGTTAGATAGCGGAGGTGACGCTTCGCGCATTCCACGCACTGGCGAACTCGAGGCGTCATGATGTCCTGGCGCGTTTATTGAGCGTGCTCCGCGAATGTGGTGATAGGCGAGGGACGCGGCTGGCTTGTGCGTTCCGATCATACGCCAACCGGTAACAACGTGGTCGCCCGCTAGCGATGATCCGTTCCGTCTCAAAACGCAAATCGGGAAGAGCTTCGAAATACATTGCGAGAATCTGTCTGACACCTTCCGGCGTGTAAATCGGGGGGCGGGAAACGCCCCTGGCAGGGCGTGATGCAAAATCGCGCCGCATCGGCTTTCAACCTGCTGTCGTCATGACCGCTCAACAAGTCGGCAGCGTAAGGTCCGAGCAATGCTTGGACCGGCTTTGAGGGAATCAGGCGCAGCCTTACACCAGCACCACTAGCCCATCGTCTCAGAAAGACCAAAACGCCCAAGCCGCGAGCGTCAGCCCGGTCGACTCCGGTCAAATCAAGTACGAAAGCTGGTCATTCTTTTGAGAAATAACCGTGTTGTATAGATGCCAGGCATCTTCGGCCGCAACGAGCCTGCCCCGACATCGCAAGAATGTCTGCCCTCCAGAGCTTTCCGTTATTACATCCAGCATGCCATCCTCAAGAGGGAGGCATCGTTGTGCTGTTGAAGGTTTCCGTTCTCTGCGGTTCTACCCCAGTGTGATGTAATTACAGAATTGAAGACTCAAAGAGTTTACCTGGGGTTCGGGGAGCCTTGCCGAGCGCCCAGAAGACAGCCAATGGACGCAGCAGCATCCCTGAGCCTCAAAAAAGCCGTCGACACAGTACACAAGTTCCCATGATCTCCGATCGACTTCCGCCACCGGCGGCCTAGCTCCGCATGTTGTTAAAGAGAGTCTTCAGTGGCTCCTTGTCAACCAGCACTCCTTGCTCCTCCATGCTGTCGCTAAAGCTGTCGGCGAGAAGCGGGAGGACGTTTCGTTCGATGTACTCCAGGACTTTGTTGCCATCCTCGATCCATATTGCGGTGATTTCGCTACTCTGGATATCAGAGTAGCGAAATCAAGGGTTGGCTGATCCGGTTACCGCGGGGATATGATCCTACCTTAAGGCTCAAAGAGGAAGAACCCGTTCAACCAGATCGCCTTAGCTCAGAATCGGAACATAATGCCGGCGGATGGCTGTGCAGTGTGTGTAATGGTGTTCGTGTTCAACGTCGTGAGACCAAAGTCTGGGGCGCTGTACACCAGACCGCGATACTCGGCTCGCAGGGAGACATGTTTGACAATCGGGAAGTCAGCACCACCTCCATATGCGAACACGCCGGTAGCTTGCCGTTGAGCTCCCGGCACGGTTCCGAATCTGTTGTTCGTGGGATCGAATACTAACGCTCCGCCCTCGGCTAGAAGGTAAGGGCTGAACCTTAGCCGGGCCGGTGTGGGCAACTTGATCACGAAGCCGCCCGTCGCCTGGTGAACATTCGCCTGGATTCTGGACAGACCAGTGGGAGCAAAGAACTCCTGGGTATTACGATTGTAGCCGTAGACAGTCTCTGCCGCGAGCCAGCGATTGAAGTGGTATCGGTAGCCCACGAGGAAACCTCCGGTCTCGGTGCCGCGTTGCAGGGTGCCATTACCGGTAGAGTCCTTCGTGAAGGAGCCAGTGCCTTGCAGACTGATTTCTGAATGACTCTCCTGAGCTGCAACAACTGCTGACAGCAGAAGAATGGCGCTCAGCGAGAGAAGTGCTCTTCGCCACATAAAATTCCTCCCTGAATTCGAGTCGAATGGCGGCGGTGCCGCTCCCGCACCTGAACTGCATCAGTCCTGCCAAACCCGGAGACTTGACGTGAAAGAGCGCAAGTGGTTGATTGGGTGACTCGTTTACCGGCGAACAGCAGATTAGGAACGGAGAGACCTGTCGGCTCTTTCGACAGGTTTTCGACAAATGTCGGCAAGTCGTGACACTTTCGTCGCATCCTTTGCTGCCGCCCTTCATCAGATAGAGCAAGCCTCGCTCGATGGTTGTATTGTGCGGTTAAGTAAGTGTTAGTTGTTGTGAGCAATTCGAGCACCCGTGACCATGCTCGCAGTCGATTCATTAACACCCGAAACGCAGGCCGGCCGCTATGAGGGGTTGCTGCGGGCAGCCAATGCCATCGCCGCATGCCGCGATTGCGACGCGGCCGCCGACCGCCTCACCTGCGAACTCCACAAAATTCTTGCCTTCGATTATCTCCAGCTTGTTGCCTTCGAGCGTGACACAGGCAAGGTAGCGTGGCAGTTCACGGATGTGCGGGGCACCCGAGAAAAAGCTTCTCTCATCGACCCGTCCGCGCTGTGCGACACAGCCTTCCTTGGGGTGCAAGAGCAGCGGAATCCGCTCGTTATCGCCGACTGGAGCGATGAGACGCGGTTCCCGATCCACAAGCAACTTATGCGCAATCTCGGTATCGCTTCCACTTGCGTGCTCCCGTTGACGAGAGGGCAGCGACAGATTGGCGTACTGAGCTTTGGGAGCTCCGCCGCGAATTCTTATGAAGGGGAAAGCCACTTTCTCTCGTTGGTTGCCGATCAGATGGCTCTAGCGCTCGATGCCGCGGTCAACTTCTATTCCTCTCAGCGAGCCGAGGACCGGCTGAAGCTTATCCTTGATCTGACCAACCGGGTTATCTCCACTCTGGATTTTCCTGAACTCTTGCGGGCCATTTCCGCGAGTGTGCGACAAATCATGCAGTGTGACGCAGCCGCCATCATGTTGCCGGATCTGGGGGGCAAACTACTCCGCGTGCATGCGCTCGATTTCCCGGACAGCAAGGGGTTTTTCACCGAGGATACTGCGATACCGATCGAGGGGACGATGCCCGGCGAAACATTCCAAACCGGGAAGCCCACGGTTCTGAATCGGCTTGATCCGGCCGCAGTCCCACCGGAGATGTACCGCAAGGCTGCCGGCGAGGGAATGAACTCGTTCTGTGATGTAGCCCTCGTCAGCCGCAATCGTCTGCTGGGAGTCCTCGCGGTTGCAAGACAGGATGAGAATGCATTTGATGAGGATGAAGTGGCCTTTCTTTCCCAGGTCGCAAGCCAGGTGGCTATCGCGGTGGAGAACGCTCTGGCATACGGCGAAATCGCGGAACTCAAAGACAAGCTCGCGCAGGAGAAGCTGTATTTAGAAGATGAGATCCGCGGCGAGATGGACTTCGAAGGGATTGTTGGACAAAGTTCGGCTCTTCACTATGTTTTGAGCCTGGTAGAAACCGTGGCGCCCAGCGATTCGACGGTATTGCTGCTCGGCGAAACTGGCACGGGAAAGGAATTGATTGCGCGGGCCATCCATGAGCGCAGCCGGCGCAAGGATCGGACCTTCGTCAAACTCAACTGTGCCGCCATACCCACGGGCCTGCTGGAAAGTGAGCTTTTTGGACACGAGCGCGGCGCATTCACGGGAGCGATCTCGCAAAAAGTCGGCAGGCTTGAACTCGCAGACAAGGGCACACTTTTTCTGGACGAAGTGGGGGACATCCCCCTTGAAATTCAGCCGAAACTGCTGCGGGCCCTGCAGGAGCGAGAGTTTGAACGCCTGGGCAGCACCCGCACCCAACAAGTCGACGTCCGATTAGTGGCAGCAACCAACCGAGATCTGGACAAAATGATCCAAAGCCGTGAGTTCCGCAGCGACCTGTATTATCGGCTCAACGTGTTCCCAATCCACATACCGCCTCTGCGGGAACGCCCCGAGGATATTCCGCTGCTCGTGCGCTACTTCGCCCAGAAATACGGCCGTCGCATGGAGAAGCGGATTGAATCCATCCCCGCTGTTGCCATGAAGAAGCTTGCCAGCTGGCACTGGCCGGGAAACATTCGCGAGCTCGAGAACTTCATTGAGCGCTCGGTGATTTTGACCCACGGCTCGGCGCTGCAGGTGCCCATTGGCGAACTGGGAAGCAATGGTAAAACCGCTCCTGCGGCGGGCACTTGGGAAGCCCATGAGCGCGACGAAATTCTGCGCGTCCTCAAAGACACTAAGGGCCGCGTTGCCGGACCGAACGGCGCCGCCGTGCGCATGGGGATCAAGCGCACAACGCTGATCTCACGCATGAAGAAGCTAGGCATCGACCCGCGTAAAGTGTCGTGAAGCTCGATAACTGTCGGGGCGTGCCGCAAGGTTCTCGTCTCCCATCGAGCGCGTCGCGGGGCGCAGCCCCGCAGTGTGCTCAACATACATGACTGCCCTCTTCCTCTGAGTTGGCACCGGGCTTGCTCTGCTTCTCGGTCGTGATCGCACTATTCGCACTAATAAGCATTTGCACCGGGTCGGTCTTCTTCATGCTGGCATTTCTGCGGGCGCTTTTGAGAGAGGCACGAAGGCCGCGGGCTCGATTGGCTGCCCGGCACGATTCGCGGCAAGACCGTGCCGCGTGATCTGCTGGACGCCGTGAGACGGCTCATTAGCCCTGCCCCCGTTTGGCCAGCTCGTCGTGCGTTGCCCGGAAGGACTCGTCTCACCGACCTCCGCCCCTACCCTTCAGGCCGTCGCTGTGAGAGTTTGTTCGCATGTCCCCGAGGTCGACAACTGTCGAGATTATCTTCGACATTTCTCGACAGATTGGTAAACAGCGATCTTCTTTTCTCTAATCAACTCAGCGAGTTACAAGAATTCCGTGCCGCGCTCGCTGCGGCCGATAGATTGCCCTTCTCCCTTTTCGTTGCACGAGAGATCCATGTTCAAGATTTCCGTTATTGATACGCGCGCTCAGCGAAGGCTGGTTCTGGAGGGCAAGCTCATCGCCCCTTGGACGGGGGAACTCGAGAGCGCTTGGAGGAGTGCCAGGGAGCAACTTCAGGGTCGGAAGCTAGTCATCGACCTAACCAACGTAACCGTTATCGGCCCGGATGGAGAGAAGACCCTATTCGAGCTGATGAGGAACGGCGCGGAATTCTCCTGTGGCAGCGTCCTCGCCAAATATGTATTGAAGCAGCTTGCCCGCAAGTGCAGGTCGAAGCCAGAAAGCGTATTCGAGACGCCAAAATCGAACTATTGAAAACATCAGAGAGGCTCATTTGATTGTCGATTTCCGTCAAGTTCGAACGTCGTTTTGATTGGAGGATGGAGATGAAGATGCTCGGCGCAAGGCAAACCGCCAACCCGAAACTCACGCCATATGCCACCCACGCAGATTTCTGCCAAATTTTCCAGAAAGAGATGAACCACTTGTACTTGCTCTCGTTTTTGTTGACCGCGGATCACCCGACAGCCGAGAGGTGTTTTGTCGGCGGCCTGGAAGACTGCGCAAAAGGCAATCCGGTTTTCAGGCAGTGGGCACGCTCCTGGGCCCGCCGGACGGTTATTCAGAACGCGATTCGGGTGATCGGCCCGCGGCCAGTAGACGGCAAGATTCCAGACTCGGCCTCAGGTCATGGCGCGAGCCATCCCGTAACTGCCCCAGCAAAGATTGCGGCCATTGTTGAGCTCCCAGCATTCGAGCGCTTTGCCTTCGTCATGTCGGTGCTCGAACGCTACTCCGATCTGGAGTGCTCGCTTCTGCTGGACTGCACGCGAGGCGACGTGGTTGCCGCGCGAACTCGCGCCCTCAAGCAGATGGGAAATTCTGTGGAGCTTGGTCGCGGACTGGTGAGTATCGGCACTGACCGGCAAAAGCGGGATGACGACCCTGGATCCATACTCGGGCTCGAAACTATTTCACACTTAGCGGCTTCGGCATAGGACAAACAATTTCTAGCCCGAGTTTACCAGCCCCGGACGGAAAGAATGCTTCGGAGCCACTCGTTGTGCGGGTGCGCGAGCCTCCAGGATGTATGACCTAATGGCTGTGATAACGGTTCAGTCCGAGGGTGAAAACCATCTGCTTCTGTCTGTTGTTCATCTTCGACAGTTCCGTGCGGACCAAGGGTTCTTGCGAGCGTCGTGGCGCCGGATAGAGCAGGGTTACTTCTTTAATGTCAGTGAGCTGGGTCATCATTTCCACAATGCTTAGCACCATGCCCGACTGAGCCAGTTGGCCGCGCAGCAGATTGAGAATCATCAGCGCCAGGACACAGTAGAAGGCGTGCACGCGCAGCTCCTGGTCGGTCCAGTGGAAGGTAGGCCGAAATTTGTGACATACGATCGAAAACCACAGGATTGTCAAGCGTAAAAGCGTCACCTCAGCCGAGCGGCAATCTACAATCTGG
>QIAU01000005.1 GCA_003225055.1 Acidobacteriota bacterium
CAGCCGCTTGCGTACGAGATCGTTTCGGGCAGCGACAATAACTGGATTCTCCGGCTGCATCCGGTTGCCGCAAACCATCCCGGCTCTACCCAGCTTGCCGATCAGCGCCCGGAGGCGGCCCACCCGGCAAGCGCTGAGGGACAGCCTGTTCCGACCGTGCCCGGGCCGGCCGCTGCCTCGGGTGCTGGAGTTGTTGAAGGCCCCACTGGCGGGGCGAATCCGCCTGCGGACCTTACATTGGTGGAGCGCACGGGGAGCCCATCCCGCGAGGCTGCCTCTCATAATTCGGCAGGGGCGCCCGCCGGTGGCCTGGCGGCACCCGTGGAATTGCGCGATCTGGCGGTAAGGCAGGAAGCGGGAGGGCTGGCCATTGAGTTTCTGCTCAGTGGCCCGGTTACACCCCGCCTGAGCAGACTGGATTCGCCTGCCCGAGTGGTAGTGGACCTCCCTAAGACGGTGGCGGTAACGAGCCAGCGTCGCATTGCTATGGAGAGTGGGGGCGCGAAAGTCGTGCGTGTGGGCGTGGACCGACGACATGTTCCGCCTATCACCCGCGTGGTTGTGGACTTGGCGCAGCCGCTTGCGTACGAGATCGTTTCGGGCAGCGACAATAACTGGATTCTCCGGCTGCATCCGGTTGCCGCAAACCATCCCGGCTCTACCCAGCTTGCCGATCAGCGCCCGGAGGCGGCCCACCCGGCAAGCGCTGAGGGACAGCCTGTTCCGACCGTGCCCGGGCCGGCCGCTGCCTCGGGTGCTGGAGTTGTTGCAGGCCCCACTGGTGGCAACAACAACCCGATTCTCCAGCCGCAGGCTGTTCCCGCAAACCGTTCCGGCTCTATCCAGGCTGCTGATCAGCATAATGAGCCCCCCCCTCCGGCGATCGAAGCTCCTGTGTTGCCGAGTGTTTCCTCAGCGCCCCCGGAGGTGCAGCCTGCTCCGACCGTACTGAAGCCGGCTACGTCCAAGGTGACTGGACTCGTCGAAGACCGGACCGGCGCGGTGATTCCGGAGGCGGACGTCACGCTGACCGACCAGGCGAACGGCAGAGCACTGAACACTGTCGCGGACGAGACTGGCCACTTCGCATTCCGGCAAGTTGCGCCCGGTAAATATCATTTGCGAGTAGAAACACAAGGTTTTGAAGCGGTGGAATTACCCCTTGAGGTTGGTGCACATCCCACCCCTGCCCAGCGCGTGCGCCTCCAGCCAGCTAACGTTTCGGAGGAGATTACCGTTTCCGCTCGAGCTACGGCTGACCCCCTTTCTTCGGATCAAAACGCCAGTGCGGTCACGCTGACCGAGGACGGTCTGTTGAGGGGCCTCCCGACGAATAGGGCCGAACCCTTGGCAATAGCCTCGCTCTTTGTGGATCCCGCGGCGAATGACGCGCAGGGGACCAAAATCATAGTTGACGGAGTGGAAGACAATGGAGTAGACGTTCCGGTCTCCAGTATTAAAGCCATCGCCGTAGACAGGAATCCCTATTCGGCGGAATTTGGCCGACCGGGAAAGGGACGCATCGAAGTCACTACGCGTTCCGGCTCGACTCATCGTTTCCATAAGCGTTTCGAGTTCACCGCCCGGGATGCGAGCATGGATGCCCGCAACTACTTCGCCACGGTTAACCCGCCCCGGAGTCGCGAATGGCTCGAGGGGGAGGTCGACGGGCCGCTGCCGCTGTTCGCCAACAAGGCAACTTTTGTCCTTAGCGGCGACTACCTTAGGGACAACAACAACAATTTCGTAAACGCGGTAACGCCGCTTGGTCGTGAATCAGACACGGTTCCAACCCACCGTCGTACAGCCCATCTGCTCGAAAAGACTACCGTCCGGCTGAACTCGCTCAACACCCTGTCCCTCGGGTACACCTTCAGCCTTGATCGGTACGGCAATCAGGGCGTGGGGGGATTCGATCTTCCGGAACGCGGGTGGAGTTCAAACAAGCGGACGCACGAGCTCAGGATACAGGAGACCGCAACTCCTACATCGGCTTTCTTGAACCAAGTTCTCCTCGACTTCCGATATCGGCCAAAACAGTCTACCAGCGGGACTGATGCACCGGCGATCTTGGTGAACGGCGCATTCAACACTGGAGGCGCTCAGATCTGGCAGAGCACCCTAGAAAGGGAGGCGGAATTCCAGGATTTGGCCTCTTACATCCACGGGAAACACTCATTCCGGTTCGGCGGCCTCGTGAAATCGCGATTTATCGGCGATACCGATCGTTCTAACTTCGGGGGAACATTCACTTTCTCTGACAACAAGCACTTCCTTAACCACTCGCCGCTTCAGTACACCGTAAACCAGGGCGACCCCCGGGCGACATTTGCTCAGCATGAGATTGCATATTTCTTGCAGGATGAGATCCGCCTCCGGCCCCAAATCAATTTGCTGCTTGGGTTGCGCCACGAATTCCAGTCTAATCTCGGATACCATAAGAACTTGGCGCCGCGCATTGCGCTCTCCGCCGCGACACCGAGTGGCCGGACCGTGCTGCGCGCCGGCGTCGGCGTTTTCTACCAACGGCAACCCGTTAGTCTCGAGGAGCAGTACTTGCATCTCAACGGGGCGGAGCGCCAGATCGTGCTTAAAAACCCGGGCTTCCCCTCGCCGGGAAATCTCAATTCGTCGCCTCCCAGTGTGCTGCAGATTGAGCCGCACATCCGTGCTCCTTACAATATTCAGGCAAGCCTGAGCGTGGAGCAGAAGCTGGCTACCCAGACATCCCTCACGGCGGAATACACTATGCTGCGCGGGTCAAGGCTGTACCGGCTGCGCGATATCAATGCGCCGTTGTCCGCGACCGGCCCGCGGCCTAATCCGAATTTCGTCACAATCAATCAATTCGAGACCGCAGGCAGTTCCCATAGTCACAGTTTCGCCCTGGGCGTTCGGACCAAACTGCGCCGGCTGCAACTGCTCGCGCGCTACACTTTCTCGCACTCGATTGACGACACCTCGGGCCTGTCCTTCCTTCCGGCCGATAGTTACGATTTGCGGGGTGAGCGCGGGAGCTCCGAGTTCGATCAGCGGCATCGTCTGAATGTTGCCGGCGTTCTGAAGCTGCCCCATGGCTTCAACTTCGGGTTGATCGGCTCCTGGCACTCCGGCATTCCCTACAACATTACGACCGGCTTTGACGATAACGGCGACACCATAGTCAATGACCGCCCAAGCCTGGGCAACCCCAACGCGCCCTTCAATTCTTTTGGGGTGGATGGAAGCTTCGTCGGTGGAAAAAGTGGCGCGCTTTACGACGGCCTAAAGTATGTGTCCGGTGGCACCCTGTTTCCCCTCAGCGACCCTAATAGTGTCCGCTGGCTGATTCTCCCCGAGCCGGGAAATGTCGGCCGGAATGTTGGACACGGTCCCGGCGGGGCCAACATGGATCTGCGCTTCACCAAGAAGTTCATGCTGCGAAGGGCCAAGTCCAAGAGCGAGACGACTCGCGAAGTGGAGTTCCGACTCGATGTGTTCGATTTCTTGAACCAAACCAACTTCCAGAACTTTGTGGGTACGCTCACGTCGCCACACTTCGGCAAACCCATTAAGGCTTATTCCTCACGGGAGCTCCAGCCATCTCTCAGAGTCAGCTTCTAAACTGCGTCCACCCTAATGCCTAAGGACACTAAGTCATTACCGCTAGGCCAGCGAGCGAGCTGCAGCCCGGACTCGTCCTCGTCGGGCTGCTTTCCGGATTCTTGTCTCGGAGTGCGCTTGTGAACGGCCACGGACAGAGCGTGCTTCTGACCGGTGGAGCGGGATTCATTGGATCCCACCTCGCCGAAGCCTTGCTCGATCGGGGCTGCCGGCTAGCGATCGTGGATAATCTCGACTCCTTCTACGCCTCCGATTTGAAGAAAGCCAATTTGGAAGCCATAAGCCGTACCGGCAAGTATGAATTTCATGCCATCGATATTTGCGAGGCGGAAGCACTGTCGCGGGTCATGGCACTCACGCGCCCCGAGGTTGTTATTCACCTGGCCGCGCGCGCCGGTGTGCGCCCCTCAATTGAGCAGCCTCAGCTGTACGAGCGCGTGAACGTAGCGGGCACCTTGAACCTGCTGGAACTCTGTCGCCGGTTCCACGTGGGCAAGTTCATTTTCGGTTCGTCCAGTTCAGTGTATGGGGCCACGAGCTGCGTGCCCTTTTCCGAAGACCAAGTCGAGTTGCGGCCGCTTTCGCCCTATGCCGCCACCAAGCTGGCAGGCGAGATGTTGGCCTATACCTATGCCCATCTGTTCGGGCTGCCAGTGATCTGTCTGCGCTTCTTCACTGTTTACGGTGCGCGACAAAGGCCCGACCTGGCCATTCGTAAGTTCACCGCGTTGATCGAGGCCGGTAAGCCTGTGCCCATTTTCGGCGATGGCTCGAGCGCTCGTGACTACACCTATGTTAATGATATTGTCGCTGGTGTGCTGGGCGCTCTCCATTATGAGTTGCGGCCTGCCTCAGGCAGTGCCCCTTTTGAGACTTTTAATCTGGGCAATTCGCACCCGGTGAAGCTTGCCGAGCTGATCGAACTGCTCGAGAGTGTCACCGGCCGCAAGGCAATCCGCGAATGGCAACCGCTAGCGCCCGGCGACTCCCCGCTGACCTGGGCCGATATCTCCAAAGCGAGCCGTGTGCTCGGCTACCGGCCTGCCACTCCGCTAAGAGAGGGACTTGTAAATTTCGTGAAATGGTACCGGGAGTCGGGAGTGGGACTGGTGCCGAGGGCCTCGGACCGAGAATCGTTAGCGCCTTTCTTGTCGTTTTGATACGAAATCGAGGCTAATGTGCGTATTCTTGTAACAGGTGGAGCAGGTTTCCTGGGATCGCATCTTTGCGACGCCCTGTTGGCAGAGGGAAATAAAGTGGTCGCGGTCGATAATCTGCTTACCAGTCGTATCGATAACATCCGACATCTCTCGTTGGACTCTCGCTTTGAATTCCATGAGTTGGACATATGCGAACCGTTTGATTGTGGCCCCATTGATTATCTGTTTCATTTCGCATCGCCGGCTGCTCGCACTGACTATATGGTTCACGGCATCGTTACTTTGAGGACCGGATCTTTTGGCACCTTCAATACACTCAATTTGGCCCATAAATACGGTGCGAAGTTCCTCTTAGGATCAGCTTCGGAAGTCTACGGGGATCCCTACCACAACCCGCAGCGCGAAGATTATTGGGGAAACGTCAACCCCATCAGTGAGCGTTCGGTTTATACCCAGGCCAAGCGTTTGTCCGAGGCTGCCACCATGGCTTATCGTCGATACTACAATCTCGATACGAGGATAGCCCGTGTCTTTCACACTTATGGGCCAAGAATGACGATAGATGGCGGCGGTATGATATCCGAGTTCATAAAAAGCTCGCTGTTAGGCGAAGACCTCGTTATCTACGGCGATGGCACGAACACACGTAGCCTAACCTATGTGTCAGATACGATCGAAGGTATATTACGAGTGGCCCGTTCCTATGAGCACGAACCCGTAAATATCGGCAGAGCTGAGCAGATAACAGTTCTCGAATGCGCCCAGCAAATACTAGCGGTAACGGGTTCCGACAGTAAGGTTAGGTTTGCGGAGCCCCAATCAGATGATCCAAAGCAGCGCTCTCCGGACATCAGGAAGGCACGCAAGCTGCTGGGCTGGGAACCGAAAGTTAATCTGCCGACCGGTTTACGAAGAACCGTAGATTATTTTCGAACCAACAGTGGGGAGCACCTGAAAGCTACCAGTACCCTCTACAGGAATGAGAGTGTTCCACGCTTGTAATTGGGCCGAGGAGGGACCAAGGACCAAGGACTTTGAACCTATCCGGGATTGCTTCTGCACCTTCGTGAATTCGCGCGGGAACATCACCTGTCGCTCGCGATCATTGGCCGGTCCACCGCTCCACCAACGGGCGAATCTCGCTGGTTTTTGGCTAAACGACGCTGATCTTACATTACATAGGCTGCCGTGGCGAATCCGCATAAGGTTTTCCAAAGGTTATTTGCTTGTCGCTGATGATGTGAACGACTGCTGCAAGGAGGAGTGTAATTTGAGCCGTCAAAGCCGTCGGTTGTGGTTACTGGGCTTGGTAACCTGGTGCGGTCAGCGGTGAAAACGAACGGTTGTGACCAGATCTTCGGTTGTGATGTGAGTTTGTCAAATTTGGATAACATGGTGGGGCTGCCGCGATGCGGTCATGGTTGCCATACCAGTCAGCTCCCAACTGCGAGATTAGCGAAGAAAATCCTCCTGCGGGAACATGTCGGAACCAATCCCTAGCTCCGCTGATTCTGTGCTCTTGATCCCCACCACGGCTGGCGATCCAGATATTTCAGCCTTGGCGGCCGTCCCTGTGGATGGCGCTGCGTTGGCCAATCAAATTTGCCTGCTTCCCGCCTCCCAGTGGCCATGGGGCGTCCCGCAGCAAGTTCAAATCCAGGTGCTGCGCGTCCATCCGGAGCCGCATTGCACCTTCGAGATTGTTGTAGGCACGCAGAGTGGATGCCGGCGCCTGATTGGCAAAGTCTACGCCACAGACCACGAGGACGTGTATCGAGTTATGGAGCGACTGAGGCGAGCAGGTTTTGGCCCGGAAGCGGAATTTTCGATCCCCGTACCGCTCGCCTATCTTCCATCGTTACGCGTGCTTTTGCAGGAAAGGATCGAAGGAACGTCGGTGGAAGATATCTTCAAACACGGTGATGGGCTCGAGTGTGCCGCGGCGGCTGAACGGTGCGGGCGATGGTTGGCACGGTTCCAGACGCTAGCCCCGCCATCAGGCCGAATCTCAGGGATCGACAGGTTCCTCCGCAGTGCTGAACGTAAGTGCCGCCTTATATCTGAACGAGACGCGCTTTTGGCTGCCAAGTCCGAACGACTACTCGAACGGTTGAGGGCTGCCGCGCTCTCCCTGGGCGCATTTCCCGCCTGTGCTGGCCACGGTGACTATTGCGAGCATCAGATTATTTTCGCGAAGGGACGCACCGCGGTGTTCGATTGGGATCTTTACGATATCGCAGATCCCGCGCGCGACGTCGCACAATTTATTGTCAGTTTGGAGCGACTGGCGATGAGGCACCTAGGCTCCATCCGCGCGCTGGATGGCGCCGCCGAGGTGTTTCTCAGGACCTATCTGGGCGCAGGTGGCCATCCGCGGGTTCCGGCTACCCTGCCTTTCTACAAGGCCGTGTTCTGGCTAAAGGGACGGAAAAAGGCCATCCAGACGAGGGCCCCAGGGTGGCGCGAACGGGCCGAGATCATGCTCGAGGAAAGCCTGCGCAACCTGGCGGGGCGACCCAACGTTGTGCCGCCAGCTTTAGGTCCTGATGGGCGGAGGAGGAATCGAGATTCAGGGGTCGGAGTTGATAGGTGGTAGGGCTTGCGACGTGGCCAAGCAGGATTAAGCCGTGTTCTATAGCACGGCAGACATCCACACGTTCATGGTTCGTCACGAGCCCCACCCCGTTAATAACAGGGCTCACTAACACCTGTCCGGAGTGCGGGAGCGAATATGACACGATGGTACCAAGGAAGCTCAGGTTGAGGTTCTTCTGGAGCTGTACACTACCGGCCAGGTTGTAAGGGCCGCGTCCACCGGTCGAGGAAGAAGAATAGCCCCAGCCCCCTAACTTCGTCGACCACCAAAACAAAAAACAGGGGTGGGCCCCCCGCCGAAATTTTCTTGTTTTGTTCGCCCCATTTCCCGCCGCCGGACTTACAGGTCCGTCCCGGCTTGGCTGCGGTTCTTCAGTATCATTGAAGAGCCATAACTCTGTAGATCGAAGCTTTTAAAGCACGAGCGTAAGGGGGACGCTATGCGAATTGCCTACTATGTTCCGCGCGCGGGGTACCTTGAGAGTTGCCCCGGCGGTGAAAAGCACACGTCAGGGAGTGGGATGTTCATTACCAACGTATTGACGGGTCTCAGAGAGCGTGGTCATGAGATAAAAATTATT
>QIAU01000288.1:0-4614 GCA_003225055.1 Acidobacteriota bacterium
GGACGGCTTTAAGAAACGACAGCAGGTCCGCCATCTGCCCAATGCTGATCTGCTTCTCAAGCCTTCTGGCATCACCGATACCTTGCTGACATAGTTTTGATGTCCTGGCGAGGAATGACAACCTCCCTCCCTTGCTCTTGCCTTAGGGTGATCGTAGGACACGCTCGTACATCCTTCTCCGATCATTATCCGTTCCTCCAGGTGTGTTCCCTCTGTGCGCATCTGTTGGTTGGTCCGACCCATCTGCACAAGACCCGTTCGGTACAAAAGCAACTTCTAGCGGAATGCTGCTCCCAAAGCGTCCACGAGCAGGCGCACGGCTGTCTGGGCCGTCCGCCCGCTCGGATCGCGCATCGGGTTCACCTCGACAATGTCGAAACCCACGAGCTTTCCTTTCTTCGCGACCCCCTTGAGCAACCCGTTGATTTCGCTGAAATTCAGCCCGTCGGGTTCTAAGGTTCCCGTACCCGGAGTGAGCGCTGGATCCATCACGTCCACATCGAGAGTGATGTAGACGTTCTCGTTTTCGCTCACCTCGATTTGCGCTAGGGCGTTTTCAATTCCCTCCCTGTGAATCGCCTCGGCGGTTATCACGTGCGTGCCGCTCTTGCGTGCGTTCCCGATGGACTCATCATCGTTCGCCAAGCCACGCATACCGACCTGAATGATCCTCTTCACCGTCTTAAGCTTCGCGGCGCGATTCACCCAAGACGCATGATCGAGATTTCCGGGCGCCCCGTTCCAGGTGTCCAGGTGAGCGTCAAAGTGCACGATCGTGATCGGCATATCGAATGCGCGCACCACCGGAAACGTAATGCTGTGGTCGCCCCCCAAGATGATCGGAAAACTCTTTTTCAAAAGAATCTTTCGCACCGCCCCGGTGATCTTGTCGTCTGTCTCGGCAGGAACGGTCGGCATCACCTCGACGTTGCCGACGTCCACCCATTTCTTTCCCTTCAATGTGGTCTTGTTTCCGTCGATGTAGACAAAGCCTTCCGTCAGTTCATGGCTGTATTCTTGCGACGCCTCCCGCAGCCCGCGCGGGCCGTAACGCTCACCGGGCCAACCCCAGGTACCCTCGTCAAACGGCACGCCAAGAACAGCAAAGTCGGCTTTAATTTCATCCAGATTCTTGTTAAGCGGCGCACCCAGAAAGGTTGGAACATCGACGAACGTGGGCACCGCCTGACCCGATGCTGACGGGGCCAAAAGGGCAGAGAAACCCAACAATACGAATGCAAGCCTTGGCATAGGATTTCCTTGAGTTTCAGTGGTCAACGGCTTCGACTCTTTGCCACACGCATGTCGCGTTTCGCGGACAACTGATGATGATGTCCGCGAGAACGGTCCGCCCATTTCATTTTGCATGGTACACCGTCTTGCCGCCCTCCATAGTCCATATGACTTTCGTGTCCCGGAGTTCCTCCGGCGAAACCGTCAGGACATCGTGATCCACCAGAACAAGATCTGCCTGCTTTCCTGGGGCGATCGAACCAATGATGTCCTGCTGGTTCATGGCAAGCGCGGAATTTCTCTTGTAGGCGTAAAACATGGCTTCTCGAGGCATTCGCTGGGAAAGATCTAAGACGCCTGCGGGACCCTTACGTGTTTCTGCCTGATAAATCGCGAGAAATACATTCGCGCTCGAAACCGGCCAGTCACTCGCCCCCGAAACGATGGCGCCGTTGTCCAGGAGTGACCTGGCCGGATATTGCCACTGATATAAGGCCGGATCAAGATGCGGTTTAACAAGTTCGATGGTATCTTCCTCTGCGCTTGCCCAAAGAACGGGATCCGCAAATTGGACGTGGGCAAGCGTATGCGGCAAACCGCTGTTGCCGTTCGCTTTGCGTGCTGCTTCTATCCCGTTAGAGACTCCTTTACCGCTCGATCTCCGAGCGCATGCACGTGCACGATGAGGCCCTGCTTGTCCGCTGCGATCGCGAGTTCTGCGAATCGTGCGGGATCGAAGAGCAGTTCTCCGTTCTTTCCGGAGCTGCGATAAGGCTTCGACATCGCAGCCGTCTGGGATGGGAATTCGGCGACGCCGTCCGCAAAAATCTTGACACCGGAAATCGTGAGGTTTGGCACGCCCTTGAACTCCTGTTGGAGTTTCTGAACCCGCGCCAGCTCCTCAGCTGGCTTGCGAGCGAAAACCTGAGGGAACGCCGCAACGTGAGCGGTCAACTCACCGCGTTCCGACAATTGCCGGTAGGTCGCCAGCACGGATTCGTCGGCCAGAGGGTCAAGCCACGACGTAATTCCGAAGCTGTGGTTGTACTGAAGAGCCGCGCGGCCTGCTTCGAGAAGTTGTTCCTTTGTTGGAGCGGGCAAACTTCCCTCGATCTTACCGAGCCCGACATCGACAAGAAAACCATTTGGTTCGCCATCTGGGCCAAGACCGTAGTATCGGCGCTCCGTCTCCGGCAGGTGACTGATGAAGTCCTTGGTGATCCCGGCGCAGCAATGCACGATTCGCCTAACCGGTGTGATAGTCCATTCCTGAAAGAAAGACAGGCAGGTCGGTATACGCTCCTACACTGAAGCGCAGGTTCAATGCGTCTGTTTTCGACCAGAAGGCCAAAGGCATGCCGCTGATGGACAGGACATTACCTCGCATTCCTTTGCCAGTTTTCTTTGCCTCAGCGACGAAAGTGACCAGATCATCCATCGATTGGACTTTATCGCTGACATCGGCGGAAATAAGAGAGAGTCCACCCTGAACGGAATGGCTATGGCTGTCTATCAAACCCGGAAGCAACCATTGTCCATGGAGATCGACAAGCTCTGCTTGCTTGCCAACTGCTTTCTCAACATCCACCCAACTGCCCACGGCAACAATTCTGTCGTTGCGGATAGCCACTGCTTCAGCGTAAGGATGATTGGGTTCAGCAGTGAAGATTCGAGCATTAACGAAGACGCGCTCTGGCGCATCGTCAGCAACAGCCATTCTGGTTCCAAGAAAAGAAGCGACGACCAGAATCGCCAACGAAAGATACTTACGGCTCTTCATTCAGGACCTCTCTCATTCGGGATTTGACGGACGGCAATTAATTTCATCCTTCACTCCAGCATTTGAAAGACCGCTGACTCTTGGTGAAAAATGAAAAAGATTGGTAACATCAAGAAACACGAGTCGGTGCGAGTGAATGGGTCAAAGTGATGTCGCCAAAATCCGGTTGGCAATTCCATGAAGAAAAAGACGATCGCGCCGCACGATGACAAGCAACATCTCCGCTTCCTCACCGTAGGACAGACTGCGCGGATTCTAGGCATGAGCTCCTCCACTCTGCGACTCTGGGAAAGCGTTGGACTCGTGACCCCGGCGCGAAGTTCGGGCCGTTTTCGTCTGTATACCCCTGAACTCCTTGAGGTGCTAAAGCGGATCAAGTACCTACATGACGTCAAGAGACTCAACCTTCCTGGAATCAAAGAGGCCATGGCCCAAAGTCTGCCCGCCAAAGCGAATACCGACGGCCGTAAGGTCCCCGATTTCGGACCGGAGCTGCGAAGACTGCGCAAAAGACAGGGCTTGAGTTTGGCAGAAGCCGCAGAACGCGCGGGGGTTTCTGCAGGGTTCTTGAGCTCCGTCGAACTTCCCCATGCCAAGCCTTCCGTCTCGACCCTTTCGTGGAACTCTACGACGTTCCAAAACGGCCCGACCGCATTGTCCGTCCCGGTAAACGCCAATCCATTCAGACACAATCCGGAGTTCGCATGGAGCTCCTTTCGACGGGAACGAAGATGCTCGAGACGATGCTGATGCGCGTTCCGCCTGCAACCGGCAGCGACGGTGCCTACACGCACCAGGGTGAAGATTGGATCTACATGCTGAAAGGTGAACTGGAAATCTGGCTCGACGAGGCGGAATGTTATGTCCTCCATGAGAACGAGAGCTTTTGGTTCGAAAGCAATCGCGGCCATCGATGGTACAACCCGGGCAAAAAGGAAGTCGTCATAATCTGGGTCAACACACCGCCGACCTTTTGACCCAGTCCTCCGTGGAACAAATCGGAATTTGCCTCTCCCGGTATGAGTGCCTCCGCTCAGCACCGGGCCGTTTGGCGGCCCCTGAACTCTTCTATCTCGATCAGAACGTCAACCGCAGCGAAAATTGCTGAACGCGCGGGGTTGTCAGCGTGCCGCTATACAAGCCAAAACCGCCGTCGTCGGAACCGGTGTCAATGGAATTAGTGTCGAAACGCACAGAATTGGTGATGTTGAAGACGTCCCACGCAAATTTCAGATTTATGCGTTCAGTGACCTTCCAGGACTTTGCCAAGCTGGCGTCTATCCCGAAGAAGCCCTGCCCCCGGAAAGCATTGCGGCTTCCGGCCTCGCCAGGAAAGGCAAAGCGCAGGGGAGTGAGCGTCGCTGGGATACCGGTTGTGATGGAGACCCCGGCTACGACCGCAGCGGGATCAGCAAAAGCGATGGGCGCACCCGTCGAAGGATCGTGGAAGAGGCCTGATTTGACGGGAGCAGTCTCGACCAAGAAGTCGTTAAACAGAAAATTGTTTGTGAAACCACGTGTGTCGACCACACTGAACGGCAAAGCGCTCGTCCAACGCCCAAGACCTGACAATTGCCATCCTCCGATGGCCGCGTCGAGCC
>QIAU01000288.1:4683-5980 GCA_003225055.1 Acidobacteriota bacterium
TTGGCAATAAAACTCCGCGTTGTGCTTCCCGGCCCAAGTCCGCTACCGGTGGTGGAAGTGGTACCTTGCGAATTCGTCCGCTCGGCATCCGAGCCCATATCCATCGATCTCGCAAAGGTATAACTGAAGTCCATTTGCAACCCGTGAGTCGTTGGGTGACGCAAAATGAATTGGGCAGCGTTATAACTGCTGACTCCGACGGAGGACCAAGCCATTAGCGAGGAGAATTGAGGATCCCAGAAAGGCACAGGCGGCAGGTCGGCACACACGGGGCTCACGCCTCCGTGGGCCAGGGTCGTGTCAAGAAGGCCTAACCGGAATGGGGCTCCGATTTCTCTCCCTGGCCGGTTCGCCCATCTGAATCCCGAAAATGAAATAGGGCACGCAGAGCTTCCGCCGGATCCTGTATAAATGTTTTGCGTGGCACTGAAACCTCCAGCAGCGGCCGACGGGAAAAGGTCCTCAAAGAAAGGAATCGGCGCAATCACCGCACTCGGGTCCTCGCCGTGGGCCAAGGCGAATTTCGTCATGAGCGTGGCGGCCGTGTAGTAATCAATGCCCGACTTCGCGTCAACAAGATCTGTCGCTGCCGCTAGATCGAGCTGCTGAAGCAGGTGGCGACCCCGCCTGCCCACATAGGCGCCTTCAAACGTGAATCCGCCCGGAAGTTGGCGTTGAACTGATAGATCCATTGCGATGGAGTAAGGCGTCTTTAAGCGGCCATCGATCCCGTTGGAATTGAAAGTAAATCCTGCACCGTTCGGGTCATCCGGAGGAGTTGCAGGATAGCTGACGCTCGCAGCCGGGGGAAGCAAGACATTGACCGGCACAGTCGTCCTGGCGGTATAACGCGGCGCGTCATCAGGTGTTAGGATGTTCGAGGGTGCTGCTTGAGTGCTGGTCAGTCCGAAGGAGCCGAATTGGCTGAAGCCGTCTACGATTCCTTCGCCGAAATGGTCGTAATACATCCCGATACCCGCTCGAATGGAACTCTTGCCAGGACCCCCGAATATGGCCTTCAAGAGACCGTCCTGAAATCCAGGGGAATAGGCCACAGACAAACGCGGAGCGAAGTTGTCCTTGTTCATGGGCCAGTAAGGCTTACCTCCGCCACTCTGACCGGAAGGAGCGAAAGAAAACTCGGGCTGGTTGCCAAGACCCTGCTTCGCGGCGATAGCCCGATTTTCAAACCATTGGTGCAGGTCAATCGTCGGCGCGACCTCTTGGCCATTCACTTCGTACGGCGTTTGCAGCAAGCTGTGACGCACGCCGAGAGTGACAGTCAGGTTTGGCCGCA
>QIAU01000287.1 GCA_003225055.1 Acidobacteriota bacterium
GATCCACTGTTCGAGATTCCTGGTTTCCGCCGGGCCCGCCTCAAAACCGAAAATTTCCTGAAGTTCAGCCGTGAGCTCCGATTCTCCGCTGCGGGGATCCCATACAAATCCGCCCACGCGAGCCGCCGAAAGTGCCATCGATCTTCGGCGCGCGCTGGCCCACAGCTCCTGCTCGACGCGCTTCCGGTCTGTAATATCGACGCCGGCGCCGATCCACTCTCGCACCGTGCCTTCGGGATTGCGTACGGGCACGCCGCGCACGTCGAAATGTCGGTAGCCGCCGTCGCGCATGCGTATGCGATATTCCGCGTGGTATTCCCTGCCCGTCTTCACCGACTCCTGCCATTTTTGCGCAACGCGCGCACGATCGTCCGCGTGTACAAAATCGAGCCAGCCGCGGCCTCCTGCTTTAACGCTTTCCCATCCCAAAAGGCGTTGCCAGTTGTCGGAAGTCCAAAGGTTGTTGCCCGCGGCGTCGGCGCGCCAGACGATCTGGGCGGTGGCCACGGCCAGTGCGCGATAGCGCTCTTCGCTTTCGCGGAGCGCCTGCTCCAGGGTAGCTTCGCGCTCCAGAATCGTCTTTGCATCCGCTAGCCGGGGAGAGACTTTCGGAACGAAAGCCGAATCGAAAAACGATTCGCCCCGCTGAGCGGCCTCGACGGCGTTGAGCAAGTCGTGCGCCACCGAAGACTTGACCACGAACCCGCGCGCCCCGGCGTTGAAGGCCTGACGCATCATTTCCTGGGAGTCGTGCTGTGTAAGGATCAGAATATGCGTATCGGGAAGATTGCGGCGAATCACTCGCGTGGCTTCCAAACCATTTAGGTTTGGCATGCTGACATCCATAATGATGAGGTCGGGGCGAAGCTGATGCGCTTTCTCGACCGCATCTTGCCCATCCACGGCTTCCCCGCAAATTTCGCAATTCCGCCCTGCCGCCAGCAACGCGCGAACGCCTTTGCGGATTACTTCGTGATCGTCTGCTACCAGAATCCTCACTCTGTCTGCCCCTTTGGCCTACGCGCAAAATGCTCCCCTCTTTGTAACCAAGTAAATCTGTACGAGAGCGCTGGTCTGAAAGCGCGATCCGAAAGCACGAAAAGACGACCGCGGGAGGCCGGCTTTTCGCGCAACGACTGTACGTTAACTAATGTCTCAATCTGAAACAAATACGGCGAATCGTGTACACGAGCCTCATGCAACAAAACGCGGGTGAAATTCCCGTGCAAACGAATGCAAACCGCGAAGTGACATGCGGTCGGCTGCCGCTCACAAGCTATCGAGCGCGCTCTTGATCTCAATCCAAAGTTGCTCGAGCGGTTCGCAGCCGACGGAAAGGCGTACGAACCCTTCCGGAACCTTGTCGCCCCAGCGGGCCCGCCTCTCGGCCGAAGTGTGCACGCCTCCGAAGCTCGTGGTCGGGCGGATAAATTTGCAGCCATTTATGAATGTTTCGGCGGAACGCTTATCGCTCAACGTCACGCCCAAAATCATTCCGAACCGCAGCATTTGGCTCTTGGCCAGGGCATGCGCAGGATGCGACGAACGGCCGGGGAACTTTACCTGCTGAATCTTGCGGTGCTCTGCTAGGCGGGGTGCCAGTGCCTCCGCATTGTTGCACATGCGCTCGAAGCGCACCTCCAGAGTGTCGAGGCCTCTATGGACTAGCCACGACTCGAACGGGCCGGGAATCGCGCCGTAAACCTTTCTCCAATCGCGTACCGCGGCCATCAGACCGGACTGGCGCGATGCAACGTGTCCAAAGACCACGTCCGAATGGCCGTTGATTGCTTTGGAGTCCGACGGTGCCCGCCTGACTGGCCTTGGCCACGGCCTTGCGAAGATCGCAGATCTCGAGACCCGGATTGGACGGCGTCTCGATCCACATCATGCGAATTCCGGTGAGGTCACGGTTGTCGTACTCGGCCGCGCGGCAAGTGAGCACCTTGACTCCGGCGGGTGCGAGATAGGTGTCGGCCAATACCCGCGAAGTAGAGTATGCATCGGAAGGCAAAAGGACGCGATCGCCCGGCTTGAGCTGGCTGCAAAGGACTGCGGCCACCGCGGCCATGCCGGAAGGAAAAATCGCGCACTCGGCGTCTTCCAGAATCGAAAGCGTTTCTTCGAGGGCGCTCCAGGTGGGATTGCTCCAACGCGCGTATTGATAAGGTCCGGCAGGGTCGCCGGGAAGAAAGAAGACACTCGAGAACACAATGGGTGGTGTGACCGGATCGCCCGCAGGCACTCGCGAGCCAAGGCCACCGCCGTCGGCACCATCGTTCCAGAACTGAGGCTTATGGTCTGCGGTGTGGTGATGCAACGAGCGGCAGAATAGTTCTTGCACGTTTTTCTTCGCGTCTCGGGCAGTGATATTCAGGGCCTGGATGTTTCGCTGAGACATGCTCTCCTCCTCCGCGCACGGCGCCATCCTACGATGTCGCGAGCATCCTGTCTGCGGCCTCCTCAGGACAACATGGCCNAAGGGAGTGGTGACCTCCCCCCCCCGCCATTTTTGCTACTGTATTCAAAATAACGGCAACTGGCAGTTCGGTCGATCGAGGAGGTTAATTCTTTTGGCGAGAGTTAGTCGCAGCCGGTAGGAAATCGGGTCATGAGCCGCTTAGCTCCAAATGTATGGAGTAGAATGACGTCCTGCTTACCATTCCGGAGGCCACCATGGACGACAGGATAAGCCGAGTCGTGGTCGTGTTTCTCAGATTTATCACGGCGGCGGCCGTTTTGGGTCCAAGTGTGAGTTGGGGCGTGAGCTCGGGCTGGGCACAGACGGCGCCGCCACCCGCCGACCATCCCGAGATCACTGTCCATGGGCGTAAATTTACGCCGCGGTCGATTCTGGCGCGCAACATGGGTACGCCGGAGGACCAAACAACGCAGTTCCCTCCCCACAAAATTATCGGCAATCTCTACTACGTGGGGACCAGAACCCTGAGCTCGTTCCTCATTGTTACGCCGCAAGGCAATATTCTCATTAACAGCACGTATGAACGAAATGAGCAGACGATTGAGAAGTCGGTCGAACAGTTGG
>QIAU01000201.1 GCA_003225055.1 Acidobacteriota bacterium
TACGCGGAAGCCATCCATCACGGCTTCCAGCGCCTTGGTCGGATCGATTTCCGTGACGATCACTTCGGCGCCGGCGCCACGAGCGCGGCTGGCAAGGCCGCGGCCACACCAGCCATAGCCAGCAATCACGAACTTCGATCCCGCCAGCAGGAAGTTGGTAGCGCGAATGATGCCGTCAATCGTGGACTGCCCAGTACCATAGCGATTGTCAAACATGTGCTTGGTGTCGGCATCGTTCACGGCAATGATCGGGTAGCGCAGCACTCCTTCCCGCGCCATGGCCCGTAAGCGGAGGAGACCCGTCGTGGTCTCTTCTGTCCCGCCGATTACGTAATCCAGCACGTCCTGGCGCTTGCTGTGCAGTACGTTCACCAGGTCGGCGCCGTCGTCCATCGTGATCTGCGGCCGGTGGTCGATGGCAGCAAGAATATGCTGATAATAGGTCTCGTTATCTTCGCCTTTGATGGCAAACACTGGGATCGAATAATCGCGCACGAGACTGGCCGCGACATCGTCCTGGGTAGAGAGCGGATTGGATGCGCATAGGGCTACATCGGCGCCGCCATCGCGCAGGCAGATCGCCAAGTTGGCCGTTTCCGCCGTCACGTGCAGGCAGGCGGAGATGCGCACGTCCTTCAGTGGCTGCTTCTTAATAAATTCTTTGCGGATAATCTGGAGTACGTTCATCGACTGGTTGGCCCAGTCGATACGCTTCTTGCCCAGGTCGGCCAGATCGAGATTCTTGATATCGCAATTGACTTGTGCGGGTATTGTCGGCATACGTCTCCTGTGGCGCGTTTCTGTTTTGGCTGGTTCTACGTTCTCCACGAATGATCAAAAATACAACGAGCTAAGGACGTCTTGCGGCTTTTCGATGACTGGGTTGGGGACGGGCTTACCGTCCTCTTCGGACGCTGGTTATTTCCGGCTCGCCTGCGCGACCGGCTCTCGCCTGAGGCCCGCCTCGGCGGCCAGTTTGGCTGCCTTGCCTGTTGCTTCCCAGGTAAAATCCGGATCATTACGGCCAAAGTGACCGTACGCCGCGGTCTTGCAATAAATAGGCCGGCGCAGGTTGAGGGACTCAATGATCCCTTTGGGCGTCAGCTGGAAATGGGCGCGTATCAGGTCCGGAATGATTTCCGGATCGACTCTCGCCGTTCCCAAGGTGTCCACCATGATGCTTACCGGCTCTGCCACACCAATGGCGTAGGCCAACTGTACTTCGCAGCGATCCGCTAACCCGGCGGCAACGATATTTTTGGCGATGTGGCGGCCCATATAGGCGGCAGAACGGTCGACCTTGGTCGGATCCTTGCCGCTGAAGCAGCCGCCGCCATGGCGCCCCATGCCACCGTAGGTGTCGACGATAATCTTGCGCCCAGTCAGGCCGGTGTCGCCCATCGGTCCGCCGATAACAAATCGGCCCGTCGGATTAATGTGGTACTTGGTATCGGCATCGAGCAAGTTGGCGGGGATCGTGGCTTGGATGACGTGCTTCAGAATGTCAGCTCGCAATTCATCATTGGTCACGGTCTCGGCATGTTGCGTCGAGATGACGACCGCATCCACGCGCACCGGCTTCCGGTTGGCGTCATATTCGACAGTCACTTGAGACTTACCGTCGGGCCTCAAATAGGGTAGGCGGCCATGCTTGCGAACCTCGGCCAAGCGCATAGTCAGCTTGTGAGCCAGCGAAATCGGAGCCGGCATCAGTTCCTTGGTCTCATTGCACGCGTAGCCGAACATCATGCCTTGGTCGCCGGCGCCGCCTGTGTCCACACCGAGAGCAATATCACCGGATTGCTTGTTGATACTCGAAATCACCGCGCAGGTGTTGGAATCAAAGCCATAAAGCGCGCTGTCGTAGCCGATGGAGGAAATGATTCCCCGGACCAGGGTCTGCAAGTCAACGTACGCTTTAGTGGTGATTTCTCCAGCGATCACGACCAGACCGGTGGCGGTCAGGGTCTCGCAAGCCACGCGACTCATGGGGTCGTCGGTCAAACAGGCGTCGAGGATTCCATCAGAAATCTGATCGGCGATTTTGTCGGGGTGGCCTTCGGTTACGGATTCAGAGGTAAAAAGACAGCGATTCTTCGATGACAAGCTACGATCTCCTTGCCTGACTTGGACGTCACGTCTGGAGGGATGCTCCTTCGGACTGAAACGGCCATCATGATACCTAAAAACGGTATCAGAGAAGGGGGGCTGGTGCAATGGCTTTAACATTTGTTCTGACGCTAACCTGCAGCTAACAGAGGGCTTAGCTCTGCCAATCGCGGGGAGTAAAGGCGAATGGCAGAAAATCGCAGACCAAACCCAAATGCAGCGAGAGCGATTTCACTTGCGCATCAAATTGGTATGGCTGGCGACACACTCCCAGTGATCCTTGCTGTAGATCCAGGTGTCGGTGAACCGGCCGCGGTGCTCAAAGGGTTTGCCCTTGTAGGTGCCCTTGGTGTGATAGGTTCCAAAGACCACGGCCGCATTCTGATAAAGGTGCACCTTGACATCCTCATTGGTGACCAGGGTCGCGCGGTACGACACATCCTTGATGTCGTCGAGGAATTTACGCTTGTCCATCACTGTGCCGTCGTAGTCTGTGTAGATGAAGGTATCGCCTACCAGAGCCTCCAGGGCCTGAGCATCGTGGTGCAATTGCGCTTGATTCCAGGCGTTCTCCAGAGCCACCAACTTGCTCTCGTCGGCGGCGGTGACCGCGGGCGGATGCTGGGCACCGGCCAGTGCGACGAGGAAAAAAAGGACTAGCAGAAACGTTTTCATTCTGATCGCTTCAAGGCTCGGTCGGCGTGGATTGTGCCTCAAGACCGTTGACTCCAAATGTGAGAGTCTTGGCTTTCCCATCATCAGCTATAGGTGGAAGTTTCTTGCCGTTAAAAAATATGGCCAATCCACCGAGGTTACCGGCTCTCAGTACGACCCGCCGACTCGCCTGAATGGATTTTTCACCGGGGGCGACCAAGCTGTCTGTGTAGGCGGGCTGACCGTCCACGCTAATTGAAATCCAGGAATCCTCATGCGCGATGAGCAAGACAATAAAGGAACCCGGAGCAGGTGTTGCCGACGGATTGTAGGAGGTGGTCAACGGTGCAGGTGGAGACGGGGGAGCCGAAGCTGGCGTGACTGCTGGTTCCGAGCTATTGGTCTGAGCGGCACCCGTTTCCTCGGCACCGGCATTTTCTGGCGACGTCTGCTGACTCGAAGCAGCTGGTACTGACGTCACCACGGGTCCCTCAGCCGGTCGAGCGGAAGTTGAACTGTGGTGCACAAGTGCACCACGAACCTGCTCGCGCGAATAAAAACCCCAGATCCCCAGACCGAGTGCCACCAGCAACAGCAGGACGGCCAGCGCTCCCCAGGGGAGGCCGGTTGACCGATTGACTGTCCCCTCCCGTTCCTTGCGCTCGGCGATAGCCCTCAATTCCACGTCCTCGGGCCGAGACACAGGCTCCCCGCCGACGGCGCTCAGGTAATCGGCAAGAGTCTTCGCTTCATCCAGGCCGAGGTACCGGGCATAAGCGCGCACAAAGCCCTTGTTGAAGACCCCGCCAGGAAGCTCGTTGAACTTTTCTTCTTCCAACGCATGCAGCATGCGAGTGCTGATCTTGGTCGATTTCGCAACCTCTTCCAGCGTGATCTTGCGGTTCTCGCGAGTCTTCTTTAGCCGTTCGCCGAAATTGCCCACAGGAGTCTCCTCGTCCGCGTGCCTTGAGGGTATGACACTATGATAAGTGAAGGAACCGGCCTCGAATGTGAAAATTAGACCTTTGGTAACCTGGGCGGACCTGTCTGATGGTCCTGGGCGGACATGGCATCAGGGATTCGTCACTTACTAAGGTTTGTTGCCCGGGCCCGGAAATGACGCCTATAATCGGGCCATCCTCCCGACTAGTCGAGGGTCCCCTGGGCATGACCGAGGCTACTGACGCCGACCGTAAACGGCAAAGCCAAGAGCTCAACATCTTCCACGATGTGGCCAAGGCCCTCACTTCTTCGCTCGACCTCGATTCCATCCTGCAAACCATCATGGAGAAGATGGCGGAGTATTTCCGACCCGACACCTGGTCGCTGCTGATGGTAGACGAAGACAAACAGGAGCTTTACTTCGCGATAGCAGTGGGCGACGCGGCCGAGGCTCTGAAGAGTGTCCGGCTGAAAGTGGGAGAAGGCATTGCCGGGTGGGTAGCCAAACACGGAGAGCGCTTGATCGTGCCGGATGTCTGCACCGACCCGCGCTTTGCCAAGCGCATCGACGAGATGACCAAGTGGGAGACTCGTTCGATCATCTGTGTGCCTTTGCGCTCCAAGCACCGCGTGCTCGGCGTCATCCAACTCGTCAACGTTGATATGGCCGGCTTCAGGGAAGACGAGGTTTTCTTTTTGCAGTCGCTGTGCGACTACGCCGCGATCGCCATCGAGAACGCACGCGCGGTAGAAAAGATCCAGGAATTAACCATCACCGATGACGTCACCGGCCTGTACAACGCCCGGCATTTGTACAAAACGCTGGAGCAGGAGGTCTATCGATCGGCGCGCTTCAGTTACGAGTTCACCGTCCTCTTCATCGATCTTGATCATTTCAAGCAGGTCAACGATACGCACGGCCACCTGGTCGGCAGCAAGCTGCTGTCCGAAATCGGTTACCTGATCAAAGCCCAACTCCGGCTGATTGACTTCGCGTTTCGTTATGGCGGAGACGAGTTCGTCATCATGTTGCCGCAGACCGGAAAGGACGCCGCCCTGACGGTTGCCAAGCGCCTCCGCGATAACCTGCGGACCACGCCGTTTTGCAGTGAAGAAGGACTCAACCTCATCATCAAAGCCAGCATCGGTCTGGCTTCTTACCCCCACGATGCCAAGACCCCGCACGACATTATCCGGCAGGCCGACGAGATGATGTATCTGGTCAAGAACACTACTCGCGACAACATCGGGGTAGCCCAACGAGGAGTCATAAAGACCTGAGCAAGTTACCGCAAAGGCACGGTCCGTGACAAATAAAGCACTACGTGATCTCCCGTAGGAAAATCAGGAACTCTCCGGATAGATTTCACAGGAATCCACACCTACAAACTTAATATGGATTCGGCCACCGTCCTTCAAGTCGGTCTCGCCATAGTTATGCTCTGCCTCTTGGTCGCAGCACTCTGGCCGAAACTGTCCTGCGAATTGTCCGACAGCGAGCAAGAGAACCTTTCGAATAGCGGTCGAACATCAAATCTGTCGAGCGAAGGTACCGGATCGGACTTAACCAGACGCTTCAAGCAACGAGCTCGTGCCTTGCTCCGGCGCTCGCCGCGCTCAGAAAAATCCCGGCCGAACGCCGACCACCCCCCGGACGATAGAGCAGCGTGACGGAATCCTCGGCAATCCACTACCTAGGCTTTTGCAGTTCGGTGGCTTGGTGACTCGGGGGCTGGCTTGCTGACGGGTTAGGCTTCCAGGCATCACGATTGGCGGGAGCGGAGGGGTCCACCCCGAAGTCCCAAACGTAAAGGTTCATACCTTCTTTGCCGAGCATTTCCACGACGGCGTACTCGCCAGGGCTAAGCGCCGACGTCGGGGTGATCTTCACCCAGTTGCTACCCGACAACACCTCTGACTCAGTCGGAACTAGATTCTGCTGCTGGCTCACCTTGCCGTAAACTGCAATCTTGATAGCGCCCACGATGCGCTTATCTTCCTTGGTCTGCATGCGCACAATCTTGAAGCGCTGCGGATCCAACGCTGGTTCGGCAGTCGAGCCTTGCTGGGGCTGGCTAGAGGAGGTGTCGCTGTCGCTGGCAATGTTCACGAAGAGCATGGGCCGCGTTACGTGCGATTGAATTTTGGCGTGCGTCCCCGGAAGTTCTACGGTCCGCCTGGCGCTGGCGATGGGGTTGATGGTGGCGCGCAGGATGTTGCTCTTCGTGTTCTTGTTCACTTTCCCGCCGCTCTGCCGGATTTCATTCAACTGAGGCTGGCCTTGGAAGGTATCCAGGAGCAGCACGCCGCCGTCATCGGGCAGGCGCAATCCCGGAGCCACCTTGGGAGACCTGGCTTCTTCCTCTTTGCGCTCTGCCTCTAACTGCTTGTCCAACTCGGCAGCTTCTGGAGATGCGACACCAGCCGCGCGGTCCTTCTCGTACTTTTCCGTAGCGGCCCAATCCACCAGGGATTTCGGCACCTCCTCCCATTCTCCGCGCTCCGCGCTGTAATAGCGGACTCGCTCGCCCTTGATCTCGTACTTGGTAACGAGTTGGTAGGAGCCATCCTTTAGGATGAGTCGCTTGGCTAATTGCTGGGCATGGACAGGGGATAAAAACAGTAGCGCGGTTGCCACAATTCCGGCACACCAAGCCAAGATAGGAACGTGAAGGGCAGCTCGCATACGCTTATCATTTTAGATGCATTCAGTGGGTAGAGACGCTCCCTTTCTACCCCCCGTCCAAAGGGTGGGGACAGCCGCCCTCGGCTGTCCTCGGCGGTAAGAATCCGGGGCTGGTCTTTGCCACCGTTGGGCAAAATTGCCCTCTGGAAACCAGCGCCGCTTTCAGGCATAATTGATCGTGCACTCCAGCCTGCACGAATCTAAATCACAAAAATTTATGAGGAAGCGATGTCGGCAAAGTACATCTTTGTGACCGGGGGCGTAGTGTCTTCACTGGGCAAGGGGCTGGCCGCGGCGTCGATCGGCTGCTTGCTGGAGAGTCGCGGGCTGAAAGTCAACCTGATGAAGTTCGATCCCTACCTCAACGTGGATCCGGGCACTATGTCGCCCTTCCAACACGGCGAGGTTTTTGTCACCGACGACGGCGCCGAGACCGATCTCGACCTCGGTCATTACGAGCGCTTCACCCATGCCAAGCTCAGTCGCGACAACAATTGGACTACCGGCCGAATTTACGAGCAGATCATCGCCAAGGAACGGCGCGGCGACTACCTGGGCAAGACGGTTCAGGTTATTCCTCACGTTACCAACGAAATCAAAACGGCCATGAAAAAGGTGGCGCAGGACGTGGACGTGGCCATCGTGGAGATTGGTGGCACCGTGGGTGATATCGAGTCGCTGCCCTTTTTGGAAGCCATCCGCCAGATGCGCCAGGAACTGGGGCGCGAAAACACCCTATTTGTTCATGTCACGCTGGTGCCCTTTATCGCCGCCGCGCAGGAGCTTAAGACCAAGCCCACTCAGCACTCGGTGAAAGAACTGCTCAGCATCGGAATTCAGCCCGACATGCTGCTCTGCCGTACCGATCGCTTCCTGGCCAAAGAAATGAAATCCAAGATCGCCCTCTTCTGCAACGTGGAAGAAGGGGCGGTGATTACGGCCAAGGATGTTGCTTCGATTTATGAAGTGCCGCTCGTGCTGTCCCAGGAAAGCGTAGACACGCTGGTTCTCAAATACCTACACCTTCAGGCCGACGAGCACGATTTGAAGCAGTGGGAAGACATCGTTCACCGCATCTACAACCCCAAGGACGAAGTGAATATCGGGATCGTGGGAAAGTATGTAGAGTACGAAGATTCGTACAAATCGCTCAAAGAAGCGCTGGTGCACGGCGCGCTCGCCCACAATCTGAAATTGCAGGTCAATTGGATCGAAGCGGAAGGACTGGAGCAGGACGAAGCCAGCCGTGATGCGCAATTGGGCGATTACGACGGCATCCTGGTCCCGGGAGGATTTGGCAAGCGCGGCATCGAAGGCATGTTGCAGGCGATCCGCTACGCTCGGGAAAAGAAAGTTCCCTATTTCGGCATTTGCCTCGGAATGCAAACGGCGTGCATCGAATTTGCACGTAACCTGTGCGGCTTGGCGGACGCGAACTCCAGCGAATTCGATCCGGCAACGCCGCATCGCGTGATCTACAAACTGCGCGAATTGCGCGGCGTCGAAGAACTCGGCGGCACCATGCGGCTGGGCGCCTGGACCTGCAAGATCGAGCCTGGCACCTTGGCGCACAAAGTCTATGGAAAGCTTGAGATCAGCGAGCGTCACCGGCATCGCTACGAGTTCAACCGCGAATATGAGGGAACGTTGACCGCTGCCGGATTGCGGATTTCGGGATCAACCCCCGACGGAACTTACGTCGAGATGATTGAACTTCCCGATCACCCCTATTTCATCGGCTGCCAGTTCCATCCCGAGTTCAAGTCCAAGCCGCTGGAGCCGCATCCGCTGTTCAAGTCGTTTGTGGGCGCCGCCTACGAATACGGCCAGCGGCGCAAGGCAGCCCGGCACGCCGAAGAAGTCGAGATGTTCCTGCGGCCGGAAAAAGTAGCGCGGCCTTGAGTGTTCGATTAAGTGTTCACCGCCGAGTGTGTTGCCTTTGCCGGGATGCTATTCTCTGTGACCGAGGAAGTTGACGCCTCCGCAGCAGACATGCCAGACCTGATCCGCCCTACGGATCGCGTAGCCGAAATTCCTAATTTCCTTACGCCTGGCCACTGAGGTGAAACTGACATAAGCTAAGACCGTGTCCAGAAGGCAGACAACGCCTCTCAGCGAAATCAGCTGGGATTCGGTTCAGAGTACCAGCCCTGATCGATTATTAGGTTACCTCCTTTTTGTTTACTCGAAACCAGAAACTCGAAACTAGAAACTGTGGGTGAAGGCTTCCAAGTCGGCAACGCGGTCATCGGCGGAGGCAATCTCTTCCTCATCGCCGGTCCATGCGTGATCGAGAGTGAAGACCACGCCATCCGCATGGCCGAGATCATCAAAGGTGTGACGCGTTCGCTCGGCCTCCCTCTCATCTTTAAAGCCTCTTACGACAAGGCGAACCGGACCTCGATCAAGAGCTACCGCGGTCCGGGATTAACGCAAGGATTGCTGGTGTTGGGTAAGGTTCGTGACCAGATGCAGGTTCCGATCCTGACCGACGTGCACGAAACTATTGACGTCCCCAAGGTGGCGGAGGTCGCGGATATCCTGCAGATTCCCGCATTCTTGTGCCGCCAGACCGACCTGGTGGTCGCGGCCGCCAAGAGCGGGCGCGTGGTCAACATCAAGAAAGGCCAATTTGTTTCGCCGTGGGATATGAAACATGCCGTCGACAAGTGTCGCGACGTCGGGAACTCTCGCGTGTTCGTCACCGAGCGCGGCTCCAGCTTCGGCTACAACAACCTGGTAGTTGATATGCGATCACTGGCCATCATGCGGAATTTCGCCCCAGTCGTCTTCGACGCGACGCACTCTGTCCAGTTGCCCTCAGCGTCGCGCGGGGACGACGAGCAACCGGCATCCAGCGGCGGCCAACCTGAATTCATTCCGGTGCTGGCCCGGGCTGCGGTTGCGGCGGGGGTCGACGGTATTTTCATGGAAGTCCACGACAATCCCAAGCAGGCCAAGTCGGACGGGCCCAACGCGCTGGAATCCACCAAGCTACGCGGCGTGCTCAAAGAATTGTTGGCCGTACAAAGGGGATTGGCTGAAGCCGCTCGCGCCATCTGATTTCGCGTTACTTTCTTCTCAGCAACGAAAATCCCGTGTAAAACATGTTGGAATCGAGGCCCGGGTTCAGAGGCGCACCCTCGGCATTGGAGAGGTGATGATACTTGTAGCCCACGGTAAACCAGCGCCCGGAGTGGCTGAAGACTTCAATTCCGACACCCAGGTTGGCGGTGTAATTGAATTGTGAGGAGCCGACCACAGGCACCTGGCGGGCAAAATATAAGAACCCCACACTCCCGCTAAGAAAAGGTTCCACTCTTCGGGCCCCGAAATTCACCTGCAAGCCAATTGGATTTGCCCCGGTGCCGTAGATAGTCGCAGCCGGGTTTCGCAGTGTTTTGCCGTTGACCAGGTAAAACTGCGTAGGTTGATTTTCGAGCGCTAACGGAATCAGGTCGACAGTGTATTTAAGCGCGGCCGTCCGGCTGGCCAGCAGAGTGCGCGCATATTGCAGGTTGGCCAGGAACAGCTTACGGTCGCGAGAGGTTCCGTCGAAAACAAATGACTGGGGAGAATAATTAGCCCAAATTCCGAACTCATTGCTCCCTGCGGTCAGCGGAGTATCCAAATGCGGTGGAAGCTCACCGGCCTGTGCCGGAGCGAACGGCCCAGTCAGGCAGGAAAAAACGAAAACAACAGCAGATACAAATCGCCGTCTGTGAAGCAAAACAGATTCCCATTAGTCCGACGGTGAATTAACTTGCTTTCGACAGGTTACAGCAGCGCTGCCCTCCGAGGAAGCTGAATCTGCTACTATCCCTGACTCATCGGATGTGAATTGAAGTGACCGCGCTCGCCATCCTCGCTGGCTTCGTGATTATTCTCGCCGTCCTGCTGGACGCGTTCGAGACCGTGGTGCTGCCGCGGCGCGTGCAGCGCTCCTTCCGGCTGACCTCTTGGTTTTATCGCCATACCTGGGTGCCCTGGGTGAAGCTGTCGCAGGCAATCGGAAACCCCGGCCGGCGAGAGGCGTTCCTCAGTTATTTCGGACCGCTTTCCCTGATCCTTCTGCTTGTGGTCTGGGCGGTGGGACTTATTTTTGGATTCGCCCTGGTGCAGTACGGATTGGGGGGTCACCTGCACCTCGGCAACCAGCCGATCAGGTTTGGCGCTCTTCTCTACCACAGCGGCGAGACTTTTTTCACGCTGGGTTATGGCGACATCGTTCCAGTTTCGTGGCCGGCGCGGCTGCTGGCTGTGTGCGAGGCCGGCATGGGATTTGCTTTCCTGGGCGTGGTCATCGGCTATTTGCCAACCGTGTATTCCTCGTTTTCCGACCGCGAACTGGAAATCTCTCTGCTGGATTCGCGGGCCGGGTCACCGCCCAGCGCGTCCGAACTGCTGAACCGCCTCGGCTGCTGCCCCGATCAGTCAGTGCTCGACCGGGTCTTCCGCGACTGGGAACGCTGGGCTGCCGAAGTCCTGGAGAGCCATCTCTCCTATCCTGTGCTGAGCTTCTTCCGATCCCAGCACAGTAACCAGTCTTGGCTCGGCACGCTCACGCTGATGCTGGATGTGACTTCGCTGGTGATCGCTGGAATCGAAAGTCTTCACCCGGACCAGGCCCGGCTCACTTTCGCAATGGCAAGACACGCGGCTGTAGATTTGGCACAGGTTGTGAATGCTCGGTACGATCCGAATGGACATACCCGTCTCAGCTCCGAAGATCTCGAGCAATTGCGGAACGCGCTGGCAGCCAATGGCCTGAAACTCCGTCGCGATGAAACCGCGACCCAGAAACTAAGCAACCTGCGGTCGTTGTATGAGCCTTATGTGGAAGGAATGGCGCGCAACCTCATCATTACGCTGCCACCCTGGATCCGCACGCAGAGGAAAAAAGATAATTGGCAGGGTGGGCCGTGGGACAAAGCGATCCAGAGAAAGGGTCTCGAGGACGCCCCGCGAATCGACGACCATTTCTAGTGAATCTCGGGGGTATCCCAGGTCCGGCGATTTCACAGAGTTCCGATCGTCGCACGCGGGGTGAAAACTGGATTGAATGGTAAAGGCGCGCGGCACGAGCGAGGGTTATGCAAGAAAAAGCGCGAGCGACAGACAGCAGTAGAAAGCCGGGATGTGGCCAAGGGCCTCTGGATATGGCGTCTCGAACATCCTCGCTGGAAGCCGGGCCAGGGCTGGGATCTAGTGGTGGCATCAACCTCCACTTGCTCCGCCTGCCGATGCCGGCGGAGTCTGGAAGCGGCTTGATGCGCAGCCCCCAACCGCCGTGGTCGTTCTCAAGCCGGATCACGTCCGGGACGTCGCTGTGCTCGTACGACGCTACCGTGCTCGCGCATTCGGCCCACGCCTCTTTTTCCGTGAGGACCTTCCTGAGACGAAGCTGGAGTCGATCGACCCTGGCAGCCAGCTTCCGGGAGGCCTCGTCGCCCTCTACGACGGACGCGGACGCAACGAGACGCCACGGTGGCTGCCTGAGCAGTGTACCCTACCGTGGTGTTCGCCGATGCGCTGACCGGCACCGACGGGCGAGCTACGCGTCTGGGCGACGCCGTGGCATCAGGGGCGGGTGTTGCCTGCACTGCGCGCCCTGCTTGATCTTCCCTTCGAGCACGTGATCGTCTACCCCGGTGAGCCGGTGCACACGCGCGCCGCCTATGAGCGTGCCCTCGGGCTCGCCCCTGGAGCGGATTGTTCCAGCCTGGTCATAAAGGTTGCTGGTACAAGCCGATCACGTTCCCGCCCGGATCGCGGAATCTGGCCGTGATCTCGGGCGCGTCAGCCCCGATCGGCTGCACGACGTCGCCTCCATGGGCGACGACCGTGTCAAGGGTCTTCGCCACACTGTCGACCATGACATAGAACAAGAGGCCGGGACTTGCCGCGGGCGGCCGGCCGAGCACCCAAGCGCCACTTACTTCGCCGGTGGTGTCGTCAAACGCGGTGGCGCCATCACCGCGTTTTCGCAGGTTCCAGCCGAATACCTGTTTGTAAAAGTTGGAAGAGCGCCCGATGTCTTTAGCGGGCATTTCAATGTAACAGATTTTGCCGTTCACAAGCGTGGGAGGCATTAGATTCTCCAAGAGCTTGTGATTCTAGCGGGGAATCACGCCGTACGACAAACCCGGGGTCGCAAGCGGGCCTTCTCGGCCTCGTACCCTGAAACCACCGGCCCACAACACTGGCGGTCTGCTAACATTCTTGCTTCCCATGAGGCAGACTGGCGAAAACGTGGTCCGCATTGAAGCGGAAGCGCTGCGGGAGCTCGCCGACCGCATTGCCGGGCCCATGGCCGACGCCTTCAATCGCGCGGTTGAATTGCTGCATTCCTGCCGCGGTCGCGTGGTGGTAGCTGGTATGGGCAAGAGCGGAATTGTTGCTCACAAAATTGCTGCCACCTTGAGTTCGACCGGAACTCCTGCGCTCTTTTTGCATCTCGCCGAAGCGGTGCACGGTGATCTGGGCATGGTCGTGGCAGGAGACGTTGTGGTCGCGCTTTCCTGCAGCGGCGAAACCGAAGAAATTCTCACCCTGCTGGCCACCATCAAGCGGTTGCAGGTTCCGCTCATCAGCATGACTTGCGATCAGCTTTATAGCGGCAGCAAGCTTTCGACTCTGGCGGCAGCGGCGGAGGTGGCGCTCGATTGCTCGGTTGACAAGGAAGCTTGCTCGCTTGGGCTCGCCCCCACTACGTCCACCACGGCCATGCTGGCCTTGGGAGACGCGCTAGCTGTCGCCCTCTCCGAGAAGCGCGGATTTAAAGAAGAGGATTTTGCCAATCTGCATCCCGGCGGAAAATTAGGGAAACGGTTGGCACGAATCGAAACCCTCATGCACACCGGCGATGCCGTACCGCGGGTGACGCCGCAGACGAAAATGTCAGACGTGATCTACGAAATGTCCCGCAAGAAGCTGGGGGTGACGACAGTGGTCGAAGGGGATAAGCTGGTTGGAATCATCAGCGACGGCGACCTTCGGCGTCTGCTCGAACGGCGTGGCAAAGAGGTGCTCGACCTGAAGGCTGGCGAGTGCATGACACGCGATCCGAAGACCATCGCACCGGGAGAATTCGCGACCACGGCTTTAGCCCTCATGGAAAAAACGAAGATCACGTCCTTGGTGGTCGTGGACGGCAACATGAAATTACAAGGCTTGGTGCATCTGCATGATCTGTGGGGAACGGAGATGGTGTGATTTTGTAATTGGGTAGTCGGGTAGTCGGGTAAGTTTGCGATTTTCGCCCGGTTGCTTCTTTATCCCCTGCGTTCCCGACTGGGTACTCGCTACTCCCATCAATTACAATATTCAATTCCCTGTACTACGGACGTCGAACCATGTATCGCTGGTCTGAGCTGTTTATACCTACGCTGCGCGAGGCGCCCGCCGACGCCGAGGTCGCCAGCCACAAGTTCCTGGTGCGCGCCGGTTACATCCGCCAACTCGCCGCCGGGATCTATTCCTATCTGTTTCTGGGAAATCGCTCGTTCAACAAAATTATCGCGATCGTCCGCCAGGAAATGGACAAGATCGGGCAGGAGTTTTACCTGCCTGCGCTGCATCCGCGCGAACTATGGGAGGCCAGCGGGCGCTGGGCCGTCATGGGCGATACCATGTTCCGCCTGAAAGACCGCAAAGGCGCCGACTTGTGCCTCGGCATGACCGAAGAGGAGGTCATGACCGAAATCGCGCGCAAAGAACTGCGCAGCTACAGGCAGTTGCCACAAATCTGGTACCAGATTCAGAGCAAGTTCCGCGACGAGGCCCGGCCAAAATCAGGCTTGCTGAGAGTGCGGCAATTCATCATGAAGGATTCGTATTCCTTCGACGTCGATGCCGCGGGCTTAGACGTTTCGTATCTCAAGCATCACGACGCTTACTGCCGGATCTTCGACCGCTGCGGGCTGAAATATATTGTTGTGGAGGCCCACTCCGGGGCCATGGGCGGTTCGCAATCGCACGAGTTCATGGTGCGCACCACCGCCGGTGAGGACTTGGTGGTGAGCTGCGAGAAATGTGGCTACGCGGCGAACCTGGAAAGAGCCACTTCCCGGCTGCGTCCCGTAGACGATCTGCCGGCAGAAGGAAACGGCAGGCCTCTCGAAGTCCACACACCAGGACAGAAGACGATCGAGGACGTGGCGCGCTACCTGGGCGTCTCGCCCAAGAACAAGATGAAGACTTTGGCCTACATGGCCGATGAGCGCGATCCGGAAACCGGAAAGACCAGGCCTCGTCCTGTCGTTGTGTTCATGCGGGGTGATCATCAACTCAACGAGACCAAGCTTGCATCCGCAATGGGAGGAAAAGAATTTCGCACCATGCAGGCCGAAGAGATCAAACAGGTGTTCCATTCGCCTGCCGGTTTTCTTGGACCCATCGGCTTGCAAGAGGTCGCAACCGCGAAGGATGGGGATTTCAGTGACGGCGTAATCCTGCTCGTCGATGAAGCGTTGAAAGGTCGGCAGAACCTGATCGGCGGGGCCAACAAGGAGGATTACCACCTCAAGAACATCACACCCGGCAAAGACTTCCAGCCGACCGCCTACGCCGACCTGCGGAGCGTAGCCGCAGGAGAAGACTGCCCCAATTGTGGCCAGGCCCTGCGGGTTGATACCGCGGTCGAGATTGGCCACATTTTCAAGCTCGGTTACAAGTATTCCGAGTCGATGGGCGCGCGGGTGCTCGAGCGCAATGGCAAGGAAGTCACCCCGATCATGGGCAGTTATGGGATTGGCATCGAGCGCATCCTAACCGCGGCCGTCGAGCAGCGTAATGACGAGAACGGCTTTTGGCTGCCGCCGCAAATTGCGCCTTTCGAAATTCTTGTGAGCCCCACCAACGTGGGCGATGACAAAGTGCGCACCACAGCCGAGGAGATCACGCGACGCCTGGAGGCGACGGGTTTCGACGTGTTACTAGATGACAGGGACGAACGGCCAGGGGTGAAGTTCAAAGACGCTGACCTGGTGGGCATACCCTTTCGTGTCACCGTGGGCAAGAAGGTTACCGAAGGCACGGTCGAGGTGGTTCATCGCTCGACACGGGAAATACAGGGTGTTAGCATCGCCGCAATAACGGACTATTTTGAAAAACAATTGCGGGCGAGACGCTGAGCTGGCACTCCTGTGTGTCGCCCGCGGTACACGCTATGGGTACATTTAAATTAATTTTAGGGATAGGTTTGATCGTTAGCCTCATCGTAGTCGGAGTACAGGTCATCCCACCTTATTTCACCAACTACCAGTTTGAAGACGAGCTAAATAATGAGGCCCTGGCGGCTACCTACAGTAACAAGTCGGAAGAGGATATCCGCACCATCGTCTACAAGAAGGCCAAGGACATGGATATTCCGCTTACCCAGGAACAGATTAAGGTGCATCGCACCGGTACGCAGGGGACGGGAAGCCTGCTTATCGAAGTGAACTACACCGTGCACGTGGCTTTGCCGGGTTACCCGCTGGACCTGAATTTTCACGCGGCTACCAAGAATAAGGGGATTTACTGAGTCCCCGCAGTTCATCCGGAAGTGATTTAGAATAGATCAAGGGGTAAGGGTCAGTTGGCCGAACTGGCAAAGCGCGCTGTCCCCAAGAAAGTGCGAGCGAATTACGAAAAAAGCTGGCTCTGGATAACTCTTACGAGCGTCGCATCGTCTGACAAAGTGGCGACTACTCCGACCATTGACCGTGGCCATTAAACTCAAGATCCCGAAAAGCACCGGCCCGAGCACAGGAGGCAGCCGATTGCTGCCCCGTGACCCCCTGCTGCGTGCTGCTTTCCTGGTCTTCGTAACCATCTCTCTGGTAATCGTTGGCTCCTTCTCCTACCTGTACGTCAAGTACGACCGCATTATTGAGAAACGCTTTAAAGGACCTGTGTTCAGCAGCGCCGCCCGAATCTACGCGCTGCCGCAGGCCGTCAAGGTGGGGGAAAAGATCGACGCCAAGGAGATCGCGATGCTGTTGCGCCGTGCCGGATATTCCGAGCGCGACGGACAATCGCCGCTAGGCAGCTACCGTTTGGTGAAGGGCGGGATCGACATTAGCCCGGGAGCGGAGTCTTATCACAGTCCGGATCCGGCGCAAATCCGCTTCAGTGGCGGCCAAGTCGAGGGCATTAAGGACCGCTCGGGAGAACTGGCGGCCTACGAACTCGAGCCGCAACTGGTGACTTCCCTGTTCGACGCTGAACAACGCTCCAAGCGCCAGCTGGTCAAGTACGACGACATTCCGCAGATGATGGTGGATGCAGTTTTGTCCATTGAGGATCGCCGCTTCTTTCAACACAGTGGCGTAAACTACCTGCGGCTGATGGAAGCCGCGTGGGTTGATTTCACGCGACAGAAGCACGAACAGGGCGGTTCCACCATCACCATGCAGCTCTCCCGGGCCTTCTTCCTGTCGCCTGAAAAAACTCTGAAGCGGAAACTGGTGGAGATGCTGATTGCCATTGAACTGGAGCAGAAGTTCAGCAAACAGCAGATTTTCGAGTTCTACGCCAACCGGGTCGATCTCGGACAGCGCGGTTCCTTCACCATCAGCGGATTCGCCGAGGCAGCGCGGGCCTATTTCAACAAGGACCTGAAGGACATCACTCTTCCCGAGGCCGCCTTGCTCGCAGGGCTCATTCAGGCGCCCAGCTATCTTTCTCCTTATCGACATCCCGAGCGGGCGCTGGACCGGCGCAACCTGGTGCTCGAAAGCATGGTCGAAACGCACGCCATCACCAGAGCAGAAGCGGACAAAGCGAAGGCTACCCCGCTGAAGTTAGCTCCACCCAACGTAGAAGCCAGTGATGCGCCTTACTTCGTGGACTTGGTTCGCGACAATTTGATCAACAAGTACAACGAGCGTGAGTTGAATGAACAGTCCTATCGCATCTACACCACGCTCGATCCCGACTTGCAGAAAGCGGCGGCCCAAGCGGTCGAAACGGGAATCAAGCTGGTTGACGAGCAAGTCAAGAAGATGCGTACGCACAAGATCAAGGTGGGCAAGGGCAAGTACGAGACGAAAGTCAAATCCGGACCCGACGCCCAGGTTGCTCTCGTTGCGATGGATCCCCACACGGGTCAAATCCTGGCCCTGGTGGGTGGACGCAATTACGGTTTCAGCCAATTGAATCATGCGGTCGCTAAGCGGCCGACAGGATCAATTTTCAAGCCCTTCGTATATGCGGCGGCTATGAATACTGCGCTTAACCCCACGACCGCGCCGGACGGACAAGCCATGGTTCTCACCCCCGCTTCGATGGTGGAGGATTCCCCCAGTACGTTTTCCTACGGCGACCAGATCTACGAGCCGCGAAATTACAAAGAGGAGTACCACGGCCAGGTTACGGCGCGATACGCGCTCGCGTTGTCGTTAAATAATGCGACTGTAAAACTTGCCGAGGAAGTTGGCTACGACAAGGTGGCTGACCTGGCAAAGTCGGCTGGGATTTCGTCGGTGAAGGCCACACCGGCGATGGCCCTGGGCGCCTACGACGCCACCCCCATCGAGATGGCGGCCGCCTACACTGTCTTTGCCAATGGGGGTACCCGCCTTTCCCCCATCATGATCAATTCTCTGCGCAACAGCCGAGGAGATGTTATCGAGGACTACAACGGCGACAAGAAAGAAGTCCTCGATCCCCGTGTTGCCTACGTGATGACCAACATGATGGAAGGCGTGCTGAACTTTGGCACGGCCTTATCGGTGCGCGCGCGCGGCTTCATGGCTCCGGCAGCGGGCAAAACCGGGAGTTCGCATGACGGCTGGTTTGCCGGCTACACCAGCAACCTGCTCTGCATTGTCTGGGTCGGGTACGATGACTACAGCGATCTGCGGCTGAGCGGTGCGCAAACGGCAGCGCCTATCTGGGCGGAATTCATGAAAAGGGCAGTCACACTGCCCCAGTATTCCGAGGTCAAGCCGTTCACCCAGCCTTCGGGAGTGGTCGACGTCCAACTCGATAATATCACCAATCGTCTGGCAACTCCCTCCTGCCCGGAGACTTACACCGCCGCCTTCGTTGCCGGCACGGAACCGCGCGACACGTGTGATCAGGGGACCGGAATCAAAGGCTTCTTCTCGCGCATCTTCGGCCCAGGGGCCGACAAGCCTTTACCCCCCGCTCCTCCCGGAGTCCAGACGGGACAGGCAACCGATGCCCAGGATCCGGCAAAAAAGAAAAAAGGACTGTTTGGCAAAATTGCAGGTATCTTTAAAGACGACAAATCGTCCGCCGCACCGTCTAACCAGCCAAGCAACAGCACCAATACCAATCCTCATTAGAGGGACTGGAGCGGAGGTAGAGTGTCTGCTCGCGCGGGAGGTACTCTCATGCGTCGGCAAGCCGTTTTTCTGGTCGTAGTTCCTTTCCTGATCGCGTTCTCGAATTCTTACGCCTTACCTCAGGCCCCTTCTCCGGACCGGGTACAGGTCGGGCCTCCGGTTCGCCGTGTCGAACCGCCGTCTCCAACGGCATCCCCAGAAGAACTGGAAATGCGTGGGGATGAACTGCGCGGGGAGAAGGCTTACGCCGACGCCATGGATTATTTCCGCGCCGCCCTGGTCAAAAATCCGAGCAGCCCTCCGGTTTACAACAAAATGGGGATCGTTGAACTGCAGACCTTCCATCTGAAGGAGGCAAAGAAGTATTTCGAGCGCGCCATCAAACTAAAGCGGGATTTCGCTGACGCGCACAACAACCTTGCAGTCGTCTACTACGAACAGAAGAAATACGGCAAGGCGATCAAGCTTTATACAAAGGCGATCGACATCGACCAGAACTCTGCCTCCTATTTCAGCAACTTGGGCGCGGCCTACTTTTCGAAAAAGGAGTTCGAAAACGCGACCCTGGCCTACACCCATGCGATTCAGCTCGACCCGGACATTTTCGAGCGAACTTCCCGCACCGGAGTGGCCGCTCAGCTTCCCTCGCCCGAAGACCGGGCGCGGTACAACTACACCATGGCTAAGCTATACGCCAAGATTGGCTTAACTGAGCGTTCGCTCCAGTTCTTGCGGCGGGCCATGGAGGACGGATACAAAGACATTAGGATGGTGTATAAGGACGCTGAATTCTCGAGCCTGCGGAAGGACCCACGGTTTGCCGAGCTGATGGCCACCAGGCCACCAGCCATCCCGGAATAAGAGATCCGTAAATTTTTGTAAAAATCCGCAACTTTAAGCCACCTGCTAGGTTAGAGTGGGACAAAATACTCCTGAAAACAACAGGGTGAGTAAGGAGAAACGGTACCCCACCGATTGCCTACCCGAGCACGCCCCAAGCAAAGGCAATCGGTGGGCTTGTTTTTTTTGCCCTTGCCTCCTGAGGAACTCCCCTCACGTTTGTACGGCAGTCTACGTATTTTGACCGATTGAAGGTACTCTGCCTTTTTGGCGAGAGTGGCCGCCAGCTAATACCTCTGGCGCGAGCAGAGGCCAATGCTTGGCCGCGACCCGGAAGAGCGACCCGATCCCCCGGGGGCAGTCGCGATTCTCCGGATTCGCTCGCGACCAGGTTCCGCCGAGCCTACGGGCGGGATATGACGCGGGAAGTGCGAAAATACTTCGCTTTGGTGGAACGCCTCGCCCGCTTCGAACCAGATGACAGAACTGAGCCAGGAAAGATTCACGAGCTTATGCGCGAAGGCAACGCTCCCCCGACCCCAGTCGAAAAGGCTGACGGATCAGATTCTGGTGGTGCGAAAGCAGCGTAGCCGCAAAAGGCCACTTTCTATTCAGCGGCACCCTTCTGGGAGGTGGTTGCGGCAGAACTACGCTGTCCGCTGAAGTGCTCGAGTACGTGTTCCCATTTTCCCTGCGCTTTTAGGATGTACTCCACCGCGTCGCGCAAAGCCCCATCGCCTCCCGCATGCTCGATGATGACGTGAGCTTCGTCCTTGACCTCCTCGCGCGCGTTAGGAACCGCTATCGCCAGCCCGCAGTGCCGCATCACCGGCAGGTCAATGACATCATCCCAACGTAGGCCGCTTCTTCCGAGTGCATTCCCTCCCGGCGAAGAATTTCCTGGAACGCGGTTAGCTTCTCGTGAATCCCCTGATGGACGTGCTCCAGCTTCCGACCTCGCGCACGCAGCGCCACCGTTTCAGAGATTAGATTCGCTTCGTGATCAGGCCCATTTTGATGCCGGCCAAATGGGCAAGCGAGACCGCCGTGCCGTCGTGGGCATTGAAGCCCTTGGCCTGAACATAGGTTTGGCTGACGAACCCGAAACCACCTTGCCCGCTGTGCCCGGTGGCAGGCTCCTGGGTCGTTAGTTGGGCCCCGGCGGGCGCAGGAAAAATCCAGATCTTCCCGTCGGTCAGCACGCCATCCACGTCAAACAGAAGAAGCTTGATCTTCACGCTACGCGGGCTAAGGCAGCTAAGGCAGGCGAACATTTTGCGAAAGTGTCCACTCCGAGTAGAATGATAATGATTAAGAATGACCTCCCTTCCTCTCAGTCTCGGGTGGGCCCACCCGCTGGTTCAAGAGTGGTTTGTGGGCCGATTCGCCACGCCCACAGAACCTCAGGAGCAGGGTTGGCCGCACATCCTGGCCGAGCGAACGACTCTCATCTCAGCGCCCACCGGCTCCGGAAAAACTCTGGCAGCTTTCTTGGCGTGCATCGATCGCCTGGTGCGGAAAGCTGTGGCAGGAAACCTTCAGGACCGAACGGAAGTCCTCTATATTTCGCCGCTCAAAGCGTTAGGCAACGACATCCAGAAGAACCTCGAAGTTCCTCTCGGTGAAATTCTGGGGATGGCCCTCGAGCGCGGTCTGCTCATGCCGGAGATCCGCTCTGCTGTCCGCACCGGCGACACGCTCATGCATGAGCGCCGGGCAATGCTGAAGCGGCCGCCGCACATTCTGGTAACCACTCCGGAATCGCTCTACATCCTGCTTACCGCCGAGAGAAGCCGAGCCATCCTGCGCGATGTCGAAACGGTAATCGTCGATGAGATCCATGCCGTCGCGGACGATAAACGTGGTGCACACCTGACGCTTTCGCTGGAAAGGCTGGAAGCTCTCACGAACCACCCGCCCGCGCGCATCGGACTTTCTGCAACGCAAAAACCAATAGAGGAAGTGGCCCACTTTCTCACGGGTAGCGGCCGACGCGATCCGGTCATCGTCAACGTCGGCCACAAGCGCGATCTCGATCTCGCCGTGGATACTCCCGCCAGCCAGCTCGGCCCCGTGGCCAGCAATGAGATGTGGGACGAGATTTACGACCGCATTGCCGAGCTGGTTCGCCAGCATCGCTCGACCCTGGTTTTCGTCAACACGCGTCGGCTGGCGGAACGCGTCGCACACCATCTGGCCGAGCGGCTCGGCGAAGAGGCAGTAGCAGCTCACCACGGCAGCCTGTCGCGCAAGCTCCGCTTAGCCGCCGAGAAGAAGCTCAAGAACGGCGAGATCAGCGTACTGGTTGCTACGGCCTCGCTCGAGCTCGGGATTGATATCGGTACGGTCGATCTGGTCTGCCAGCTCAGCTCGACGCGCGCCATTGCTGTGGCTCTGCAGCGGGTTGGCCGTTCCGGTCACTGGCGCGGTGCTGTTCCCAAGGGTCGAATATTTGCCATGACCCGAGACGACCTGCTGGAATGCGCAGCCCTGGTGCGAGCCATCCGGCAGGGCGATCTCGATCGCCTGATGATTCCGGAGTCTCCGCTGGACGTGCTGGCCCAGCAGATTGTCGCCTCCTGCGCCGCAGAGGAGTGGCGCGAGGATGATTTGTTCGCCTTAATCCGGCGGGCTTATCCCTACCGCAACCTGCCTCGTGAAGTTTTCGATTCGATCGTCGTGATGCTGTCCGATGGGATTGCTGCTCGCCGTGGACGCTACGGCGCCTATTTGTATCGTGATCAGGTGAATGGCCGGCTGCGCGCCCGCCGTGGCAGCCGTCTGGCTGCCATTACCAGCGGCGGTGCTATTCCAGAGACTGCCTTGTACACGGTGGTTGCCGAACCGGAAGGCGTCACGGTCGGCACGGTTGATGAAGACTTCGCAGTAGAGAGTCTGGCTGGCGATGTCATGCTGCTGGGCAATACGTCCTGGCGAATCCGTCGGATTGAAGGAAAGACAGGGCGCGTAATTGTCGAGGATGCCCATGGCGCGCCCCCGGGAGTTCCTTTCTGGCTGGGCGAGGCGCCTGCGCGCACAGCGGAACTGTCCGCGCATGTCGCCAACCTGCGTCAGGAGATCAGCGATCGGCTTGCTGGTGTCTCGCCGGTAGGCTTCTCGCCCACTCAGCAGGTCGTCGCCGAGACGATTTCTTGGCTGAAAGCGGAATGCGGTCTGGATGACCCCGGAGCCGAACAGATCGTCGAGTACATCCTGCAAGGACGGGCGGTCCTTGGTGCTGTGCCCACTCAGGGAACAATCATCGCTGAGCGCTTTTTCGATGAAGGCGGCGGAATGCAGTTGGTCATCCACGCGCCTTTTGGCGGTCGGATTAACAAAGCCTGGGGACTAGCCCTGCGCAAGCGTTTCTGCCGCAGCTTCAACTTCGAGTTGCAAGCGGCTGCCACCGATAACGGACTTAACATTGCTTTGGGCGAGCAGCACAGTTTCCCTCTTGCCGATGTCTTCCAATTTCTTCAGCCGGAAACGGTGCAGCCGATTCTCGAACAGGCGGCACTCGCAGCGCCCATTTTCGGCACCCGTTGGCGCTGGGATGCCACTCGCGCGCTGGCCCTGTTGCGCTTTCACGGCGGCAAGAAAATTCCACCGCAAATCCAGCGCATGCGTTCCGACGACCTGCTGGCATCGGTTTTCCCCGACGTGGCCGCCTGCCAGGAAAACATCGTCGGCGACATCAAGATTCCCGATCACCCGCTGGTGAGCGAAGTCATGAAGGATGTGCTCACTGAGGCGATGGACATTGAAGGGCTGCGCGGCGTGCTGCGCGGCATCTCCGACAGCGCCATTCGTTGCATTGCCGTCGACACGCCCATCCCATCCCAGTTCTCACACGAAATCCTCAATGCGAATCCATATGCGTATCTCGATGACGCTCCATTAGAAGAACGCCGCGCTCGCGCTGTGGAGATGCGTCGCATTCTGCCGGAATCTGTGTTACAGGAGGTCGGCAAGCTCGATCCCGCAGCTATTGCGCAGGTGCGCGAAGAAGCCTGGCCCGACATCCGCGACCGCGATGAGTTGCATGACGTCCTGCAAACCCTGATCGCGGTTCGCGAAAGCAGCCTCGATCATGGCGACATCCTGAGCGGAGGGGACGGCCAGGAGCCTGCCCTGAGCGATCCCGAGCGGAGCGAAGGGGGGCGACGGGATCTCGCGCGCAGCGATTCGGACACGTGGTCGACCTATTTCAGCGAACTCGCTCGCGAAGGCCGGGCTACCGTCGCCACGGTCGACGGCGGGACGCCCCCGGAGAAGGCGTCAAGACACCGCCGCTACTGGGTTGCTGCCGAGAAGGCGAAAAGCTTTACCGCCCTCTTCCCCTCGGCGAAATTCGAGACGACAATCGCAGAAATTGAGACCACGACACCGTCACCGGACAACGCTCTTTTGGCTCTGGTCACCGGCTGGATGGCCCACATCGGTCCCGCAACCGCAGCACAGTTAGGCGACACCCTCGGTCTCCCTGCGGCGGAAATCGACAAGGCGCTGCTCCGACTCGAAGCCACAGGCGCCATCCTCCGCGGCAAGTTCACCGACCCCTGCATCCGGGACACCGAGTGGTGCGATCGCCGTCTGCTGGCCCGCATCCACCGGCTCACCCTGGGTACTCTCCGAAAGCAGGTTGAGCCAGTTACAGCGGCGCAGTTTATGCGCTGGCTCCTGCGCTGGCAGCACATCGCGTCAGGCACGCAAGTCCTCGGGGAGCGCGGCACGCTGGAGGTTTTGCGTCAGCTACAAGGTTTCGAAGTTCCAGCGAATGCTTGGGAGCGGCAGATTCTGGCGCGCCGGATTGCTGACTACGACCCCAAGATCATCGACCAGCTCTGCCTCACAGGCGCCGTGGGTTGGGGACGCCTCTCTCCGCACCCGGCCACGCTCGAAGATACCGCCGAAGGCAAGCGGCGTGTCATCCCGACCAGTGTTGCACCGATCACATTCTTTGTCAGGGAGGAAGCCGAGTGGATGACGCCGCGTCACCCCGGCACAGACCTGCCGGAGGAAACGCGAGGTCTGAGCCACGGCGCGCGCCAGGTGCTCGATTTCCTGCGCCAGCGAGGCGCATCCTTCTTTGCTGACATCGTGCGCGGCACCGCCCGGCTGAAATCAGAGATTGAAACCGCGCTTTGGGAACTGGTGGCAGCCGGCATCGTTACCGCCGATGGCTTTGACAACCTGCGCTCTCTAATCGATCCCAAGCGCCGTGCCGGACAAGGACACGGCCGCACCTCTCGCCCCCGCCACAGCTCGGGCCGCTGGTCGTTGCTCTATACCGATCAGATCGCAGACCGGAACAAGGCGGTCGAAGCGACCTGCTGGATGATGCTCAAGCGTTATGGCGTGGTGTTTCGCGATCTGCTCGTGCGCGAAACCATCCTGCCAAAGTGGCGAGAGCTGCAGATAGCTTTCCGCCGTCTCGAAGACCGAGGCGAGATTCGCGGAGGGCGCTTTGTTGACGGTTTTCTGGGCGAGCAGTTTGCTTTGCCGGTGGCGGTGGAGTCGTTGCGTGCTGCCCGCAAGATGGAGCCCACAGGAGAGACATTAATCCTTTCCGCGGCTGATCCGCTGAACCTGGTTGGAATCCTGGTGCCGGGAGAGCGCGTGCCAGCAATTTCCGGCAAAACAGTTAGCTTTCGTGACGGAGTGGCGGTCCGCAACGAGGACGCTTACCGAGCTGCAGGCGACTAACCCCTTCATTGGGCTCCGTGAATCTCTGGGCCAGAAAATACAAATTCTGCTGACAGTAAAACAGCAACTTCTCGGGAATCGGTCTCTGTGCCTGATCGAGGTTGACGGCTGGAACCAGCACGGGTTGTGAGTCACTGCCAGCCCGCCGCAGCTTCAGCATTCCCAACAAGCAGCTAGGCTCGACCTCATAAAGTCCGGCCGGTAGGAGCATCTCTCCCAGGACGAAGTCGAACGGAACATGCGCCAGGGCGGCCAGGGACGTTCCCTCACCTCGACCGGAGCCGCACCTCGCCAAAACCTTTATGCTCGCAAACGAGCAGGTATCCGGATTCATCGCTTGTACATTGAGGCTCACGGCAACTTCTCCACAATAGGTCGAGCGGGAACTCGCTGAGGGATTCATCGAGTTCCCCTCGACTACTGCCCGACCCGAGACAAATCTCAAAAGCGCTTCCCCTCGCTTTTGGTCGGGCTAGTCTCGAAAAAACCTGCCCAGTGACTGTTGCTTTCAAAAAGTTCCATCAGGGACCAAAACTCCAGTCCCTGACGGCGACTTCCCGGCGAAAAAAATGACCGAAAGCGCCTCCCCGAAGTCGCCTTTGCCGGGACAGTCCTTTTCACGAATTGTCTCCATGCAGCTGCCGTGCCAACATGGTTGGGCGAACCCTGATCGGGGCACGCGGATGCAACTAATTGATATCGTGGAGCTTGCTGTTGCTAACCGATCGCGTTACCGTGGGGTGAGAGCCAGCTCTGCTAGTCCTCTACTATCTGATCGGATAGTCTCTAACCATTCGGATAGGCCATTGCTGTTGGCGCACTTGCGTGCAATTGAGCCGGTTACTGTGCTAAGACTATCTCGCGGCCGAAGGAGGGAGGGTGAACCCGAGACTCATAGCCATAGCCGGGCCCCTGAAAGAGTCCCATTTTGCTCTGCCCACAGAGGAGGTCACGATCGGCCGGGATGCCTCCAACTTGCTGCCGATTTCTGACCCCTCAGTTTCCCGCCGCCACTGTGTAGTCAGCCACGAGGCCGAGCAGTTCAAGATTCGCGATCTCAAGAGCCGAAACGGCACCCTCATCAACGGAATCCCCGTACAAGAGCAATACCTGAAGCACGGCGACCAGATTTCCATTGGCGACTCAATCTTTGTCTTTCTTCTTGAGGACACCGAGGAAGGCTTCGTTGGCCGGCAGGTGGAATTTGAAGACGACTCGATCGCCAAATCCACGGTTAGGCTGCGACCGGCCGACGTGCTCTATCTCCAGCCCGACAAGATCCTGAGCGAGTTGCCGGCAACTTCCCGTCTGGCGCGCAATCTAAATGTGCTGCTGAAGATCAGCCGCGTAGTGCACTCCATCCGCGACTTACAGGCGCTGCAGGACGAGATTCTGAGTCTGACCTTCGAGGTTTCTCCCGCCGAGCGAGGTGCAATCCTGCTCGACGGCACTCATGCCAAGGATTTTGCTTCCGTGTTTGCCCGCAGCCGCCAGGCCACCGATCCGCGCACCGTACGCGTGAGCCGTACCGTAGCGCGGCAAGTCTTGGAACAAGGCGTCTCGGTGCTGGGGAGTGACGTTGCAGCCAGCGAGAACCTCAGTGACCTCGAGAGCGTGATTGCCTCCGAGGTGCGTTCCCTCCTGTGCGTGCCGCTTATCGTATTCGACAAGGTGATCGGTTGTATCTACCTCGATTCGACCAATCCCGTAATGCGCTTCGACGAAGACCACCTGCAGCTCGTGACGGCAATAGCAGGTATCTCGGCTGTCGCCCTGGAAAACGCCCGTCAACTGGAGTGGTTGCGCCAGGAAAACGAGCGCCTCAACACCGAGATCAACCTCGAGCACAGCCTTCTAGGCGAAAGCGCAGTTATGAAGAACGTGTACCAGTTCCTGGCGCGGGTCGCGCCGACCGACAGCACCGTCTTAATAGATGGAGAGAGCGGCACCGGCAAGGAATTGGCGGCGCGCGCCATTCACCACAACAGTCAGCGCGCGGACAAAGCCTTTGTCGCCATCAATTGTGCCGCGATTACCGAGACGCTGCTCGAAAGCGAACTCTTCGGATACGAGAAAGGCGCCTTCACCGGGGCCACCGCTCAGAAGAAAGGCAAGCTGGAGGTTGCCCATGGCGGCGTGGTCTTTCTGGATGAGATCGGAGAACTCGCGCCCGCCCTGCAATCCAAACTGCTGCGAGTGATTCAGGAGCGCGAGTTCGAACGCGTCGGCGGCACGCGGCCGGTCGAGGTGGATATCCGTCTGATTGCCGCCACAAATAAGAATCTCGCCGAAGCGGTACGAACAAGCACGTTCCGGCAGGACCTGTTCTACCGCTTGAATGTCGTTTCTGTCACCATGCCGCCGCTACGCGAGCGCAAGGAAGACATCCCGCAGCTTGCCAGCTATTTCATCAACAAGTATTCCAAGCGGTGCAAAGCGAAAGCCAAACCGCTGTCGGAAGAAGCGTGCGCCTGCTTAATGAACTACGACTGGCCAGGCAACGTGCGCGAACTGGAGAACGCCATCGAACGGGCTCTGGTTCTTGGCGCCGGCGATCTGATTCTTCCAGAAGACCTGCCGGAAGCAGTGCTGGAGCGAGCCGCTCCGGCCGGCATGACCGCGAAATATCATTCCGCTTTAAAAGAGACTAAGAAACAACTGATACTAGCGGCGATAGACGATGCCAAGGGCAATTACACCGAAGCCGCTCGGGCGCTTGGTCTCCACCCCAACTACTTGCATCGTCTGATTCGCAATCTGGATCTGCGGCAGGAACTCAAGGCCAGCGGGCGCCGATGAAGCCCTTGGCATTCGACTGGAAGTCTGCTGAAAAACGCTAGAGTCGTGCCACTGCGCGTTCTTTGGGTGTCGCAGCGCCTTAACGATCGATAAGCACTTTTTTCAAAAGGGGCTTTAGCCGCTGAGGTCACCCACTCGACTTGTTTCGCGCCAGTTAGGGCACGCGGAGGTTCAAAAGTTCAGCCGGGTTCAGGTAGACTCCCTGCCACCGCACCGCGAGGTGCACGTGCGGCCCTGTCGCCCGGCCGGTAGCACCGCTGAGCCCGATCTCCCGGCCGCGCTCGACACGCTCCCCTTCATGCACCTTGATCTTCCAGAGATGCATATAGAGACTGAGCAGGCCCTGTCCGTGGTCCAGCACGACGCAGTTGCCTTCGAAAAAGAGATCGCGCGCCAGAATCACCGTTCCGCTATTGATTGCCTTTAACGGTGTGCCAACCGGAGCGTGATAATCCAAGCCCCCGTGCACACTCTTCACGGCGCCGTTGAATGTGCGGCGAGTGCCAAATGGGTCTGACACCGATGTTGACACTGCCGGAAGAAATCTTCCCGCCCACTCGCGTTCCGGGCTGATCACGGCGAAGACCTTGGCCTTGAGTTCCTTCTCCTGATCGATCCGAGTCCGCATCTCAGGGGCGGGCGCGGTGAATTTTTCTGGAACATGAAGCACGATGGTCGGGTATTTCGCCGCCCAAACTCTCACCTGGCTGTCCATATCAACGCGTGCGTCCTGCTGGCTGATGCCGTGCAAGACCAGAGGGTAGCGGCCCGGCTTGGTTTCGAGGCTGACTCCGGCAAAACCGACCCAGGTTTGCTTGCCTGGGTTGTAGTCGAAGAACAACTCGTGGCCCAGCCACGTTCCGGTCAGGGATTTCAGCCGCACCGACGGACGTACACGAAACAGAAAAGGCGAACCGTTGACCAGTCGAGCCGGCGCCCAGCGCACCACAGCCGGCTTCACAGGCGCCCAGGGAGGCTTTCCTTCGCTCTGCGTTCCCAGGACAAAGGTGCTGGCCAGCATGAGACATATGCCTAATATTCTTGCTATCCGACGACGCGTGCGATTCACAGTTTCAGCGTATCAGAAGGGTGCAACCTTTGCGCTCTTTCGGGGTGGCCCGCGCTTTTTGCAAAGGATGGGGAGCTGAGCCCGAATCGAGGAGCTCGTGTTTTCTGGGGGGGGCACGGCTTTACAGGCTGCGGGAGGAGACGCGAACGCTGGGGTACCGGCATTTCAGGATCGTCGGAACCTCCCCGGTTTCTTTGACCGGTTCCGTGCCATCAGGTGGTGTTGGTAGGGGTGGGGCTGCTGTTTTTAGCTGGTGCTTGCCCGTTGATACAACTGAAGGAGTCGGAGGTACTGCAGATGATCTTAGCGTCTATGCCACACTGGAAATTTTCCTACTGCTTGCGTCACGTAACCGGTCCGCGAATCGCAGCCTGATTGCCTTCACCGCATGGTCGAGCATTGCTCAGCCGCCGTCATGGCGGTGGGGGGATTGCGTGATGTGAGCGAACGCGGACACCTGCTGGGCGGCGTACTCCTGTTTGTTGTCGTCAGTGCAGATCTGATCGTGCTGGCCCCGGCCAAGCTGCCAGGACAGCGGGGCAGCCGCAGCCGGCGCGTAGCCCACTTCGCTCGGAATGATAAAAAGAAAGAAGCGCGTGGGACACCCGCGTATTCCATCCACTGTCGTTCTTTCCCCTGAGCACATTGAGGCTTTTCTGCCAAAGAGCTAGTCTTATTGTGACTCGGATGAACTTCAGAAACGTACTGCGGGAATCCTTGACGGCGATGCAACGCCACTGGATCAGGAGTGTGCTTACGATTCTCGGCATTGGGGTTGGCGTTGGAGCATTCATCTGCGTGGTCGCGATTGGAAACGCCGGGAGCAGCAGCATCGAAGACAAGCTGCAGAGTCTGGGTGACAATTTCATCTGGGTAGAAGCGGGCAGCCGCGCCCGCAACGGCCTGCGAGCGGGGTCGCGCGGCACGCGGTCGCTTGTGCTCGGCGATGCGCAAGCCATCCTGCAGCAGGTTTCCCTGATCAAGAGCCTGTCACCGAACGTGGATGGCCACATCCAGGTCATCTACGCAGGGGAAAACTGGGCCACGATGTACCGCGGTGTGACTCCGGAATTTCTCCAAGTGCGGCGCTGGCAAATGCGGCTGGGAACATTCTTTACCCCTGCCGACGTGGAAGCTAGCGCCCCTGTCTGCGTGCTGGGGGAAACAGTGGTAGAAAACCTGTTCGGAAACGAAGATCCGGTCGGAAAGACAGTCCGCATCCAGAGTTTGCCTTGCAAAGTGATTGGTGTTCTCGAACGCAAAGGCTTTTCGGCGACCGGACAGGATCAGGACGACTTCGTCGTGCTGCCCTACACCACGGTGCAGAAGAGGATCACCGGAACGTTTTGGCTGGATGATATTTTCTGCTCCGCGGTTTCACGTGAAGCGATGCCCGAAGCCACTAAGGAAATCATGGCACTCTTGCGTGAACGTCACCACTTGAATGCCGGAGAAGATGACGACTTCAACATTCGCCGGCCCGAAGATGTGGTACAGGCGCAACTGGCCGGCAGCCGGATCATGACCATGCTGCTGGCCAGCATTGCCTCTTTATCGCTGGTAGTCGGCGGCATCGGTATCATGAACATCATGCTGGTCTCGGTCACGCAGCGCACCCGCGAGATTGGAATCCGGATGGCGGTCGGCGCCACCGAGTGGGATGTGCAAGTTCAATTTTTGAGCGAAGCGGTGGCTCTGAGCGTCTTAGGTGGTTTGTTGGGCCTTTTCGTTGGCATCGTCGCCTCAGTCGGAGTTCAAAATCTGTTCCACTTTCCAACCAAACTTACTCCGCATGTTTTTGCCATTGGGGGGGGTTTTTCCGCCGGAGTCGGAGTGTTGTTCGGATATTATCCTGCCAGAAAAGCCTCGCAATTAGATCCGATTCAGGGGTTGCGCTACGAGTAGAACCGGCCTTCGGCCTTGAATAAGCCGAATCACCAGAACCACCAGCGCGGTTACGAGCACCAGGTGGATATATCCGCTCGAGGTATAAGAACTAACCTAACCTAATTAACTAGAGCTAATTAACTAGAACTAGAACTAGACGAGGGCTTCGGTAGAGTAGGGCACAGGCGGGTTACGCTAGCGCAGGTTTCCTCGATCAAACTGGACGTGGGGATTGCCCCCATCCAGCTCTCCGACCATCTTCATTCGGCGGCATGCGCTGCAGGACTGGGAAGTGGCTCACCCGCCCTGCCATTTGGTACAAGACAGCGCTTGTACAACTGGTAATTCCAGCGCTTCCCAGCGGAACGCCAACTGCGTTGGTGTCTGCGTCGGAGCCTCATTGGACTTCACCCGCCGCCGGGTCTCCTGCAGGATGTCCTGCCGACAGACCTTATCGTAGAGAAGCGTGAACCTCCTTTCCGGCTGCTGCTTGGCCAGTCGGTATAGCGTCCTCTCCAGTTTGCGGGGCATTGTCGAGTCTAGCGGGCGCTTGGCGCCGGGCTTTGGCGGGACTCTCGAGCAACGACTCCTGGATACCAACCGTACCATCGGGCAGCCCAACAACCTGACCATCATCGTCGGGCGCAACATCACCCGCCACAACAAAGGCAAGCTGCGAACCGTCATCGAAGACCTCACCCTGCCCAACCCGGTGATCCGCAGCCACTACCGTAAGGGATTCCTTAAGCATTACGTCCGCGATCGACATCTCCTCCGCACCGAACCGGCGACCCAACAGTATCTTCACCGACTGCCCGCATTCGCAAGGACGTAGAAAATCTTCCTCAACTCCGAGAGAGGCTAAGCGGCATCATCGACCGCTATTTGGAGGTACAGCAAGACATTCTGGAAACCTTTGTAGACCGGCAACAACTCTGAAACCTGACACAGCCGACCATCCTAATTGAGGCCGCCTGAATTAAAGGCCGCCTGAGAGTTGAGCGCACCGCGAGAGCTGAGTTCGCGTTCAGGGTTCCATTGGGGCATAACAGAACCAATCCTAGCAGCCATAGAATCAGCAGGATTACGAAAATCGTCCAAGGCATCTTCTCCCCCAACTCGCCTGAGCAGACTGCGAACCGCTGACACGGGAAAGCTACACAGATTGATCGCGGGAGTCGTTCCGGTGAATACCTGACGGAGGGGCGAACTTACCTGTAATCGGCGAGGCGGTCGCTCTGCGGCCCTTCACGGGACCTGTCTTCGTGCTCTTTGAGGACTTCGTTCAGTTCGGTTACCAGTTCCATCAACTTCTTAGGGTCATGCTCTTTACTAGCTGCTTCCGACAGTTCTCTCCAGTCCCTCGCTGCAAGGTTGTACGGCATAGTCCACCTTCCTTGTCCAGAACTAGGGTACTTCCCTTAGCCGGAGAGGGTAGCTTGCAGTTGGATTACCAAGGAGACAAGTTCCGGGTTCTCAGCCAGATATGTGAATGTCGCCCAGGGTGCGTCCGGAAATCTATACGCCCAATCGGTAATTCCTGCCTGCAGTTCTTACCCAGTCCAGACACTCACTTCTTGCGGAACTCGCGTATCAGCCCTTCCACAAAGGCACAGCACACCCCAATTGCCAATGAGCAGCATAGTACCGAACAGCACGACCGCACTGCGGCTAGTGCGTCCCTCACGCGCCCAGTAGACGTCCCGCAGGTTTAGCCAGAGAGCGAATTCGTCCAGCGTCATGGCCGCCCGGCTCCGTACCGGAGCGCCATGAGCCGGCTCATCAACCGCGACGAAGAAGAGGCAGAGCCCGAAGCGACCTCTGTGAACCGGCCGTAGCCCCAGCAACAGGATGCCCCACACCAGATGATGGATGTGACGCCCGCCTATGTGAATGTCATGAAAAGGACCCGCGTGGTGATCGATGGACCACGTCAGCCCTCGCAGGGTGGCAAACGTCAGAAGAACTGACGACGCCCGTAGCAGGCGGCGCTCTGGCCGATCGGGGATGTGCCGGTGAAGGAGGTCCCCGAGAGGGATCCGGTGGAGCAGAAACAGCCAGAGAGCCGTCCCCAGCGCAACAAAGCTAGCTACGATCCACGCCGGTCAGGACCATCAAGGCCTGCAGAATACAGAGTGAACTGCTCCCGCTCGAGATGCATCCAAGCAGGTACAACGCACCTCCCGAAGTCGAGGTTGTTGTATGACCCGAAAACAGAAGGTGCGAAATTCGTGGAACTCCATTCTGGCCAGCTCCAAACGGCATGCCAGTTTAAGGAATGTTGTTCTAGGGCTTGTGTCGTGCACATCGATCTCTCTTGCTGAGGCGCTTTTCCCGGCATGTCCATGGGGACGACGCCATACCCTTGCTCTTCCTAGTAGTAAGTAGTGTAGGGCTAGTCGCACACTTCCTGGGGACAATGGGCGCCACTGTGGGTCTTTTGTCGGCGAGCTACGTGTTCGCCGCTTTCCTGTTTGCGCCTCTGGGCAGTTGGACCGTTCAAGACGAATCGGCGCGCTGAGACTGATGCTGCTTTTCGGCCTCGCCATTTCCTACTTTTATGGCGGCGACGATAGTACGGAAGACTCCGATCCGCCAGCACAGGAGGATTAATCGCTACAACGTGCGCCGTGAGAAATTCCGTTTACATCCGGATTGGTTGAACGTCTAATGAGCTCAAGCAGGTAGGTATGTGCCTGCCTAACTACGAACCTTCTAGATGTTTGCTCAGCTTCATTCGACAAGTCCAAGGCGACGGAACGCTCTGCTATATGGTTCCGTGGGCCTCCATTGCCTGCTTCTCTACCTGGTGGTTCGCTCTTCCGGTCCGATCTTTGTGGCGCCCTCTTCCGTGGTCCGCGGAGTGCCGCGCGGCTCAGTAGCGCAGCTTTATTGGACGGGGCGCCACTCGCAACCGCATCTGGCGGGAGGAGGTACTACGGCCAAGTCGCCCCTCACATGGAATAAACGGACCAGAGAACGCAGAGCGAAGTCTTCCGACAACGCACTCACCGAGGCTGATGGGACTCGAAATGCGCGCTCCAGCGAGACACCGCCAGCCGGGTCCGCGTACGGTTCCTTATCGGAAGGTCCCGCGATTGGATATGAGATCCGGCCGGCGCTGCCGGCTTACGCCTTCGACCCTGTACTAGGTCCTGGCGATTTGGCGCGTGAGGGCGATGAGGTTGTCGAGATTAAGATCGACGAGACCGGAAATGTCATCCACACGATCGTGCTCCAGAGTCTTGGTCCAGCTGTTGACGCGAAGGTATCAGCGGTTCTGCAAAGTTGGCGCTTTCATCCCGCCACGCGGGATGGCTTGGCCATTGCGTCCAAGCAGGACATACACTACCACTTCAAGCCGCACTCCTGAATTTCTTTGTGATTCGAAGAAGTTGGTTGACCTGGTGGGGTTCGAACCGACGGCCTCTTCTATGCCATGGAAGTCAGGAACCCGCCGGCCGTTGGTTCTAAAGGGAGTTTATGACCGGCTGAGTCGGCCAAAACCGGCACAAACGGCGCTATTTGCCACCAAATATTTGTCAACACCGGGCAAGTAAGAATAAGGGTCTCCATCGTGGGGGACCAGCCCCTCATTAATTTGCATTTGCGCTGATGCAAGACTTTGACTAAGCCGAAGTTGAACTTCGGACTAAGGACCCTACCCCCTCGTCACGAAGACCGGTAGCGCGCGGGCCCTTTCAGGGCTGGCTTATGCTGTAGCTTAAAACGCCTTAAGTGACTTCAGGTGGCCGCCTAAGTACTTGAGCAGCGGTCAGAAAGGTGCGAATCGTGGGTGGAAATCGCGGGTTCAAATGCTCTGAGGATGGCTTGATCTTCCGCTTTCCTTTCTAGAATATAGCAGCATCTTCGCTGGCGTAACATTTCCCCTTAACCCGCTAGGCAAAACTTCACGAAGCGTTCTTCGTCGACCTCTTTACACTCGTGAATTGACCGCTCGGCTTGGAAGAGCCCCCAGCCGCAGCGAAGGCGGCAGGCGTGAGAGCGGTGAGCATCGCGGTGGGATTCCTGTCGATAACAGTCAGCGGAGTGCGAGCTGGAGCCTCGGGGGTCCTACGCCTCCGTCCCAGTGCTTGATTGCATCGAGGCTGAAACCCACAAGGTGCTGGAAAATCTGGCCTGTGTCCGGGCAAAACGCTGTTGAGTCTGGCATAGCAACCCCTCTGCGCCGTGGCGCCAATCGCTGGATCAATGCTCTCAATCACGGAGCGGAACCAGCTACAGTCTGCCATGGACGGGAGCCGCTGCTACCGTCAGACCGGCAAGACCGGGAGCGACACAATTCCTCTCAAACTTATTGGCGTCGCCGTTTTGAGCCCGGTGTAGATAGCCTTTTACATGCTGATCCCCTTCTCGGCTAGACCCAGCCGCCGTCAATGACATAGCTCTGGTTTGTAATTGCAGAACTGTCGTCGGCGGCAAGAAAGAGCACAAGCCGCGCTACTTCTTGGGGGAGGATCATTCTCTTCAACGCTTGGCTGGCGAGTATCTCCGCTTGATAGGCTTCCGTAAACCAAAGCCGTTTCTGGCGCTCGGTGAGAATCGCCCCAGGCATAACGCAGTTGACGCGAATATTATCTGCGCCAAGCTCATGCGCAAGCGTGCGGCTCATGCCTACGATGGCCGCCTTGGCTGTGACATAGACAGGCATATTTGTTGATGGAATTGCCCAGCCGATGGAACTCATATTGATGATAGAGCCCCGGCGAGCTTTCTTCATCGCCGGAATCACCGCCTGAGCCATGAAAAACTGATGCTTCAGATTAACGGCGATGCACCGGTCCCAGTATTCCGAGGTCACTTCTGCAATCGAATGGCGGGTGTCGTTTCCAGCATTGTTCACTAGCACGTCGACGATCTGAAATCTGTCCAGGATCTGCTGTACCGATTTTTGTAAGGCATCGATATCGGTCAGATCACAGTGGTAATAGACCGGACGAGTCCCGCCGGCCGCATCCAACCGCTCAATCAACTGCTCAGCCGCCGAATCCTGGATGTCAAGAAAGGCCACGCGAGCCCTCTGCACCGCGCAGGCATCCACGATGGCTTCGCCGATTCCGCTGGCGCCCCCTGTCACAATGATGACGCGATCGCGAAGGCTTGGATAAGTGGCAAACATTCCGGGTTGTGCCATGTCGTTCGTACCGGTGTTGCAGCCCGCCGACCTGGGGCAGCGCCACGACGCTCCCCATTGGCTCCGGCTGGATCGCTCTCGGCTCGGGCGAGTCCTTCCCCAACGAGAGATGGGTTCTCGATCGGTGATAGTAATCCAAATACGAACGAAGGATACGACGGACGAACGTTTCGTGAAACACCAGCACACGGTCCAGGCACTCGCGCCGAATCGAACCAATGACGCGCTCGAAGTAGCCCCGGGGATCGCGGGGTGCACAGCACTTCGTGGATACCCAGACCTGGCGCAGTGAGATCAGCCCCACAGTGTACTTTCCGCAGAAAGGCAGCAGCGCGACGTTTGAGATCCGCACCGTCTCAGATCCTGCAACGATCATTCCGGTGATCCGCATCACTGTAAGCCAGCTCGACAACAATCTGCCCCTCTTTAACATCAAGGCTCAATCCGAGCAGATTGAGCGATCGCTGTTTCAAGAGCGGCTCATTGCACGCCTATCGAGCTTTTTTGGAGGGCTGTCTTGCGTGTGTCGGACTCTACGAACTGCTCTCGTATGAAGTTATGCGACGAACGCCTGAAATTGGCGTACGTATGGCAGTAGGCGCGCAACGTCATGATATCCTGCGGTTTATCGTGGTACAGGGAGTCGGATTGTCTGTCCTTGGTACGGTAATTGGAATTATTGCGGCGCTCGGAGCGACACGTTATCTCCTAAGCCTTCTCTATGGCGTTCAGCCAGGAGACCCGCTCACATTTGCCGTTGTCGCGATTCTGCTTGCACTTGTCGCGTTTGCGGCGTGCTATCTCCCCGCACGGCGGGCGACTCGGGTGGATCCGATGGTCGCGCTGCGGCACGAGTAGAACGCGAATAGCACCAAAAGAATGACACAAGGAGGCAGTTTTGACCCGGGCTTAGCATCTACTCGTCTTCATTAGTTTGTACCCGAGTGACCTTGTCCGAGACGACCAGTTTCCCGCAGGGATCGAAGGGTTACCACACAAATCAAGAAACACCCCGGGAATTGTCCAGTTTTGTGCCACCCTCAGCCGGAGGCACACTAGAGCCCCGCGCATTTTAGGCCCTAGCTTCCATACTTCTAGTACTGAAACAAACTAGAAGGACTCGGACGCACTGGGTTGAGTTCTTGGAACAGCAGGAAACGGATTAGTGTGTCCCCGATGTGTCCCCACGAGAAATGGGGCTTGCCGGCAACTCTAAACAGCACCAAGCTCTCGTAGTGGTATAATGGTAGTATGAAAGAGAAGACATCTATCACACTATCTAGTGAAGTCTTGGAGAGGATCGATCGGTTAGCTGGCTCGAGCCGCTCGCGCTCAGCGTTCATTGAAAACGTGCTCCGCAGATATTTGCTGGAGCGTGAGCGGGCAGCCGTGCAGGCCCGTGACTTGGAACGAATCAACCGTGCTGCTGAGCAGCTGAATTCCGAGGCCGCTGATGTAATGGAGTACCAAACATTCGTGGAATGAACCTGGAGTCCCCTGTGAAGCGCGGAGAGCTTTATCGTGTGCATAAACCCGGGGGTGATCCTAAGTCGCATCGCACATTTGTGGTTGTGAGCCGGCAGGTGCTTATCGACTCTAAATTCTCAACGGTGATATGCGCACCAGTCTTCACCAGTGGTGAAGGATTATCAACTCAGGTTCCGATTGGGCCAGAAGAGGGATTGAAGCACTCAAGCTGGATCATGTGTGACAACCTTGTGAGCCTTCGCAAGGCCGATCTTACGAATTACATCGGCTCCCTTTCGAGGGCTAAGATTGCCAATCTGAATAACGCTCTGAAGATGGCGCTCGACCTTGTTTAACCAGCGCTCGGTCGTCGCCTCCTTGAATGCTTTGGTCCAGTGCTGTCCGGAGAAAAGTTGACGAGATCTAGCCAAGCACGTGATTCGGAAGAGCTTAGGTTCAGTCTATGCCGGGAACGATTTGAATTCAATTGGCCGAAAATCGAGGGGTTTGGGGGCATCCTTGGAGGCTTGCGACAATGGCCCATGAATCTTGGCCAAACCGTCTTCTCGCAATTGATCGAGCGTCTGCCGCACAAAGAGTTTCAGAAATGCGTAGCTTGCTACCACGGCAGTTCCTATCTAAAGAACTTTTCTTGTTGGGACCAGTTTCTCGCGATGGCCTTTGCCCAATTGACTTATCGCGAGAGCTTGCGCGACATCGAAGCCTGCCTTCGCTCTCTGCAGAGTAAGCTCTATCACATGGGATTCCGTGGCAGGGTGTTTCGCTCCACTCTTGCCGATGCCAATGAATCAAGAGACTGGCGAATCTATGCCGACTTTGCTCAGGTTCTCATCAGCATCGCCCGTCCTTTGTATGCTGACGATCCCTTGGGGGTGGAGTTGAGTGAAAATCTGTATGCCTTGGATTCCACCACCGTCGATCTCTGTCTGTCGCTGTTTCCCTGGGCAAGGTTCCGCCGTTCCAAAGCCGCAGTCAAGATGCATACCCTGCTCGACCTGCACGGCAGCATTCCCACGTTTATCCGCATTACCGAAGGCAAAACCCACGACGTCAATATCCTGGATCAGTTCATTCCCGAAACCGGTTCGTTCTATGTCATGGATCGCGGCTGCGTCGATTTTGCACGCCTCTACCGCTTCACGCTCTGTTCCGCATTCTTTGTCGTACGCATCAAAGAGAATGTCTTACTCCAGCGGCGCTACTCCCACTCGGTGGACAAGTCCACCGGTGTACGTTCCGATCACACCGTCATCCTTACCGCGATCGAGTCGGCCAATGTATATCCAGAGACACTCCGACGTGTGCCCTACTTCGACGTCGAGAACCAAAGGCGCTTGAAATTTCTGACCAATAACTTCTTTCTTCCCGCACTTACCATTGCAAGAATCTACAAGTCCCGTTGGATGGTGGAAATCCTTTTTCGATTTATCAAGCAGAACCTCCGCACGAGATTCCTATTGTCCTCAGCTATCGGTTCTGGCAAGCCGAGTTCTGCCTTACCCTCTTGCTGCCGGGGCGGTTTACTGCTAAGGAGATGCCGTAATGAAGCCCATGTCTGCAGCCGTCCCCGGAGGGCATCGCCGAAGATGGCATCGCGGTCGCGCAGCAGGTAGCGCGGAAGCCGATCAAAGGAGAACGTTGATACATCTCCCGCGTGGACTCTCCTTCTCCCACGAGTTGCAAAACCTGGCAAGACCATAGGTGGGTGCAGAGTGCCCCGTCCGCCCGTGATTCAGGAAAAGCGCTGGCATGAGGTCTCATCTTTTTTATGTTTTATGTGGTAATGCTGGTCACGAGCTTCCAGGAACAGTACAGACTGGGGACGCAGCTTCGGCGCATCCCGCGCGCACTTGAGCTACCCATGGCTTGGTGATGAATGGGTCGCACATTTCACAATATGTTTTGCGATAGAAAACGGCGCTAGATCGGCCCGAGAGAAAGCAAAGGAGAGTAAAATTTCGTGTGCCCGAGGACTGAAAATAGAGATTCCGGCTTAGGGCGTTCATTGCACACAAACTCGCAACGCAGGAGTGAAGTCCATGACATGTCCCGTAGGCAAGCCTGTGATATCCCCGCCCGAAAATCGAGCGCTGATCTTCGGGATTCGTTTTTTCCTCCTCACACTTTTGCTTTTAGTTCTGGGGATGGCTCCGGTTGCGGTGTGGGCCCAGTCACAGGCTATTAACGCCACGATCCGGGGACGAGTGACTGACCCCACGGGTGCGGGCGTTCCGGACGCGACCGTCACCATCAGCCAGCCGGCCCGCGGCATCTCGCGTTCCCTCAATACCGGGCCCGAGGGCTACTATATCTTCCCCAACCTGCCTCTGGGGACTTACTGGGTGAGCGTGAAGAAAGAGGGCTTCGCGGCCTTGCAGCACCCGGATATCGTGCTGGCGGCGGGCACAGAAGCCGTGATCGACGCCCCGTTGAAGCTGGGCGCGGTTACCGAATCCGTCGAGGTGAGGGGCGGGGCACCGATGGTCGATCCGGCGCGTGTCAACCTGGGACGTACGATTGACGAGCGCGAAATTCTTAACCTGCCGCTGACCTCGCGCAATCCCTATAACTTCATCCTCTTCCAGCCGGGAGTGAGCGGCCACCCCAACCCGGAGCTGGGCATTCCGCGCACCATCAACACCAATGGCTTGATGGACCGCATCAACTACCAGATGGACGGCATGGTGGACACGCAGACCGACCGCTACGGCCTCCGCCTCTTTCCCATCTCGGATACCTACGTGAAGGAAGTCGAGACCGTAGCCAACAGCTTCGCCCCGGAGTTCGGCGGCACTTCGGGCAACATTTACAACGTGATCACAAATTCCGGCACCAATATCTTTCACGGCATGTTCACCTGGATCCGGCGTTCCGTGGACGCCACCGCGCGCCCGATCCTGCTGTCGCCCACCGCCAAGAAGCCGGAGCTGAAGCTACAGGACTTTGCCACGAATGCCGGAGCTCCCATCATCAAGGATAAGCTGTTCGTCTTCGGTGCCTATGAGCACCTGACCCGGGGCGTGCCTACGCCCATCACCATCCTGCCGACCAACGCGGCTGGACTGGGCATTCCCAGCAGCCTGGCGGGAGGCAGCAGCCCAGGGGTCCTGCACGGGCAGTTTCTCAATGCACGAGTGGACTGGAACGTCACCCCCCGCAACCAGGTCTTCCTGCGCTACAACTACTTCCGTAACCAGTTCCCGGCAAACACCAGTAGTAGCGGGATCAGCGCCGGCCTCAGCGCCTTGGACGCCTGGAGCGACTTCCGCGACCGCGCCCACGTGATCGGCACGCAGTGGATCAGCAGCATCTCCCCTAACTTGCTGAACGAGTTTCGCATGTCCTGGCCCTATCGGCAGAACACGCACTTTCCCGGCGCCTTGACCGGTCCCGGGCCGGTGATCCTGGTTTCCGGTGTCGCCGCCTTCAACGGCACCAACGCCGCCGGTGACCGCTTCGCGGAGAAGATTCCCAACGCCAACGAGAACCTCACCTGGATTCGCGGCAGGCACAGCTTCAAAGGCGGTTTCAGCCTCTCCGACATCATTGATCTGCAGCGCTTCGTCAGCTTCAACCAGTACACCTTCCCCAGCGTCGCCGCTTACCAGTCAGCCAAATCAGGTGCGGACCCCTATGCCTACACCACCTTCAGCACCCAGTCTGACCCCAGCGGGCTGCACTACCGCTCGCTATTCTGGGGCTTCTATCTGCAGGACAGTTGGCAGGCAACGCCTAACCTGCTGTTGATCTACGGCCTGCGCTATGACCGCTACCAGCCGCCCGAGGCCAATCCCAACGCACCCTTCATCTTCTCGCGCAAGTTCGATACGCCTAACGGCAACCTGGCGCCGCGAGTCGGATTCTCCTACCGCATCAGCGACAAGACTGTGCTGCGGGCCTCTACCGGCATCTTCTTCGATGCGCCCCCCACCAACATCTGGTTCAATACCTTGAACGCAGACGGGTCGAACCGCATCGGTAACGCTTCCATCAGCGGGTGCAAAGGCGTGGCGGGCTGCCCTGCTTTTCCCGCAATCGTGAGCCTCACCCCGCCGGCGCAAGACGTGACCACGGTCGTCCCGAACTACAAGAACGCCTCCACGGTAAACGCCAGCCTGCAGATTTCCCGCGAGCTGAGCGTCAATGACGTTGTCTCGGTGGGGTACGTATTCACCGGAGGACGCCACCTGGTCTTCCTGCGCAACATGAACCTCATCAACCCCACCGGCTTGCTGGCCGATGGGCGGCCCATCTTCTCTTCCACCGTCAGTGCTGCTACCCGGCTCTATCCGCAGTTCAACAACATCACCTTGCAGGACGCGGGCGCCAACTCCAGCTATAACGGCCTGCTGTTGACCTGGCAGCACCGCCTCTCGCGCGGCCTCGAGGTCAGCGCCTCCTACACCTTCTCCCATACCATCAGCGACGCGCCGGAAGCCAACAGCTTCGAGCAGAACCTGCCCATCGAGGACACCACGAACCGGCTGCGCGACCGGGGCAATAGCAGCGTGGACCGGCCGCAGGCGGTGACCCTCAGCGCCGTGCTCGAACCACAGGTGAAGCTAAAGAATCGCGTCTTCAACAAGCTGCTCAGCGACAATATGTTCGCCATCCTGGGCAACTTCTCCTCGGGCGACGCCCAGAATATCGTGGCCAATCATCGGCTAAACGGCGATTCCACGACCGACCCGGTGACGCGGCCGCTGTTCGTGGGGCGCAATACGGCGCGCACACCCAACATCTATCAAGTGGATTTGCGCTACACCCGCGCCATCGCCCGGCTGTGGGAGCGAGTGACGCCGCAGTTCAGCGTGGAGGCCAACAACCTCTTTAATCATCCCAACGTCACTTCCATCAACGCCACGGCAACGGTGAATACTGACCCAACCAAAGGCCTGGTAGGATCCATCACTAAGCCGGCCACTTTGGTACCCACCAGTACCGTGCTGGAAGGCAGGATCGTGCAGTTCGGCGTGGGGCTGCGATGGTAAGGCTTTCCCTTGAGCCCGAAGGTCCGGCGGGAAGCTATCCGGCGGCCTTTCTTTTTGTGTAACGGATAATTTGAGGTGAAGCCGGGCCCGGCGGTACGCTTCCACCGGCATCCCTATGAGCCAGACGAGCAAGCCCAAGAGCGAGACCAAGCCTGTCAGCAAGAGCTTCCCTGCCCCGGTGTATGCCGAGACCGTGTTGATGGTGAACTTCGAGGACGCCAAGAAATATTTCCTGGAGGCTTTGTTGGAGATCCACTACGCGCACACCCTGATGCTGGCGCGCCAGAGGATCATCGCCGCCGCCGATGCCAAGAAGTGTCTGCAGGCACTGGACGCGCTGGACCGCAGGGGTATCACTGCGGCCGTCTATGACGGCCGTTGCGAAGACCTCTTCTTCTATATCGAAGAGCAATTGGCCAAGCAGATCGACGCCGAGACCGCCGGCAGGATGCACACGGCGCGCAGCCGCAATGACATCGGCCTCACTCTCTACCGCATGGGCCTGCGGCGCGAGGTATTGAAAATGGTCGAAGCCGTGCGCAACCTCCGCGGGCAATTGCTGGCTCTGGCCGAGGCCAATCTGGAAACCGTGATGCCCGCCTACACCCACACCCAGCCGGCCCAGCCTACCACCTTGGCGCACTACCTGATGGCGGCAGTGGAAATCTTGCAGCGCGACACCCAGCGCCTGCGCGCCGCCTTCGCCACGGTGAATCGCAATCCCCTGGGCGCCTGCGCCATCACCACCACCGGCTTCCCCATTGACCGTGAATGCACTGCGCGCCTGCTTGGCTTCGAGGGCCTGCAGATCAATTCCTACGGCGCCATCGCCGCCATCGACTACCTGGCGGAAGCAGCTTCCGCGGCGGCCGTGGCCATGGTCAACCTGGGCAAGCTCGTGCAAGACCTGCTGCAATGGTGCACCAAGGAGTTCGGATTCCTGCGCCTGGGCGATCCCTTCGTGCAGGTCAGCAGCATCATGCCGCAGAAGCGCAACCCAGTTTCCTTGGAGCACACCCGCATTCTGGCCAGTAAGGCGCTGGGCCAGGCGCAGGCCATCCTCACCTGCGCCCACAACACCCCCTTCGGCGACATCGTGGACAGCGAAGACGACTTGCAGCCCCTGGCTTTCTCCATGTTCACCGACGCCGAACGAGCTCTGCGCCTATTCGCCGGACTCATGGGGCAGTGTGATGTGAGGGTGGAACGCCTGCGCCAGGCCGCCAATGACAGCTTCCTGACCGTCACCGAGTTGGCCGATACCCTGGTCCGCCAGGAGGGTCTGAGCTTCCGCACTGCCCACAAACTAGTTTCCGAGGCGGTCAAGGCCGTCGGCCCGACGTACCAGGCGCAGCGAGTGGTGGACGAGGTGCAACGGCTGGCGCCCAAGGCCATCGGACACTCCCTGCGCACGGCCCCGGGAGAGCTGCTGCGCGCCCTGGACGCGGAGAACTTTGTGCGGGTGCGCAGCGTGGTGGGCGGGCCCGCGCCGGATACGGTCAAGGCCGAGATCACGCACGCACACCACGAGTTGGCGGAGATACAAGCCTGGCTGAAGGGAAAATGGGAGCTGCTGGAACGCTATCCGCAGCTCATTCGCAAAGAGTTGGCCGCCATCCTCAAGGCATGACCTGTTTCGCTGTTCCCTCCTGCCTAGCGGGTGGTGGGCTTCGGGTTCGTGGTTTACGGCATGAATCGAATCTTGGGCATGCGAATTCTGCGGCTTTGAAGACGCCTTACCTGGCTGGCGCGTTCGGTGCTCTATCTGAGTTAATCGGCGTGACGTTTGTGGTGGTCTATCGGTCCAGATTGACCGAAGCGAAACGTGCTCCTGCCCCAAAAGTCGCATCCGCGCTGAATCTTGTTCGATGACCTCGGTCCGAGGGGCTGGGTTGGTCGGCAGCCCACAAGGGACCGCCAGTTACATTTCGCAGTTGTCGCATCGGGCGAGCTTAATTAACCCAAGGTAAGGTAAGGTAAGGTAAGAAGCTTAATCGGGTAGGCGCGCTCTGCGGACGGAGCAGGCAAAGCTGGACGAACTACACGATCTGCTGGACCGGGTCAATAACGGCTTAGACCTCATCGGCCGACAGTCGATGAGCAGCCCGCATCAGAGAAAAGTGCCCCAGTAGCGCTAATGCTTTCGATCTCCTGATGCCGCCAGGGGCGGCGAATAGGCATACACTGTACCCTCCCGCGCTCCCAGATAAATTTGTTCGCTATCGCCATCCGCGCCAATGCTGCGGAGACACCCCTTCAGCGAATTCCGGGCCGTTCCCATCACGAATGCCAAGACGGGGAAATCCGCGATCGAGAAGTTCCGTGAGAAGTACGGCGTGAAGGACTTGAGGAAGTAAAGTATCATTCGAAATTCGATGTGGCCGTGGTGGCGGACGTCGTCTGGCTCTTGTACTGGACGTCTTACACGGCTGCGCGGCTGTGCTACGGCCACTTGTTGCGATGTTGCGGGGGGCGTGGAAACGATGAGGTGATGCGGAACAAATTACACATCCAGCCCAATCGACCTCATCAGCGCCAACCCGTTGCTCTTCGTGACCACGCCTTCCCGCAGTTTGTAATCGAAGGACATGCGTCCATTGTCAAAATCTTCTTGAAAATGGACGTTGTGTAGTTGACCATTCAGGGGGCCGCCGATGTCAACGAGCGCCAGATCGTGCGTGCTCACCAATCCGATAGCCCCACGATTCAGCAGAGCGCAAAGCACACCCTCCGCACCGATACGGCGATCATTTGAGTTTGTACCTTGCAACAGTTCATCCAGCAGGAATAGCAACGGCGGGTCACCGCCTGCAAGGTCGAAGAGCTTGCGCAACCGGGTGATCTCGGCGTAAAAGCGCGAGCTTCCCTCCCGTAAAGAATCATTGATACGGATGCTAGCGCCCACTTGCACCGGCGTCAGTCGGAGACTGCGCGCCCGTACCGGCGCACCAGCCATCGCCAGTACAGCGTTGATTCCTACTGTGCGCAGCAGCGTACTTTTTCCCGACATATTCGACCCGCTTACCAGTAGGACACGGGCACCATCGAATAGGCGCACATTGTTACGAATGCAGGCTCCTGCGGGGATAAGCGGATGTCCGATCTCCGCGGCGTTGAAACATGTTGCACCTTGGACAAACTCGGGAAACGGATCGCCTGGATGCTCATAGCTGTACGTGCCCAAACATATCAGTGCCTCAATCTCGGCAATAGCGCTCAACCATGAAGCCACCGCATGGCCATGGGCACGTCGCCAGCGTTCTGCCGCAAACGCCACCTGTATCGAATACATCAGAGGAAGATCAAGCATGCCCACGATCAGGTTTCTGCGCGAATCGCTCAAATCAACGATGGTTTTCAGACGGGCAATAGCAAAGGAACTCGTATGTCCGTGAGACGAGAGGTCATGTTGGAGCGACTTCAGCCGGGGTGAAGAGAATGCGTGCCGTTCGACTCGCGCCAACACGCCTGAGAGCAAGCCCAAATCACGGAACGCGTGCTCGGAGCCATGCAAGACGTTTTCCAAAGAGTTCCCTATGCGATATCTAATGATCGCCTCGACCGCAAGAATCACGATCAGTGGCGCAGCGATCCCGAAATATCCCCAGACGACGGCGCCCGCAATTGCTGAGATGCTGAGGATGACGCCAAACCAGCGAACCCACTCCGGCTTCATTTGGTTCGGCGCTTCCGCCCAGTGCAACAATGCTTCGGGACTCACCCCAACACCTGCGTCCTCGCCAAGTACTGCGAGGTCTTCCTTCAGATCGAGTTGATCGCGCAGCTCACGAACCGCAGCATGCCTCTCCACAATCTCATCGACAGCCGAAGGCGAGAGCAGCCATTTCGCGAGGGTATCCTCGCCCATGCGCGTACGCGCAGTTGAGAGGAGTTCGAACAAACCGCCTCGGCCAAATAAATCCAGATCGGCTGCGTACACATGGTGAGAGTCGCTGAAGCGTTCGCCTGTCTGTCCAGCACCTGCGCAACGGTCTTCGATCCGAGCCAGGCCGCCACGATACCAGGCGACCGCGCGCTGAGCGAGGTCTCGGGCTCGCAAAGTGCGTGAATGATAAGCTGCAATACCCACGAAGACGCTCAGGGGAAGCACCATCCACCAAGGCGAAAATGCATGCTCTTTGAGAGATTCCCAAGCTGTCGCTGCTGCCATCAAGGCCAATACCAGGCGAATGTTTCCAAGGCGGATATGAATTGCCTCGCGCTGAGCGACACGGGATTCGCGATCGTTGAGACGTTGTCTATATTCATCAGCCGCTTGCACAGGTTGAGAATACATCAGGTACTTTGAGGGCGAGGTGGGGAGCGTTTTTAGCCAGCCTTGCGCTCCGAAACGATGGACTGCCTCCGGTCAGCCTCTTTGGGGCGACCCCGGCAGCGCATTCGCCAATCCGCGCGCTTCCGTCGACGCCAGCGCACGCTGACGGACGCGTTCGTGATTGGGTTTGTGACGTAGTAACAGTTCAGGCATCCCTGCCTCCTAACCGCTGACAAATTGAGACGAATACGTCAACTTAGACTGGATGATTGCGAGAACCGCTCGCAAAATTGCCGGCGAACTATGTTTCACCGCACACCTCCTCCTCCTGACGGACTGATTCATATGTGGCCGCAATCGATGGCCTTATAATCGCCAATTGCCTACACTGCATTCCAGCAGGGGTGACTACCTGGTCTGTACGACTCCAAGGTTGCTCAGCCGTAGCGCACACGGAAGAGGTTCGCACATAACGCGGATGGATACCAGGGTTTATACGGCCGCCTTTGCGATTGTCGTGTTCGCCTCTACAGGATCAGGCACGGCACAGAGTGCGGCGAGAGGTATGGCACCGGAGGCCGTCCGGGCCTGGCAAGATGACCTCCGCTTCATGGCCAGAGAGATGGAACGCATACACAAAAACCTGTACCACAGCATCTCGCGCAATGAGTTCGCAGCATCGGTGGCGGCGCTCAACTCCAAGATTCCCGTGCTCGAGCGTCATGGGGTGATCGTTGAGATGGCGAAGATTGTCGCTTCTGTCGGAGACGGACACACGAATATCTATCCCACGCGCGATGACAAAATCGGCTTCCACACGCTGCCAGTTGCTTTTACTTTCTTCGGTGAAGACCTTTACGTCCGTGCCGCTCACCAGTTGCAACGGCCACTCGTTGGTGCACGGGTACTGAAATTTGGCGATTTCGACGTCCACGATGCATACGCGGCGGTGAGGACCATGGTAGGACACGACAACGAGCAGGGAGTACGTTACTGGGCACAGTACCTTCTAGCGATGCCTGAGGTGCTGCACGCCCTGCACATCACGAAAAGCATTGACGAGGTACTGCTGACGGTGGCGACCAGTCGCGGCGAACAGAGGGTAGTACTGCATCCATTCGCGCCAGTTGAAGTCATGAGCGGCGACACAGTAACGCTGTTCAACCGCAGAGACGGGTGGATCGACGTCCGCGATCTCTCGGGTCATCCGGACCCAATATGGCTCCGCCACACGGGTGAGGTATTCCACTTCGAGCACCTCGGCAATCTCCTCTATGTGCAGATCAACCAAGTAGGTGATTCAGCAGACGAAACGCTCGCTCATTTCGCTCAACGTCTGCATGATGAGATCGCTGCTTCGAAGCCGGAGAAGGTTGCGATCGATCTTCGCCTGAATCGTGGGGGCGATGGAACACTGATTGTTCCGCTTGTACGCGCTCTCATTCAGTCGGAGAACATTGATCGCACAGGTCACCTGTTCGCCATCATCGGCCCCGCGACGTTTTCCGCAGCCCAGATGCTTGCTGACGCTCTTGAGAAGTACACCAATGCGACATTCGTCGGCGGACCAAGCGGATCGAAGGGGAACACTTATGGCGATTCACGGAAAATCATTCTTCCCAACAGCCGCATTACAGTTCGCGCCGCGATCTATTACTGGCAGGATTGGTATCCTGCGTCCAAACGAGACACCATAGCGCCGCAGATTCCAGCATCGTTGACGTTTGATGCCTATCGGAACAACACCGATCCCGCGCTCACTGTGATTGAAAATGCATGGGGGGCTGAATCTATGCCTTATTGAGCTACGTATAAAGAATGTAATAGCTTTCCTCTAAGAAGAATCCAATAATGTAGGTGCTCTGCTTCTCCGCCTGAACACCTATGCCCAGACCAAGAGGAAGTGCCGATCTGCTGGAAGACCGGCGGCGGCGAGCTTTGGCCTTAGTGGATTCCGGTTGTTCACTCAATGAAGCGGCGCGGCGCATTGGCTGCGGGGCCAGTTCAGTTATGCGCTGGTACCATGCCCGGCGGCGGGGCGGAGAGAAGGCATTGCGGGTTCGCTTCTCCCCGGGGCGACCGCTCAAGTTGCGGCCGAAACAGCTCAAGCGCCTGATCCAGCTGCTGCTCAAAGGCCCGATGACTCGCGGCTACCGCACGAACCTGTGGACGACGGCGCGCATCGCCCGGCTCATCGCGGAGGAGTTCGGCGTCGACTACCACCCCAATCACATGGGTCGGTTGATGCATCGCCTGCAATGGAGTCATCAGAAACCGGAACGGCGTGCCATCGAGAGAAACGAGAAACAGATCGAGCAATGGAAACGCCAACAATGGCCGCGGATAAAAAAAAAGCCGCTCGGTTGGGCGCCCATCTAGTGTTTGCCGATGAGTCCGGGTTCCTGCTGATTCCCAACGTGGCCAAAACCTGGGCGCCGGTAGGTCAAACTCCTATTCATCGCCATGTCTATCGACGGGACAAAATTTCGGTGATCTCCGGCATTTCGGTAAGTCCGAAACGGCAGCGGCTGAACCTCTACTACTACCTCTTCTATGACAATATCGGGCAGGAAGAAGTATGCCTGTTCCTACGCCACTTATTGCGGCATCTCCGGGGTCAGGTGATGGTCGTACTGGATAACTCCAGTACACACAAGGGCGAGCCTTTCCAAGAGCTACGCCACCAGCATCCTCGTCTGCATATGGAGAACTTCCCCTCCTATGCGCCGGAACTCAACCCGGACGAAGCCGTCTGGTCGCAAGCGAAACGGAAACTGGCGAATAGCTGCCCCAAGGACATCGATGAGCTCATGGACGACATCATCGGATCGATCAACGGAATCAGAAGATCGCCGAGGAAGTTGCGGGCATGCATCGAGCAGTCCGAGTTACCTTCTTTTTTGCGCTAAATCATTGCATTATTTATACGTAGATCAATAACTTATCTGGCGGCGAGGCGGGTCAATGCTGCTGACTGCTATAGTTTCTCGCAGAGGCGGTTGAGTGTGAGATAGGCATCGGGCATAAATTCCTCCTAGCGCAGCGCCAGGCGCATCAACACCGCGCTCACAAACGGCAG
>QIAU01000202.1 GCA_003225055.1 Acidobacteriota bacterium
CAATCGTCCCCACATTCACGTGCGGCTTGGTGCGTTCGAATTTCTCTTTCGCCATAAGATCGCCGTGCCTCTCAGTATTAGCGGTACAGCTTTTGATACTTGGCCCGCAAGCTGGGGTCGACCTCTTCCATCTTCGAGAGATAGAACTCGCGCAATTGGCCTCGATCGGAAGTCGGGAGCGCCTCGTACAACTTGCGGGCGCCAGACTTCGCCAAATACTCGTCTACCTGCTCCAGGACTCCGCTAGCCACGACCAACTCGAAGTCCCGAACACGAATTCCCTTGCTGTTCAGACGCTTCAGGAACTGCTCGACCCGCGGCGGAGCAAACACGTCATTTAGGGCACCTCGCAGTGCCCCGAATTCCTTCTCTCGTTCAACTTTGATAGCAGCCTGTTGGAAGCCCACTGAGACTCACGTCCTGCAATCAAAATCTGGAGCGGGAGACGGGAATCGAACCCGCGACCAACAGCTTGGAAGGCTGTGACTCTACCACTGAGTTACTCCCGCAAAATCAGCTGCTAGCTGTTAGCTCCTGGCTCTTAGCGAACCAACTGCGATCCCCAAAAGACTCAGCAACTTCCAAGCCCTGGAGCCGATGACCAGGATTGAACTGGTGACCTCTCCCTTACCAAGGGAGTGCTCTACCAACTGAGCTACATCGGCTCAAACCGTCACTGCTCGACAAGCTTCCCTCGCGCGCGTGATCCTTCGCTCAGGATTTAGCCGGCCGCCTTCCGCTTCGCTCACGCGCCCAACGGCTCAAGCCACATCGGCCTAATAGCCCGCTCTCGGCACTAGGCTCTGGGCTCAAGGGGTAGCCCTCCACGGCGCCCGCTAACGCCGAGAGCCTAGAGCCGAAAGCCTGATTCACTCGCCATCGCCCGGATGTATCACGTCCTTGCGGCGCAATAGAGTTTTGACTGCAAACAGCGCCAGGATCAACAACGTGACGGCACGGATCCGGCTATCTTGCAAGGTCTCCCAGGCTAATATGCCGAGGACGACGTACACGGCAAACGCGATGGCCAAGCGATGCAAAACAAATCGGTGGTGCACAGGGGAGGATTCGAACCTCCGTAGCTCGCAAGGAGCGGCAGATTTACAGTCTGCTGCCATTAACCACTCGGCCACCTGTGCAGAAATGCCGGAATGTCCGGCGACTCACTCTGTCCGGCAGCCTGAAAAACGGGTTTGCGCTGGCGCAGAAGGCCGTGCCGCTCATAGCCTTGGGCGACGAAAGCAAATCACGACCTGTGCGAACATACTGCCGCACAAGGATTCACCGCCTTCGGGAAAAATCCTTATGGAGTGCGTGCTTGGTGATCCTGCTGCGGTGCTGCCGCTGTTTTGCGCAAACGCCCCGTGCTTCCGGAAAACTGTTTCCTGGAGCTGGCGAAGGGATTCGAACCCCCGACCCTCTGATTACAAATCAGATGCTCTACCAGCTGAGCTACGCCAGCAAAATCGGACTTCCCGCCCTTCACGGGCGCAAAAGGTCCTCCCACTCCCTTCCTGATGTCCGGGACAATTTTCTAAGTTACCATAACGGCATTCCACGTGCAAGGAATCGGGCGAATTCGCCGATTCCGGTTAAACGGCAGAAGGTCGCGGGCCGACTGAGAGATGTGGGCTATTTAGCCGTCCCCGACCTCGCCCATTATTTGCATGCCTATCCGCCCGGGAAGCGGCGGGCTATTATGCGGCGGGCTATTATAAGGACGGGACGGGTTGCGTGGCGGGATCAAGCCGCAAAACTGTATTCGGAAAACCGAAATTCCTCGCTTCGCAAGCAATCACGAGAGGCGAAGGTATCCGTGGTTTGTCCGTGGTTTTCCGCCACGGCAAGCCAAGACTACGGGTGCTATGATGTGCCATCCTACGGTAGCTTCGGAGTGGAGAGGCAGCATTTTTTCGGGTCGAATCTCGCGCTGAATTAGGCGCGGCTCGCACTTCATGCGCATACGACGCAGACTCCCTATCATTCTTGGCGTTCTGCTGGTCGCAGGGGCGGTTGCGCTCATTGTCGAATTACGTAAACATGCGCCTCCGGAACCTGCACGGCTGCTCCCGGGGGGCGACGCGTTTATTTACTTGAACCTTAGTTGGGTGCGCCGGGTCAATGCGGTAAGCCAGTTGCCACCTGTGTCGCACGACCCGGAGTACGAACGCTTTATCCAGGAGACCGGTTTTCAGTTCGAACGCGACCTCGACCGGGCGGCGTTTGCAGTGCACTACCCGAGCTCGGGGGGTGGGCAGCCTCGTTTCACAGAAGTCTTTGAAGGGACCATTCACGCTGAAAAGCTGGCTGCATATCTGCGCAAAATTTCGCAGTCGGTGGACAACTACCGGGCGATTGAGATTTTCAATATCCCTCTCGAGGGACGGACGCTACGCGTGGCTATCCTGGGCGTGGACACCGTGGCAGTTTCCAATCACGATGACCCCGGGACCATCCGGGCCATGATCGATCGCTCGCGCAAGTTGGCATCGCCATTTGGCGGCCCGGCATTCTTGCGGAAATACTACAGGCATGTGCCGATTGCGAGCCTGGCGTGGGCGATTGTGCGGGTGGATAAGCGCGACAACCGTTTTCCGCTCGGTAATGGGATCTGGTCTCTGTTGTTTCCCAAGCAGGCGGTAGTCGTTCTCTCCGCGCGCTACCTCCGAGCCCTGCATCTGCGAGGGGAAGCATTTCTGAACAGCGAGGATGACGCCAAGCAGGCGACCGAGCAGGTGAACACTTTCCTGAACATCTTTCACTCCGCGGAAAGCAATGCGTCGGCGCAGGCAACGGATACTGATATCAAGGAATTTTTCGACAGTCTGAAGATTGAGCAACACAACAGCCGCTCGGTGCTGACGGCAACCCTTCCGCAGGGCTTTATTCGAAAGGTATTCACCGAGCCGCCGACAACCTTGCCTGTACCTGAGCCGCAAGAAGGCCCGGCGCCTCCGGTCGCGCCTAACAAGCAGAAACAAAGGCGGGGACCTGCTAAGTGAAAATGGAAGCGAAAAGAGAAAAGAATGTAACATTACTTCCTCCACTTGCATCTTTCTAAGTACCTGATAAATGAAGTAAGTAGCTTTGTCGGTGAGAACAACGTCGCATAAATGCGCCGGGCAGGTAGAATAGAGCCTAAATGTCGAATCTCCCCCTTCCTATTGCAGCCTTCGTGGCGGGAGTGATTTCGTTTCTCTCGCCCTGCGTGCTGCCTCTGGTTCCGGGCTATGTGTCCCTGGTTTCCGGGGTCGGAGTTGAAGAACTAAGAACGCAGGAAGGGCAACTGCTGCGTCGGGTGATGATGAACTCGATCATGTTCATCATCGGGTTCAGCATTGTCTTTGTCACGCTGGGGGCGCTTTCGACCAGCATTGGACAATTGCTAGCCATCTATAAGTCGAGGCTGGCGGTGGCTGCTGGTATCATCATTATCCTTTTCGGCCTCCATCTCACCGGAATTTTAAAGATTAAAGCCTTGTACGCCGACAAGCGGCTGCACAACCTGAAAGGGGGGAGTAGTGCCTGGGGAGCGTTTGTCATCGGCTTTGCCTTTGCTTTTGGGTGGACGCCCTGCGTAGGGCCGATTTTGGCGGTGATTTTGGGCTTTGCCGCGGAGCAAGATTCGGTGATGAAAGGAATTGTTCTGTTGGCGGTATACTCGCTCGGGTTAGCGGTTCCGTTCCTGCTGACGTCTTTGGGTATTGAACGCTTTCTGAAGTTTTACGGTCGATTTCGCGCTCACATGCATGCGGTGGAAGTCGCCAGCGGCGTGCTGCTCATTGCGCTGGGAGGATTGCTGGTGCTGGGCAGGTTTACTCTGATTTCGAATTATTTATCTTTCCTGAACCGGTTTGCGTTGTAAGAAGGGACTGAGGCTGTGAATCGTAACTCTGCGATCTGGGTTGTCATGATCATCGCGATTTCCGTCATGCTGGCAGCCGCCCCCTACATGGCACGCCGCGCCGGTCTAAATAATGGCTTCGAGCAACGGGACGAGATGAAGGGGAAGCTGGCGCCGGAATTCGCCCTAGAGTCGCTCGATGGCGCCACGGTGCATCTCTCCGATTTTCGCGGCAAAGCTGTGCTGCTGAATTTCTGGGCGACCTGGTGCCAGCCTTGCAAGATTGAAATGCCCTGGTTCGAAGATCTGCAGAAGCAATATGGGCCGCAGGGATTCCAGGTGGTGGGCATCGCGGTAGACGACGCTAGCAAAGAGGACATCGCAAAGTTTGCCAAAGAAATGGGCGTGAATTATCCCGTCCTGCTAGGCAAAGAAGCCGTAGGAACGGCTTACGGCGGCGTGCCCTTTCTGCCTTCCAGCTTCTTTATTGATCGCGCGGGCAAAATAGTCAATCGCGTGTCTGGTCTGAAGAGTAGAAGCGAAATCGAAGATGACATTAAGGCCGCGCTATCCCAGGGGCGGGCGGCGCTGCAGTAAAGGTTTTGCTACACAAGCAGTAGGCGCGGGCTCCTGCCGGCTTTACTATTGCCGTAGATGCAGGGAGTGGCAAAAATCGGCACAAGTTGGCTGCTCCTGGCCGCAAGCCTGGCTTGGGGGCAGGATCTGATCGGCCCCAAAGGGCCGAGCGTGACTATGCTGCCGGCACCGATTATCAGTATTCCCGGGGGAAAACCCGGAGAGGTTCAGCTGCGCTTTCGCGTCGTCCGCGGATATCACGTCAATTCCAACCGACCTAAGGCGGAGTTCCTGATTCCCACCGCCCTGAAGCTGGACGCGCCAACCGACATCGTGGTCGGAAAAATCAGCTATCCACCGGGACAGGACATGAGTTTCCCCTTCTCCCCCGATGAAAAGCTCAGCGTCTACAGCGGTGACTTTTTGGTGGCAGTGGTGGTGCGGCCGCTCCACACGGTTATTCCAGGGAAGTACATGCTGCACGGAAAACTGCGCTATCAAGCCTGTGACAAGGCGGCTTGTTATCCCCCGAAGGAGTTGCCGGTCGAGTTCGAGGTGAAGGTCGCCAAGGCCGCGGCTCCCCACAAGGGTAACCCTGCGCAGAGTCCGCACGTGCATAGGTTAAGGTAGGCGGTAGGCGCCCTGCTCCAGCCGTTTCGATCTCAGGGCTTTTCTGGCGGTCTCTTTTCGATCTTGGCCCACGTGTCTTTGAGCGCTACCGTGCGGTTGAAGACGGGCTTCCCGGGCGAGGAGTCGCGATCGACGCAGAAATATCCCAGCCGCTCGAACTGGTAGCGGCTCCCTGGCGACGCATTGAGCAAAGATGTTTCGAGTTTTGCCTTGTTGATCACTTGGAGCGAATCGGGATTGAGATTGGAAGTGAATTCCTTGCCTTCCTGGCTTTGATTCGGATCTGCCCTGCTGAACAAGGTGTCGTACAAGCGCACCTCTGCATCGATTGCGTGCGCGGCTGAAACCCAGTGGATCGTGGCCTTCACCTTACGGCCATCGGGAGGAGTATTACCGCCCCGCGTGGCAGGATCGTAGGTGCAGTGCACCTCGATGGCCTCGCCTTTTTCGTTCTTCACTACTTCTTTGCACTTCACAAAATAGGCATAACGCAGGCGGACTTCCCGGCCGGGGGAGAGACGGAAATACTGCTTGGGCGGATGCTCGCGAAAATCATCCTGCTCGATGTGCAGCACGCGTGAGAACGGCACTTTGCGGGTGCCTGCAGCGGGGTCCTCGGGGTTATTCACCGCTTCCATCTCTTCGACCTGGTTCTCAGGATAGTTATCGATGACTAGCTTCAGAGGACGGAGCACAGCCATCACGCGAGGCGCGTGTTGGTTCAGATCCTCGCGCACAAAGTGTTCGAGCATGGCCAGCTCGAGTGTGCCGTTGGTCTTCGAGACGCCGATGGAAGAACAGAAGTTGCGAATCGCTTCAGGTGTGTAGCCCCGCCGGCGGATGCCGGAGAGCGTAGGCATGCGGGGATCGTCCCAGCCGCGCACGTGGCCTTCATTCACCAGCTGGAGCAGCTTACGCTTGCTCAATAGTGTGTAGGTGAGGTTGAGGCGGTCGAACTCGATTTGTTGGGAGGGGAAAATGCCGAGCTGCTGGATGAACCAGTTGTACAGGGGCCGGTGATCCTCAAACTCGAGCGTGCACATCGAGTGTGTGACCCGCTCGAGGGAGTCGGATTGGCCGTGGGCATAATCGTACATCGGGTAGATGCACCACTTGTCGCCGGTACGGTGATGCTCGGCGTGCAGGATGCGGTACATCACCGGATCGCGCAGGTTCAGATTCGGCGAGGCCATGTCGATTTTGGCGCGCAAGACGCGCGAACCATCGCGAAACTCGCCCGCCCGCATGCGTTGGAACAGGTCCAGGTTTTCTTCTATCGAGCGGTTGCGATAGGGGCTATCCCTGCCGGGCTGGGTGAGCGTGCCTCGGTATTCGCGCATCTCATCGGCCGACAGGTCATCGACGTAGGCTTTGCCCGCCCGGATGAGTTGAAGCGCCCACTCGTAGAGCTGGTCGAAATAATCCGAGGCGTAGAAAAGGCCATCCCAATGAAAGCCCAGCCAGCGGACATCCTCCATGATGGAGTCTACGTACTCCTGCTCTTCTTTTTCTGGGTTGGTGTCGTCGAAGCGGAGATTGGTCTTGCCGCCAAATTCGTCGGCCAAACCAAAATCGAGACAGATGGCCTTGGCGTGGCCGATATGCAGGTAGCCGTTGGGCTCGGGCGGGAAGCGGGTTTGCACGCGGCCATCGTATTTGTTGGTCTTCAGGTCCTGCATGATGATAGCGCGAATAAAGTTTGAGGGACGAGACTCGACGGGCGCCCCGGCTTCAGCTTGAGGTTGGGATGCGTTCATGCGTTGTTTTCATTTTACACAGAGGCGGGGATGATGTGCGGGGGTGCGAGAGGTTTGTGGTCGAGCTCGATCAAGAATATGCCAGAGGTTTTGTGAGATGAGGAACCGCTAGCTAGCTAGCTAGCAGCTAGGGAGTGCCGTCCCTGGCAGAACTCGGCACATTTCCTGCTTCTACCCCGGGCTGACCCGGGGCTCGGAATCTCGCCGCTCCGCGGCGGGTGCCCGGACTGCGCGATTCTATTTCACGGGCTCGGCCATTACATCGGACAACGATCCTGATTTTGCCTCCCACGGCTGGCGTTTCGGACCGCGATATCCCGCTGAGCCGAAGCCTCCCTATGCGGCTTTCCTCCGGGGGACTCTCGCGCCCTTCTTGCGGGCTTCGGAAAGGCCGATGGCGATGGCCTGCTTGCGGCTCTTTACCCGGCCGGCTTTGCCGCGTCTGCCGGAACGAAGGGTACCGCGTTTTCTGCGCCGCATGGCGCTGGCGACGGTTTTGCTCGCGCCTTTGCCGTATCGGCGCCCCCGGGATTTGCTGCCTGGACTCCTTCTGCCTGCCATTCATTTTCTCCTTTTGACCCGACATTCCTCGGCTGAAGCCGTCTCGGAATGACAAGGTCGGAAGCTGAAAACCGGCGTGGCTAAAGCCATGCCCTCCTCAGAAACTTGTGCCGAGATTTAGAGGCAAGACTTACAGCGCAGGTTGTGCGAGGGCAGGATCCATTATTGGAGTTTGCGAATGGCCTGTTCGATACGTTGCACAGTCGTATCGCGACCTAAGACTTCCAGAGTCTCAAAAAGCGGTGGAGCGTTTTTGCGCCCGCAGACGGCCACGCGGATGGGCTGAAACATTTGTCCGGCCTTGACGCCTAATTCCTGGGCGGCAGCGCGGAGACTGTGATCCAGCGTATCGTGCTTGAATTCGGTTTGCGCCAGCACTTCATGGGCTTTTCTTAGAACCTTCTGCGCCATGGCGGCGTCCCCTTGGTGTGGAATCAATTCGGCGGACTCATAAGGTGGTAGGTGATCGACGAAGAAGAAATCCGCAACCGTGATCACATCACGAAGCAGCTTGATGCGTTCCTGAATCAGCTTCGTGATCTGCAGCATCTTGCGGCGCTCCGTCTTGAAACCACCTTCACGCACGATTGGGGCGAGGCGATCGGTCAAGTCCTCTATGGATAACGCGCGGATGTGTTCCGCGTTTAGCCAGATTGCCTTGGGATCGAAAGTCTCCTCTGGAGCCAAAATGTGTGCCGTCCCGGGCGGGACTTGCACTTTTCTTTCACTCGCGTCCCCAGCACTTACCTGCTGGGCTGACGAATTTCGCTGCTCCACGGCGGTTGCCCCCGGACGGCTGACTTGCTGAGCTGAGGAAGTTCGGTCCAAGGCGGGGGCATCTTTGAAATTCACCACCGCATTAGCCCGGTTAATTCCTTCCAGGGTGAAGGCCTCGATCAGTTCCTGGCGGCTCATTTTCTCGCGGTTATCTTTCGGTGACCAGCCCAGCAAGCACAGGAAGTTCACGAAGGCTTCGGGTAGGAAACCGGCGTCGCGGTATGTAGTCACGCTGACTACCGGGCCGTGGCGGCGCTTGGATAGCTTGGTGCCGTCGGGGGCGACCAGAAGCGGCAGATGGGCGAATTGCGGCAGAGTAAAACCGGCAGCCTCGAAGATCAGAATGTGCTTGAACGTGTTGGAGAGGTGGTCCTGACCACGAATGATGTGATCAATCTGCAGCTCGGCATCATCCGCGCAGGACGCCAGGTGATAGGTAGGCATCCCGTCGCTACGCAGAAGCGCGAAGTCCTCGATATCGGCGGTGGATTTGGCTTGCTCGCCGTAAACGCGATCAACAAAACGAATCTGCTGCACGGCTTCTCTGGGCACCCGGAAGCGCACAGCAAACGGCTCTCCGGCGGCGGCCCGGCGGTCGCTCTCGGCGCGGGAAAGGTCGCGCACACCGGGATTGAAAAGCCAGGTACCTTGACCGCCGGGCTTCTCGGCGTCCCCAGCGTGCGCGGGCGTGAAGTCGCGGTAGGCGAGCCCCCTGTCAAAAATGAGGTCGGCTATCCGGCGGTGGATGGCCAAGCGCTCGGATTGTTGGTATTCCTCGTCCCAGCCGAGGTCCAACCAGCGCAAGCCCTCAAAAATCGAGTTAAGCGAGGCCTGTGTGTTGCGCTCAACGTCGGTATCGTCGATGCGTAGGACCACAGTTCCGCCGTTATGCCGGGCATAGAGCCAGTTAAAAATGAATGTACGGGCGCTCCCGACGTGTAAGAAACCGGTCGGGGAGGGCGCAAAGCGGACGCGAGGTTTGCGAACGGCGGACGACCCGGCATCAGGCCGGGCGGGTTCGAGCATGAGTGGGTAACCAATCTCGATGTTACGGGTCTGAGAAAAGCAGCGTCAAGGTGAGGTGACGGCGGACATCCGGGGCGAATCCAGAACAGGGCACTGTCCTTAAAGCCTATTGTTTTGGTTTGTAGTGTGTGAAAACATTATGCTAAGTCAGAGAGGCAGATCTCTGCTTGTAAGTTGGAGTCTAAGTCCAGAACTGCTTATGTCAGGAGTTCTGAAGTCTGAGCTGTTTCTAGCGCAATGAACAGCGTCGCGACCAGTGTCGTGTTTATCCCGGGCCTCGTTGCTCTGCTACTTTTCCTCGTCTTCACCTACCTGTACGAGCAGAGCCGGCAGGCCTATTTCCGGGCATGGCAGATCGGTTGGGGAGCATACTGCCTCCATTACGCGATAGACGCCTGGACTTATTACCGGGGACCTTCGGGAATGGCTTTCCTGCTGGGATCACTGCTGATGGTTATCATGGCGGTGAGTATCCTCATATCCACGCGGCTGATGAAGGAGCGCTTTCGTCTGCGCTGGTACGACATCGCAGTCGCGGCGGCCGGGACCCTCTCGGCCTTTTGGGGCCTGTGGCGGCACACCGTCCACGGGACGTTTCGGCCGGATGTCGCCCTGGCGCCGCACCTCTCGCTGGAAGTCAGCTTGGCAGTGATTTTGCTGTACTCGTCATTCCAGTTCTACCGCTACGCCCACCAGAAAGGATCACTCGCGTTCAACCTGCTTGCCATCTCTGTGGCGCTGTGGGCGGTGCTGATGGGATTTGGGCAGTTCCGGAGTCCGTTTCTCGAGAGCGTTGGCGGGCATTTGTTGGGACCCATTCCGCAGATGCTGTTGGGCATCGCCATGGTGATGGTATTGTTCGAGAACGAGCGCAATGCGGTTCAGGAAAACGCTTTGGCGCTTTCCACCCTGGGCGTGGATCCGGGCCGCGTGCAGGATGCGAAGGAACTGGTACCCAGTATGGCCAGCATTTTGGAGCGGCTGGTGGCGCCTCTGCCCACACGGCGCGCCATCATCTACATCTCTCAGCAGTGGCGCAGGGTGCTGCCCTCGGTGCAACGTGGGTTTTCCACCGAACTACTGGAGAAGCTGCAAAGCCAAGGGGCGGGAGAATACCTCTCAGAATTGGCTTACCGACGAGGCGGTTTTATTACCTTTCGCAACATGGGAGAACTGGAAGAACCGCTGCCTGCTTTTCCGGGTGCCCGTTTTGAGCAGTTCAAGAAAGTCCTGTCGGAGGAAAACATCCGGAATTTGACCGCCGTCAGCCTGCAAACCCGGGAACACAATTTTGGCGTCATCCTGTTTCCCCATGCCGAGCGCAAGATGTTTGGTTCGTCGAATTTACGGCTGCTGATCGGGTTGGCGCTGCAGATCGGCCTGACCCTTGAGAATTACGTGGTCATGCACGATGCGCAACGGCGCACCAAGGAATATGAGCTTTTGACTGAAATCGGGCAGGCGATCAGCTCGCGGCTGGATCAGGATGAGATTCTGCGCACGATTCAGAAGGAGTTGGGCCAACTTTTCGATACGACCAGCTTCTATGTCGCTTTTCAAGAAGGCGACGAGATTCGCTTCGAACTGGAGATTGAGAACGGCTTGGTACTGCCCAAGCGGACCCGCAAAGCCAGCAATGGTCTAACCGAGCACATCCTCCGCACCGGGCAGCCGCTTTTGATCCGATCCGACTTGGAAAAGGTGCGCGACCGTCTGGGCGTGAGTTTTGTTCCGGGCAAACCCGCCACGTGTTTCTGCGGCGCTCCGATTCTGCTGGGCGGTAAGCCGGCCGGCGTGATGGCCGCACTGAATACCGAGCGTGAGTTCTTGTTCGAGCAGCGCGACCTGGATGTCATGCAAACCGCCGCGGGCCAGGTCTCGGTGGCGGTGGAAAATGCTCGCCTCTTTGCGGAAGAGCAGCGTCGCGCCCGGCAGTTCGCCTTTCTGAACAACATTTCCAAGACAGCGATCTCCAGTGAGGACGCCGAGCAGATGCTGGCCGAGATTGTGGGCGAAATCCAGAAGAACTTCCGTTTCGATCACATTGGCATCGGCATCCTCGATTACGTGACGAAGGACATCGAGATCAAGGCGGAGGCGGGGACTACCGCCAAGGCGTTGGGCAAGCGCGTACAGTTGGGGGTCGGAATTTTGGGTCGGGTCGCGCGTACGGGTGAGACCGCGCTCGTGCAGAATGCCGGAGAAGGACATTTGCTGGGAATTCTGCCGGAATCTCGCGCGGTGCTGTGCATCCCGATTACTTATGGGGAGACCCTGCTGGGCGTGCTGAACGTTGAAAGCCAGCGGGAGAGCGCGTTTTCACCGCAGGACGTGCTGATTTTGAACACACTCGCCGATTTGCTGGCAACGGCTTTGCACAACTCGTTTGTCTTCCAGAAACTGCAACAGCAGTCGATCACCGATGGATTGACCGGCATCAAGACGCGGCGCTTCTTCTGGGAAGCGCTCACCTCGGAATGGAAACGCGCTTCCCGTTCGGGACGGCCGTTCTCGGTGGTGTTGATGGACCTGGATAAATTCAAGGAGGTGAACGACACGCTGGGGCACCTGGAAGGCGACCTGGTGCTGGCTCGCGTCGGGCGCTTACTTGAGCAGAAGTGCCGGCAATCGAACGTGGTAGCGCGCTACGGCGGCGACGAGTTCATCATCCTCATGCCTGAAACCGGCGTGGAGCAGGCCCAGATTCTGGCCGAGCGCCTGCGTTTGTGGATCGCGACCGACCCGATGTTGGCCGAGCACCACATCAGCGGCAGCTTCGGCGTGGCCAGCTTCCCGGTGCACGGGTTCTCCGTCGAGGACATTATCCGCGTCGCCGACGCCGGAATGTACGTGTCCAAACATGCCGGCGGAAACCGGGTTTCGACCGCCGAGGAGTACGTGGAAGGCGAAACCGCCGCGGTGCAGCGGCAACTCATCTCGGGATACATCGAAGGATTCCTGCAGCGCGAGCACAGTGGGCCGGAGTACCTGGAAGAGCTGGTCACCACCCTCAAGAAACTGTCGGGTGGCGAAGATTGCAACATTTCGGTTTTGCGGGAGGCGGTCGAAAATGTGAATCGCGCCGCGGAGAGCCGCGAGGTTCAGGCATCAGGTCATAGCGACGCGGTGGCGCGCTACTCGGAGGTGATCGGGCGCGCCCTGGGGATGGGACCGGAGGAGTTGGCAGACCTGGTCTACGCCGCCAGAGTGCATGACATTGGAAAGATTTTTGTTTCCGAGAGAATTCTGAACAAGACCGGCCCGCTCACCGAGGATGAGTTCTACCAGATCAAGGCTCATCCGCGGGTGGGCGCGGAAATTATTGGCACCATACCAGGTAGCGAGCGCATGCAAAAGGCGATTGAGCACCATCACGAAGCGTTGGACGGATCGGGTTATCCCTCCGGACTACGGGGCGAACAGATCCCGCTCTGGGCGCGGATCATGGGCTTGGCTGACGCGTATGCGAATATGACCAGCGAGCGCGCGTTTGCTCCCGCAAAAAGCCACGAGCAGGCGCTGGCGGAACTGGAACATCTGAGCGGTGTTCGCTACGATGGGATGCTGGTGCGGTTGCTCATTCGGCAGCTGAAAGCCGAAAGGGCGCCAAGCAGTTTCTAGTTTCAAGTTTCTGGATTCGAGTTTCCCGTTCTGCCATCCCATCTCGGAGACGCGGCAAGCCGCTTCTCTGCCAACCAGCATCGCAAAGACATTCGGGAACCGGACCAAGATTGCTCGCTGCGCTCGGAATGAAAAAGTGCTCGGAAAAAACCTTCCACTTGAAACTAGAAACCAGAAACTAGAAACTTGCGTCATGAGTGTTTCCCTTTCTCTTGCCAACAAGGTTGCGCTGATTACAGGCGGTTCGCGGGGTATAGGTGCGGCGACCGTGCGTCTGTTCGCAGCGGCGGGGGCGCAAGTCGTGTTCAACTATCAGAAGGCTAAGGCCGTTGCCGAGAGCCTGGCGAGGGAATGCGGAGAGGAGAATTGCGCGGCGGTTCAATGCGATCTCACGGGGACGGGCACGGCACAAGAACTTATCGCGGCGGCGGTGCGACGATTTGGACGGCTCGACATCCTGGTCGCCAATCACGGAGTGTGGCCGGCGGAAGATGTGCCGATCGAGAACCTGTCGGAGCAGCAGTGGCACAATACCGTCGCCGTCAACCTCGACGCCGTTTTCGCTCTCGTCAAGCATTCCGTCGCACAGATGAAAAAGCAGGAGCGCAGGGGACGTATTGCGGGCCATATCGTGCTTATCAGTTCGACTGCGGGACAGCGAGGCGAGGCCTTTCACAGTGACTATGCGGCGACTAAAGGCGCGCTCATCAGCATGGTTAAGGGACTTTCGACCGAGTTGATTCGAGACGGCCTTTACATCAATTGTGTTGCTCCCGGCTGGGTGCAGACGGACATGTCGGAGCAGGCGCTGGCCGATCCGAAAACACGTAAGGCTATTTTTGACACGATCCCTCTGGGCCGGGTCGGTACGCCCAAGGAGATTGCCGGACCCATTCTCTTCCTGTGCACGGAACATGCTGGGTTCATTACCGGCGAGGTACTTAATGTGAATGGAGGAGCGGTGCTGGCGGGTTGAAGCCGAGCTTCGCAGGCCTACAAGGGCTACAATTCCGGTAGACGCATCTAAGAATTCTTATAGGCGATGAAATACGCAGTTCCAGTGTGCCTGCTTGTAGCTTTGGCTGTTGCCCAGACCTCTACGCCAACGGGGAAGCCCGCCTCGATCCCGGAGGACGAAAACGCGCGCCAGGCGCGGACCTTGATCGATCAATCGATCCAGGCACTGGGCGGCCAGGCATTCCTCGGGTACAAAGAAAAGAGTGAAGAGGGGCGCTTTTACAGTTTTTTCCACGGACAGTCCAACAGCGCCGGCACGCCTTACGGACGCCACACCGAATATCCCGACAAGGATCGCCTGGAAATAATTCATATGAAAAGTTACTTTTTCCTGTGGTTCACAGTGGGGAACGTACCGGCCAAAGGTAAGAACGATATTGTGGTGATCCACAATGGCGACAAGGGTTACGAGATCACGTACAAGGGCACAACGGCTGAGGATCCCACGATCACCACCGCTTACCTGCGCCGACGGCAACACTCGCCGGAATGGGTTTATCGCAAGTGGATCAACGAGCCGGGGGTTGCCTTTTTCTACGAAGGCGCGGCGGTGGCCGCCGGAAAGCCTGCGGATCAGGTCAGCATCATCACGGCAAAAAATGATTCCGTGACGCTTTTTCTAGACAGCAACACGCACCTGCCCATCAAGCTTGGTTATTCCTGGCGCGATCCTTCCGACAAGCTGCGCAACGTCGAGGAGGAGGTTTACGACAACTACAAGCCGGTGCAGGGCATCATGACTCCGCATTCCGTCACTCGCTACCTGAACGATGAAATGTCATTTCAACGGTTCATGAACACCGTGACCTATAACCAGAATGTTCCGGATTCGTTGTTTGAGGCCAGCGTGACCTACGATCCCAAACAGGCGCCGCAGAGACGCTAATGGCCACAGGGCGGCGGGTTACGCTTTGGTTCGCAGATCGGCTTGGGCCGGTTGCGCGAGCCCAGACTTCGATCAAGCGCGACCCTGCCCGATCGTCAAACGTTTCCCCTCGGTTAACGTTAACTCTGGAGGTCAGTTAGCGCCTTTGCTGGACGCCTACGGCCTCAACACCGCATGTTGTTGCAGCCGCAGGACCTCGCCTAATGATGCCCTGCAAGCGTTACCGTCGCGCCACGAAGTGTGGCGGATTTGCCACATGCAACATTCCCGCTCACCCTGTAATCTGATGACTTCAGGAGAGATACTCCCCCAAGCTTGATTCAGGAACAGTCAATTCGTGCAGCCGTGGAATGCCATGGAATCGGTCTCCACAGCGGCGCCCCGGTCCGCCTGCGCCTAGTTCCGGCGTCCCCGGGTTGTGGAATTGTCTTTCGGCGGACCGACCTGGATGGATTTCAGGTCGAGGCGGTCAGCCGCAACGTCGCCCGCGTCAGCTATGCCACCAGCCTGATGAAGAAAGGCGTGCTGATTTCCACTACCGAGCATTTGTTGTCGGCACTGATCGGCACGGGAATCGACAATGCCATCGTGGAACTGGACAACCTGGAACTGCCTATTCTGGATGGCAGTTCCCTCCCGTTCGTGCAGATGATCTTGAAGGCGGGCATGCGCAAACAGCGGCGGGCGCGAACATATCTGCGAATTCGGCGGAAAATCGAATTACGCGAAGGCGATAAATTCATTGCTGTGTACCCAGCTGACGAATACTCGGTTTCGTACACTATCAATTTTCCTCATCCGCTGATCGGACGAGAGAGTTTTGCGGCAGAACTTTCGGACGGCGATTACCAGCGGTCCATTGCTCCGGCGCGGACCTTCGGTTCGCGGCAAGACGAGCGCGCCATGCGCGACATGGGGCTGATCCGAGGGGCTTCCCTTGAGAATTGCATTGTACTCACACAGGACGGTGTAGAAAACCCTCCGCTGCGTTTTCCCAATGAGTTTGTGCGCCACAAGGTCCTGGATCTGATTGGGGATTTGGCTCTAATCGGGCGGCGCATCCTGGGCCGCGTAGTGGCCGATCGTGCTGGACACGCCATGCACACCGCTCTGGTCTCACGTATCTTGAAAGACCGGACCCTCACCGAAGAAACGACAGTCGACGAAATTGCCAAGCCCGTCCTGGCCAGCAGGCAGGCATGCGCCGGTCAACCCGTCTAGCCAGAGTTCTTCTGCCAGGGATTTCCACAGGTTATTGGCTCGGTTGCGCGATTTTTTTCTGCTATCCAGGTTAACTAACTAGAGAGTGCATCGTATTGCCGGTAAACCCACCCGAGAAGTAGATTCTGCCGAGTTTCGGCGCTCACGGAGCGTTTAGCAATGCTTAAGAATTTGAGTGGATTTCTGACTACCGCAACCCTCGCTGCTGCCCTGATATTGGAAGGCAATGAGCACTCGATTCAGCAATTGCAAGCCGTAAAGAATGAACTCACGACTAAGGCCGCGAGCGATTTCGGCGGACACCAAGTCGCGGCGATCAAGTCGATTGATGAAGCCATCCACCACCTGCAGGAAGCCTTGGCGTACGACAAGAAGTAAGCGGCCGCGTGCGCTGCATAAATAGCGAATCCGGAGTTTACCTCTCGGCGAGATGGATGCGTGAGGTGAGCCAGCGCTCCAGTTGTTCGCGCGAATTCTGGGGCACTTCCATGAAGCGGATACCGGCACGTCCGGAGCTGTCTGCCCAGGCCAGAGCCGCTTTGGGTTCAAGGGTGTCGTTTGTCCCCGGCAATGTGAAGCGGACTTTGACCAGGCAGTCTTTGGGAAGCTTTCCCGGGAAACTTGCCGCCATCCCGCCTTCGCTGAGATTGGTGGCAGTGGCTTTGAGCATAGGATCCTTCAGGAAGGTCAGGAAGGCAGGCATTTCCACGGGTACACGAAAGTAACGTCGCCGTTCGCGCTCCATCAGTCCGAATGCGGCGGTAAAGCATCGCATGGCATTCACCGGCTGAATGGGCTTCTGAAGCACAAAGTTCGCGCCCATCTCAAATGCCTGCTGAGTTGTGGTGGTGCCGTTCAGAATGGCGAAGGCCACGGAGTTCTTGTTGCTGGTTCCCTTGCGCAATTTCTGCAGAACGTCCAGACCGCCTTTAAGATCGTCGCAATCAATGACCACGGCGTCGTATTTCTCGGAGGCGAGAATCTCCTGGCCGGAGCGGGCTCCGCCGCAAACTTCGACCGCGATATAGAGCTTGTCCAGGGCCGGTCGGATCACGCCAATGGCCTGCTGGTCGCGGCATAGGAGAAGGCATTCCAGCCCCATAGTGCTTCGATGTTAGCCGTGCCTCGCGCGCTCAGAAAGTGACCAAGGTATTAGAACCGCTCTCGCCGCTAAAGCCTTGCGTCAAGGAGGCATTGGTCGGTATCGGCAAGAACACTCGCCGCCTCGAGTAGGATTCAGAATGCAGGGCCTAGCGCACGTAGAAAACTTGACGCCGGTAGGTTCACGCGCCACAATCTTTGTTGCAGACGAGGTGATCATGCTGGCTTACTGGTTCGTGGTGTTTGCCTTTGCTTTTCGATTCCTGCCGCAAACTCTTGGATTTACTCCGGTGGCGGCGTCGCTGCTGTTCTTTGGGGCACGTGGCGAGAAGCGTCGGATGTGGATTCCGCTGCTGCTCATGGCGGCTTCCGACGTGCTTCTGAGTACATTCCGTTATGCCTACCCGCTTACCTGGGATCTTTTGGTGACTTGGGCGTGGTATGCAGCCATTCTGTGGCTGGGCACGAACCTGCGCGATAACGCTCGCCCTGTGCGGGTGGTCGGGGCTGTGCTGGCGAGCTCGGTGTCGTTCTTCCTGATCAGCAACTTCATGGTTTGGGTCTCGGGAACCATGTACCCGATGACTCTGAGCGGATTGACCGTCTGTTACAGCATGGGACTGCCGTTCTTCCGGCGCGGGCTGGAGAGCGACCTCCTGTTCACTTGCGTGATGTTTGCAACTCCGGCGCTGGTGCACTATTTCTCTCGCGCTGGCAAATCCGATCACGCCGCAGCTTAAGAGATTCACCGCCGAGATCGCCGAGATTTTCCAGGACCTTAGTTAGCACACTCGGCGGTTAATTGTTTATTGAATCCCGATTCCTACGGCGCAGCTGTCTCACGAGCACGCCGAGCAATATCAGGGCGCCCAGAATCCCCAAAGTCCAGTGCAGGTGGGTGCGGAACAGGTGTGCCACCAGGTTCACCACGCCCCTGCCGTACTTTATCGTCAAGAGAGAGAGGATCAGGAATCGGACCAAGCGGCCGGCGAAGATGGCCAGAAGAAAGTGACCGAAATTCATTTCGAATCCCGCCGCTGCCAGGACGAACAGCTTGAACGGTGTCGGCGGGGGCAGCATGGCAGGCAACATCAGGGTCCAGACTTCATGCTGGTCGAAAGAGTGATGAATCTTCTCGAAGCGCTGCTGGGACATTCTCCTCCTTAGCAGCGTCTCGCCGCCTAAATAGCCGACCAGATACAAGACACTGCTGCCGATTGCGGAACCGGCAGATGCCAAGATCACATAAAGCAGAAATTTGGAATGATCCTGGTAGACGTAACCAGCGACGACGGCGTCCATGGGAAGCCCGAGAAATGAGCCGTCGATCGCGGAGACTACGAAGACCCCCCAGATGCCTAGCGGCGCCAGAATGCTCCAGAGCCACCCGGTGTAGCGGGTCAGGATGAGTTCGAGGGTCTTCAAGGCGGAAGTGGCCAGGCCCCGGAGTTCAAATAGGGGTGAGTGCCATCCCTAACGGGACTCGGAACATTCTTAATCATTGCGCTCCCACACTCCGGTGGCGGGCTCGCACATCCCGCCGCTTCGCGGCTGAGGCGAAGTTAAGCCCCGGAATCGAGGTGGAACGTCGTCATCAAGTCAAGCCGACGTGAGTCTGCGAAGGATCTGGCGCTAGCCGAACTGCGCAACTGGGGCTAGCAGCGCCCCACATACCTTGGCACGCTGGATCCTTCGCCGCTGACGCTTGGCTCAGAGTTTGTGACTTTTTCGATTTTAAGCGATTTTTCCGGCCCGTAAGCCGCTTGTTTTTCAGCGTCCCTCCCTCCGCCAAAACGAAAAGGCACAAACTCTTGATTGGGTGACGACATCGACTTCTTCGTCACCCCAAAAAGTCGCCAGAGCGGGCTGCTGGCGAGCTGGGCTGGGCCGGATAGCCGAGGGCGGCTGTCTCTACGTATGCTTGGTGTTGCCACTCAACAATTGCAGGGCATGGGGGAGAAGATCGATTACTGCCTCCAGAGATTCAACCGCGCCCTTGGGACTGCCAGGAACGTTCAGGATCAGGGAGCGTCCGCGAACACCGCAGAGGCCACGGCTGAGAGCGGCGTACGGCGTCTTTTTCCCTCCCTCAAGACGCATGCGTTCCGCCACTCCTTCCACAAGGCGTTCGCAGACGGAGCGGGTGGCCTCCGGCGTTACATCGCGCTCGGCGATCCCCGTGCCCCCGGTCGAAACCACCAGTCGAGCCTTCTCCACCAATCGCATCAGCGCGTCTTCGATGTGGATGCGATCATCGGGCACAACCTGAGAAGAGACCACCTGGAAGTTGTGTTTCTGGAGGCATTCCGCGACCGCCGGCCCAGATAGGTCGGAACGCTCGCCATGGGCTGAGGAGTCACTGACAGTGAGCACGACGGCGGTGAGGGCTTCAGGTGTCGAGGAGGACATCTTCCGACTCCGCGGCATCGCGCCTTGACTCGTCCAGCAGGCGCAGGCCTTCCATCAGAAGCCCCTGCGTGTTCAAAGTCGTGCTTTGCTGCTTGGTTTTGGCCTCGAAGTTGATCTGAAAGTTGCCTCCGATCCAGCGCAGAACTTTGAAGACCGCCTCGTCGCCGTTGAGAGAACCATAGGTGGCGTGTACCACCTGGCCTTGGTTGAAGTACATCTCGCAACGATCCTGCTCCTGGGTGAGCGTTAGCAGGCAACTCTTACGGCCCATCTCGAGGGACTGCACCAGGTCAATCACGTTCATCTGCGAAAGGCTGCCACGCAAAATGCCATCACTGGAGGCGGCCTTCGCCATCTTCTCCAGCGCGATCTTATCGATGACTTTCTTGATGCGGTGGGTGGCTTCCTTGAGGAAAAAAGGCTTCTCAACATACTCATCCACCGGTTCCTGGGTGGAGAGGCGCTCGCTGATGTCGGTCTTGGTGGCCAGCAGGATGACGGCTACGCTCGAGGTCGAGGGGCGGCTCTTGAGTTTCTCAATCAATTGGTGTCCGTCCATGCCGGGCATGCGGTAATCGCTAACCAGGACGTCGGGCGGGTCGTCCACGGCTTTGAGCAGGGCGTCGGGTCCGTCGCTAGCAGTTTTGACGTCGGCCATGGAAGACAAGCTCTGCTTGAGCATTCCCAAGACCATGGGATTGTCGTCCACCAGCAGAACCTTGACGTTGTTCGACATGCTATTTCTTGCGCCGGTAGTCTCCGCTCTTTCCCCCTGATTTGCGTTCCAGCACGACATGCCGGATCTCAATGCCCTTATCGAGAGCTTTGCACATGTCGTACACAGTGAGAGCGGCGATGCTAACGGCGACCAGCGCTTCCATCTCCACGCCGGTGACGGCCGTGGTGGCTACTTTTGAGGCAATGGTGACGCCATTCTCGCATAGCCGCATTCGTACATCAACGTGCGAAAGGGGCAGCGGGTGGCACATGGGGATCAGCTCCGCGGTACGCTTGGCTGCCATAATGCCCGCCAAACGGGCCACTTCCAGAGGGTCGCCCTTTGGATTCTTCGGTAACGCTCTCAGCACAGCCGGCTGCATGGCGACGAACGCCGTGGCCTCAGCTTGGCGCCGGGTTGCAGCTTTGGCGGACACATCCACCATGCTGGCCCGGCCGGAATCGTCGTAATGCGAGAGCCTGCGGGCCATCAAGATCTATCTTACATGTTGCTCGTCGGTCTTAGGTCGGTGGTCGTTGGCAAGACGCTTTGGCCAAAGACCAACGACCAACGAGGACCAACGACGAAATTGACTTGCTTTCCGCTCCCGGCCTAACATTCCGCCCAGCATGATTGGGCTCACCGTCTCCCATTACCGAATTCTTCAGAAGCTCGGAGGTGGGGGGATGGGGGTCGTCTACCAAGCCGAGGACCTCAAGCTCGGACGTCATGTGGCTTTGAAGTTCCTGCCGCAGGAGCTCGTGCAGGAGCCACAGGCACTGGAGCGGTTTCAGCGGGAAGCCCGCGCCGCCTCCGCTTTAAATCACTCCAACATATGCACAATCTACGAAGTGGACGAATATCAGGGCCAGCCATTTCTAGCCATGGAGTTTCTGGAGGGCCAGACGCTGAAACACCTGATCGGCACTCGGCTACCGGATTTGACGCAGGTGCTGGAGCTTGGCATCCAGATCGCGGACGCGCTGGAGGCCGCCCATAGCAAGGGTATCGTGCATCGCGATATCAAGCCAGCCAATATTTTTGTGACCGGGCGCGGCCAGGCCAAGATCCTGGACTTCGGTCTGGCAAAGCAAACGAACTTGGCAAAAAGCACCAGCGTAAGCCAGGCTGTTTCAAGGACGATTTCTGAAGAACATCTCACCAGTCCGGGTACAACCCTGGGCACGGTGGCGTACATGTCCCCTGAGCAGGCTCGGGGCAGGGAGCTCGACGCCCGCACCGATCTTTTTTCCTTCGGCGCCGCACTGTACGAACTGACGACTGGAACACTCCCGTTTCGGGGAGACACTTCCGCGGAAATCTTCGATGCCATCCTGAACCAGACGCCGACTTCACCGGTGCGGTTGAATCCGGCTGTCCCGAGAGAATTGGAGCGCATCATCGCTAAAGCGCTGGAGAAAGACCGGGAGGTTCGTTACCAGCACGCCTCCGACATCCGCGCTGATCTAAAACGTCTTAAGCGTGACAGTGAATCCGGCCGGACCGCCGCAGTGACCGGCGCACAGGAAGCAAAACGCTCCGGGCTGGGGGCCAAGGTTGCTGTGGTGGCAGTTACCGTCATGGTGGCCCTGTTTGTGATCGCGTTGTCGTACTGGGGCTACACCCAGCGGCATTCTCCAGGGGCGAAGGCGGTGGCTCCGGAACCGGCGGTGCGAACTGTGGCGGTTCTGCCCTTCCGCGATCTCTCCGACAATCAGGGAGGACAATCCTGGGGCATTGGCATCACGGACGCGATCATCACGCGCCTCGCGTCCCTGCACAATCTGGCGGTGCGGCCCACCAGTTCCGTCCTGAAATATGCCAAGAGCAACGTTGATCCGGCCCAGGCTGCACAGGAACTGGGAGTGGAATCGGTGCTGGATGGAACGTATCAGCGAGCCGCGGGCGTGGTGCGCGTATCAGTTCAGTTGATTGACCGTCAGAACCAGGCTACCCGGTGGGCGGAGCACTACGACCTGGCCGCAAAAGACATGCTGAAGTTTCAAGACGAAGTAGCGCAACGCGTAGTGGAAGGACTTCGCGTGCAGGTGTCGGGCAAGGAGCAGGAATCGCTGGCAGAGATGCCGACGAAGTTCCCCGAAGCCTACAACCTCTACCTTCAAGGACGTTTCCATAAGAATGAATATTTCATGTACTCACGGATCGAGAGTCTCCATCGGGCGCAGGAAGTGCTGAAACAAGCTGTCGCGCAAGATCCGTCGTTCGCAGATGCTTACGCTTTGCTGGCAAATGTTTATGTGATGGAGAGTGCCAACTTCCCGGCCCATGCGGCCAAGAATCTGGCGCGGGGGGAGCAGACGGCACGCCGCGCACTCGAACTTAATCCCCATTCGTTGGAAAGCCTCCTGGCCTTGGGAAACGCGCTTGGCGAAAGCGGGCGGAATGCGGAAGCGATTCGCAAACTGCGGGAGGCGGTCACCTTGGCTCCAAATTCGGAAACAGCCTGGGATTTCCTGGGCTATGCTTATCACTATGCCGGACTTGATGAGGCGGCGGAAAAGGCATATCGCCGCAGTGTCGAATTGAACCCAACCACAACCCGAATTCACTGGATGCACGGGCGAATGCTTCTCTATGTCGGACGAGCGCGGGAGGCGGAACAGGAGATGCGAGAAGCCTTGCAACGCAATCCGGAGCAGTTCAAGGCTTTGGCTTTTCTGGGGGAGTTTCTTTATTACCAGGGCAAGCTCGAGGAGGCTGAAACTGTGCTGCAGCGGTCAGTGGAACTCGGTCGTAGTACGGGCGAGGAGGCTCCTTCGATGATGGCAGCTTTTCTGTATGCCTCGCGCGGCCAGCGGGACAAAATCGATCCGGAAATCCTGCGTAGTCGACCCGAAAACGTTATCGATGGTGATGTTGCTTATTGGATGGGCGGCATTTATGCGCTGCTGGCAGAGCGAGAGCGAGCGCTTGCCTGGCTACGTCGAGCGGTGGAGTTAGGGAACCATAACTATCCCTGGTTTCAAAAAGACAGGAATTACGACACGGTCCGAAGCGATCCGGAGTACCAGAAGATCATGGACGGTGTGCGGGAGCACTGGGAAGAGTACAGGCGTGAATTCGGCGCGGCATAGGGGTTAACCCTTCCACACGAGTGAAGGGAGACTGGCTAGGGAAGGAAAACACAACTGCAGAGATCCTTCGTTTGCCTGAGAGTTTGTAACTTTTTCGTTTTCTCGCACGGAGCGATCCTGAAAACAAGCAACTTACGTGTCGGAAAACCGCTTAAATCCCAAAAGTCACAAACTCTGAGGATGACAACCTACTTAATCCGACGTTCCAGAAAAAATCAGCCCAAATTCTGAGTTAAGTTTTTGATTTGTTTGAGGGAAGGGTAGATTTTGCACTGTGGAAATGTTCCCATGTAATTAGCATTATTATCCTTGACTACATTTATCATATATGCATAATAGGTCCCATGTACATCGAGACCGTCCCCAACCGCAACTCCCCGCCCGCCATCCTCCTCCGCGAGGGCTGGCGCGAAGGCAACAAAACCCTTAAGCGCACTCTGGCCAACCTCTCCGATTGGCCCCCAGAGAAAATCGAGACCTTCCGCCGCTTGTTGCGAGATGAACCCCTGGTCTCTCCTCAAGATCTGCTCTGTACGGAAATGACTCGGCCGCACGGCCACGTCGAAGCCATTCTGCTGGCCATTCACAAACTCGGCCTGGATTCCATGATTTCCGCTCAGCGCTGCCGCGAGCGCGATTTAGTGCTGGCCATGATCGTCGAACGTTTGCTCTATCCCTGTTCCAAGTTGGCCACCACGCGCCACTGGCACAGCACTAGTTTGGCCGAAGAGCTGGGGGTGAGCCAGGCCAGCGAAAACCAGCTGTACGAGGCCATGGACTG
>QIAU01000203.1 GCA_003225055.1 Acidobacteriota bacterium
CGCGGTTTGCTGGCCGAGGGATCGTTACAACTCTCGCTGTTAGACGAGCAGAATTTGGTGGAGATCGAATCGCCGGAATATCCCGGAGAGCGATTGATGGTGTGCTACAACCCTTTGCTGGCAGAGGAGCGGAAACGCAAGCGCGAGGAGTTATTGGCGGCGACCGAGAAAGCGCTGACCCGAATCGGGAAAGAAGTAGAACGG
>QIAU01000204.1 GCA_003225055.1 Acidobacteriota bacterium
CGCGCCCGCTATTTGCGGCGGGTGCGCGGACTGAACGCGCCTGCCATCGTGCAGTTACTGAAGCGTGAAGGGGTGCTGCGCGGCGCACAGAATGGCACCGCCAGCGCCGTCGGTGTGCATCTCCGACAACTTCGCAACCAGCGTGGACTCTCTCTCGCCGAAGTCGCCAATGCGGTCGGCATCTCCGTGGGTTTTCTGAGCGCGCTGGAGCGCTCACGGATGGCCGCCTCGATCGGAACGCTGCGCAAACTGACCCGCTACTACAAGACCAACATTCTCGATTTCTTTGATGCTTCGGAGTCGAATTCTCCCCTGGTCAGCCCGGACAAGCGCAAAGTACTGCAAGCTGGACCCGGCGTGCGCATGGAACTGCTGGCGTGGGGTAATACCGTGATGGAGCCGCATCTGTTCCGAATTGCTCCTGAGGCGGGCAGCGGCGAGTCTTATACCCACGAGGGTGAAGAATTTCTTTTCGTGCTCAAGGGCGAATTGCAAATCGGGCTGAACGGCGAAGAATATCATCTGAAACAGGGCGACAGTTTTTATTTCGAGAGCGCCACGCCCCATCATTGGAAAAACCCGGGGCGGGCGGAAACCTGGGTGCTGTGGGTCAACACTCCACCAACGTTTTAGCGCGCACGAGGGGAGGAAGAGACTTGAACCACGCCATGCGCAGAGGCTGTCTCCTGGCTCTGATTGCGGCCTTTCTCGCCTCCGTTGCTTTCGCGCAGAATCCGTCCGCCGACACGCTGGTAATCAACGCCCGAATTTATACGGTCAACTCGAAGCAGCCTTGGGCGGAAGGGCTGGCGATTCAGAAGGGGAAGATTCTTGCGGTCGGGGCTGCCAAAGACCTGCAAAAGTATCGCGGAGCTACGACCAAGGTTCTCGATGCCAAGGGCCACCTCGTGCTCCCCGGCTTCACCGATTCGCATATCCATTTTCTTGATGGAGCGCTAAGTCTGCTGCGCGTGAACTTGAGCCAGGCCAAAACCATCCCCGAGGTTCAGAAGCTGGTGAAGGAATACGCCGACAAGAATTCTGCTGAGCCCTGGGTTCTCGGCCGCGGCTGGCAGTATCCGGTTTTTGCGCCCTCCGGCCTGCCGGACAAAAAGTATCTCGACAAGATTCTGCCCGACCGTCCGGTTTATCTGGAAGCTTTCGACGGTCACACCTGGTGGGCCAACCGCAAGGCGCTGCAAATCGCAGGAGTAACGGCCAAAACGCCTGATCCGCCGAACGGCAAGATTGTTCGCGATCCGGCCACTGGAGAACCCACCGGCGCCATTCAGGAAGATGCGGCGGACGCGGTGATACGTCGCGCCATTCCTCTGCCTACGCGTGACGAAAAACTGCGCGCACTCCGCGCCGGGCTGCGGGAAGCAAATCGGGTGGGGCTGGTACGAGTTCACAGCGCGGGCGGGGTCAACATCGGCAGCAGCGACCTCGAGAACGCTGCTCTTTTCGATGAACTGCGGAAAAGCAGTGAGCTGACGGTGCGGATGTATCTTGCCTATCGCTTGGACCCGCCCACGCTGACTCGCAAAGAACTGGCAGAAATCGAAGCGGCGCGCCAAAAATATCACGACGACTGGATCGCGGCGGGCGCGGTTAAATTCTTTCTTGATGGCGTGGTCGAGGGGCACACCGCGGCTATGCTCACCCCTTACAGCGACGATCCGAAACAGATCGGTGCGCTGTTCTGGGACCCGGCAGAGTACAAGCAAGCGGTGGAACGACTGGATCGCGGCGGATTTCAGGTCTTCACGCACGCGATCGGCGACAGAGCCGTGCGGCTGGCGCTGGATTCCTACGAGAGTACCGCCAAGGTCAATCACACTCAGGATGCCCGGCACCGTGTGGAACACATCGAGACGGTTGCGGAGGAAGACATTCCGCAGTTCGGAAGGGTAGGGGTGATTGCCAGCTTCCAGCCGCTGCACGCTTATCCCGACGACGACACGCTCAACATCTGGGCGCGTAATGTCGGCCCGGAGCGAGCGCAGCGTGCCTGGGCGTGGCACAGCATTGAGAGCGCCGGTGGCGTGTTGGCGTTCGGCAGCGACTGGCCCGTGGTCACGCTCAATCCCTGGCCGGGCGTACAGAGTGCACTCACGCGTCAGACCGACGAGGGCAATCCGCCGGGAGGATTCGTTCCGAAGGAGCGCATCAGCCTGGAAGATGCCATCCAGGCTTACACTTTGGGAGCGGCAATCGCGGGTAGGCGGGAGAAGACGGAAGGCTCCATCGAACCGGGCAGAGTAGCCGATCTGATCATCATTTCCCAAGACCTTTTCAAAATTGAACCCAGCGACATTGGCAAGACCGAGGTGATGTTGACCATGGTAGGTGGCACGATTGTCTATCAGTCTCCCCACTGGGCTGAAGCCAAAAGCGCAGCAGCCGGGAAGGTCGAGTGACCCGACCCCTGGTATTCTCCAACTGCTCTTGCTGATCAATCCATCGCGACCATCCTCGTTTTTTCACTGATTGCGCCGCGCATCTTTACTGTAGAGACGCGGGTTGCCGCGTCTTAGGAAACGGGGCAGCAAGGCCGGGGCAACCCCCGTATCTACCCTGGAGCATCCCGCAGAAGCCGCAACACATAGTAAAGTGGTAATAGAGCCAAATTGCCAGAGCGGAGTGACTTTGAGTTCGGGTATTCGCAACATCGCTATCATCGCGCACGTGGACCACGGCAAGACCACGCTGGTGGACGCTATGCTGCGCCAGAGCGGCACGTTTCGTGCGAACGAGCAAGTTGTTGAACGAGTGATGGACTCCAACGAACTGGAGCGCGAGCGCGGCATTACTATCCTGGCCAAGAACACGGCCATCTTCCATCAGGACGTGAAGATCAACATCGTGGACACGCCGGGCCACAGCGATTTCGGCGGCGAAGTGGAACGTGCACTGAAGATGGTGGATGGTGTGATGCTGCTGGTCGACGCCAGTGAAGGTCCCCTGCCCCAGACTCGTTACGTGCTCAGCAAGGCTCTAGAAGCTAACCTGCCGCCCATTGTCGTCATTAATAAGATCGATCGCGCCGATGCTAGACCTCAGGAAGTGCTAAACGAAATCTATGATCTGTTTATTGATCTCGATGCTCATGAGAACCAGCTAGAGTTCCCTGTGCTCTACACCAATGCCAAACTGGGGACTGCGTCGAGCGATAAAAAGGTCGCGGGCGAGGACCTGCGGCCGCTGTTCGATGCCATCGTGAACACGATACCGGTGCCGAAAGGCGATCCAACAGGAGCGCTGCAGGTCCTGGTAGCCAACTTGGACTATAGCGATTATCTGGGACGCATCGCGATTGCGCGCGTGTTCAACGGAGCTTTGCGCACAGGCGAAGAAGTCGGCATTGCGAAGCTGGACGGCTCGGTTCAGAAAACCAAAATCACGAAACTATTCTCCTTTGGCGGACTCAAACGCACCGACATTACCGAGACCGAACTAGGCGACATCGTGGCGGTAGCCGGTGTGGAAGGAATTACCATCGGCGAAACCATTACGAATGCCGAGAATCCGGCGCCGCTTCCGCATATCGTGATCGACGAGCCAACGATTGCCATGCACTTCACCGTCAATACCTCGCCGTTTTCAGGCCGGGAAGGAAGCTACGTCACCTCGCGAAATCTGCGCGAGCGGTTGGACAAAGAATTGCTGACCAACGTCTCCATTCGCGTGGAAGGAACCGGGAGCACAGATTCGTTCAAAGTGATGGGGCGTGGCGAGCTGCAGCTTTCCATCCTGATCGAAATGATGCGCCGAGAGGGTTACGAACTGATGGTAGGCAAACCAGAAATTGTGACCAAGCGCATCGAGGGCAAACTGATGGAGCCGGTCGAGAAACTGATCGTAGACGTCCCCGAGGAATTTGTCGGGGTGGTGATGGAGCAACTCGGAACACGCAAGGCCGAGGTGGTCAACATGCATAACCACGGCTATGGGCGGGTGCGCATGGAGTTTCGTGTGCCCAGCCGCGGACTGATCGGCCTGCGAAGCCAATTGCTCACCGACACGCGGGGCACCATCGTGATGAACTCACTTTTCGACGGCTACATCGAATGGCAAGGCGACATTCCGCATCGCCCGACAGGAGCGCTGATTGCCGACCGTGCCGGCGTGACAACTTCCTATGCCTTATGGAACTTGCAGGAACGCGGCGAGCTCTTTGTGGGACCCGGCGTAGATGTCTACGAAGGCATGGTCATCGGCGAAAATGCCAAGGACAATGATCTGGATGTGAATGTCGTTCGGGAGAAAAAACTCACCAACATGCGTGCCTCGACCGCCGACGAGGCGATCCGCCTGGTTCCTTTCCGCCAGTTGAACCTGGAGCAGGCCATCGAGTTCATCGCGGACGACGAATTCGTGGAAGTCACGCCGAAATCGCTGCGACTGCGCAAGAAGATTCTGCAGGCCAACAAGAGAAAGAAAAGCGCTATGGCGGTAGTAGAAGAAGCCGGCGCCTAACGCGCCTTGTGGTTCCGCGTTAGGGGATAGTTGCCGCCTGTTAGCGGACGCGCCCCTCCCAGCGGACGATTGTAGGTATAGATCCAGCAGGCAAGCTTGTGCCCGTTGTGGAGCCGGACCAGGCATCGCTTTCTTACAAACAGGCTGCCTTGCGGGCGTGAAGGATCGAAGCCCTCGTAATCGTCCAGGCGGGTCAGCACGCCGGGATCATCCGGCAGTTCGAACACCTGACCCACCACCATGGGACCGCCCCGGCTCAGAATCGCTCCCGGATATTCGCCCAAGTCATAGAGTTTACCCCGGACGAATCCCCGCCCGACTCGGCGGAAACGCCGTACGGTGGGAGCGATGTCGGGAGGAGCATGCCTGGGCAGCAGGGTACCATAAGAAAACAGGTACCGCTTCCGTCCCTTGGTGGCGCGCTTGGAGCTACTCATTCAATAATGTCCTTCGCAGGTACTCGTAACCTTTTTCCTTGTTTCTAATATACCCTACCGCATCCGAATGCCTTTTCAAGCATGCCAGGTAATAGCTGAACAAGGCATCCACATCCTCTTTGTGCAGTTGATTAGATGACTGCAGGTAAGCGACGAATTCGAAGAAGTTCAAATAATCCGTCCAAACCGACGACTCGGCGGTGACCAGTTGTGACACCTGCGGGTCGCCCACGTCGCAATCGAGCAGGTCGCGGACACGCTTCAACTCTTCTCGCTCATAAAAACGCGCATAAAGACTTTCGGCCCATCGGGCTCGTTCCCGGCGAGAGTTGCTCTTGTAAACCCATACTGCCGTCAAAGCGGCAATAGCGCCGGCTAAATAGGAAACGACTTGCACCGCTCTCACTGCGTCGAGGGGCATGGCTAGAGTAGATTGTATATGTATACTGCGCGAAAAAGACCCGGAATGACGGAGAAGCCCCAGCAGAATCTCAAGATGTTTCTGATCCCGTGCAGTTGTGGAACTACTTTCGCGGTCACGGAGCGGTATGACGAGCACGGCAGCCACCTGCGCGCGTTTCTCGTCTGTCCGAGTTGTGGGAAGCGTCACGATCCCCGGAACCGGCTGCTGCAGCTTGGCTACGAACGCGAAGGTTATTGGAGAGTGGACAAATGCTAATCTGGCGCGGAGATTGTGTGGCGCGGTCGATCTTGCCCGTGCGTACTAATTTGTTCGGGGCCCATGCCCGGTGCATTCCATTGGCTTATGGCAATGATTGACCAAGCTTCTTTTCTCCTCCCGCACGCGTTGCGGTCGTGGGGACCGGCAACGCAGGCGCCACCTTCGCCTATGCCCTTCTGCTCAGTGGCCTAGCTGCGGAAATCGTTCTCATCGACGTGAAGCGAGCCAAAACCGAGGGCGAAGTCATGGACCTCAACCATGCCGTTCCCCTCTCCCATCCAGCCAAAATCTTGAGCCGGCGACTTCCCGGACTGCGCCCAGGCATCGCTTGTGGTGCTTGCTAGGGCCGCCAACCAGAAGCCAGGAGAAACGCGGCTGGACCTGACCTACGAGAACGCGGCGATCTGGTGCCAGACCATCCCCGCGATCGTGAAAACACAACCGCAGCACCATCCTCCTGATTGCGACGAACCCGGGGATGCTTTCACCTACGCAGCCTGGAGGTTGTCAGGTCCGCTAACCCATCAGGTGATTGGTTCGGGCACGATCCTCGACACCGCCCTCTTCCGCTATTTGCTGACGCAGCAGTTCGGCGTGGACGCACGCAGCGCATGCCTACATCATCGGCGAACATGGCGACAGCGAACTGCCGGTGTGGTCGCTGGCCCATATCGCTGGCATGCATCTGAAGGAATTCGCCGCGGTGCAAGGCCAAGCCCACGATCCCGAGATCATGGACGATACTTTCGCCAGACCCGCGATGCTGCTTATCGCCTCATTGAGAGGAAGGGCGCCACCTACCATGCGGTTGCGGCCGGCCTGATGCGCATCACGCAAGCCATTCTACGCAACCGAACGCCGTGTTTTCGGTCTCCAGCCTGATCGAAGAGTATTACGAGGATCAGCAATGTCTGCCTGAGCTTGCCGACTGTTGTAAATCGCAACGGTATAGAGAGGGTGTTGCGTATTGAACCAGACAAAAGAAGGAGTGGAGAAGCTGTGCCGCTCGGCCGATGTTAAAGGCGACAATTTCCAAATTGGGAATGTAAGGGTGCGTAGATGCATTAGGATGCACGGTTTTGGCTGCAGGGAGAGCTAAACCTGCTATACTTCAGCCGCGTTTGAACTGTTCGCCGGTCCGACCACGAGACGCCACCCGCTTCGCAATCGGTCGCGTACCCGCCGAAGACAGACTACATTCAAATAGCTCACCTGACCGAGGCAACCGCTTGAAGAATATCTTCGTTGGGAATCTGGATTTCAATACGGGGGAAGACGAACTGCGACAGTTGTTTGAGCAATATGGACCAGTAGACCGCGTCGCGATCATGACCGATCGCGACACCGGCCGTTCTCGTGGCTTTGGCTTTGTCGAAATGACGAATACCGAAGATGGCGAGAAAGCCATCGCTGCGCTGAACGGCGCGCAACTGGGGGGGCGCACGCTGAACGTGAACGAAGCTCGTCCCAAGACCGAGCGCGCTGGGAGCGGCGGCGGTGGCCGCGGTCGTGACCGCGGCGGCCGTGGCGGTGGCCGCTGGTAATGGCGTGGTCCGGCTGACGTAGAAATCGGGTTACTGAAGAAGAGGCTGGGGGAGACTTTTGCGCCCCGGCCTTTCTGATTGGAAGCCTTGTCTGGGGCGGCGGGTTCTGACCAGCCGGGGGCGTTCGGTACGTGCGGTGTGCGCGTGCGGCGTTGCTGGCATCGTATCCAGGATGTAAACTTAAAAATTGTCAGCGCGCCCGTAGCTCAGCTGGATAGAGCGATTGCCTCCGGAGCAATAGGTCGGGAGTTCGAATCTCTCCGGGCGCGCCAGTTCTGTTTCATTTCACGGAAATCCAGCGCCAGACGAATTGTTCATTGCCAATCAGCGGATTGGAATTTCAACTACGGAGTAGGTTCCTGGCATGGCTGAGTGGATGACGGCAACGATCTCCGTCATCCTTGGCTTGATCGGGACCCACCGGTTCCTGCTAAGAATCACGCCCGCCAGCTTGCGGCCTTTCAAACTCTGCTGGTGAGGAAGGTTAGTGTCTGTGGTGAGCAATAGGTCGAAACCCGCCTCTTCCGCAGCGCGCAAGAGTTCTCCGTTCGAGAGCGTGCTCCGACCCTCCTCCCGTGCAGTCCGCACCGTATGACTCTGCAAGGCATCGTGAATCGCAACTGGAGTTCCCTGGTCGAAGAGAATTCGCGTTAGCGGGAAAAAGACGGGGTTGCCAGACTCTGAGCCGTGAACTCCAAGACAGCCTTCACTTGCTCTCGGGTCAGGCCGTCATACAAGGCTACGAGCTCGTCGACAGTGAGGCCGTCCTCCAAGTTTTCGAAAACGGCCGACACAGGAATTCGCGTCCCGCGGAAAACCCAAGCTCCGCTGAGTCTTCCAGGCACACTTTCTACGGCCGGGCATTTCGACCAATCCAACGGCATTGGTTATTGGCCTCCCGCTCCAACGATAGTCCGCGGTTCGCGGCGAGTACATACGTGGCGTGAGAAACGTACGAAAGAGTTCTGAAATCGTCTCTCAGGGCGCGCCAGTTCTCTTCGGGTCGCTCATTCCTGGCGTATTTACCGACCCGCGCCCCAGTGGTATCGTTTCACGATGCCAAATGCGCAACGCGCGGCTGAGGGGATTCGCGGCGGTGCGAAGCTGCGCAAGTAGGGCGCGCCAGACTCCTTTGTACGCAACAAACACCGCGAGCAATCATCCGTCCTATTCGCTCCATTCCTTCAGTGCACATTGGCAAAGGGATTCTCAATCAGGATGCCAGCGATCCGCTGGCCGGCGTTTAAATCCTCCGAGAGAATCCGGCTCGCGCCGCCCTTGACAGCTGATGAAATGATTAGGGCATCCCAGAAGCCGATTCGCGCCTCATCCTCGATTCGAAACGCGGCAGAGATTTCGACTAGGGTGGTCTCAACACACCAGATGGCATAGCTGTCTACGACAAGCCGGGCCGAATTCTTTGAAAGCGGCATCGGAATCTTCCGCGTGACGTTGACATAGAATTCCTGGAGCACCTGGATGCTAAGAACTCCGATTCGCTCGCTCCAAAGCTCACGGAGAACGGCATTTGCGATCTCATGCTTGCTACCCGCATCCAGGTTGTGCGCATAGATCAAAACATTCGTATCGACGAATGTCCTACCGCTCGTGAAGTTCATCTCGGCTGACTCGAACAACCGTACCCAAGTGAAACCCTTGATCAAGCAAGGTCAATGCTTGCCGTTCCGCGCGTTCGTAAGCCTCTTCGTCGCCGACCAGGATCTCAATCTGATGAGCCAGAAGGCCGCTGATGGACGTCGAGCGTCGAGCAGCGATAATCTTCGCCTTTCGAATGGTTTGCTTATCGAGACTAATCGTGACGTTTTGCTTTCCGTTGCTCTTTGTAGCCGACATAGCCCTCTGTAGCCGACATAGCCCTCTATAGTGCACGTAATTTACGTGTATCACGCTTCTTACGTGCAGTCAAGCCAAAAGCACCGACAATTCTCTAAGTGTCAAGTACAGGGAGCGCCCGATTCCCCACTGCTGTCGGCAAGTCCAACGTTTCAAAAGTTCTGAATCGTCCCCTAGGGCGCGCCATCTTCGTAGCAGCTCTCTTGTCAATGGCTTACAAGCATACCCTTCTCGCGGTCTAGAACTCTCCAAGTGCTCCCCTGTCTTGAAGATGGCGGGGGACGAACCAAGCAGGTTGGAACCGCATTGCCCGCCCAGCTAAAATGATGTAGCAATGAAGGCGGAACCCGTGGGCCAAGTCATCGTTAAAAACCCGTCTGTCCTGAGTGGTGAACCGGTGTTTCGCGGAACCCGTGTTCCCTTTAAAGCTTTGATCGACTATCTGGAAGGCGGCGAGACTCTGGACCAGTTTTTGGAGCAATATCCCAGCGTCACACGCGAGGCCGCGATTGCTGCCATCGAAGAAGCTCGGTGCAGTTTGGTGGTGCATCTGGAATGAAAATCCTGATCGACTTGCAGTTCGAAAGCACCATTTTGAGCAATTTCACCTGTTCCGCCCCATTCTGCCTAACGTATAGACCATAGAGCGCCTGCAACTCTGGCGTTCTTACTGAGCGAGGTCACGTGCTCCTCCTGACGAGGAGTTTAGTCGGAGCTACGGGCGAACCGGTAAAACGTTCCGATCCTGCAAGGTTCAGGATGCTCCCTGGGGCGCTTCAATTGGAAGCCGCAGTTTGAGGCTCGAAGTGCGGAAGATGTTCTTGCCCGGCCCGGACACCATTTTTATACCCGCCGGAATGACACGCAGTCCAGAACCAAAGTTCTGAAATCGTCTCTCAGGACGCGCCAGTTCTTTTCTCTCTTCCCTTCAGGCATTTGCAACTGAGGGCGTCCTGGCATTTTCAAACCTTGCAATTACCTTCATATTCTGTCATAAAATGAAACCATGGCAATGACATCACTGAACATCTCGCTTCCGGAGAATCTCAAGGCCTATGTTGAAGGCCAAGTGTCTTCGGGTGATTGGGGCACCCCCAGTGAATACATTCGGGAGCTGATCCGTCAGGACAAAGCACGCCGGATGGCCAATCTCGAACAGGAACTGCTCGCGGCGGCGAAAGGGCCAAAGATCGAGCTTTCGATTTCCGAGATCCGCAAGAAAGGTCTAGTCACAGCGCTACGCGAACGGGCTCGGCGCGCGTGAGAGCGCATCGGATTGTCTTCAGCGACGCGGAGCAGTCTGATTGGTACGCTGAGAAAGCAGGTCGCAGTTTGGCGAAACGTTGGGAAGCAGGCGTCACTTCAACACTGCTGCAAATCCCAAGCGACCGGGAGCGGGCTCACCCTGCGAGTTCGGCGCAGAAGAGCTTGGCGGCACGCATCGCATATCCGTCGCCGGATTTCCCAAATATCTGATCTTTTACCAAGCGCGCGAAGGCGAGATTCTCATCCTGCGCGTTGTTCACGGCGCTCGTGACCTTGAGAGCTTGTTTTCCGAAGGCGGGTCGCCCAAGTCATAATTGCACAAAGGAAGCCGGGTCGGGGCCAATCAGCGTTCTGAAATCCGTCTCTCAGGGCGCGCCAGTTTTCACTTATGCGTTCCCGCAAAGATCAGGTCTAAGGCTTTCCGTGATATTTGGCTGCATTTTTGCCTATTCACGGCTCACCATAAACTCCCAGTGATCGGGCAACTGTTGCGAGGTGCCGGTCGGCAGTCCAGAGCAGTACATTTTCCAATCTTGCCGACGCCAGCAGATGTACATCGACCCAGCCGACGCCCCGACCCATGAGGCGATGTCGCTCGACGAATGTCATCACTTCCTCATTGTCCACGACCGGAACAGTTGGCAATCTTCGGAGCAACTGCAAGATCTCAGAGCGGCGGCTTATCGAACCACATGCCAATTCGCCGATGACAAAGGGATGGCACTGGACTTGGGCACGATGGAGAAGCGAGACGAGCCCGAGCTGGCCATGGCGCAAATGCTCCACCCAGATCGACGTGTCAACGAGCATCAGCGGTTGGCGATAGGCACGTGAGGACGACGTCGCCGGATTTTCCTCAGACGCGGCTCACTGCCGCCTAGCGCCGCCAGCCTCTTAGCACTCTCACGGGCGATAAGGGCTTCCAGTCCGGCGTGAACGACAGCCGTTTTCTCCGTGATACCGCTGAGCCGTGCCGCTTGCTTCAGCAGGTCATCGTTGATGTTGAGAGTCGTACGCATATGCATCAGTATGCATAAATCAGGCATACGATTTCAAGGGGGGACAATGGCGGACCAAGCGTAGGCTGCGCCACTTTCCTCCGCAAGCTCTCCAAGCTGGGGCTGTGTCAGTCGCAAATTCACTCACTCCTGACGCCGCCAAGGCGCTGCCGGGCGACCTAGCTCACTTTTGCTTGAACGGAATCACGGCGCTCGGACGGGCGCCTTCCTGTGTTCTTGCTGTTTCATGGCCTGATTCAGCCAGTCGCAAGAAGCGCGGAGACACGTTCCAGCGATGACCGTCGTCTGTGATGACGGTGACCGACTTTTTGTTATAGCGAGTCAGGATTCCGAACACAGGAAGTCCACCCTGAGGCTCGAACGTAACGCGATCTCCGATCCGGAATTGCAGCATGGCTTTGTGGGCCTGCACTTGACTTAATAGTCTGAGGCGCTGCACGATGCGATGATTCAAGTCTATGAGTTCAGCTTCGGACAGATGATCTATGCTGATGCGATTCATGTTCCTTTGCCGGAGGCGAAAACTTTTGCGCTGGCCGCATAATTCTGCACGGTTCTCTTGGACAAGCTGGATCATAAGCCAGAATCGAGATGGTCGAAACCGGTGAAATTTCCTCCAACGCGAGGGTTCTAAAATCGTCCTCTAGGGCGCGCCATTCCTACATTTTTCACTCGCTCAAAGATCACGTCGTAGGGCTTTCTGCAAGTAGGCGTGATATTTACGGCGTTGATCTTGCAGTTCGAAAAAGCACTTGTTTGAGCAATTTCGCCTGTCAGCAGGAGTTTGCTTAACATAAGAAAAATACGCCTTATTCGCGAGTTCTAAAATCCGAAAGGCCGTGAGCGTGGTGATCGCGGGGTTGGTCCCGTTTATGGGCATGATACTGGTGCTTCTCCTGGTCCGAAATACTCATGCGACCGACGAAGGGGCGTTTCGGAGAACTCGAGGAGTTGGCAGGCCCGGCCATCTTCCCTTGCCTCCGACGCCGCCAGTTTCGTGACCGGAACGTTTTATGGGTGGGGCATGTTTCTCAACTCCGGTGCAATGGCGAACGCCCGCTCGAACTCCGCGCGTGACTCCGCCTCCTCTCCTTGCTGATGGAGAACCAATGCAAGATTGTAGTGCGCTTCCGCGTAGCTCGGCTTGAGGCGCAAAGCCTGGACAAACTCCGCTTGGGCCTTGCGGAGTTCGCCCGCCTGCAACAGGACTAGCCCGAGATTGTTGTGACCTTCCGCGAAATTCGGATCGCGGCGGACGAGATCCTGCAAGACATTGGCCGCACCAGCATTATCAGAGTTTCGGCTAAGGACCAATCCCAATTGGATCCGGGCATCGGTGTAATTAGGATCGAGACTGATGGCTTCCTGTAGCTCGCGCGCGGCCTCGTCCAGGCGCTCCGATTGCGCCAGCGCGAGGCCTAGGTTGTAATGCGCCTCCGCCAGATCAGGATCGGACATCACCGCCTGGCGGAACTCCTCGACTGCGCGGGTGCGGTCGTTTTGGTTCCAATAGAGCAGGCCGAGACCGGAGTGGGCCGGTGCGTAGTCGGGTTTGAGTTCGAGCGCTCTTTCAAAGGCCGCCAGAGAGCGCGCATCATCATGTTTGCGCCCCCAGGTGACGCCCAGATAGTAATGGCCAGTGGGCAATTCGGGAGCTTGGTCGATAGCCCTTTGAAAAAACACCAGCGCATCGTCGAGCTTTTGCCGCTTGAGTGCGTCGACTCCCTGCAAGGTAAGAGATTTTGCTTGTGCCAGATGAAAACGGAACTCATGCAGTTGATTCTGCTCGTTGATCTCTTTTCCCCCGACGCTAATTTGGCCCTGAGCACGCAGGGCAAGGCCCAAGTTGTAGTGCGCCTTTTCGAAATCGGGTTTGAGATCGATCGCGCGGCGGAAGGCAGCAATCGCGCCCGGCAAATCGCCCGTAGCCTTGAGTTCCATGCCGAGATTAAATTGCGCCTCGGAATCTTTGGAATTGATTTCGACGGCTTTGCGGAACTCAGTAAGCGCCTCAGCGCGATGGCCCTGGCGGCGCAGCGCCACTCCCAGCATCAAATGTGCCGACTCAGACTGTGGGTTGACCCGCAGAACGTGGCGAAACTCGGCGGCGGCGCCATCCAGGTTCCCGAGCTGCCCTTCGACTAACCCCAGCTCAAAATGCATCGCCGCCGAGGACTTTAACTCGAGAGCCCGCCGTAATTCTCGCTCCGCGGCCGAGAAATCGTTCTGTTCCGAATAAACACGAGCCAGGAAGCGACGCGCCGCGGCATGGTTGGGATCTAGCTCTACCGCAGTGCGCAGCTCCTTCAAAGCGGCGGCCTGGTCATGCAGATCGTAGCGGGTTGCGCCTAAACCATAGTGCGCGTCGGCCCATTTAGGTTTGAGCCGCAGGCTGGCCTCGAACTCTTCGGCGGCTTGCCGCGCGTCGCCCTTGTACTTCAGTGCGAGCGCCAGATTGTAATGCGCGAGCGCATCGTTGGGTACGAGGGCCAGCGCCTTGTGGTAATTGGCGATCGCCTCGTCCCATGATTTTTTGCGGGAGAGTTCGATCGCCCGTTGCCGATAACTCTCAGCAGTCTGCCCCGAAGAAGGCGCTGCAAAAAGGAGAGCCAGAACCAGCAGAAACATGATTATGCACAGCTTACCAGAGTGAAGGTGCGCCTCTACTGCCAAGGCCTTGAACTCCCACTCGGAGCAAGCGCGCTGGCTTTCCAAAGAGGACAGGCATGTTCACCTGTCCTACTTGAAGCCATGCACTTTAAAAGTAGAATTTCGCGCTGATCTGCCCGATGCGGGGATCGCGCGCCGAGGTCACGACACCAAATTGGTCGCTGCTGAAATTACCGTTTGGGTTGTAGAACTGAGCATGATTGAAAATATTGAAGAATTCAACGCGCAGCTCAAAGCCGGTTGACTCGGTAATAGCCGTCCTCTTAATCAGACCCACATCGAAGTTGTTGATTCCGGGACCGTGGAAGAACTGGCGATTGGCATTGCCGAAGCCCCCCAAGGGACCTGAATCGAACGCATCTGGGAGGAAGAATGTGTTGGGGCCATTGGGTCCCGGTTTGCGCGGGTCCTGGATGTGGACCGGCCCCACGACGTCGGGCACGTCAGTGTTGGAGCTACCGGTTAGCGAATAATCTCCGCTTTGCCTGAGCCCAACCGGCAAGCCACCGGTAAAACGGGTAATGCCGGTGAGGTTCCAGCCCTGGGTGAGACGCTTGGGCAGGCTGGCGAAGGCCCGGTCGAACGGAATGGCCCAGTTGTAACTGAACACGAAGTTGTGGGTAACATCGAACGACGACAGCGAGCGAGTGAGCCGTGGATTAGAGAAGTTGACCCATTGCCCGAAGCCGGAAGAATTGTCGATTGCCTTGGCGAAGGTATAGGCCGCGAGGAACGTCAAATTCGCCGCCTTACGCTCCAGTGTTACCTGGGCAGCGTTGTAATTCGAATTGGCGATATTAGCGGTGAAGCTGTTGTTCTGGCTGAAGATGAGGCTCTGGTACTGCTGGCTGTAGTTGTCGCCGAGATGGTCGCGCGTCCCGTGGACTAGGGTGCCGTCCGGCAAGACATAGTCCGCGTTCTCGCCATTGCGATCGCAGGCAGGTGTGGCGCTCATTTGGTCGAGCCGCCGAGCCCCCATTTGGTTGAGCCGCAGACAGAGCGCCGGGTCACCCGGATTGGCATCGTACTGCGAAATCAAACGGTGGCCTTGGGTTCCTACATAAGCCAAGGTCAACACGGTGGACTTGGTCAGCTCCCGCTCGATGGAGAAATCATAGTGTTCCGCATAGGGAAGCCGGTTGTGAATGTCGTACCCTGGCGAATATGAGATAGGCAAATAGACACCGTAGTTAAGGGTCTTGTTCGCCGGGCTGCCGGGCGTTGGGAAAGTAAAGGGGAAACGCTGCCCCTGCGGGCTTCCGTCGGAACGGTTCCGGTAGGGTTCGTCGAACATGGTCGGGTTGGGCGCCTGCCAATAGAGGCCAAAAGGTGCATCGCCGACCTCATAGAAAAGGTTCAGGTCCTCGATCGAGGTGTAGTAAACACCGTAGGCAGCCCGAATGCTGCTCTTGCCATGGCCGCCAAACACCTTGCCCAATACTCCATCGCTAAAGCTCGGCGAATAAGCGATTCCCACACGCGGAGCAAAGTTGTTATAGCGAGTCGGCGCCAAGGTGCTGGGAATGCCGGGATCTCCCGGAACCACCCAACTTGGCGGAGCGGTCGGGAACTGCGTTGATTGCAGACCCGGCACAATGGTTTCAATCTTGCCCTGGGTGTCATACCACGGCATGCTGACTTCCCAGCGCAAGCCCAGGTTCAAAGTGACATTCGGCCTGACCTTATAGGTGTCCTCGACGTACGCGCCACCATAACGGGTGCGGGAATCCAGGAATTGCTGGCTGCACTGGTTGAAGCCGACGGGCGCACCGATCAAGAAATCGGCGAAGTCGGTACCAGTCTCGCTGCCGTCAAAGGTGAAGTCGCCATTGGGGGCGCAGGTATTGCGCTCATTGATTTGCAGGTAGCGAAACTCACCGCCGATCTTAAGGGTATGCAAGCCGACTACCTTCGAGAGACCTTCGGAGAAGTGCCAGGTATTGTTTGGCTGAAAAGTCGTGAGGGTGGGAACGCCGACGCTGAACGTATTGAAATAGACTGGTGGCACGGTTTCTGGGAATCCCGTCGGTCCGGACGCGTTAATGCCCAGAGTCGCTGCGCCCGTAACGAAACCAAGGTCGGACAGTTTGGCGAAGCTGCTTGCTGGCTTGTTCGTCACAGTGGCAGTGCGGAAGAAGCTCACGCGCAGTTGGTTGACGGCGGTCGGGCCAAACGTCTTCGTATTGTTCATCACGAACTGCTGAGCGCGAGAGGGAGTGACGCTGGCAAAGCCTGACACGGGGTTGGATACGGTGGTATTCAGCGCACTCAGTACCGTGGAGTCGTCGTAGTGATAATAAAATGACCAGTTGCCGGTCTTCTGGTTGATTAAGTCGATGCGTTGTCCGGCTTTGTCATCACGCACTCTGTTCCGTTGCGAGGCGTCCGCGTAAAGACCGTTAACCTTATCCAGATTGGGCAGCGGAATGTACGGCAGTATTGCGATGGCCGGCTTGGCAAAAGCCGCGGTTGGGATCACGCCCCCCGGAAACACGCATTGGGCCGTGGTGGTGCAAGGCCCCCCGTCCCGGGCGAATGCATATAATTCCCCATCGCTGCTGACCGGATAGCCCAGCCGGTTTGTCAATACTTGTGCCCAATAGGGTCCTTTGACCGCCAAAGGTGTGCCTTTGGCATCAAGAAAGGCATCCGTGCCGAATATACCGTGTCGTTGCGCATCTGTGGGGAGTTGCAGTTGCCCCGTACCCGCGCCGACAACTTCGCGAGTGCCTTGATAGTCTGTGAACGAGAAGATGTGGTTCTTCCAGAGCGGGCCGCCCACCGCATAGCCGAACTGGTTGCGGCGCAATTCTGCCTTGAGGGGATCGAAATAATTGCGGGAGTCGAATTTGTCGTTGCGGATGAACTCGAACCCATCCCCGTGAATGCGGTTGGTGCCGGACTTGGTGATCGCGTTCATCACAGAACCGCTGAATTTTCCGTATTCGGCATCAAAGCTGTTGGTGATCAGCCGGAATTCTTCGATGGAGTCGAGGTTGGGGATCAACCCGGCGCCCAGGTTGCGTCCCTCGCTGACATCGCCGCCATTCACCAGGAAGGCATTTGAGGTCTCCCTCTGGCCATTTACGGAAAGATTGCCGGCTGACAACGTCCCCGAGACCGGACGGTCCTGCTGCATAGAACTGGACGTGACCGGGACAACTCCCGCCTGCAGCCCCAGAAGGTCGATGTAGCTCCGACCGTTCAGCGGGAGCGAAAGCATTTTTTTCGAGTCGACCACATCGCCTAACTGGGTGCTCTCCGCCTCCACCTGGACGGCGTTGGCGGAAACGCTCACCTGCTCCTGCACACTGCCAACCTGCAGGCTCACGTCAAAGCGCAATTGGTCATTTACTTTTAAATCGATATCAGTTGCGGTGAACACAGCGAATCCAGGCGCCGTGGCGGTCAGCTTATAGTTCCCGACCGGCAACGCCAGGATGCGGTAAGAACCGTCGGGCGCCGAAGTGGCTTCCTGTCTGAGATTGGTTTGGACGTTCGTGACTACGACGTGTGCGCCGCCAACCACAGCCCCCGATCGGTCCCGAACTACGCCGAGAATCGAGCCCGTTACGTCGGCGCGCAGGATGCTTGCGCTCAAGAGAGTTACAAACAGCAGCAGAAGAGTGGACGTTACATGTTTATAGCGGTCCATGGCGCCCCCCACCCCAGAATTCGCAATACACTCTCATGAAATCCACAGATAATCAAGCAGATAGCCGTCGACTTTAACACAAATTGGAATCAGCGCTCTTCGTCACGGGCTGCGATGAGCGACACCTGATCCAGGTCAGGATAGTGGCCTTCTTTGTCGGCTTTGCGCACGGCAGGAGCAATCTGCTGAATGGAGGGCGCGCGGGCAGCACAGGGCCGAAGTATTGGACATACACTTGATCGAAATCCGCAAGATCGTGCAAATCGTCGAGGTACACGTTGGTAGACACAACCTAAAAATTCATCCCAGCTTCATCAAGATTGTCGAGGAGGTTGCGCATCACCTGCCGGAGTTGATGTTTTGTTGTTGTGGCTTGTTCGCCGCCGTGAGCCCCCGGAATGAACCCACTCTTCGCCGAACATAACAAAGTGTCGCCGGCAAAAAGCGCGCGGACTGGCTAAGGGCTGGGAGGCATGTTTTTCAGGCGTATTGCTTGCCGCTGTTTCAGATCACGCACCGCCACACCGCTGTACTCGATGTGGGCGCCGGCGGGTACGCTTGCTACCTCGATCGTGGCTAGGGCCGGGATGTTGCTGAAGTCAAACCGCCCAGGCGTAGCGCTCATTCATCACCCCCATAGGTATATCAACGGTTAAAATTAAGGATTGACAAAACCGTGTGGCTGAGCTCGAGGCTGGCCCCCTTCACCACACTCTGTATGCGGTCGAGCGCGAGGTCCACTTGCATGGCCGGATCATCCGGAACCTTGCCGCTCTGCGGGTCGCTGCCGAACATGCCGGAAACAAACAAGCGATCATGGGGGGAATGCCCGCCGCGGCAGAATCATCTGATTTGCGGTTAAGGGGGATAGATTGCCTGCCTGTCGGCCAGATTGCGCACGGCAATTGCATTCATCTCGATGGGCGCTCGGAAAGCCTGGCGACCCCCAGCACCGCCCGCGCCGGCACGGACTTGCCGAAAACCTGGCGAAAACTCAGTTCATTTCGTCATACTTGCCGACGTTGCAGATTCACCTGGGTGTAGACCACATGCTCCGAGCTCAGACCCGCGGCCTGGACCACCGATCGGACATTCTTAAGCGCCTGACGGCACTGTTCCGCAAAGCTCGCCGGCAAACTGCCGTCGGGCTGGCGAGGGCCTTGCCCGGAAATGTAAACGTAATCTCCCGCACCGAGCGTGCGAATAGACGCGGTTCGCCTGTACCTGGACGGGAACTACAGGGCGCACTTGCGCCCAGGCTCCCATTGCGGAAAGCAGCAGGCCGACCCACAGCAATCGCACTCGAAACCCTCCCATCCGTTCTGACCTATGCGGCGGATGTCTTCTTTTGCGCGGCCCGCAGAATAGCTTTTAATCTCTGTCCCACAATCATTTCTTCTCCCGGTTTGATGGTCATGGAAACCAGTTCAATGTGGTCGGGCGCCTTGCGTTCCTTCGCCGTTGGATTACGCTCGCGAACCGCCGTCACCAGGCTTGGATTATCAATGCCGAGCACCTCGATGACCGGGTCGCCCGCGCGCAACTGCTGCACACAATCAGCCAGGCTGTAGCCCCAGGCCTGCTGATCCCAGGAAACTTTCAGCGTGGGATAACGGTTTCCATCCTCGGGAATGTAGGTCTCGGTCTTCACGCCGGGTACGGTCTCGACCAACCTGCGGATGCGATTGATGCGGCCATTCCATTCGGCATAAAGCTTTTTCTCGTCCAGTTTGAGCCAGGTCTCGAGCGCGGTCAGGCAACCGATGATTTCTTCTTTCCCAACCTTCATGGGGCGGCACACTGCGCCTTCTCGTGGAGCGGAATTCAGCAGGGCAGCTTCGATCAGGTCCTTTCGCCCAAGGAGGACACCGCTGCACTGAGGCCCGCACAAGCCCTTGCCTCCCGAAAAGCAGTACAGGTCAATTCCCATCTTGGCGTAGAGCTTGGCGTTGTCGACCGGAGGTATGCCGGCAGCATCATCCAGTAGCATAGGCACCTTCCGGTCTTTCGCAGTCTGCAGCTCCCGCCGCAGCTTCTCCCCGAGGGCGGTGGTGTAGATCATGGCCGTGTTTTCATTGATCGCGTTAGCAAGCTCTTCCGGGGAATACGCAAGCACCAACTTCGCACCGGTGAGCCGAATAGCGCTGTCGAATGCGCTCCTGCCGCCCATCATGATCACTTCGTGTTTCAGGCCGGTTGCGTCGGGAAGCTGCCAAATATTTTTATCATCGGTCCCAGCCATGCATCCGGCCGTTGCTGCGGCCATCGCACCGGCGGCCCCTGAGGTAATGATGCCGGACTCAGCGCCTGTCAGTTCCGACAAACGCCGGCCCACGGCGCGTTGAAGATCGAGCATATTTACGAAGTGTTGCGCCGCTTCCAGCTGAGCTTGGCGAACTTCGGGGAATTCCAAAGACCCGCTCAAGTAAGTCCATGTGCCCCGGCAATTGATGATCGTTTTGACTCCCAGCCGATTATAGACATTCCGCCGCCGGTCCCTGCCTATTGCCGAGGCGGCTTGCGCGTAGAGATCGCGGGCCGCGATTTGCCCCAGCAGCGGCGCAGCAGCCGCCAGTTTCATGAAGGATCGCCGGCTGGAATTCCGAATAGGCATTCCAATACCTCCTCTGGCGTTTGAGCTACCGCGGCAACTTAGTACCAATTCTGCCGAATCTAATCGTCCTCGTCGGGCACGGGAATCCGCGCTCTCACAGCGAGGATGTGGGCCTTGGCACCGGGTTTGTTCTGATTGTAGAACCCCACGGTGCAGTTGGGACGGAAGTAATAAGCATCTCCCGTTTTGGCGGGATAACGGCCTTCGACGCCGTCCAGGCCACTACCCGCCACCATTTCGCCTTGGCCGTCCATAACCAGGTAGATCTCTTCGGCAGTCTCATGATGATGCGGGAAGTTTGTGCTTCCCGGAGCAAAGTCAATCCAGAAGAGACTGGTCACGACATATGCCTGGTCGATTGCATCGCGCGTTGCCGTGCGCGAGCCGAGCAGGAGCCGGTACAGAACTGATGTGGGATGGCCCTCGACCGTTTCTTCTTTCACGTCGTTCAGATTGACGATCTTCGGCGTTGGTGTTGCGACAATTGAAATTTGCGGCGGGATCTTGAAACTCATGACTAGCACACGCAAAGCCTGCTGTGAACTGTTCACGATCGAGTGCCTAATACCTGGAGCCAGATACGTGAAATCATTCGTCCGCATCGCATACGCCTGATCCGCGTAGTGAAGAACGGCATTGCCTTCAAGCACGAAATAAATCTCCTCCTGTCGTTCGTAGAGCTCCGCCCGGCAGTTGCCGTTGGCACCGACCGCAAGTTCCCCGAACCGGGTAACAGTCCGCAAGATTCGGCCATCCGAGTCGCCTTCGCCGAATATTGCTTTGTAACTGCAAGTCCCAGGCGGCAGGTCTCCTTCTGCCTTACTTGCAAAAGGAATCGACCGGCGCAGCCACGTAGGATCGACTTTACGATCTTGAGCCAGCAGTCCAGGCGCGAGCAGCAACAATAGCAGCAGATTCTTCAACTTTGTTTTTACGCAGGAGCGATTCACGGCGCCTCGCGGCCACGCTCGTATATCACAGAATATGCTTGACGCAAATCGAAATCTTTCGTTTTTTATTTCGATCCTAAGAGGCTGCCGGCAACGGATGAGAGATGCGCGGCCGTGCTATGCTCGACGCCCAGCCGTGGGGAGAGGCGCAACTATGGGATTGCGGTGTCCTGTGGTGAGTCTAGTGCGAGCCTTTGCTCTGATTTGTATCTTTGGAGCCATGGAATCAACACTGGTTGATGCCGAGACCATGGTTCAATCAAGCCGACCTGTGACTTCCGAATGCCGCATTCAAGCGGTCGATTACAAAGGTTGGGACGCGCAACAACTCTCTAACCAATGGGTGCAGCTTATGGTGGTGCCGCAGAATGGCGGGCGATTAATGCAGGTGAGTTTCGCCGGACATTCCTACTTGTTTGTCAATCGCAAGTATGCCGGCAAATATCTGCCGCCAACGCCGGGTAAATGGTTCAATTACGGAGGGGACAAACTCTGGCTCTTACCCGAGGGCAACAACGACGAACAACACTGGGCGGGCGGGTCGGACATCGTTGATGACGGGCCCTACTCCTTTCGAAAAATTTCGGAGGGCCAAGAATGCGGGATCGAACTTACGGGCCCATCCGATCCCCAAACTGGTGTGCAGTTTGTACGCACGATTGGCCTGCATGCCGATTCCCCGCGCATCCGTTTTGACGCATCCATGAAGAACGTGACTGGTCATACCATCGAGTGGTCGATGCAGTCCGTCTCGCAGTACGATACGAGCGAGTCCGGTGCGCAGTCGAAAATTAACCGCAATTTCTGGACTTTTACTCCCGCTAACAAGGCCAGCAGTTATCTCAATCGCTATCACGTCCGCTTCGGGCCGGCAGAAAATCCTGCAGCATCGGTGAGGGACGACGGGCTGTTCGCCTTGCATTATGTGCACATCGCCGCGGAGTTGTGGCTCGATTCGACCGACGGTTGGCTGGCTGTAGTGGATGCCAATACGCAATACGCGATGGTCGAGCGCTTTCGGTATGAAGAAAATAAATCCTATCCAGGCAAAGCTTCTGTCATTTTTTGGACCAACGGGCGTGAAATAAAGTTGAACGCCGATGGCGAAGCCGCCCTAAGCGAAGGCGAAGACGAACAGCTTCCTTACTATCTGGAAGCTGAACTTAACAGCCCACTGTGCCGCTTGAATCCCGGTGAGGCCTGCAGCATGCAGACCGATTGGTTTCCAACGCGGGTAGGGGAAGAATTCCATGGCGTTACGGACGCGGGCATCGTAACCCGCCCCCTGCAAGCAACTCGTCTTCACAATGGCCAGATCAAGCTGTCAGGTTCATTTGGAGTGTTCTTTCCGGGACGCTTGGTGGCGCACTTTTACGACGCTCACGGTTCCGGTCTAGGAAATACGCCCGTCGCAGATGTGAATCCGAGCGATCTCGCTTCGCTTGCGGTGGAACTAACTCCCTCCGGAAACCCAACCCGCGTCTCTCTTCACCTGGAAGATGGGAAAGGGCTCGACCGCGGTTCTCTTCAGGAAATTCGAGTGAGTTCCGGGGAGAATCGCTGAGATGAACTTGGGCCCTAAGTGGTGTCTGGTTTTCCTGGCCGCAGCCAGTGCCCTCGCCGGATTGCCCACTGCAGCGGACAAGGGGCAATCTCCTGTGACTGCCGTTCCAGGTGTGAGTGAGGAAGACTTGCTGGTAAACCCGGTCGGCGCTAATTGGCCTTCGTACAATGGCGACTATAGCGGGCGCCGCTACAGCAGTTTGCATGAAATCAATACCGCCAATGTTGCCGGGCTCCGAGCCGCATGGGTGTTCCATCCTGGCAACTCGCAGCTGATTGAAGCCACGCCTGTCGTCGTCCACGGCATTATGTACCTCACTTCGGCCAACGACGCATTCGCTCTTGACGCGCGATCAGGACGCGTCTTGTGGCACCACCGACGGCCACTAAGCTCAGGGCTGCTCGACGATGCCGCAGCTCACAAGAATCGGGGCGTTGCCGTCTGGAAAAACTTTGTCTACATGGAGACCGACGATGCCCACCTGCTCTGCCTCGATGCTCGCTCGGGAGGCTTGCGATGGGATATTGAATACGCCGACAAGACTAAGCACTACGGCGCAACCAGCGCGCCTCTTGTGATGAAAGGCTTAGTCGTTGTCGGCACCTCGGGAGGAGATTCTGGTGTACGCGGGTTTCTCGCCGCCTTCGATCCGGCCACGGGAAAGGAGAAATGGCGCCTCTGGACGATTCCCGCCCCGGGCGAATTCGGCTCGTCCAGTTGGCCCGGGGATTCCTACCTGCACGGAGGTGGGACCACCTGGATGCCCGGTACTTATGATCCCGAGCTCGACACTTTGTATTGGACCACCAGCAATGCCGCCCCTGATTTTGTCGGCGATTCCCGCCCCGGCGACGACCTGTATACGGCCTCTGTACTGGCTATCGACCCGAACACGGGAAAGTTGAAGTGGTATTTCCAGTTCACGCCCCACGATTTGTACGACTACGACGCGAATGAAACACCTGTTCTCGTCGATATGCGCGAGAAGGGGCAAGTTCGTCGCGTGCTGGTGCAGGCCAACCGCAACGGCTTTCTCTATGTCCTGGATCGCACCGACGGCAGGTTTTTGCAGGCGACACGCTTCGTCGAAAAGCTTAATTGGGCCAAGGCTGTGGACGTAACCGGTCGCCCCATACTGTCGGGCCGAATTCCCACCGCACAAGGCACGTATATCTGCCCCGGAATCGACGGGGCCACAAACTGGTTTTCTCCCTCCTACAATCCCGACACTGGCTTCTTCTATGTAATGGCTCTGGAGAGCTGCAATTTATTGTTCTCCAACCCCAAACCGTTTACCCCGGGTGAGACTTATTACGGCACAGGCACGAAGCTCCCTCCCGATGAGCATGCCCAGAAAATTCTGCTGGCACTCTCCTTGCCGGATGGGAAGGTGGTTTGGCGCTACCCGCAAGTGGGCCACGCCCGTTCCTGGGGAGGAACTCTGACCACTGCCGGAGGGCTGGTGTTCTTCGGGGACGATGCCGGTTCTTTCGAGGCGGTGGATGCCAGCAACGGTCGTACTCTCTGGCATTTTTCCACGGGTCAGAGGTTTCGAGCGTCGCCGATGAGTTATGCGGTGGATGGCGTCCAATACGTGGCTATCTCGGCTGAAAGTGACCTCTTCAGCTTCAGCTTCTCGCTTCCGGATTAATCATCATCAATCGTACGCAGTGCAACGCGTTCGACGGCGCGGAAGCGCTTGCTGCGACGTTAAACTTCCCCAGTTGTAGACCTGCGCTTCTGCTTGCGATGGATTCTGTAAATATCTCGTTCCCATGCAGCCTATTGAAGACAGCAAGCTCCCGAATTGGCTCATTGGCGTTGCAGTCCTTGTTTGCGTTGGTCAGCTTTTGTGGTTCGGATTGGTTCGGATCAACGTGCTTCAACCGAATCGACTATGACGGCATGGCTTACACGGACGTTGCTCGCCAGGTCAGCCGAGGCGAGTTTCACTCTTCTATCAATGCTTTTCGCAGCCCACTCTTCTCATGGATCATCGCACTCGCCTTGTGTTCTTTTGGCCGAGACGCGGCTTGCCGCATCTTTGCGCGTCTCTACGGGAGAGGCCGGGCACGGTCTCTAAAATTAACGTCACCACTATCACTATCCTTCTGGCTGATTTCATCCTTGACGAATTAGAATGGACAGCCTATTGGGGCGTTCAGGTTTTTCCTCGCAGGGTTCGCGAATCGTTTTGTTCAAATCCCGGTACCGGGACGGCGAGGTGTGCCGGAACCAGTACATGGTTTTACTGATTGCCTAACGGCGCGCGAGAACTTACTGTCGACATTCCTGACAAGCCTTACTTTAGCGATTTAGTCATCATTTTGGCAAAAGATGGTACAAGGATAGCCAGGTGTAAACCAGCGGGAAAACGCTTCCCAGTCGACACGGACTGAAGAGATCGCGGTCGTCTTATGACCACAATATCGATGGGGCCTTGAACTATGACTACGTTGCCGAAAATCGCCGCGCGATACGACACCCTGCTGGAAGTGAACAGAGTGGCGATCACACAAGACGCACCGGAGAACATTTTTGAAGGAATGTGCGGAGCACTCAAGAGAGTGTTCCCCTACGATCGGGCTGGGTTGATGCTGTATCAGCCGGAAGTAGATGCGCTGAAAATCGTCGCTCTGCATGGCGGCGTGCCGGGCAGTTTTTTTCAGATTGGCAGATTGCTCGGAACCAGACAAAGTCCGCACGGACAAGCCTTCTTGAGCCAGAGAATCGTGCTGCGAAGGAATATCGAGACGGAGCGGCAGTTCGCAGTGGAGGAGCAAACCCTCGCCGACGGCCTGCGTTCCTATTGCGCGGTCCCCCTCGTGGCGCGAGGAAATAGCATCGGAGTGGTCAGCGTTGTCAGCTTCCGAAAAAACCAGTTCTCCGAGCCGCAAGCCAAATTCCTGCAGGAGATGTGCGACCAGATCGTGCTGGCGGTGAAAACGTTTCTGCCCTACTGTGACAAACACCCCCGCTCCAGAATGGTTTGTCCAAAATGTATCGCGTCCGCCGGCGGGAGAATCACGACGGCAAAGTACCGGGAGCAACTGTCAGCTTGGGGAAAGCAAGGCGGACGAGGAAGGAGAAAGCCGCCAGGCTAATTCTACGGCCTACGGTGTGCCAGTCGCAGAGCTGCCACGCTGGTCTTTCCATTCAAGCGCAAAGATCGCAGAGACCCGAGAGGAAAAAGAAACCTAAGTCGCTCGGTAGTGAGTGACAAAGCCAGCCGGTGACTTTAAAAAAGTGGCGTGGACGGAAAAAATAATCGCAGGGTTCTAACATTTTTAAGCTAGTATGCGGGTGATCCCTCCCCCTAATGATCACCGTCGCGATCTGCAATGTTTCCAGAATATTCAGTCGCGGCGGTGTTTCGTTTTTCCGAATAAATTTCGACCCTGACGCTCGCATCGGCTGCCAAAGACAAATCAATTAAGGGACCAGCATCAGGATGACGAAGACCTATTTCAGGCTTATCGATGTCTCCCAAGAAGAACACGGCGAGAAAGTCGCACCCGCGTTTGCCAGCCTGGCAGCCGCGCAGAAGTATCGCGCCGACATTCTCAAGGATCCACAGGGACTGAAGTTCTCAATCGTGGAGACCGACGAACGAGGCAGGCCGAGAGCCAACCAGCCTAGAAGACCCAAGGAAGCTTAGCTACTCCCATTCGATGGTTCCCGGCGGCTTCGAGGTGATGTCGTAGACCACGCGATTGACGCCTTTTACTTCATTGACGATCCGGATGGAAACTGTTTTCAGCACTTCGTAGGGCAGCGGCACCCAGTCGGCAGTCATCCCGTCCTCGGAGTGAACGGCGCGGATTGCGCACGTATAAGCGTAGGTTCGCTGATCGCCCATCACGCCCACTGTCATCACGGGCAAAAGCACGGCAAACGATTGCCAGATTTTGGTGTACAGGCCGGCGCGCTTGATTTCAGTAATCACGACGTCATCGCAATCGCGCAAGATGGCCAACCGCTCCGGCGTAACCTCGCCCAGAATGCGCACCGCAAGCCCAGGGCCCGGAAATGGCTGACGCAGCAGAATCTCTTCCGGCATGCCTAGGTCGCGGCCGATCTTGCGGACTTCATCCTTAAACAAATCCTTTAAGGGCTCGATAAGCTTCAGCTTCATCGTATCGGGCAGGCCGCCCACGTTGTGATGGGTCTTAATAGTCTGCGATGGGCCGCGCACCGAGCGCGATTCGATGATGTCCGGATACAAGGTACCCTGCACCAGCCAGTCAACCTTGCCTTCTTCCCTCTCGATGCGGTGAGCTTCCTGGTCGAATACCGCAATGAACTCATTGCCGATTATCTTGCGCTTGGCCTCGGGGTCGGTTACTCCCTTGAGCTTAGTGAGAAATCGCTCAGTCGCGTCTACCGCGACCACATGCAAGCCAAGCCTCTCGCGCAGGTTCTGCTGAACTTTCTCGAACTCGTTCTTGCGCAGCACGCCGTTGTTGACAAACACGGAGGTGAGGCGGGAATTTCCCTTTTCATCGCGCAGCGCGCGATTCACCAGGGTTGCAGCGACCGAGGAGTCCACTCCCCCCGAGAGGGCACAGATCGCACGCCCGTAGCCGACAGCTTGGCGCACGCTGGCAATGGTTTCTTCAATAAAACGCTGGGCGGTCCAGTTAGGCTGGGCTCCGCAGATCTTGAGGGTGAAATTGCGCAGGATGTCCGTGCCCAGCGGGGTGTGGTGCACTTCAGGATGAAACTGCACCGCCCACATCTTTCGCTTGGGATTCTCGATGGCTGCCACCGCGCTGGGCGATTTCGCGGTTAACTGAAATCCGGCAGGAAGCTCTACGGCTTCGTCGCCGTGCGACATCCATACCGCCATCACTTTGGGCAGGCCTTCGAACAGGCGCGATCCATTGAGCAATTCGACTTTGGCTTGACCATACTCGCGCTTTTCCGCCGGTCGGACTTTGCCGCCCAGCACGTGTACCATGAATTGCAGGCCATAGCAGATCCCGAGCACCGGTACGCCGAAATCGAAAATCCGTTGGTCGGCGACAGGGGCATCCTTGTCGTAAACCGACGAAGGGCCGCCGGACAGCACGATGCCTACAGGCGCATAGCTGCGGATTTCCTCCAGCCCGGCATTACAGGGAAGAACGACGGAGAAGACGTTCTGTTCGCGGATGCGGCGCGCAATGAGCTGAGAATATTGCGCACCAAAATCGAGGACGACGATGGATTGGGTTTCCACGAATGAGTCTCTCAGAACGGAAAGATAGTGTAAAGGGGGAAGGAAGAAGTAGCTAGTAGCGGGTAGCTAGTAGCGGGTAGCTAGGACGGGAGGAGCGTTCACGGCTTAGGCTTTTCTGGCGGAGGAACCAGGCCAGGGACGTCGCTGAGAATGTCATCATCAGAGGGAGGTATCGATGGGAAGGTCGTTTTCGACTGAGAACCGAGAACTGACAACTGAGAACTCTCTATCGGGGCTTCCTCCGGTGTTTGCAAAATGGAAACATATGCCGCCAGCCTTCCCATGTGGAGGAAATCAACCATGGCGAAGTAGACCATCGTCAACAGCAGAACCGCACCCAGCACAATTCCGGGCGGCAGCACTCTGACGAACGCCAAAGGCACAAACACCGCGGCGGTGGCCAGCACAAACGCTACAAAATGCAGCAATCCAAATGCGGTACTGCTCCATGCCACAGCGCTGGCGCGGTTGCGGCAGAATTCCACGGCGCGCGAGATGGAACCAAAAGCATCTTGAGACTCGTGCAGGACGAAAACAGGAGCCAGGGAGAGAAACCAATTCACTGCCGACCACAAGAGTGCAACCAGGAGCGCCAGGGGTACGAAGATCAGGAACACCCAGCCGGGCCGGGGATAGCTGTCCGAAGAGGCGAACCCGGCCACAGTCGCTGAAGCCAAAATTCCCAGCACTGCCGCGAGTCCCAGCGTGGCTCGCAGAAAGTTCAGGCCGACGAGAGACCGCAGCCGCCAGCCTTCCTCCTCGCCGCGCCAGAATCGGGTCCGCAACAGAGTTAGTCCGCCCGAATTCGTCATACCAAAGTAGTCCAGCAAGGGCTTGAGCGTGAAAGCGCGCCCCAGGGAAGCCGCAAAAATCCAGGAGATGGTAAGAGCCGCGGCCCCGACCAGAGTGGCGGTCACCAGACGTTGCGCACTGCCGCTCAGAATGTGGGCAATCGCCTGCGAAACCAGCCGAGGATGCCGAGTGTGCAGGAAGAATACATCGCCCGGAGTAACCGGGAGGGTATCCAGATACTCGATGAGCAAAAAGAGGATGAGCGTCCAAGCAGCCGCGCCAAACGCCCAGCGCCAGGTGATCTCGGCCAGGGCAAAGGCCGGACGCCGGAACACTGCGCGAAAACCGTCAAGGATGGGCGAAGGCTCGGCCATGCGTGGGTAGGATAAACCAGCTTTCAGAGTGCGAAGGTTTCAAAGTTTCAAGGATTCAGAGTTTCGAGTTTCAGGTTTCCAGTTTTCTGTCTTCCAAGGACGGTCCCTGTTGGAAACATTGAAACCTTGAAACCTCAGCCTAAGGGATTCCACCGAGGGCAGACGGCACTTTAGTTACTTGTTCTCCTTGGGGACGCAACGCTAGGGTAGGCGCTCGGGAGAGCGGGAATGAGACTCTGGCGCAATCGGCTGCTGCTGGCGGCGATGTGGCTCTGGTTGTGGCCGGTCACTGTGTCTGGAAACGGGCGCAGCGCCGACGAATTCGCAAGCCGTCACCATGCTCCCGATGTGCGGGACGAATCCGATCCCCAAGACACGCGCTCCTGCTATGCGATGGGGCAACTGGAAATCTCGTATGGCAGCCAGGAAAACCAATCTCCCACGGTCGGATTGTTGGTGACGGATCCCCGGGGGCGAAGGATCGGATACGATCCGGCGGGTCCAAACGCCTGGCAGGAACTGCCGCTAGCCCAGGCCTTCCTCGATTGCGCAGACCAGGACGCAAACGGCCAGCCACAAGCTTGTACGGGCTGGATTCAAATTTGCGGCCCCCTAAGCGGAACCTACAAGCTGGAAGTTGTCGCTTCTGAAAACAGCGAGTATTCGATCGAGGTCTCGGCAGTGAGCCGGCAGAAGCGCGACGAAAATGGATTTCATACCACGGAATCTCGCGTGAACGCGAGGAACCTGGCGATCAGAAAAGGCTCGCAGAATAAGCTGTTTCTGGAGTACTCGCGCGAACCCGGTTCGAAGGTGGCGTTGACACCGAGTGAAAACACGCCGCTGGCTGAGAAGCAATAAAACTGAGGTTCAAAGATATTTTCCTTTGGCGGCGACCGGCCCTGCAGCGGCTGGTCACATATTCTTGGGTGGCTTACGGCACGCCTGAAGGCGCACCCTGATACATATCTGACGCTTTTCGGCAGCCTGGCAAGACACACTCTTCCCAAAACCAGGGGTAAGATCGCAGACCTCTACTTCACCACGATATTTACCAACTTCCCGGGCACCACGATCACTTTGACCACCTGCTTGCCTGCTATCGCCGCTTTCACTTTTTCGTCAGCCAGAGCGCGTTCGCGGACAAATGTATCGTCCGAATCCGCGGGCACAAGAATACGGCTGCGCCGTTTCCCGTTGATCTGCACCGGAATCTCGATCTCTTCTTCTTTGGCCAGCGCCGGATCGGATTTCGGCCATGGCGTCCGCAATAGATTTTCTTTTTGGCCCAGCATCTCCCAGAGCTCGTGCGCCAGATAAGGAGCAAAGGGAGCGAGCAGGAGCACAAGATCGCGTTGTACTTCCGCGAGCAATGGCCCCGGGATGGTGTCGCTCTTGTCCTCGACGGCATATAGTTCGTTGACCAACTCCATGATGGCGGCAATCGAGGTATTGAAATGCCACCGCCCCTGGAAGTCGTCGCTGACCCGCTTGATGGTCTGGTGAAGCTTGCGCTGGATCTTGCGAGCTTCCGGCGGTAGGAACCTGGCTTGCCCCGTCTCACCGGGAGACGCGGGGAGCCGCTTATCCGCCGAGGCCCCTGTACACGCGCCCGAGGAAACGTTCAATTCCTTCAATGCCGGTGTCCTGCCAGTCCAGGTCGCGGTCGGGAGGCGCTGCGAAGAGGCTGTAGAGCCGCGCAGCATCGGCGCCGTAACGGGCAATCATCTCGTCGGGCGTGACCACGTTGCCCAGGCTTTTCGACATCTTGGCGCCATCTTTAATCACCATGCCCTGGGTGAAGAGACGCTGCACCGGCTCGTCGTTCTCGACCAATCCCATGTCGCGCATGACCTTGGTCCAAAAGCGCGAATAGATGAGGTGCAAGATGGCGTGTTCGACGCCGCCGATGTACTGGTCGATGGGAAACCAGTAGTCAATAATCTTGCCGTCAAATGGCGCTTTGTCGTTGAGCGCGTCGGCGTAGCGGTAGAAGTACCAGGACGAATCTACGAAGGTGTCCATGGTATCAGTCTCGCGCCGCGCCGGCCCGCCGCACTTCGGACAGGTCGTGTTGAGAAATTCCGGGACACGCGCCAGAGGCGAACCGCCGCTCAAGGTGATCTCGACGTTGTCGGGCAAAATGACCGGCAAATCTTTCTCAGGGACAGGCACGATGCCGTCTTTTTCGCAGTAGAGCATCGGAATCGGGGTGCCCCAGTAGCGCTGCCGCGAGACCCCCCAATCCTTCAAGCGATAGGTGACGGTTGGCTTGCCAAAGCCGTGTTTCTGGGCGTACTCCGCCATCTTCGCGATAGCGTCTTCACAGCTCAGACCGTTAAACGGTCCGGAGTTGATGACAACGCCATCCGTCGTGGTAGAGGGCGCCTTCTGAACGTCTACCGGCTCGCTGGCCGTAGGCGGCTGGTTTACCTGCCGAATTGGCAAGTCGTATTTCTTGGCGAACTCATGGTCGCGCTCATCATGCGCCGGCACCGACATGATCGCGCCTGTGCCGTAGTCCATCAAAATATAGTTTGCAACCCAGATCGGCAGCTTTTCGCGGTTGTACGGATTGATCGCAAACCGCCCGGTATTGACGCCGTGCTTCTCAATCTCGCCAAAATCACCTAGTTCTTTAGCTTTTCGCTGCTCCGCCATCATCTGCGCAACTTTGGCGCTCAGATCAGCATCGCCCGCATCGAGATCGGCTACCAGCGGATGTTCAGGGGCCAGCTGGACCGAGGTCGCGCCGAAGATCGTGTCCACTCGCGTGGTGAAGACTGTGATGGTCGAGCCGGCAGGACCGGCCTGACCGTCGAGCTTGAAATCCACCAGTGCGCCCTCGCTGCGGCCGATCCAGTTGCGCTGCATGGTAACGACTTTTTCCGGCCAATCGGGGAGCCTGTCCAAATCGCGCAGCAACTCTTCCGAGTAATTTGTGATGCGCAAGAACCACTGCTCCAGGTCACGCTGCTCCACCGGCGTGTCTTCATGGCGCCAGCAGCAGCCGTCCACAACCTGCTCGTTGGCCAGAACGGTGGCGCATTTCGGACACCAGTTCACCCGGCTTTTTTTGCGATAGGCCAAGCCACGCTCGTACATTTTCAGGAAGAACCACTGGTTCCAGCGGTAGTACTCGGGGAAGCAGGTGGTGACTTCGCGCGACCAGTCGTAGGCGAAACCCAGGCGGTTCATCTGCGCCTTCATGTTGGCGATGTTGCGCAGCGTCCACTGGCGCGGCGGGGTGTTGTTCGATATGGCGGCATTCTCTGCCGGCAGACCAAAGGAATCCCAGCCCATGGGATGGAGCACGTTGTAGCCGTTCATCCACATGTAGCGGGCAAGTGCGTCACCGATGGAGTAGTTGCGCACATGTCCCATGTGCAGCGCGCCGGAGGGATAAGGCAGCATTTCCAGCACGTAATATTTGGGTTTGGTGGAGGCAGGCTCGGCGCGGTAGAGCGACGGATCCTGCTGCCAGCGCTCGTACCATTTAGTCTCGAAGCTGTGCGGGTCGAAGCGCTCCTCCCGTGGTGTCTTGTTCACCTGCGTTTCCTGCGGCATATGAGAAATTATTTGCGCTGCGGATAAACTTTAATTTTACAACGAGGCAGGTGAATCCCCGGAGAGGAAGGCGCGGCTAGCGCGGCTATTCCAGTTTCAGGGTAAGCGCCGGAAAAGCCAGTCCCTCGACTTCGGCGGTCCAACGATCGCCGGGGCCGGTCAGGTGACCAGCCGTAAGCGTCCCGGAGCTGACGATTTTGCCCGCGCTCAACGGCTCGTCTGGAAATCGCCGCTGAACGGCGCTGCTGACTTCGGCTAGACACAGCGCGGGACTGCGAAGACAGTTCCTTCCCGACCCCTCTTCGACCAGCTCGCCATCCTTTTTCATAGGTAATTTTGAAGCGTGCGAGGTCATCGGGGAGCGCGGGAATCAGCACCGAGTGCACGGGCAGGCGCTCGCCAATTACCAGTGCCGCATGAAGTCTAAAGGCGGCGACGAAGTCGCTCGGCTGAAACTTCCATTCTGGAAAAGGACAGTCAATGATTTCGAAGCCTAGCGCTAGCCAATCCCTGGCAGCGAGGGCAGCGGGAGCATCGGCGCCGGCAGTGATAGGTTGCTTCAGGCCGCAAACAATTTCCGGTTCGATCTTCAGAGACCGAGCATGAGGGACTGACCCGGTTGCGGAGTTGGCATCGCTCTGATGGACGGTGTCGTCATACATGTGTCCCCAAACCAGGGTCTCCAGCTTGAGCACGCGCCAGACCGCCTTGTTGGCATAGCCCACCTTGCTGCCGACTGATTTGTGGCCGGCCGCCTGGCGCCACTGCTTGAGTTTGTTCTCGACTTCATACGCTCGATTGAGGTCAAAGCCGGGACACGCCGATGGAGGGACAGCAACCATCTGGCCGGTTTCCTAGGCCGACATGAGCTGGCGGGCAAGAGCTTCGATATCCATGGCGGGACAGGCGTACGCACGGTATCTCATTCGGGGGGTGTATGCGTTACAGGTACGAGGTCCTTCGACTCGCAGCCCGATCGAGAAGCGAATCGGTCTGCTCCGCTCAGAGTTTGCGACTTTTTTGGATGTAAGCGATTTTTCCGGGCAGGTAAGCTGCTGGTTTTCAGCGGCAGGCCGTGCGAGAAAAAGAAAAAGTCACAAACTCTTAGGATGGCAACGTATGTGGTTTGTCTTTCACTAGAGCCTTCAGCGCCTCGACATTTCTCTTGTCGTCGCCGGGAGCGTCGATGGGAGTTTCCGCGATGAAGGCGGCATGAGCAAACTGCGGATCGTTCAACAATCGCTGGAACGGCTCCAGCCCGATGCTTCCCTTTCCGATGTGCTGGTGACGGTCGAGCTTCGATCCGCGTGCGGCCTTGGCATCGTTGCAGTGCCACACGCGAACATTCTTGAACCCTACGGTGGAGTCCAAATGATCCAGAGTCTTTTTCATTCCAGCCGGGCTCACGATGTCGTAACCGGAAACATGAACGTGGCAGGTATCCATGCAGGCAGCGATCGGCACCATGTCTCGCAGCAGCTCGAGCAGGTCTGCAACCTGCTCAAAGCTTCCGCCCAGGGAATATTCCGCTCCGGCAGTGTTCTCGATCAGAATGGTTAATCCTCCCTTCACTACGTCCAGACCTCTGCTGGCAACCGCTATGGAAGCCGCTACCCGCGCCAGCCCTTCGTCCCTGCTGGCTCCCCGGAATGACCCGGGATGTAAGACGAGATACTCCGCACAGAGACTCAGCGCCCGCTCCAACTCGCCCCGAAATGCCTCTACCGACTTCGCCAGAAACTGCTCGGTCGTGCTCGCCAGATTGATCAGGTAGTTGGTGTGGATCACCAGCGGCCTTAATCCATATTTTTCCCGCAGACGGTTCATCTGGTCGCATTGCGGACGGCTGAGGTCATAGGGCTGCCACTGGCGCGGGCTGCTCGAAAAAACCTGGAATGTGTTGCACCCGAGCCGGTAGGCGCGTTCAGCGGCGTTCTCCACCCCGCCGGCAATAGAGGTGTGAATGCCGATGCGCCGAGAAGTCAGGCGGGGCGGGCGCTTGGGAGCGGGCAGCTTGAGGATATCCTGCTCCCGCGCCATCGAACGAGCCATGAGAAAAGTATAAGGCCGGCCACGCCCCACGCGGCCCTTGGTGCGGTCAGTTTGGCGTGATTACCGCCCGGAAGCGTACCTTGCCGTTGGCCACCCGATCATAGGCTTTGGCAATTTCATTGAGGGGATAAGTCTCCTCGACGACCTTGACTTTGCCCTTAGCAGCATAATCAAGAGCTTCGTAAAGATGTTCGCGCGCGTTCTGGCTCGATCCGATCAAGCTAACCCGTTTGAACATCATCTCCGCGGTAAATGGCAGTGGCTCGTGCGAGACGCCCATGATGACGATGCGGCCTTCCGGGCGCATACCTTTGGCAGCATCGCTGGTCGCATTCCACGAATTGCTGGTGGCCAAAAGAACATCGGCGCCGCCTGAAGCCAGCAGCGCAGCGCCGTCTTGCACAACTTCGTCGGCGCCAAGTTGGCGAATCATCTTCTCTTTGTCTTTCGACTTGGTTACCGCGATGGTTTCGAAGCCGGCCGCTTTGGCGTACTGAATCGCGAGATGACCGAGTCCGCCGATGCCAACCACCGCGACCCGATCGTGCGGCTTGGGCTCGGCAACGCGAAACCCGCTCCACACCGTGTATCCGGCGCAGAAAATCGGAGCTGCCTGCTCATAGCCGAGCCCTTCGGGAATCAACTGCGTCGCATCCGCGAAGGCGACCATGTACTCGGCGTGGCTGCCCTGGGTCTGAATTCCCGTTCCCACGTTGTTCGGACACAACTCCCGTTTACCGCGCTGGCACCATTCGCATCGGCCACAGGAAGCCTGCACCCAGGGAACGCCAGCCCGGTCACCGACTCTGCGGGTCGTAACCCCGGCTCCCAGCTCCACAATCTCGCCTACGGGCTCATGACCGAGGGTGCGGGGAAATTGAGTCGGCAGATTTCCATTCGTGATGTGCACGTCGGTGTAACACAATCCGCTGGCGTGAATCTTGATGAGAACCTGGTTCGGTCCTGGTTTGGGGGTGGGAATCTCTTTGACTTCCCATTTACTGGAAACGGCGGGAACAACGGCAGCTTTCATACCAGCACTCTCCGATCATTAGGGTTCATTAGGATCAGAAATATTGATGCCCATGGAAATCTTGGGATGCATAAATTCCGTGGCAGAGACGCGGCTTGCCCTGCGGCTTGCATCTTCCGTGTCTGTTTGCCGACCACGCCTGGGGAGCGATAAACTGGCTGTTTTCGAGGTGGTCATGTTGGTGGTCATGCAGGCGCACGCCACGGAAGAACAGGTGCGCGCCGTCTGTCAAAAAATCGAGTCGCTGGGCTACCGGGCGCACCCCATTCCGGGGGCACAGCGTACCGCCATAGGCATTACCGGAAACAGGGGCGAAGTCGAGGCGGGAACGCTAGAAGAAATGACGGGTGTGCAGGAAGTGATCCGGGTCAGCAAGCCCTACAAGTTGGTGAGTCGCGACGTCAAGGAGGAGAACACGCTGATCTCCTTCCCCGGCACCAATGCGACGTTCGGCGGACCCGGTCTGGCGATTATCGCGGGACCATGCGCGATTGAGAGCCGCGAACAGGCGTTTGCCGTTGCCGAGCGCGTGTCCCGTGCCGGCGCTCAGTTCTTTCGCGGCGGCGCCTACAAACCCCGTACCTCGCCTTATTCCTTTCAGGGCCTGGGCGAAGAAGCCCTCAGGGTCATGGCCGACATTCGCGAGAAGCACGGAATGAAGATTGTCACCGAGGCCATTGACAACGAATCGCTGGAACTGGTCGAGGAGTACGCCGATGTCATTCAGATCGGCGCCCGAAACATGCAGAATTTTTCTTTGCTTAAGCGCGCCGGCCGTTCTAAGAAACCGGTGATGGTAAAGCGCGGCATGTCAGCCACGCTGGAAGAATTTCTGATGGCCGCCGAATATGTGATGAGCGAGGGAAATTACAATGTGATCCTTTGCGAGCGCGGCGTGCGGACCTTCGCCGATCACACGCGCAATACGCTCGATCTCAGCATCGTCCCTGCCGTCCAACGGCTGAGCCACTTGCCGATCATTGTGGATCCCAGTCACGGGACCGGGAAGCGCAACAAGGTGACGCCACTGTCGCGCGCGGCAGTGGCGGTGGGCGCCGATGGCCTGATCGTCGAGGTGCATCACGATCCCGACAAAGCGCTCTCCGACGGCATCCAGTCTCTCTACCCAGAACAGTTTGAAGAACTGATGGCCCAGGTGCGGCAAATCGCGCCGGTGGTAGGACGCACTGTGCCGGCGATAGGAACCCATGCCGCAGTCGGCAAGACAATAGGAGTCCAAGCTGGGGTTCGACCAGCCGCCAGCTAACTTGAGAAAATTCCTTTTAACCGTTATCTTCCTCGGAATCATTGGAGGACTGTCGTGGTGGTATCTTCGGCCACAGCGGCTGCCCGATTACGGGCCCTCCTATCGCGAATACGCCTATATCACGAATGGCAAGAGCAACACGGTCAGCGTTCTTGACCTGACTCCACGTCCCCTGCCCCGCTTCAACGTTCTGAAGACCATTTCCGTGGGCGCGAACCCCACCGGCCTTGCCGCGAATGGCAAAAAAAATGAAATTTACGTGGTCAACACCGATTCCAGCAACGTCAGCGTAATTGACGCCGAGCATAATCAGGTCGTGGCCACCATCGGTATCCACGGCAAGCCTTATTTCATTGATGTCTCGCAAGACGGCCAGCGGGCGTACGTAGCCAATTCGGGCTCGGCGAACGTTTCGGTGATTGATCTGGAAAAACGCATTGTGGTCGGTACCGTCCGGGTGGGCAACGCACCGGGATTGGCCCGCGTAACACCAGACGGGCGCACGGTCGTGGTCAGCAACCGAAACGATAATACAGTGTCCCTGATTGATGCGACCAATCTAACCGTACGCGCGACCGTGCCGGTTTGTCAGCAGCCCGAAGATATCGCCATACTCCAGGACAGCAGCAAAGCTTTTATCGCTTGCTCGGGCGCCGGCGAAGTTGCGGCGGTGGACCTGAAGAACGCCAAGCTTCTGACCTCGATGGATGTCGGCCGCACGCCCGTCAATTTGGCCCTCAAGCCAGATGGCGGCGAGCTGGTTGTATGCAACTTCGATTCCGACAACATCTCCATGATCGAGACGACAACCAACGAAGTGGGCAATAGTTATTTGATCGGAACCCATCCGGCGCGCGGCCTAGTGACGGCCGACAGTTCCCGCCTGTACGTCAGCAACTTCGGATCGAATACGGTCGCGGTATACGACATCGACAATGGAAGGGTGATTGCCTCGTTGCCTGCGGGCAGCCGTCCTGATGGATTGGCTCTCTCGGCTAACGAGGAGTACCTGTTGGTTGTGGATTCGGGATCGGGCGATGTCGCAGTCATCGAGAAGCGGAAAGCGACGAAGGCTGATCCGGCCGAATACGGACTGCTCACGTTAACGCAGGTTGGCTGGCAGCCGAACAATATCGTGGTGAAAGCATTTCGTCTGACGAAACCAGCAGAGGCTGAGCGGCGACCCGGAAAGAAGATGACACGAGCAATGGATTAGCGACTCCCTGTGGCCAGCACAATCTCGCACAGCCTCCGGCGAGGGAACTGGCGCGGGCGCCTGGCTTCAGCACTCGCTGCATCTCGCCAAGCGCTTTATCAAGTTCCATGAAAAACCGGATTCCAAACCGGGAAGGGATACGCGGCAGCTGAGCACCAGCGCGTGGCGGTCCGGGCACGCGAAGCAAGGGCCCAGGGATCATGATTAGCATGCCAGTCCCCCTCGCTTAACAAATCCGCGTTATGGTTTGCCGAGCAGTTCCAACACCGCAGCGGTTTCGGCCTCAATCCCGGTTTTCAAGCTAGGCTCGCGATCGGGAGCGAAAAACGGTGAATGCAGACCCGGGAGCGTTTCGCCGTTTTGTTTTGCGGCGGCGAACTTCGCTGGCTCCACAGCGCCGAGCGCAAAAATCAACCCCGGCACCCCCGCATGGCCGTATTCCGCAAAATCATCGGAAGCCATGATGGGAGGCTGTTGGGTGACGTTCGCGTCTCCCAGCGTGCGCCGCAGCACCCTAGCTTCGCGCTCCGTCAGCTTGGGATCGTTGTAGACCGCATTCACGCTTTCGATGACCTGAACCGTGGGCTTCTTCTCGGCGCCAGCAGCGGCGGCTTCGGCATCGGCAATCCGTTCAATAGCAGAGAGCAGATGTTTTCTTACCTCCTCCTTGTAAGAACGGACCGTGAGCTCGAGGTGGACTTCGTCCGGGATGATGTTGTGCTTAGTGCCGCCGTTGATGGATCCCACCGTGATGACGGCTGGATCTTGAGGATCGATTTCGCGCGCCACGATGGTTTGCCAGGACAAGACGGTGCGGGCGGCCATCACAATCGGATCGATGGTCCTCTCTGGCGCTGCGCCATGGCCTCCCTTGCCGAAGATGGTCACGTCTACGCTGTCTGAATTCGCCGCCGCGTAGCCCGGAGTAAAACCGATTTTACCCGCCGGCAGGTCCGCCGAGTCATGTACGGCGAGTGCAAAGTCAGGCTTGGGAAACCGTGTGAACAGGCCGTCCTTCAGCATGGCGCTGGCCCCACGGATTCGCTCCTCGGCCGGTTGCCCGACATAAATAAAGGTTCCATGCCAGCGATCTTTGTTCTGGGCGAGCAGCATCGCGGTGCCGACCCCAATCGACAGGTGCAGGTCGTGTCCGCAGGCGTGCATCACCGGGACTTCGACGCCGCGATCGTCATGAGTCGTCACATGGCTGGCGTACGGTAATCCGGTCTTCTCTGGAACAGGCAATGCGTCCAGTTCAGCGCGAATCATAATCGTCGGACCTGCGCCATTGTTCAGGATGCCGACGACCCCAGTCCCACCGACTCCGGTCGTTACATCGAAACCAATCTTGCGAAGCTGATCAGCAATCTTGGCCGCGGTTTTCTCTTCGTGGAGCGACAGTTCGGGATTGCGGTGGATGTCAATGTAGAGCGCTTCCACCTGGGGATAGATCTTGTCAATCTGCTCTTTCCAAGCAGCGCTCCAAGGATCGGCAGCAAAGAGCGATCCCGCCACCGCGAAGCAGCAGAAAAACACAGCGCTAACATGTCTCATTCGAATTCCCTCGCAGCGGTATTAAAGCACACGCACGGGTAGAGACGCGGCTTGCCGCGTCTGCCAGTTGGGAAGACCTCGAGCTCCAACCATCGTGATGCTTGAGACGCGGCAAGCCGCGTCTCTATCGCGGAGATTTGTTAGCGCGCTGACCTAGCGGTTTGGCGCAGAACTTATCAAACACGGTTTTGAGTTCGCTGGCCAGGTCCACGGCTTCGCGGTGTTCGATGTCGCTGCGCTGCATCATGTAGAGGAGTTGGCCATCGCGCAGCAACCCGATTGACGGCGACGAGGGCGGGTAGCCAACAAAGTAGGAGCGTGCCCGGTCGGTCGCTTCTTTGTCTTGTCCCGCAAAAACGGTGAATGCCTGATCAGGCTTGGTGGAATGCTCGAGTGCGAGGCGGACGGCTGGACGCATGCGGCCCGCGGCACATCCACACACGGAATTTACCACCAACATGGTTATGCCCGGGCGAGCCAGCGCCTGGTCGACCTCAACAGCCGTGCGGGCTTCTTTAATTCCCAAACGGGTGAGTTCTTCACGCATGGGAAGGATCATGATCTCCGCGTACATGGTCGCTCCTTAAGTGGTTTGTATTTTTATATCGCAAATCCTGCGCCGGTGGCACTACCCAAGAGTGCCGTAATCACCCATATATACTGATGCTGCCCATGCACATCCAGGAGAACGTTTTGCTGGCGCCGATGACCACGTTTAACATCGGCGGGCCGGCGCGGTATTTCGTTGAGGCGGAAAACATCGACAACGTGTGCCGGGCGGTCGAGTATACCGAGTCGCGTAGTCTACCTTTATTCGTCTTGGGCGGCGGAAGCAACCTTGTGATATCGGACTCCGGCTGGCCGGGGTTGGTTCTTAAGATTGCGATTAAGGGATTCGACCGGCGCAGCCAGAGCGGCAAGACCCTTTTTGAAGTGGGCGCAGGCGATGATTGGGACAACTTTGTGTTCCGGGCGGTGAGCAGCAATTGTGCCGGCGTCGAGTGCATGAGCGGCATTCCCGGAAGCGTGGGGGCGACCCCGGTACAGAACGTAGGCGCCTATGGGCAAGAAGTCGGCGAGACGATTGACTCTGTCCAGGTATTCGACCTGAAAATTAAGCGGGTTCGCGAACTGTGCAACGAGGCCTGCGGATTTTCTTATCGCACGAGCATCTTCAACACCAGCGAGCGTGACCGCTTCATCATCTTGCGGGTAACCTACGCGCTTGAGCCAGGGGGTGCTGCCAGAATCGAATACGCCGACCTGAAAAAGTATTTTGCGGGCCGGAACAGGCGTCCGTCACTGGCAGAAACCCGTGAAGCGGTTCGCCAGATCCGTGCTAGCAAGGCTATGCTGATCACGCCCGGCGACGAGGACTGCTTCAGTGCTGGGTCATTCTTCAAGAATCCCGTGCTCTCCCGCGAGCAGTTCGCGGATCTCACCCAGCGGGCCGCTGCACACAGTCTCGATGTTCCCACTTATCCGGCGCTGGAAGCGCAGAGAAAAGTTTCCGCGGCGTGGCTCGTCGAGCGCTCCGGGTTTCACAAGGGATACATCCAGGGGCACGTGGGCATCTCTCACAAGCATGCCTTGGCGATCGTGAACCGGGGCGGGGCGACGGCAGCCGATGTTCTTGCCTTGAAAGAAAAGATCCAGCAGCGAGTAGAAGAGATTTGGGGAATCCGCTTGGAACCCGAACCGATGTTCGTGGGGTTCTGATTTCGCCACGTGGCGGGTCTCCGACTCGCTGGACGGATCAACGACCCGTCCCCACATAGTTCCTACCTCGGTATCGCTGAAAAAATTCTGAACAAGAATTAGGTTACTCCGGTCTTCTTAGTGTGAGGGCGTAGGAGTGGTGGCTGGATCGGTGATCGTGGGTGACGCTATAGCAGCGGCACAACCAGGCGAGGATGCCCTGGAAGCTGCCGTCCGCGAGCACGCGCGCCTGGTATATCGCATCGCGTACTCGATGTTGCGCAATCACCACGATGCCGAAGACGCCACCCAGGAAACTTACCTGAAGGTGCTCCGCTACGGTCGAAAGTTCGAGGGGGTGCGAAATCGCAAGACTTGGCTGGCAAGAATCGCGTGGCGGGTGGCCGTGGATCGCCGAAGGAAACATCCGGAGGTCGCGCTGGAGGAGCTGCGTGATTCCGTTGATCATCTGCGCTCGGCAATCGCCGCACCGGAGGACCTCGTCATCACCGCGGAGATGACTGGCTTGCTGGAGCGACTGATCGCAGGATTGCCAAGTCAGCTTCGTGATGTTGTGACTCTGTCGAGCATTCACGAGATGACGCCGCAAGATGTCGCGCAGGTGCTGGAAATTTCCGAAGCAGCCGTCCGATCAAGACTGTTTCGCGCGCGACAGATCCTGAAAGAACGGATGACGGCCCGGTTAGAAGGCAAGGATGAAATCTAGAGATCAACAACTGGACCAACTCCTGGCGAAGACGCTGGCCGAATATGGAAACGCCGAGCCGCGATTCGGCCTGGAGAATCGTGTCGTGGCCAGCCTGGAAGCCGAAAGGGCGCGAGTTGCAGGGCGGCGACGCGGGTGGTGGATTCTGGGCACGGTTTCCGTGACCGCGGTAGTTGTGGCCAGTGTCTGGATGGGCTACAAAGCAGCGGATTCCCAGGTAAAATTCCAACCGGCAAGCGAAGCGGGGAGAACCCAGTCCGCCGCAACGGCGATTGCTAAGGAAGGTCTCCCATCCCGAGACCGTACCGTCTCGCCGGTTGCCACTCCAGCTAGTTCTAAGCACGGGGTGCGGGCAATTCGTACGCGTGCCGGCGAGCCGCTGGCGAAGTCCGGACCGAGACTGGAGCAATTCCCCTCGCCTGTCCCACTCAGCGAACAGGAGAAGATCCTCGCCCGCTATATCACCCAGTATCCCGAACACGCCTTGCTGATCGCCCGAGCGCAGACTGCCCTCGAACAGCAGGACCAGCGAGAGGAGTCGCAGGGAACCCTGGAAGGCTCCGGGTCGCCCAGATCAACCCACTTAAGAAAGTAAAGGAGAACAAAATGCGCATCAGATACGTGGTCCGGTTGATTCTGCTCTTATTGTTCGTCGTCGCCTGGAGCGTGCCGCCGAGCTTTGCCCAAAAGTCAAACCCTGCTTTAGAAAGGGCTGAGGCATCGGAAAAGCCGCTAAATGCTTACCGCCTGGATTACGCCGTTAACGAAATTGAAGACGGACGGAAGATCAACTCGCGGCAGTACTCAATGAACCTCAACGGCGGAGACGCCAACTCAATCAGAATTGGCACACGCGTCCCAGTTGAGACGAAACAAGGCGAATTTCAATATCTCGATGTGGGTACGAACATCTGGTCGCGCGTTACGGAACGCGAAAACGGGCTCGGTCTCGAAGTTCGGGCCGAAATCAGCAACTTTGCTATGAACAATCAAGAGAACAGCGTTCGCCCCCTGTTGCGGCAGATGCAGATCAATGGGAGCACCCTGGCAACGGTGGGCAAGCCGCTAGTCATCGGGAGCGTAGATGACCCCAATTCCAAGCGCCAGTTTCAGCTGGAAGTCACGGCAACAAAGTTGAGATAGGCCTAGCGCAATTCCAAACAGATTGTCATCCAATCAAGCAAGACCCGCGAGGCGGGTTAAGACTGGAATGACAAGGTTCAAAGCGCGCATTGATTCCATTGAGGTTAGAGGTCTTTGTTAGAGGTCTTGATCATTGGAAGCGGCCTTGGCCGCGAGGGATCTATTGCCTACGTTCGCAATGCATAGATCTTGCCCTCCGCTGAGGACGACAAGGTTAAGAGTGTCCCGGCGTGCTGGGCGTTCTCGGCGTTGAAATGGTTTTCTTCACCGACCGCGCGGCTTCGCGAAAGATTTCGGTGAACATCCTCTCGTTCAGCTTGCCGGTGTTGGTGTTCTGGTTAGAGGGGTGGTAGGAAGCCAGAAGAAGGCGACCGTCGGGCATGGTGTACTTGGCGGCATGGGCAAATACATAAGGAGCTTTGGTCGATATCTGCCCACGTCGCTTGAGATAGTTCAGGTAAGCATCAAAACCGATGCGGCCCAACGCCACGACTACTTTCACGTTCTTTAGCCCGTCAATCTCGCGATCTAGAAACCGGGTGCAGGCGGCAATCTCCTCGGGAGTGGGCTTGTTCGCCGGCGGAGCGCAGCGCACGGCCGCTGTGATATAGGCATCTTTCAAGATCAGACCGTCCCCGCGATGTGTGGCGCTTGCCTGGTTGGCAAAGCCGGTCTTGTACAGCACGGGATACATGAAGTTTCCCGAGGAATCTCCGGTGAAAGGTCTGCCCGTGCGGTTCGACCCGTGCGCCCCTGGAGCTAAGCCAAGAATCAGAACCCGTGCGTCGGGATCACCGAAGCCGGGAACGGGCTTGCCCCAGTAGTCCCAATCGACGTAGGCCCGCCGCTTCTCGCGGGCAATCTTCTCCCGATAGACCACCAAGCGCGGGCAGCGGATACAGGCGACGACCTCTTCATTCAGCACTTTTAGCCAGGCCGGAAGGTCGTTGCTCGTTGGTCGTCGCTTGTTGGCCAACCCGCGATTCCCCATTCGACTATTATGCCGCCTGGAATCAGCTTCTTGGCCAACAACCAACGACCGGTTTGACGCTGCCCTGCTGTGTCTTTAAACTCAAGTTTAGGGTTTGAACGGGAAAGGCCAGGCGCGGCTTGGAGACCGGGCACGACCGGTCTCTACCTGGGCTTGTTTCGACCCGTCGGTCCGTTCCGCGAAAGGTTTACCGTGAGCCCCACTGAGACAACCGACAGCACCAGGCGCGAGATTCAGATCGAAATCCCCGCCGAGGAAGTCACCCGCGCGACGGAGTCCCTGATCCAGAAATATCAAAAGATGGCTCGCCTGCCCGGCTTTCGCCGTGGGCATGTCCCGGCGTCGGTCATTCGCCGACGTTTTGCGGAAGACATTAGGAGCGAAGTCGTTGAGACCCTGGTGCCTCGTTATTTCCGGCGGGAAGCGGAAAAGCAGGGGCTGGTTCCGGTGTCGCAGCCTCGCGTGACGGACCTGCATATCCACGAGGGCGAGCCGCTGCGATTCACGGCCAATTTTGAGGTCATGCCTGAGATCAAGGTCGAGGGCTACAAGGAACTGCGCGCCGAACGGGCGGAGACAACGGTCACCGGCGAAGAGGTCAACGAATCGCTCAACAGTCTGCGCGAGCAGCATGCCACCTTTACCTCGGTGGAAGGGCGTCCCCTGGCGGAAGGCGACTTTGCCCAAGTTTCGCTGGACGGTACGCCCAAGGAGAGTGAGGGCAAGCCGGTCCACATGGACGACATCCTAGTGGAGATCGGCGGCAATAACACCATGCCGGAATTCACCGAGAACCTGCGCGGAGCCTCCGCCGGTGAGGAGCGCACGTTTGACGTGGTCTACCCCAAGGACTTCTCGGATCAACGGCTGGCCGCCAAGACCCTCACCTATACCGTCAAAATTCAGTCCATCAAACAAAAGAATTTGCCCGAGCTGAACGATGACTTTGCCAAGGAACTCGGCGCCGAGTTCACCAGCCTTGAGGATGTAAGGAAGAGGATTCGCGAAGGACTGGAGGCCGACAAGCGGCATCGGGCCGAGCATGAGGCCAAGGACAAACTCCTGGATGAACTGGTCAAGCGGCACGACTTCGCCGTCCCGGCGGCCCTTGTGGAGCATCAAATTGATGTCCGGCTGGAACGGGGTTTGCGCGCGCTGGCTGCCCAGGGTATGCGGGCCGAGGACATGAAGGAAGTGGACCTGAACCGGTTGCGGGCAGGGCAGCGGGAGCAGGCGGTGCATGAAGTGAAGGCTTCCCTGCTGCTCGACAAGATTGCTGATACTGAGAAAATCGAGGTCAGCGATCAGGAAATCGATCACGAGATCGAAGCTTTGGCGAAACAATCGAAACAGACGCCGGAAGCGATCCGAGCTCGATTGACACGGGATGGGGCGCTCGATAGGATTAGGTCGAGAATCCGCAACGAGAAGACCCTCAACTTTTTGTATCACCAGTCCGCCTGAGGCGGACCTTCGATCCTTCCCGGCTGTAAGGCATGCGGTTCGGGCAGGAGTGTGGAAGGCGAACGTGAAAGAGCCACAAGCAATGCTGGTACCGATGGTCATCGAGCAGACCGGGCGAGGCGAGCGGGCCTATGACATCTACTCGCGCCTGTTGCGCGACAACATCATCTTTATAGGCACGCCCATCGACGACAACGTGGCCAACCTGGTGATCGCGCAGATGCTTTTCTTATCTCAGGAGGACCCCGAGAAGGATATCCAGCTTTACATCAACTCTCCGGGCGGTTCGATCACGGCAGGGATGGCGATCTACGACACTATGCAGTACGTGAAAAATGACGTCGTGACCATTTGCATCGGGCAAGCAGCCAGCATGGCAGCGTTACTGCTGGCTTCGGGGGAGAATAAAAAGCGGTTGGCCCTACCCAACTCGCGAATTCTGATCCATCAGCCCTCGATGGGCGGCCTTTCCGGGCAGGCGACCGACATTGACATTCATGCCCGTGAAATCCTCCGCATGAGGGAGATCACGAACCAGCTTTTGGCCAAGCACACTGGGCAGCGTCTTGACAAGGTCGAAAAAGACGTAGAACGAGATTTCATCATGAACGCGCAACAAAGCAAAGAATATGGAATCATAGACGATATCATTTACAAGACGAGATAGAGGTATGATCGGGCTTCCGCCCCGATCAGCTTCCTGGATCTCGGTGAGTAGAGAAGGCTCTTCCGGCCGACCCGGCGAAGGCCGCCAGGGGACCGGTGAGCGGGGCAAGAGAAGTGAGGAGTAGAGCCGAGTGAAAAACAGGTCGGGCACCGAGGAGATTCTGCGCTGTTCGTTCTGCCACAAATCGCAAGATGCGGTCGCCAAATTGATCTCTTCGCCCAGTGATTATCCGCGCGCTTACATTTGCGATGAGTGCGTGGCCGTCTGCAACTCCATCCTGGAAGATGACCGCGCTGCGACCCCGCCCGCGCAGACTCCCAACCAGCTTCCCAAGCCGCAAGAGGTTAAGACCTTCCTCGACGAGTATGTGATCGGGCAGGAGACGACCAAGAAGAAGTTGGCCGTAGCCGTCTACAACCACTACAAGCGGATTTACATGAACCGGCAACGGGGCGAGGGCGTCGAACTGACCAAGTCCAACATCCTGCTGATTGGGCCGACCGGTACCGGCAAAACGCTGCTGGCTCAGACCCTGGCCAAGATGCTGGACGTACCGTTTGCCATCGTAGACGCCACCACGCTGACCGAGGCCGGGTATGTGGGCGAGGATGTCGAGAATATCATCCTCAAGCTCCTGCAAGCTGCTGAAGGCGACGTAGGGCGGGCGCAGACCGGCATCATCTATATAGATGAAGTTGACAAGATCGGCCGCAAAGACGAAAACCCCTCCATCACTCGCGATGTGTCCGGTGAAGGCGTGCAGCAGGCACTTCTAAAGATTCTGGAAGGAACCATTGCCAATGTCCCTCCCCAGGGAGGACGAAAGCATCCCCACCAGGAATTCACACCGGTGGACACCACCAACATTCTATTTATTTGCGGTGGCGCCTTCGTGGGGTTGGACAAGATTATCGGGCGGCGTGCCGGCAGGAAGTCCTTGGGCTTCAAGACGGGCGAGGAGGAAGCCGAGGCCATGGCCGCTCCCAGTAAGAAGAAGCAAGCCGAACTGATGGCCGAGGTGCAGCCTCAAGACCTGATCAGGTTTGGCCTGATTCCTGAATTCGTCGGCCGCATGCCGGTGGTCGGAGCGCTCGAAGAATTAGATGAGTCAGCCCTGATCGACATCCTGACCCGTCCGAAGAACGCCATCGTCAAACAGTACCAGAGACTGTTCGAATTTGAGAACGTGCGCCTGAAATTCAGTGAGGATGCGTTGCGCGCGGTGGCCCGCCAGGCCATGGCCCGTAAGGTCGGCGCCCGCGGATTGCGCATGATCCTGGAAGAGCTCATGCTCGATTTGATGTACCATCTCCCCAGCCAAAAGAAGGTGAAGGAGTTCGAAGTCACGAAAGAAATGGTGGAGAAGCGAGACGTTTCTCTCGCTATGATGGAGAAGGCAGGGTAAACGCCGGCGTCTTGCCGGCTGGGGCGAGGGCATGTTGCCTTCGCCGGTGGGGGCGCGAGACGCCCGCACGACAGCCGCCATGACGGCGGGGTTACAAGAATTCTTGGAGAATTAGTTGACAACTGCAAAAGAAAAATTCGAGAGCAAGAAACTTCCCATGATGCCCATCCGCGATGTGGTCATCTTTCCCCATATGATGACTCCGTTTGTAGTGGGCCGCGAATCCAGCGTTCGTGCTCTTGAAGAGGCCCTGGCCTCCGACAAAAAGATTTTCCTGGCAACGCAGCATGACGCCAGCATCGACGAGCCCAAGCCCAACGAGATTTACCAGGTCGGTACCATCGTCAACATCGTGCAGAGCCTCAAGCTCCCCGACGGCAATATCAAGGTTCTGGTCGAAGGTGTGGAGCGCGGCAAGATCCTGCAGATCACGGAGACCGAAGGCTTCATGCAGGCCACGATCCGCACGGTGCGCTACGCCCCGGAGCCCAACCCGCAACTGGAAGCGGGCATGCAGCGCGTCACATCGCTGTTCGAGCAGTACGTGAAGCTCTGCCAGTCTCTGAACTACGAGACCATGATTGCCGCGGTCCGAATGGAAGATCCGGCCAAGCTCACCGACACCATCGCCGCCAACCTGCAGCTCTCGATCGAAGAAAAGCAGGAACTGCTGGAGATTTTTGATCCGGCCGAGCGGCTAAACCGGATCGGCGACGTGCTCGACATCGAGATTGAAAAGCTGAACATGGACCGCACCATCCAGTCGCGCGTAAAGCGCCAGATGGAGCGCGCCCAGAAAGAGTACTACCTCAACGAAAAGATCAAGGCCATCCAGAAGGAACTGGGTCGCGGCGAGAAGAGCGAGTTCGACGAACTGAAAAAGAAGATCGAATCCGCCGGAATGCCGAAAGAAGTCAAAGACAAGGCCATGCAAGAGCTCAAGAAGCTGGAGGCCATGCCTCCGATGTCGGCCGAGTCGACCGTCTCGCGCAATTACCTGGATTGGCTGCTGGCGGTGCCGTGGAAGAAGCGCTCCAAAGAGATCCGCAATATCTCGCGCGCCGAGAAAGTTCTGAACGAAGACCACTATGGGCTGGAGAAGATTAAGGAGCGCATCCTCGAGTTCCTGGCCGTCCGCCAATTGGTGAAGAATCCGAAGGGCTCGATTCTTTGCTTCGTCGGACCTCCCGGCGTTGGCAAGACCTCACTGGGCATGTCGATCGCCAAGGCCACGGGCCGGAAATTTGTGCGCATGTCGCTGGGCGGAGTGCGCGACGAGGCAGAAATTCGTGGGCACCGGCGCACTTACATCGGCGCCCTTCCCGGGCAGATCATCCAAATGATGAAGAAGGCGGGCACCAAGAACCCGGTCTTCATGCTGGACGAAGTGGACAAGATGTCCATGGACTTCCGCGGCGATCCCTCGGCGGCTCTGCTCGAAGTGCTCGACCCCGAGCAGAATTTCATGTTCGTGGATCACTACCTCGATGTCGAATACGATCTCTCGCAGGTCTTCTTCATCGCCACCGCCAACGTGATGCACACCATTCCTCCTGCGCTGCAGGACCGCATGGAAGTGCTCCGCCTGCACGGTTACACCGAGCCGGAGAAGGTGGAGATTGCCAAGCAGTTCCTCGTCAAGAAGCAGATGGCGCAAGCCGGCTTGTCGGAAAAGAACGTGAAATTTACCGATGCGGCTATTACGACCATCATTCGTGCGTATACCCGGGAAGCGGGAGTCCGCAACCTGGAGCGCGAGATCGGCAATGTCTGCCGCAAGGTGGCGCGCAAAGTGGTGAAAGAGGGCGAAGGCTACAACATCGTCATCACCGGCGAGAACGTGAATGACTTCCTGGGCGTGATCAAGTTCCGCGACACCCTGGCCCACGAGAAGAGCGAAGTGGGCCTGGTTACGGGTTTGGCCTGGACCGAGGTTGGTGGGTCGATTCTCAGCACCGAAGTCACGGTGGTGGACGGCAAGGGCAAGCTGATGCTGACCGGCAAACTGGGTGACGTGATGCAGGAGTCGGCGCAAGCCGCAATGTCCTATGTCCGCTCGCGTGCCGTGCGCCTCGGGCTGCCTCGCGACTTCTACCGCAATCTTGACATCCACGTGCACGTGCCCGAAGGCGCCATCCCCAAGGATGGCCCCTCGGCGGGTATCACGATTGCGACCGCTATCGCCAGCGCGCTCAGTAAGATTCCGGTGCGCCGCGATATCGCCATGACCGGCGAAATCACTTTGCGGGGCAAGGTTCTGCCCATTGGCGGACTGAAGGAAAAATTGCTGGCGGCGCATCGCGCCGGTCTGTTCGAGGTGATTCTGCCCAAGGACAACGAGAAGGACCTGGCGGAAGTTCCCGAGAACCTGCGTAACGAAATGAAAATGCATTTTGCGGAAAGCATGGATCAGGTGCTGCAGGTAGCCTTGGAGGCACCGCTGCCTGAACCTCTGACGCCGCTGGCCGAAACACCACAGACCATCACGGCGATATCCACGCAGACCGAAGGCCCCTCGGCGCACCAATAATTTTGTAGTCCCGTACTCCTCATCGTTGGCCCGCGGGAGCCGGGCCTTTTCTTTCCCCTGTGTAATGCAGATAAAATGGGGTTATGCAGCCACAAGACTGTGAGCCTCGCGGCGGAATATCCTTCAAGGGGACTGCGGGTCTGGTCGTCGCGGTTGGGGTCATCGTCATTCTGCTCGTCGCTTTGCCGGCCTACCGCCTGTTTTTCCTGATCAGTGTAGCGATCGGAGTGGTAGTAGCCGGCATCCTGTACCTCTGGCACAAACTGAAACCGGTGAAACCTGAGGACGTGGATAAAAGGCCGCTGAAGCTGGATTGAAGCCAGGTATCAGGTCTCAGGTGGCAAATCTCAGGCTGCGGGCGCGGGGACAGGTCGCAGGGTGCGGGTCGCAGGGCACAGGGAGAATACCGGAGACTAGTCCCTCGGACGCGTTAGCTGGGACCTGCCACCTGGCACCGGATACCTGATACCTGATACGTGACACCTCTGCTTGCAACCTCGTTCGAGAGCCGCCAAACTAGGTCCATGCGCGTCCTGGCACGATTCATGATTGCGGTGAGCGATGCCCGCCAATTCCCCGCCCCCGACCTGCCGGAAATTGCGTTCCTGGGCCGCTCCAATGTGGGCAAGTCGAGCGTCATTAATTCCCTACTGGGCAGCAAGGTGGCCAAGACCAGCTCCACGCCGGGACGGACGCGCAGCATCAATTTCTTTGAAGTACGCTGGCCCGGAAAACCGCGTCCGGAGCTGGTTTTCACCGACCTGCCCGGCTACGGATATGCTCACGTTTCCCGCCAGGTGTCGCAAGAATGGCCGAAGTTCATTGAGCCCTATCTCAAGGAGCGCCCATCTCTCGCGCTTTGCCTGGCGCTGATTGACGTAAATGTCCCACCCCAAGCGAGCGATGGGCAGTTGCTGGAATTCTTGATGGCAGCCCGCAGGCCATTTCTGGTGGTTGGAACCAAGAGCGATCGGCTCTCGGGCAATCAACTCAGGAATTCCCTCCAGACCTTGTCGCAGGAATTTCACAACGCGCGGGTGCTTCCCTACTCCGCCAAAACCGGCGCGGGACGAGATGATTTGTGGCGTGAGATACGGGCAGCTGCCGAGTCCGCGCAAACCCAAACCCGGACTAAGCCCCAGAACGGAACCCGCTGAACCTGGTTGCCGCTTTGCCTGAAACCTTCGTGCGCTTGCCGAGAGGACCGCCACGCTGGCATGAGACAGGAATACGCCAGACCATACTCTGGACGAGAAGCCACTGCCCAAGTACCTGAAAACCTTGCGCTCACCCGATGTACCTGGCGGTGAAGGCGGAGGCGATCCACCTTTACTGCTGTGCAGGCAACGTGTAACTGCGCCCGCAGGGCGATGCGCACGCTCACGGGGACTTTCACCGATATCAGCCGAAGCGGCTGCTATGCGGAGGTGCAAGCTACTTTCCCGCCCGGAACGAAGGTGTACCTGTCCACCGCAGCTCTATGAGTGTCGCCTAGACGTCAAGGCTGTGGTTACGAGTCGCTTACCCGTATCGGGATGGGCCTCGAGTTCACCGAAATGACGGAGGACAAACATGGCCAAGGCGGAGCGCACGCTCAGCATGCTGGCAGGCGCAGCGCAGCCAAGCCCGAACCAGCGAAGATGAAGCCGGGAGACTCGGAATGGAACGACCCCCGATTACCGACACGGTGGCGGCGCTCGATGCGGTAATAAAAACCTTTTCACCAGAGCGACCATCTCTCGCGGGAAGAATTTCTCGCCCTGATCCTGGGCAACCAAACCCGCTCCAATCTGTAGGCCTCGACAGGCAAGCCAAGGGCGGCTGTGTCTCCGCGCAGCCTCTCCTGTGAGCTTCTAAAAGGTATAGACTTGATTCAGCAAGCCTCCTTGGTGAAGGGAGGTGGCCGTTGTGAAACGTCTCCTGTCAGTTCTCGTGGTTTCTGCGCTTTTCCTCTCGCTCTCGGGCTGCGGCAGCCAGTTCTTTATTCGCGGTGCTCTCAACACCGCCACCGTAAGTGGAACGGTCAGCGTGGTGCAGTTCTCTACGATTGAGGACGGTGGAACTTCGCTGACGGTCACCCTGGTGACGTTCCTCGAAGGCGGCACCTCCCGTGGTGTAAGTTTCTGTGGCGATCAGCGAACGCAATTTCCCCTGAACCGGTTGGTGAATGCCACGTTCACGCCGGGGCCGCTCTGCGGCACGGTGGTGCAGATTGTGATCGTCATTTGAGCTTCCGTCTTCGATCTCCGATCTCAGCTGCTGGATTCCAGTTTTTTTCAGCAGATACTGCAGTCGTGCCCTGATACAAGCCCAGCCAATATTCGTTATCATGATCCAATATGTCTACCTATCTAATTACGGGCGTTGCGGGATTCATTGGATCGTCATTGGCGCGGGCAGTTCTGAAGCAGGGCGATCGGGTGCGCGGCATCGACAACTTCTCCACCGGAAAACCGGAGAACTTGCAAGAAATTTTCAAACAGATTGATTTTCGAGAAGCTGACATTCTGGACTTAGACGCCATGAACAAAGCCTGCGAGAGCGTGGATTATGTGCTCCACCAGGCTGCCATTCCTTCCGTCCCAAAGTCCGTGCTGGATCCTCTGGGCAGCAATCGGGCGAATGTGGATGGCACAGTCAATGTGCTGGTAGCCGCGCGAGACGCGAAGGTGAAGCGTGTCGTCTACGCGGCCTCGTCCTCTGCCTACGGCGACACTCCTACGCTTCCCAAGCACGAAGAGATGGCTCCCCATCCGCTCTCTCCGTACGCGGTCGCCAAGCTTGCCAGCGAATACTACATGGTTTCGTTTTTCCATTGCTACGGGCTGGAAACTGTCTGCTTGCGCTACTTCAACATCTTCGGTCCGCGCCAGGATCCGACGTCGCCGTATTCCGGCGTTTTGGCGAAGTTCATCACTCAGATGCTGAAAGGCGAGCCGCCCACCATCTTTGGCGACGGCGAGCAGAGTCGCGATTTCACCTATATCGACAACGCGGTCAGTGCCAACCTTCTGGCGTGTAAAGCACCCAAGAACGTCGCCGGGGGCGTATTTAATGTGGCCACCGGGCGCCGCGTCAACCTGAAAGAAAGCTTTCGGATTTTAAAGAAGTTGACCGATTATGAGGGCGAGGTGAAATTCGGGCCGGAGCGCGCGGGTGACGTGAAGCATTCTCTCGCCGACATTTCCAATGCAGAGAAACATCTCGGCTACAGGCCAATCGTCGACTTCGAAGAAGGACTGAAGAAAACTGTGGAGTGGTATCGGGTGAAGTCAGTAGACAGTGGGCGGTGGTCCGTGGTTACTAAGCCGTAGGAGCCGGCAAAAGCGGAGCGGCTTCAGGCGCTGTCGGCGCTGTCATTACCTTGGTGACCTATCTGCCCGTTACGGGTAAAGCTACGATCACTCTATGACACTTGAATCGGTGCTGGTCTCCCGCGATTGGCAAGAAATCAGCGTCCTGGAATGTATCCTGGGCAGTCTTCATATTGGGGTCGCCGTCGAGTCCGATCCCGAGCGAGCTAGCGCCAAGCTTTCCAAATCTAAAGTGGATGCCGTGATCATTGATCGAGACCTCCGGGGAACTGAGAGCTTAGCCGCCAGCCTGTGCTCGTCGCAATCGAATGGGGACTCGGTGCCACTGCTCCTGCTGAGCGGCTCGCCCGGGCGTCACGACCTGCCGGCCACGGGCGCTACGTTTTTTTTCGAAAAACCAATCTCCGTAGAACAAGCGGTGCGCACACTTTCCGCCGCGCGCAATATGATGCTGACGGGCCGGCTGCGCTACTACCGCCAAACGCTCGCTATTCCCGTATCCCTTACGTTCGGCGCTCGCACGAAATGGAGCGTCCAGCTCACGAATGTCAGCCGGGGTGGAATTGGAGTTCGGACGCGGCGTCCCATCGATATCAGCGGCCCTATAAAAGTGCGCTTTTCCCTACCCGGCATGAAGGGTTCGGTTCAGGCAAAGGGGGAACTGGCTTGGACGGACGATGCGGGAAATGCGGGAATTCGTTTTGTCGAAATTCCTGAGCACCTCGGGCGCAACATGCAACTTTGGCTGGAAAAACAGTACTTTGCGCACTGACACAATCCTGCCACCACCTGCTCTTAATTAAAGCTAGTGTAGTGTCCCTTACTAGCTACTGTTTTCCGGCCAATCCTGTCGTTTGCGGCTATTCCTCTGCAGTAATACGAGCTGAGTTATCCTTCTTTCGGAATGGTGGGGGCTCGGCTAGCTTCTTCCCGGCTTTCTCCCTGCCTTACACCCATTACAGCCTGGTGGCGCGTAGCGAGGTGCTACGGCGGCGCTTTGTGGAGGGCCGTTCCTGGGAAGATGCCGCCCCGCCGCTCAAAGATCCCGAATGGTTTTGACCGCGCGGCGCAGAAAGGAAAAGGCGGGCTGCGAAGCATCCAAGCTGTGGCACCA
>QIAU01000006.1 GCA_003225055.1 Acidobacteriota bacterium
GTCCTGGACCCACAAAACACAGTCCCGACTTTTCTTATTCCAGATGGGAGTTCCCAGCCAGGGGTTGCCTGTCTAGCCAGTCGGCATTGCGAAAGCAATTCGCGAATGACGAACTCTTCGGTGCGCCGGCAAAAACACGCGGTTGGAACACTGTCAGTACTGCGGATTTTGAAGGCTTGCGACGCTCGCGACCTTGCGATAGCTGCCGGATGAGCTAACCGGAAGTTATGTTCAAACAGCCGATGTGGCGTCCTCATCGCCCCGTGAAGGGGATGACCTAGAGCTGCTCGAATCGCGGTTCCTGGGCTTCGTACCGCGGTACAAAAGTGGGGGTTCTTTGTGCTTCCTTGCAATACTTTATGACGCTAGCCGTGCAGTTTAAGTCGTTGTAGTTACGAATCATGGCCCTTGCAGCACGGCGATTACAAATGAAGAGCAACCGCTTGCCTCTTAGCCCCTTCATCTCGCGTGAGTTATTCGAACAGGATCTTTGCCATCATGCCCTTGTCCTCATGGCTCAGCAAATGACAGTGGAACACCGACACGCCTCGTATGATGGGGTCGGTAAAGTCCATGATGAGATCAACTGAACCGTTGCCGTATGGAACATTGACGGTATCCAGCCATTCGGGAGCGTCGGAATGGACTCCGTTTTGCGCATACGCCAAAAAATGAATCTGATGGATGTGAAAAGGGTGTATCTCCCTTGTCGAGTTCACGATTCGCCAGTGTTGCATCGACCCAACCTGCACACGCAACATCGGCTGATCATCCATCGAGAATTTTCCTCCGTTGATGTAGAAACCGCTCTTATCTTCCGTGAAAGTGACTGTGAAATCGGGCGTACTGAGCTCAAGCTTTTGTATTTCTTGGCTCGACAATTCTTTGTAGACTGCTGGGCCGGTAGTGCTTGGAAGGTTGCGTATAGGCGAATCGGCGTGTGCCGGGCCAACATCTGCGATGACCATGGCGGGATTAGGATCGCCGTCAGCTCCAGTGTCCACGCACCGTGTACTTAGCGTTGCGCGAGAACCCGATGATGGTCCGGTAACTATCATTTCCACTCGCCCAGCAGGCGGCACAAGAACGTGATCGACTTTGCGCGTAGCGCGATGTCGGTTGTGGTAAGAAAGCGGCATCCCATCCAGAGCTACAATTTCCAACTGTTCGCCATTCAATTGTAGATCAGCGTAGCGGTCAGGCGAGGCGTTCAGTATGCGCCAGAACTGACGCTCACCCGGACCGATGGGGATCTGAGGCCGAATCGTGCCGTTCGCGGTGAAGACTCGCTCCGGATTCTGCTCGGTTGATGTTCCACAGGGGGAAGAGGGTATCTCGACTCTTCGCACGACCTGCTCGCGGATGGCAGCGTCGCTGTGTTCCATATCGTGATCTCGAAGGATGATCACGCGCTGACGCATGTGGCGCAACTCTGGATAATATCTGTCTATGCCCTCAACTATGATTGCGCCGGACATTCCATCAAGGTCTTGGCGAGCGCTCTCTCCGTGTGGGTGCGTGTGATACCAGTACAGCCTAGGAGGCGAATAGGCCGGAACAACAACCGTATAATCCAAGCTTTCTCCTGGCATCGCCATCATCGTAAGCACGTCATCCTGAGGACGTTCTGGCGAAACGTGCAGCCCATGAAAATGCAAATTAGTCATATTTCCGCAGCGGCCTGTGGCACACTCCTCGTCAGACCGACCTGGCAGATTGTTTACGTACCGCAGCTTGATGACGCCGCCCGGCAACACACGAATCACAGGCGGGACAGTGTTGCCGGCATACGCAAAAGCATTGTGTCCAGCCGCAGAGTCATACACGGCGCTGAGAGTGAATGGACCTCTCACTTCCGGAAGATCCACAATAACCTGCTGCTGCGAAGAGAGCGGACTCACCATCGCAATTGCGCACACGATTAGGGCAATAATTCTCATGCTGCGAACCTCAGTCACCTGGCAAACAATAAGTCGTTCGTCACGCCGGTGGCCTTGCTAACGTGATCCAATGAGCTCCGGAACACCACCCAGCGTCACGAAGTCTTCTTCGCCCAAGCGCAGGGAGGCCGCGGCTACGTTCTGCCCCAGGTGTTCGATCGAGGACGTTCCCGGTATTGGCAAAATTATGGGGGATCGCCTCAGCAGCCAGGCAAGGGCAACTTGGGTCGCGACGGCCTGATGCGCCTGCGCGATCTGACTGAGAACTTCCCCAGCGATCCTACCTGCCCCAAGCGGGAACCAAGGGATGAATGCGATTCGATTACGCTCACAATAGTCCACGACGTAATCCCATTCGCGGTCGGCGAAACTGTAGCGGTTCTGGACAGAGACGATAGGAACGATTCGGCGAGCACGCTCGATGTGTTCTTGCGTGACATTCGACAATGCGACCATGCGGATTTTGCCCTCACGTCTCAGTTCGGCCAAGGTTTCAACCGAAGAGTCAAAGGACACTACCGGATCTGGAATGTGTAATTGATAGACGTCAATGCGATCGAGGCGCAGTCTCTTCAAGCTTCCCTCTACTGCTTTGCGAAGATGAGAGGGGGTTGCATTGTGAGTCCACTGATTGGGCCCGGGACGTTCCCATCCACCTTTGGTTGCAATCACCAGACCGGCCGGGTACGGGAACAGCGCTTCCGCAATCAACTCTTCATTTACATACGGTCCATAGGAGTCCGCCGTGTCGATGAAATTGACGCCTAAGTCCACAGCACGGCGTAGAACTGCCAGCGCAGCTTTGCGATCTTTCGGTGGACCCCAAATGCCCTCGCCCGTGAGGCGCATCGCGCCATAACCAAGACGATGCACGGAGATTTCATTTCCCAGAGAAATCTCCCCAGCTTGACTTGCAGAGAGCTCTTTCCTATTCATGATTCATCCTCCAAATTCTTCTTCTGGTGTACCGCACTAAATTGGTGCCTGATGAAGATCAATCGGCATTCATCGCCAACTTTCCGCAGCACTCGGGCCGTTGCGGCAAAGTGGCGCTATCCCATCCTCCACCTAACGCCTGGATTAACTGGACGGCGGCGACCATTCGCCGGCCGAGAATGTTTACCGCAGCAGCCTCATCCGTGAGAGCCGCGCTCTGCGCAACGGTCACTTCCAGGTAACTTGTAACGCCACCTTTATATCGCTGAATGGACAGGTCCAACGATTTCTGGGCCGCCAAGACTGCTTCATTCTGGGTTCGAGCTTCGTCTTCAAGGATGCGTAGCGCCGCCAGATTGTCTTCCACCTGCTGGAAGCTGGTAAGCACAGTTTCACGATAGATAGCGACGGTTTGATCGTAAGCCGCAATGGCCTGATCCGATGCAGCCCTGCGCCGGCCACCATCGAACAACGTTTGTATCGCCTGGCCTCCTACGGCCCACAGTCCGCTGGGACCTTGCAGTAACGTGGTGAGGATCCCACTTTCAAAGCCTCCCGCAGCACCCAGGTTCAACAGTGGATAGTAGGCAGCTTTGGCCACTCCGATCCGGGCATTCGCCGCCGCCATCTGTCGTTCGGCGGATGCAATGTCAGGTCTGCGTTCGAGCAGTTGTGACGGCACGCCAGTTGGAATCGGGGGCGGCGGCGTGCGGAGAGGAAGCGGAGCAAGACTGAAAGAGCCTGCAGGTTTGCCGATCAGGGCTGCGACGGCATGCTCGTATTGAGCGCGCAGCACTCCGACGTCTTGTGCCTGGGCGATGGTTGTCTCTAGTTGCGTCCTGGCCTGCTCGACTTCGACCTCGGAACCGACTCCTCCGTCAAACCGGCTCTGGTTCAACTGCAACGCCTGCTCGTACTGAGTGACGGTCGATTGCAGAAGTTGTTCCTGGGCATCCAGACTGCGCGCCTGAAAGTAGAACAAGGCGAGTTGCGCGTGCACGCTCAGGTTGACCGTTGCCAGATCAGCGGCACTGGCTTGCGCCTCCTCGCGATACGACTCGACGTTTTTGCGCACACGTCCCCAAGCGTCGACTTCGTAGGACAACTCAATCGGCAGTTGGAAGTCGTTGGAGGTAACACCATTGGAGGGCGCTCCCCGAGGCGGGCGATTGTTGGATACCCTAGTGCGGGACGCGGACGGAGCGGCAGCCACCGTGGGGAAGTAATCGGCGCGGTTATAGCGGACGAGCGCGCGAGCCTGAGTGTATTGCGCTTCTGCAGCCTTAAGGTTCTGGTTGGAAATGTTGACTTGCTCTTCCAGGGCATTCAGTTGCGGGTCATTGAATATTTCCCACCAATTGCCACGGAGACTCTCTTCGCTGGGCCGAGCAGTCTTCCAGTTGCCGAGTTCTTTGTAGCTCGGTGGAGCTTCGACTGGACCTGATTCTGGGCGGTTGAATACCTACTCGTGCTCATGATGCACCTCCTGTAGCAGTTGTAGCGGCGGGCTGCACAACCTGCACCTTTTGTCCCGACACAAGCGAATCTGGCGGATTTACGATCACGGTGTCTCCCGCTTGGAGACCCGACACGATCTCGATCTCTTCGCCGTAGTCGCGGCCAGGCGTTACCGGTCTGAGCAAAGCGGCGCCATTTTCGACGACCGCGACTTGCAGACCGTGCGATCGAAATATGAGGGCGGAAACAGGCACCATATACGATGAAGGCTGTCCAGGTACCTTCAGGTGAACCTGGGTGTAGGCGCCTGAGAGCAACTCGCCGGTGGGATTATCAACATCAATCTCCGCAATCAACGTGCGAGTGGTGTAGTTGATAGAGTCTGACGTGCGAATCAGTTTGCCCTGAAATGTTCGTCCCGGAAACTCGGCCAGGGTTAGCTCCGCCGTCAAGCCCGGAGTGGCAGCCTGGGAGTACTGTTCAGGGACATTCACGTACACGCGCAGCTTTCCCGATTGAGAGACATGGAAGAGGTCGGTCTTTACGTTTCCGGAATTGCCGGCCGAGATGAGTTGCCCAACATCCGTATTACGGGCCGTGATGATGCCGTCGAATGGAGCGTAAACTTTCTCGAAGGACTGCAAGGTCTCAAGCTGATTAACGTTGGCTTGATTGGCATCGACGATCGATTTGTTGGCGTTGTATGTACCGACAGCGTTATCCACGTCTTGCTGTGCCACAGCGTGGGTAGCCAACAATCCCTGCTACCGGTTCTTGGTGATCTCCGACAGCTTAAGATTGGCCTCGGAAGTGGCGAGATTGCTGCGTGACTGCTGTAATTGCTGATCGACTTCAGGCGTCTCGATCACGGCCAGCAGTTGTCCCTTTTTCACACGCGCTCCGATATCGGCATACCAGGTCTTCAGATAACCGTTGGTGCGAGCGTAAATCGGAGCACTGGTGAAGGGTTGCACGTTTCCCGGTAAAACGATCTCCTGTAATAGTGCGGAGCGCTCCGGAGTAGCAACGGAAACCGACGGCAACGACATCTGCGTGGTTTCAGCACGCACCGTGGCCGCGTGCCGAAGACGCGAGACGATGCCGTAAGCAAAGATTCCCGCAAACACCAGGAGAATCGCGCACGCGATGATCCAGCTTCTTCGCGACCGGTGAGGGTTCTTGACGATGTTCGTCGCCGGATGATGTTGAAGAGAAACGCCGCTTTGTGTTGATGATTCCATTGGCATAACAATTCCTATAGTTCCTTGAAGTTTTACCTATGCTTCACTACCGGTATGCGTACTTTGCCGACGCATACCGTGGACGACGCTAAACACCGCGGGGACGAAGAACAGGGTCGACACCGTAGCGAAGAGCAAGCCCCCAACTACAGCGCGTCCGAGAGGTGCGTTTTGCTCTCCTCCCTCGCCGACCCCAAGCGCCATCGGCGCCATGCCGATGATCATTGCCAGTGCCGTCATTAAGACTGGCCGAAAGCGCATGTATCCTGCCCGGACGGCTGCTTCAGCGGCACTGAGTCCTGATTGCAATTGCTCTTTCGCGAAGCTGATCACTAGGATGCTGTTCGCCGTCGCCACGCCCACGCACATGATCGAGCCGGTTAGTGCGGGGACGCTGATGGTGGTACCGGTCATGAAGAGGAACCACACGATTCCAGCAAGGGCCGCCGGCAAGGCCATAAGAATGATGAAGGGATCAAGCCACGACTGAAAATTCACCACGATCAGCAGGTAGACGAGAACAATGGCAAATACCAGACCCGTTAACAGGCCCGTGAAGGATGTACGCATGGTTTGGATCTGCCCGCGCACGATGATCTGCGATCCCCGCGGAAGCTGTTTCTGACTGGCGTTGATGATCGAAAAGATGTCCTTAGAGACGCCGCCAAGGTCTCGACCTTGCACGGAACCGAAGATGTCAATTACCGGTGCTACGTTGTAGTGAGACACAACACTCAATTCCGAACCACGGCTTAGCGATGCAAGACTCGCGAGTATGGAAGGTGGCGCGTTACCGGTGCCGGTCACTGGAATGTTATCCAGATCCTGCAATGTCTGAACACGATACTGCGGCGTTTGGGTGGCGATCGAATAGCTCACGCCATTCTTTGGGTTCAACCAAAAAGTGGGCGCAGTTTGGGAACTGCCACTGAGCGTCACCAGCAGATTGGTTGCAACGTCTCGCTGCGTGAATCCAATGGAAGCCGCCTTCGTACGATCCACATCGATGTGAAGGTTCGGCTGGTTAAACGTCTGCTGGATGTGGAGATCGGATGTCCCCGAAACGTTCCTCACCCTTGCCAAAAGATTGTCCGCGAATTGCCGGTTAGCTTCCAGGTCATTGCCCACCACTTGAATATCGATCGGTGCCGGCAGCCCGAAGTTCAGGATTTGCGTCACCATATCAGAGGGCAGGAAATAGAACGTAACCCCCGGGAATTCTCGCGGCAGGTTCAATCTGAGGTTGTGCACATAATCTGCTGTGGGGCGGTGCTTCGCCGCGAGCGTTACGATGATGTCTGCATCCTGCGTTCCTACCGGAGCCGAATTGCTGTAGGAAAGATTGATACCGCTGTAGGGGAGTCCAATGTTATCGATCACGCCCGAAAATTCCTGCGGCGGTATCTGCTTGCGGATTTCACTTTCCACTTGATCGCACAAGGCGGCGGTGTCCTCAATACGCGTTCCGGTGGGGGCGCGCATGTGCAGCGTGAAGGCACCGCTATCGACGGAGGGGAAGAAGTCTTGCCCAAGCCATGGCACCAAACCAAAAGAAAGAAGACAGGCACCAAGGAAGCCGACGACAAAGATTCGGCGATGACTGATAACTATTTCCAGCAGCCCGCGATATGCGTTCCGGATGCTCTCAAAACCATGTTCGAACCATGCTTGAAAGCACACCAGGGGGTTCTTGCTTCCGTGTGAAGTTCCTTCCTCGTGAGCCTTGAGGAAATATTTGGCCATCGTCGGCACCAAGGTTCTCGAAAGCAGGTAAGAAGCCAGCATGGCGAATACCACGGCCTCGGCAAGCGGCACAAAGAGGTATCGTGCCACGCCTGTGAGCAGGAACATCGGGACAAACACGATGCAAATACTGAGCGTTGAAACCAGCGCCGGAATTGCGATCTGCTGCGCGCCGTCAAGAATTGCTTCCTCTATCCCCTTCCCTTCGGCGAGATAGCGGTGGATGTTTTCTATGGTGACCGTTGCATCATCCACCAGAATGCCAACTGCCAGCGCCAGGCCTCCTAGAGTCATGAGGTTGATGGTCTCTCCCAGTGCGCTGAGGGCAATGATCGAAGACAAAATAGATAAAGGAATTGAGATGGCGATGATGAGGGTGCTGCGCCAGCTGCCGAGAAATAGAAGGATCATGACAGCAGTCAGACAAGCAGCAATGAGTGCCTCTCGGACCACTCCGACGACGGCGCCGCGCACAAAGATCGATTGATCCCCCAGCAGACGAATCTGAAGGTCTGATGGGAGCGTGTTCTTGACACTCGGCAGGAGCTGCTTGATAGAAGCGATGATGTTCAGCGTCGAGGCATTGCCGATTTTTTGGATTGTCATCAGCGTCGAACGTCTTCCATCGACGCGCACGATATTGGTTTGGGGCGGAAACCCGTCTCGTACAAACGCCACGTCATGGATATAAATGGTCGAGCTTCCAATGGTCTTGACGGGGAGATCGTTCAGTTCCTGGATCGAGTTCGGGCTTCCATTCATATTCACGTTGTATTCGAAAGTGCCGATCTTCGCCGTCCCGGCCGGCAAGATGAGATTTTGCGCGCTGATCGCATTCACCACGTCCAGCGGAGAAAGCCCATTCGCTTGCAGGGCGGCCGTATTCAGGTCCACTTGAACCTGACGCTGCTTGCCACCGTACGGATAAGGTATAGCCGTGCCCGGTACGGAAGTGAGTTGAGGCCGAATGAAGTTCAACCCCAAGTCATTCAACTGTTGCTCTGAAAGAGAAGGGCTGGAAAGAGCGAGCTGAAGAATCGGAACGCTGGAAGCGCTGTAAGTAATGATCAGCGGAGGCGTTGTCCCCGCTGGAAGCTGTTTGAGCTGAGTCTGGGACTGGCCCGCAATCTGCGCGATCGCAGTACTGATATTCGCACCGGGATGGAAGAACACCTTGATGACAGCAACGCCGTTGAGGGACTGCGATTCCAGATGCTCGATGTCATTGACCGTGGTGGTTAGGTTGCGCTCCTGCAGGATGATGATTCTGTTCGCCATGTCCTGTGGCGCGAGGCCTGTGTAGTTCCAAATAATGCTGACTACTGGAATGTTGATATTCGGAAAAATGTCCGTAGGAGTGCGAAGGGCTGCAAGCGTTCCGAGAATCAAGATCAGAATGGCCACCACCACGAACGTGTACGGCCGTCTTAAGGCGAGCTTAACAATCCACATATGTATTCCCCTAGCCTGCTAAACCTGTTGCGTTTTCGGTCTCGCTTCGTTGCATCGCATTTTTCTCTTGCGTAATCCACTCTCGGATATACGCCGAGCAATTTCTCAGCTCGGTGCCCGCGGCCTCGCGGCTCGCCAGGAACCGCACAGCATCTCGGTCCACGAGCTTTACGTGTCTCAGGTCCACGATCACATCGCGGTCAGAAGATTCGGAGTTCAGAAGGGCTTCCACATCCGGCACTTGGTCCGCTTGGATTCGACCAGTCAGGATGAAAACGACCGCCTTCCGCTCGACCGATCTTTGAACTCTTAACGTCATTTCGTTTCGCCTTCCGCACTTGACAAAAGCAATGCGATGGCCAAGTGCTAAGCAAATGAAAACAAGCTTCTTAGCTATGACAAACGATCACGAGAAATCGGGAATTTCCGAAATCTCGGGACGAGCTTTTGGTTGTGCGATGTTTTCAGCAAGTAGGCAGGGCGGAGATTAGATTAGGGTTTGGCTAATCCGCCTTCACGAAAACAAAGGAACTGGCGAGAGATACTGCCGTGGCGGAGGCTAGATCTTTCTGAACCGCTGCTTGTTGATCTTCAGAGACTTAATCTTGGAATCGAGCGTTGACTGCGGAATGCCCAGTCTAGCCGCAGCCCCCAAGGGGCCGGATACCTTGCCGTCGCTCTCCGCCAGGGCTGCCTCGATCATTTCTTTCTCCTGGGAGGCTAGTCTTTCGGAAAGTGGTTGTATCGCTGAATCGGCTGGAAGTGCGCGTCGGCCAAGCCAAGTCTCATCGACCGAAAGGCTCTCCGAATCACAGATGATTACAGACCGTTCGATCACGTTTTGCAGCTCCCGAATATTGCCAGGCCATCCATACGACTGGAGTAGTTCCATACTTCTTTTATTGATGCCGGTTATGTTCTTTCCAGCCTTGCTGGCGTATCGATCGACGAAGTACTCCACCAGCAGAGGAATGTCTTCCTTTCGTTGGCGCAAGGGAGGAACGTCGATCGGGAACACGTTCAGCCGATAGAACAAATCGTCGCGAAATCTGCCTTCAACGATAGCAGCCTCCAAGTTACGATTGGTGGCAGCGACTACTCGGACATCAATTTGAAAAGACTCATTTCCACCTACACGCTGAAATTCCCGTTCTTGCAATACTCGCAAGAGAGAGATCTGCGTCTCTACCGGTAGCTCACCGACCTCGTCCAAGAAGATCGTGCCACCTTCGGCCGACTCGAAGCGGCCCAATCGTCGCTGAGTCGCGCCCGTGAAAGCGCCCTTTTCATGCCCGAACAGTTCCGAGGCAATCAGGTCGCGCGGGATGGCGGCACAATTGACACTTACGAAGGCTCGCGACGATCGTTGCGACCGCTTGTGAATCGCGCGAGCGATAAGCTCCTTCCCCGTACCCGTTTCGCCAGTGATCAAAACCGTCGAGTCGGTGGGGGCTACTTTCGCCACTTGAGAGAGCACCGCTTGGAGGGCAGGAGATGAACCTACGATCTCCTCGAACATTCTGGTGATGTCGATTTCTTCCCGAAGAGCCAGGTTCTCTTTGTACAACTGGTCCTTTAAAGTTTGAATTTCCTCAAACGCATTCTTCATCGCGGTGATGTCCATCACGGCTCCAACAAAAGACGATTTGCCCACTTCGTGATTTAAGGCGTGACCCAGAACGTGGACTCTCTTGATCGAACCATCGGGCATCAACAGTCGATGTTCTAAGTCTATGTCTCCTCCGTGCTGAGAGGCCCCGGCCAAGGCCTCGTTCACAAGATGAACGTCCTCGGGATGGACCCGTTCGAGCACCAGTTGCACAGTGGGTTTTTGCGTTTGGTCGCATCCGAAGATACGAAAGCTCTCTTCTGACCAGAAAAGTTCTCCGGTGGAGACGTTCCAGCCGAAACTGCCAGTGTGACTTAATGTCTGTGCTTCGGCCAGATATGCCTCACTCTTACCGAGCGCTTCGTTGGTTTGCTTGAGCTCTCGAACTGTTTCATTCAGATGGTCACGGGTCCGTCGGAGCGACTCAGTGGTTCTCCGTTGCGCAACACTCAGGGAGCCAACAAACAGGGCGGACACGATAAAGACAAGGAATCGTGGAATCTCGCTGGGTTTTGCCGTGAATGAGTCAACTGGGGGCAGGAAGCTGTAGTAGAAGGCGAGAGCAGAAAGGACGGTGGCTATGAATCCCGGACCTACGCCACCCGACCACGCGGTGAACATCACGGCACAAAGCAACAGCGACACGGGAGCAGAGTCCAAGTGCAAGAACGGCCTATGTGACATCAGCAGTGCTCCCAAAACGGAGAGAACAGCAGTTCCGTACCCCCGAATCATTTGCAACTCCCTTCCTAGCCCGAGTTTACCGTCCTCGCTCTATTTTGAACTAGTTTCACATCGCGCTTATCATCTCTGAACCCGCGTATTGAGCGGGGTCCAGCCCTTCGGCGATCAACGGAGCAACTTCTCAGTATGTATGACCTAACAAGTAGGGTAGTCGTGGGAAACGCATGTCGAACAGGGCTAAATGTAGAATAACCGCATAATACCTATAGCAACTCTC
>QIAU01000289.1 GCA_003225055.1 Acidobacteriota bacterium
GAAGCGCACATCAATCTTGGCACTGCGCTTTTCCACCTGGGACGCCTCGCGGAATCGCGTGAGGCATTCTATATGGCCATCCAGATCAATCCCCGCAACTCACTGGCGCATTTCAACCTGGGATGTATTTGCGACCGGCTGGGCGATAACCATCGGGCCGTAGACGAATTTTGCGCCGCGCTTGCGTGTACGCCGGAAATGGCGGAAGCGCATCTGAATCTGGCGTTGGTGTATGAAAAGGTGAATCGAAAAGCCGACAGCAAACGCCATTTCTCCGCGTATCTACGGTATGACCCGCATGGACGCTGGGCGGACTTTGCTCGCGCACGGCTGGGCTCGAATGGCCGAACGAGGCGTCGCGCTTCCAAAGTCACTCCATTCCGGCGCGCCCGCAATTAGTGCCGTTCCAACTATTTTGACCAACTGGCTGGGTGAGCTACTCTTACGTTTTGTGAAGTCGGGACCAGCAGGGCGCTATCTCAAACAACGCCTGGTTTCTTTGCTGGCTGAATTCGCAGCAACAAGTTGGAACGGCACTAGCCGCAATCAAGGGCTTGTGCGGCCATGGCCTGAGCCTTCATATAGAATGGTTGAGGTTGGAGGACCGCACGTGAAATCGAAGAGCTACTTCGCACCCCTCACGATTTTTTTCCCCATGCTCGCATTTGTGTTCACGATGCCGGCGCAGGAGAACAGCGCGGAGGTTGCCAAGCCCGGGCCACCGAAGTTTTTGAGCATGGTTCACCAAGAGCTCAAACCCGGAAAAATCGGAGCATACGATGAGCTAGAGACGTCGATCGCACGCATCTACAACCGCGAGGGCATACCGGTTTTTTGGGTGGAACTGGAATCGATGACGGGCCCCCCTGAAGTGCTCTATCTCAATTTATTTGACTCGTCGGAAGAGATGGCCAAGGCCATGGACTCGTTGAATGCGGGACTGGTGGCCCACCCGGAACTCGTGCAGATGCAGGACCGCCTGCTCCAGGACAACACCTCAAACGGAACGACCGTGCTGGGCATTCGGCGCGATGATATGGGTTATCGCGCCAACACCATCGATTTCTCGAAGATGCGCGTCCTGCGGCTGTCTACTGTATTTGCTCATCCAGGTTACGAACGGGCGTTTATGGAAACCGAATGGTCTTTGAGCGAGGCATCAGAAAAGGTGCACGCCCGGTCCGCTTGGGCTGTCTATGAAGTGGCGGGCGGCCTGCCCCAGCCTGCGTTCGTCATCGTGACGCCGATGCAATCGCTGCGAGAGATCGACGACATATTCGAGACGGACCAGTCACTCAAGAGAACCGACGGGGGAGCGGTCCAACAACACCTGCAGGAACTGGCGCGGGTTGCCTACGGCACCAGCGACACGCGTCTATTTTCAGTGGGGCAAAGAATGAGCCACGTCTCCAAGAGGTTCGCCGCAGGCGATCCAGATTTCTGGGCGCCCGCTGCAATTTCGGCGCCTCCGGCGGGTGCGGGAAAAAACGATAAGGCGCCTCCGAGAACCACTGGTACGCCAACGCCGAAACCTTAGGGCTAGGGTTTCGGGGGAGTGATCGGACCTTCAGGTGCGGGCGCAGGGCCCAGCGGCGTGGGTTTGGAAGCGCCAGAAGCCGGAGCCGCTGGCGTTAAAGTGAAGGCTACGCCCCGTGCGGCATTCGCATCGATCGTCTTCTGCAGATCGAGGAGATCGACAGAAACGTCATTCCGTTCCCCATAGGCGGTGACGTAGTGCAGGTCGCCATTAGAAACCGTGTAGCTGGCCACGGCGAATACTGAACCATCGTTTAGGGTTTCCGGGGATGGATACTGGTTCACGGGTGGTGTGTATTGGAGGATCGTCGAAGGCTCGGGAGGAACGTACACCGGGTCAGAGGGATAGGCCGACTCAGAAGGATATACCGCTGGAAAGTAGCCGACGCCGTAGCCAAGGTACGGCGAGAGCAGGCCACAGCCCCGTCCTACTCCCCAAAAGCGATTGCAGCCGGGAAAGAGAGATGGGTTAAAACCGAACCCAAACGCACTGGCGGTGCCGAGGAACGGACCAATTGGCCTCATCGGGAATCGCAACGGAGGCCTGGACGGGAAACGGATGCCGGACGTTAGAGGCGGGGGGAACGGCGCGCCGGGGGTGCGCGACGTGGTCACAGGGCTAATGCCCGTTGGCCGGGTAATAGGCCGAGTGATAATAGGACTTGTAATGGTTGGGTGGCTAGCACCCGCTCCGGGGGAACGAACGACGGGCGCTTGCGGCGCTCGGGCCGCACCAGGCCTAGCACCTCCCGCGTGCGCTCCGGCCGCGCCGCGCTGAGCGAATGCGCTCGCCGGCGCGAGGACAAGGCCACAAAGCAAAACGATTCCGCAGATTATTTCCAGGCCAATGGAGGGACGAAACGCGGTAGCTTTCAATGGCCACCCCCCGGACCCGGAAGAGAGTAACACCATCCTGATTCTAGTGCATTCGCTCGACGCCAACAAGAAGTCTTTCGCCCCGAGTCGCAAGCGCATCTTGAGGACTCGAAGTTCCCTGAGAGACTCCGATTTCTCGGGCAGGGAGCGAGTGTAAGCACCAGCTTCTCATTCGAACCCGCTGGTCTGCGTATCCCGACTATGGAACGGTTGTGCGATTATCATTGCTTGTCATTAAAAAATGATGTGCCATTCGAGCGCGACTTGACAGCTAAACTCCTCGGAGCTAGAGTTAATTAGACTAACCGTTTAGTTAAATAAATGGGCAGCGCAATTCATTCTTCGTTGATGAACGTGGCGTCCCGCTTACGGGAGAGCAAATTGCCTGCAGGCGTGGTCCAACCAAGACGTCCCGGCACCGTGCAACGAATTCTGCGCGCAGCCGAGGAAAATTTCGCCGAGTGCGGCCTGGCCGGCGCGCGCATCGGGGCCATTGCGCGCGCCGCAGGTGTGAATAAGGCGCTGCTTTATTACTACTTTTCGAGCAAGGAAGAACTGTACCGGTTCACGCTGACCACACTTTTTCGCCAGCTTCGCGCGCAAACGAGCGCCGCGCTCGACCGTCCGGGCACACCCCGCCAG
>QIAU01000290.1:0-1897 GCA_003225055.1 Acidobacteriota bacterium
TCTTCTGTCTCATTGCTGCCATGTACTCCCCGTGTAGTGATACGGTTTTATTCTCCCGGTGCTACCCAAAATCGTCACCGCTCGAGCAGAAGTCGGAATGTTTGGAAGGCCAATGAAAACAGTTCCGTTAATCGAGTTGCCATTGCCATCGGTAAATGTGCCGTCAGTCTGAAATTCCACTCCCGTGACAGGGACCCCAGAGCTTCCGCCGAACTCAACCCCTCCGGACGCAGGGATTCCAAAGCCATCCGGTGTATCGATTTCGCCCGTGAAAGTCATGAATTGGGCTAGGCCGGGCAGCGGAAAAGTGATGAAAGGCGTGGAGGAGGTGACGTTGCTCGGCTCTGCAACCTGGAACATCTTGACCGTGTTGTTGCCCGAAAATTTCACCACGATTGTGCGCCGCTGTGAAATCGCCAGTTCGCGGGCTAGGCGCAAGTTCTCCCTCAATTGCTGCAGCGCCGAGTTTGCTTGGAGCTGTTGCCAAAGGGGCTGCAACCTGATGACTGAGATTGCCAAAACGATAAGGCTTATGGCCATGACAATCGTGACTTCGAGCATTGAGAAACCGTCTTGCCGACGTATGCGGAACGAGCTCACGTATTGCGCTCCTTAGTCTGGTGTGTACTCTCGCCGGATCGATCTTTAGGGCCAATGGTACCGTCAGGCTAAAGTACAGGGGTCAAGAGGGGTAATTGTCTTTGCCAGCCGATAAGTACTTTATTTTTCATATGTTAGATAAGGCGTTTCGGAGGCTTTCGAGTCTGGGGGGTAACGATTAGTGCTGGCCAATTCTAACGCAGGGGCCAATTCTAGCGCTCATGGATCAATCCAGAAGCCGTGCCGGCGAGCGTTTACAGGCAATCTCGAATCCACTCAGAAACTCGTGGGGCACTCCAACAGCGGCACGACAGCTGAAGAAGACACCCACAAAGGGCTGGATTGCCCAAGGCCTATATTTTTTACGCGCCAACTTACCCGTATTCGATGAGGGACGAACTTTTGCTTGCCCCGTCCTCGGCCAAAACGGCCAAAGACCGTTAATTCGGAAGACGCTTCGATGAAGCGCTTGAGGACCGAGCAATGGACCGATCTCTGTGAGTGAGGTGGTTCCACGAATACCAAACAGGATATGGAAAAGCTTCCCGTGCAGGGCTGCGAGGCCGGTAACCAAGCAGTGTTAGAGTGGGGGTGCGTACACCATGCGGCCAAAGCGGAAAGAGACTACCACCCACCCTCAGAAGCCCTCCGAATTGCGAACATAGCCTTCGCTTCATCGAATCGGAATTTTCGGGTCGGGAAGTGCTTGTGGTGATCTCGAACCTTCGCGGCCAAGTGGAAATAACCAAGACGGACCGATTTGGCGAATTTCGGAGGGAGATTCCTGACAGCGGCGATTTGGAACTGTTCTTTCCTGGGTTGACCGATAAACTGCTCATGATGAGCTTAAGGGATCCGCTCAGGCGATTAACTGCACAGAGACGCCCTCGCGGCGTTCGCAAGTCCAGGGTTCGCCACAAGATCGGGAAGAAAACCTAATTCTGTGTAAAACGACTCGCCCAGCCAGGCTCTGACGTTCCAAACCCCTAACGCCGTACTGGTTTGCGTTCCTCATCGCGCGATTCTGCTGTCCAGATGGTGACCAGCTTGGCCTCGCGAGTTTCGGCCGAGCCGTCGGCGTGACGTAGGACAAGATAAAAAAGAAGCCGACTTTTGCTTCACACCATTTCCCTGGGGGTGCACCCCTCGCAAACAGTCGTCTTGATTCAACGCCTAGTGTTCCTCCATAATGGAGGAGTTTTGGAGCGTGAATATGGCGATTCTGAACATCAAGAACTTTCCCGACGCGCTCTACAAGAAGCTTCGGGCTCGGGCGAAGCGCCAACACCGATCGATT
>QIAU01000290.1:1987-3901 GCA_003225055.1 Acidobacteriota bacterium
GTGGACACCGCTATTCCTTACGGCCGCGCAAAGACACGGCAGCGAAATTGGTTGACCTCCCGCTCCACCTCCTGATGGATCGCAGCAGCCGTTTTTTTTCCTGCTCGGTCCAGCCACCCCGTTGCTGCTCGACTGGGCGGAGTCGACAGATCTTGTCGTTGAGGGTGACCAGGTCCTGGCTGAGCTTCTGGAAGCGGTGAAACTCGGCGACCTCCTGTTGCGCTTTGCGCAGGGCGCTGGGATTGGGGAAGGTTTCCGGCACCGTCTTGCCGGCCACGCGGCGAGTGAGGCGAAATTGCGGATCATGTCCCAGGTCGTTGTGCTTGGCACAGTGGCAGGAGGGCGTGCCGCAGCGCCGACTTACCGCGGTGATGGAGCCGAGTCGAAGATCGTCAAGCCAAGAAACTCCCGCAGGAGTTCGGATCGTTGAGCTTCAAAGGTTGCGAGATCGTCAGGCAGATAAGGATGTCCCTTCTGTATCCAATCTGAAAGTATATATACGCTCAGAATAATACGATAAAGAAAGGAAGCCCGCTAGATGACGCTTCTAGGCCGCGCACCTGCTCACAGGGTTCACAGTTTTCACAGGCAGCTGTGTGGCGAACAGAAAGCGAATATGCTATGCTCCCTTGTGTGTTGCCAACGGGCAAGGTCTCAGTAAGAGATATTCGCAACGTTGCGCATACGAACCGCTAGTTCGTCATGGCGACCCCGATAAAAAGAGCCGAATCGGTCCATAAACAGGGATGCGCGGCGGCTGAAGACCTGCACGGCCAGGTGGTAGAGACAGTGACGTGCTGTATCAAAGTCCCAGTTCCCGATGCTCTTGCCGTGACACTGGAGACCCTGGAACCCTTGGCCCGCATCTGTGTGGACCGCATGTTGGTTGACAGGAAACGTTCCTCCAGTGTGTTCTATCCCGAGCTGCCCTGCGTCATCGCCAAGAGTTTGATCGCCAAGTACCAACGAAATAAGAAATGTAAGGTAGTGACGAACCTGGTGCTTCCTCTGTGCGGAGATAAAGGCAGAGAAATCAAATTAGACCATGCCGGCATCCGTATCCCTGCGTTGTTCCAAAAGAGGGTTTTGCCCGTCACCTGGTTAAGAAACCCGGTGGGGTTCGTCCGCAGTGTGGAGTTTATCCGCAGAGGCGGTCGGTGGTTCGCCTGCATCTGCTACCACGCTCGGAAAGAAGCGCTCTTCCGGCCGACCGGAACCATCGGAGTGGACCGCAATTCTGTGGGAGCGGTAGCCACCTTAGCCGACCCGCAGAACGGCAAGGTGTTCCATTTGGGATTCCATCCCGCTGGTACCAAAGCCGTCTGGCGTGGGCGAAGAGCGAATCTGCAGAGTCTTGGGAAGCGGCGTCTGCTTCACAAGATTCGCAAGAAGCAGTCCAGACGGACCAAGTTCGAAAATCATAAGGTGTCCAAGCAGATCGTGGACTACGCCGTGAAACATCGTCGGGCCATTGTATTGGAGAAACTGGAAAAGGTTCGTCGCGGTAGAATGCGCCACTACGTGGAGAAGTCGCAGTGGTCTTTCTACCAACTTTTCCGATTCATCCTGTATAAAGCCGCTTTGCAGTGCGCCGGGCTAAACCGGCATGAAGTAGAGAATGAAAGAGTCTCACGAGAAAGGAGTAGCGATCCGCTCGGCCTCAAGTCTTGCGCTGTTACCGTGAGGGACTCAGCGAAGCGTAGACAGAGGATAGGCGGGATGGGTATCCAGCTCCGAAAAGGCGCAATCCGGACGCCGACGTCTTTGCAAAATGCGGAAGGCAATATGAACAGGAGCGATAACGCGAGTTCCTGTTCGGTCCGGCGTAGTCAAAGACCCCAGACACGCCTAGAAACTTCATGCACGAGAACCGGGAGACCTCGGAGACACCTGTTGTCGAACCAGGCGGCAGGG
>QIAU01000291.1:0-2162 GCA_003225055.1 Acidobacteriota bacterium
GTTTGAAAAGACGCTTCTCCCCGATGCCCCTCAAGACCGGGCCGTTTTCAATACCGTGGCGGACCCTCTGCAAACACAGTACCTCTGCTTCCTCGCCGGTCTGGGCCACGACCTCGGCAAACTCTTGGACATGAATGTCTGGGCAGGAGGGGAGCGTTGGTCGCCTCTAAACCAGACCTATGCCGAGTTTCTGAGACAAGTCAAAAGGGAGCCCGTGCTGGAGTGGAATAAGAAGCGGGCACACGGCGGTCATGCCCAGTTCTCACCTTGGCTCATGCACCATCTCTTGAGTCCTGCCGATGTCCGATTCATCGGTTTGGGGCAGTTGCCGGAGCTGGCAGCTGCGCTTACGGGCACTCATACCCCTGACCAATCGACCTCTCTGGCGCGTCTGGTAAGCACGCTCGATCAGCAGAGCGTCGAGCAGGCGGCGCCGGACTGGATGCTGAAGCGACCCGATAGCAAGGTCAACCAGTTCGTCAACGCCCTTAGGAGCCTGATCGCTCTCTCCGCAGCGCGCTATTTCCTGAAGCAGGAGGATCGTATTAAGCTGCCTTCGAACCACCATCTCTATGACCTCCTGGCGCAAGCAAAAGTTGTGGAAGCGGATGAAAATGGTCAATGCGTGAAGAGGATCAGGGTACCGGGGAAGCGTGGCCCGGTCGAACTCTACGCCTTGCTCTTCGCCACGAACACGATCATCCCGCAGGCGATTCTGCCGATGCTGCCCACATTCACGTTTGAGGTCGTGCCGGAAGAACTGACGCAAACAAGTGCGCTTGCCCACAGCAGGAAGGAGTTGCCGGCAATCGCAGTACAGCCGCTCGACTAGACTGTCGCGGCAAAATCCACAATCGCAGAGACCCAGCCACAAACGCCAAAGGTCACGCGCCAGCGGCGGGCCCGCCGCTGGCGCTGGGTAGGTGGGAGACCCGAAGCCGTTAGAGATGCTCTCGAACTTACCGCCGATCCAATTTGAGATCGAGCTGACGAACGCGACCGAGCCTCTGGCTCAAAAACGACACCCACCCACAGCTGGAAGCGATCCAGGCTAAAACAAAAAGCGGGGCGCTCACCCACAACGAAGCCGACAAAAAGAATCACAGCCACAAGCAAACTCTTCCACCTGCGGCAGGAGGTTAGCCCGTCGCAGGTGGGCGCACCACACCGGGCGGACACCATTCGGTTCATCCGTTCCCATTAACCATTCCTGTTTGGCCACCATTCCCTTATCCATTCCGGTTTTTTCCCACAAACACAAATCAAATCGAGGAGTGTATTGTGGCCGCGAAATGCAGCTCTCAAGAAATTACCCAAGGGTCCGAAACGCTAACCGTCAACCCTCTGTTGACCAGCCTCGACCCCAATGAACATTTCGCAACTTCTGCCCAAATTCTAGCTCGCAACATCTTGCCTTCGACGCAGCAATCACCTGTCGAGATCAAGGGACAGGTAAACGGATATCCGGGCGTTGCAGGTATCTTGCAATCTGACTTACCCGTCGGTAATGTACCCAGCGCGACACCTGCAAGGCGGAAACGAGGACCATCCTTGAACCGCCGAACAGGACAAGCAGGAACAGTGTTTCAGCATTGCAAAACCTGGGACTCAGCGGCACCCACCTACGGGAAGTTTTGGGTAGATGTGCCCGGCAGTCCCGAAAGAAAACGGCGCACAATCCCGCTAGGCGTCTGCCGCACGAAGTCCATAGCGCGTCAGCGTCTTCGTGATTATCTCCAGCGAGAAGCTATCGATTCCACCGAGGCGTTCCGCCAGAATACGGCTCCTGCAATCACTTTTCGTCAGCAAGCCGAATGCTGGATCGCTTCGCTTCCCGCTCGAAAACGCCGTCCGGTCAAACCCGCTACCATTTCTGGCTGGCGAGATGCACTCAACGCGTGGCTCCTGCCGAATCTCGGAGATAAGTTGCTCGCGGACGTTTCGAACGCTGCGATGCGGCAACTCGTCGAGAAGATGTCGAACGCGGGGCTTTCGCCAAAAACCATCGTCAACTACGTGCAGGTAGTCAAACTTGTTCTCGCATCCGCTGTGGATGAAGAGGGCGAGCAAATCTACCCGCGTAAATGGAATCACGATTTCATCCAACTACCGATCGTCCGAAGGGATCAGCAGCGGAGGCCCACGGTTACCGAAGCCGATTT
>QIAU01000291.1:2174-3195 GCA_003225055.1 Acidobacteriota bacterium
TATTCGGGCTGCTTGCGGGCACGGGACTGCGAATCGGCGAAGCGTTTGGGCTGCGTCCGACCGACTTTGGGCCGGACTGCCGTGTGCTTCACGTCCGTCGAAGCATCTGGCGGGGGCAGGAGCAGGAGCCAAAAACGGCGAATGCCCTGCGGGTCGTTGACGTTCCCGAAGCTCTCGCAAAGGAGCTTCGAAACTTCGTAGGAGGCGTCAGCGGCTATCTCTTCGCAACCGCGCAAGGCAAACCACTACAGCGGCGAAATGTCCTGCGCGTTCTGCACAGCGTAAAACGTGTGGGCTTTCACGCGTTTCGGCGTTTTCGTCTCACGTGGCTCAGAAAGAATGCAGTTCCAAAAGATCTGGAACGGTTCTGGATGGGTCACGCTGCGGAAGACGTGGGAGACCTTTATTCAAAGCTCAAAGAGGACGTTGCGTTCCGGCAGCAATGGGCGGAGCGCATCGGTCTGGGTTTTGAGTTGGTCCACATTGGTCCACAAACCGTGGTTGCGATGAAATCAGAAAAGGTAGCGTAAATCAATGACGGGCAGGATTTTGGAGGTGGTCGGGGCGAGAGGATTTGAACCTCCGACCCCCTGGTCCCGAACCAGGTGCGCTACCAGGCTGCGCTACGCCCCGACTGGAGTGTATTAGGACGCGGCTTTCTATGTTCCCGGACGAACAGTGTCCATGTCACCTTATCATGCTATCCACTTATTTCGAAGGGCCGACGCAACGGCAACTCAACGGCAACGGCCGATTGGCAAGGCACGCTTTGGGACAAGCCCGACTAGGCCGACCGGCCGGAGGGAGCAAAACCCGCCGACTGGCCGAATCGCAAACTGTGGGAGCCCGGCACCCATTACAAATACAACGACGTGAGCGTCAGCATGCTCGCCGCGATGGAGGTTTGGCGGCGGCCTCTGCCGGAGGTTTTTGCGCGAAGAGATCATAGAGTCCATCGGGGCGTCCTCCACATGGCGGTGGTACGGCTATGATGGATCGAAAATTAGATAGATCGCAAACA
>QIAU01000136.1 GCA_003225055.1 Acidobacteriota bacterium
AATTTACTGAAGTCTATTTCGCCTTCCTGGGCACGCGGCGCGCAAAACCCGGTGTGCTTACCGAAAACTCCGTCCGATCTGAAAACGCAGAGGTTACGATCATTCGTGGAATGATGGCTGCTTCCACGATGACCTCTGTTTTTGTCGCTCTTTTCGCTCTGGTCGCCCTCCAGTTTTCGAGCCTGTGCCGCCCTGCAGGCAGAGATTCTCGCCCTTCGTCACCAACTGGCCGTTCTCCACAAGAACGCGCCGCGTCCCTGCGCCTCCAGTGAAGAAT